>CAZGHS010000004.1:74216-100179 GCA_964525495.1 uncultured Gammaproteobacteria bacterium
TGAATAATCACAACATGAACAAAAACAGTAAAAATATTTACGATATATGTTTTCATAGAGATCTCGGCAAAGTCAGAGAATTTCGGAACTATCCATAAAAGAAAAATGATGGGGGAAAGGACTGCGCCAAGAGAGATGATAATTAAACGCATAATATAAAAAAGCAGCAATACGACAGCAAGAATAATAAACATCAACATAAAAATAAGCGTAATAATACTCGTGGTTTCAACAGAAATAGTTTTCGGATCAAATGCATTAATAATCCACGCGCTATTAATTCCTCCGGTTGAATGCAAAACTGCTTGGACAAGAACATTACAGATACTAATTATCCAATCAACAAGAAAAATAGATACATTAGCGCCTAAAAAAGCTGCTGCAATTCGCGGCAAGAGATGTTTTAATTCAATCTCTTCAAATCCTAGAGTGCTTGCACTCATAAAGTGAAATCCAATCAAAGCAATGATTAAAGCAAACAACGCATCAGTAATGCCGACCATTGTTAGCCAGAAATTAAAAATGACTGAATTATTGGCAACAGAAGGAGCCGTTGTAAGAAAACTAACGATCCCATCAGTAATGGGCTTGGTAGCGCTTTGAATAATCGCCTGTAGAAATCCAACTACTGCGTCAAGTAATACTCGTGTCAGTCCCTCTGAAGGCTGTGGCGTTTCGACAGGCGCTAAGCTGAACTGATCAGTACTTGTACCAGCATGAGGTGTTGTAAACGCTTGAGAAAGGAGCGATGAAAAGATCCCTGCTCCAATAACAAAAAGAAGTCCAATCAATGCATTTCGAATAGTCTTTTTTGCATCATCAAGTGCGTCTGGCTTTCCAGTCGAGGTAATATAGGTATAGCCACCTTTAATAAGAAAAATAACAGAAATAAGAGAAGCAAGAATTGTTAATACCGTAAGTGTTTGACTAGTAAATGCTGCAACTTCAGTATTACTTGCGGCCACTACAGGTGATGCACTAGATAAACAAATACACACACACGTAATAAAGGCCGCAAAAAACCTCATAAAACTTTCTATGGAGTTGCACCAAACGAACTGGTTGCAAGCTGAGACACAATAGTGCTAATAACGTACGCCCCAAGTGTTATAGCTAATCCTACAGCCGAGTAGAGGATAGTTCTCTTTGATCGTTCTAAGTTTTCTGGATTACCAGAACTTGTTATATATCCAAAACCTCCCCAGACAATAAAGCCAGCCGCAACGAGACCAGAAAGCGTAACGAGTATCTGGATAATATTTTGAATGAAGTTCTGAACCTTACCAACTTCGGCAGATTGTGCAAATGCAGGCGTTGCCAAAATCAAGAAGGTAAGAGTAAAGAGTGCATAGACAAGAATCTTTTTCATATTTCTCTTTCTCGGCATAAAAAAAGCCGCCATTTATAAGGGCAGCAGGATCAATAGGTTCAAAGTTTATATCAAATTGAATTCAGATATGCAATAACCATCAATGCGCAGAGCTACAATCTTAATAAAAACTTAATCTTATAGAGTATAATATGGTTGTTATGAGAATATTATTAGTTGAAGACGAACATAGACTCTCCGAAGTATTAAAAAAAGGTCTTGTAGAAGAAGGTTACGCAGTCGATCAAGCTTTCGATGGTGAAGAAGGCCTATATTTAGCACAGAACGAACCATATGATTTAATGGTATTGGATGTTATGCTACCAAAAAAAGATGGAGTTCAAGTAATAAAAGCATTGAGAGAACATGGTAAAAACATACCAACTTTAATGCTTACCGCCAAAACTCAACTTGAAGATAAAATAATTGGCTTAGAAGCTGGAGCAGACGATTATTTAACTAAACCATTTGCATTCGCAGAACTAAAAGTGAGACTTCAAGCACTATTACGCCGCAGTCACAACCAATCGCAGAATGTATTCCAAATTGATAACCTAAAGCTTGATCCTACAAAACATCAAGTTTTGCGAGACGACAAAGAAATTAAATTGACTCCAAAAGAATTTGCCGTCCTAGAATACATGCTCCGGCATACAGAGGAAGTCGTTACTCGGACACAAATTACTGAACATGTTTGGGACTACAATTTTGATAGCATGTCAAATGTTGTTGATGTATTCTTAACTACTCTGCGAAAAAAGATAGACTTGGCAGGAGAAAAGAAACTGATTCATACTATCCACGGGGTAGGATACAAAATAAGCGAGCAGTTATGATATTTAAAATAAAATCTCTACGAACAAAACTTTTTCTTTGGTATTTAGTCAGCACGCTTTTACTGGCTGTTTTCTTCTATGTTGGTGTCCATATTTATAATATAGCTCACAGTACGCATGGCTTCCTAATTCTATTTGTTCTACTCGCAATATTCGGATACATACTTATTTATAGAATTACGAAATCTATATCTAATCTTTCTGAGAGAATAAAAACCATAACAACCCAAAATTTAGAACAGCGATTACCAGTTAATTCCGAGGATGAAATCGGAGAATTATCAAAGTCATTTAACGATTTATTAGAACGCGTAGAGGACGGTTTTGATCGCGAGAAACAGTTCATTGCCGATATGGCGCACGAATTCAAAACACCACTCACTACATTGCGCAGTGATTTTGAAATTACCTTACAAAAAGAACGAACAACAAATGATTATAAAGAAGCACTTAACGGTGGTCTTGCAGAAATAGACAAAATATCAAATACCTTAAATAAAGTACTAGAGCTAGCCAGATCCAATATTCTGGTAAATGAACAGCCTACTAAATTTTGTATATCCGATTTGTGTGCTGAACTACTCGAAGCGTTAAGTAAAGTCGCAGAGTCAAGAGGAGTCAAACTACAGGATAACTTAGAGCACATGCTATATATAATGGGCTATAAAGACAGAATGGCAACAGCTTTAATAAACTTAATCGAAAATGCAATCAAATACACACCTAAAGACGGAAAAGTTACAGTTTCAGTTAAACGCAAAGATGACCAGATAATCATCACTATCAATGACACTGGTATCGGTATTCCTAAAGATGAAATAGCACATGTTTTTGATCGCTTCTATAGAAGCTCGAAAACAAAGAAAATTAAAGGGTCTGGCTTAGGTTTAGCGATTGCTCAATCGATTATTCATGCGCACAAAGGTACTATTTCAGTAAAAAGTAATGAAGACAAGGGTTCAACCTTCACAATCCAGTTACCTTTATTAAAGAAAACAAGCGAATAACAATAATCGTCAATTTTTCAAGCAGTTTTTCTTTTTCCACTTTTTAAAACACGTTCAATATTAAGATTTATTAATCCCATCTTAATAATTTCTTAATTCATAAAAAGCTATTATTGCCTCATATTAACTAACAGGAGGCCATATGGTTAAAACAGTGTGTTTACTTACCTTAGGAATCGGAATAGGAGTCGTCGGCATTCAACTCTTTAACTCTGGATCAATAAGTTCGGTACTACCTTATTTAGTAATACTCATCTGTCCACTCATGATGTTATTCATGGGGCACGGAATGGATCACAAAAACGATGAAAGTCATACAAAAAACAAAAAAGGAGATTTATGAATAAAACAACGATTCACATTCGTGGAATGCACTGCACATCGTGCGAAATCCTTATTGATGATGAACTGAAGAAAGTGCCAGGAGTCAGAAAGGTTTCGGCTAATGCACACAAAGGTATTGCTGAAATACATTTTAACGGCAAGGTAGACCACAGTCTTATTGAGAAAGCGGTACAAAATGCTGGGTATGAAGTAGGTTCCAATGAGAAACGTACTTGGTTTACCAAAGATCCTGAAGTTTGGACCCAAATAGTAGGGTCTACTTCCATTTTAGTAATTAGTTTTTTTGCTATGAATTATTTTGGCTTATTCAATTTAGCAAACGCACATCAAACCTCGGCATCAAGCCTTCCTGTTGTATTTATAATTGGACTAACAGCCGGTATTTCAACTTGTATGGCACTAATCGGTGGCCTGACATTAAGTATCGCATCTCGCTTTAGTCAAAAACATCCAGAAGCAAAACCAATTGAAAAGTTTAAGCCTCACTTAATGTTTAATATAGGCAGAATTATTTCATATTTTATACTAGGCGGTTTAATAGGCTGGGCCGGTTCCTTCTTACAACCATCAAGTTCTCTAGTTGGAATACTTACTATTTTTGTTGCCCTAGTTATGGTTATGCTAGGTCTTCAGTTAACAGGAGTATCACCTCGTCTCAGTTCATTTAATTTTACACTACCAAAAGCGGTTGCAAATGTATTTGGCATTACACAAAAGAAAGAAAATGAATATAGCAACAAAGGTGCAGCTACACTCGGAGCGTTAACTTTCTTTTTACCTTGTGGATTTACTCAAGCAATGCAATTGTACGCAATCAGTACAGGAAGCCCAATCCAAGGAGCACTGATAATGGGAGTATTTGCGCTAGGCACGGCTCCTGGGCTTATCGGCATCGGGACGTTCACTTCATTTATTAAAGGCGCGTTCGCACAAAAATTCTTTAAGTTTGCCGGAGTTTTAGTCATTGCATTGGCCTTCGTAAATATGAGTAATGCATTTAATTTACTTGGGATCTCTTCAGTAGGAAACGCGGTAGGAGAAGTAAAAGGTGCCGAAAATGTCATTGATACGGCTAACGGTAATGATATTCAAGTTATAAAAGCTACGTATACGCTTAATGAGGGGATGCAACCAAAAACACTATCAGCTCAAGCAGGAAAAAAAGTCAGGTTAGAAGTGGATGTAAAGGAAAACGGGGTTGGCTGTATGAGCACCATGTTAATCCCCGGACTCGCTGATCAAGCTAAATACTTGAAAGGTGGTAAAACACTTACCTTTGAGTTCACTCCTACAAAAGCAAAAAATTATTCAATTACCTGCGCGATGGGATTACCTCATGGCACATTAAAAGTTAGTTAAACGAAAGGACTTAACTATGTCAGATACAAAAACTTCAAAATTCACTCTGCTTGGCATGCATTGTGCTGCATGTCAAAAAGTAATTCAGAAAAAATTGAGCATTATTTCGGACGCACAAGTCCACAAGCTCGAACAAAATGGAGAATTAGAATTGGTAGCCAGCAGAGAAATAACAAGAGATGAAGTAGAAAAAGCATTAGAAGATACGCAATATAGTATTGCAGCATAAAGGAGAATAACTATGTCACGAGCATTGCAATTAACAGTCGAAGGCATGCACTGCTCCTCCTGTGAGACACTTATCACAGAAGAGCTGAAAGAACTTTCGGGTGTAGAAAATATTCAGGTCAGTGCTTCCAACGGTACTGTCGCTTGTACAATTACCAATCCAATGACGCAAAACGATCAGGTAATTCAAGCAGTCAGACAAGCAGGATACGAAAGTCGTGTGTTACCTTCTGCCGATGCGGCACCTGAAGAGTCAAAAGTGGAAAATTCTAGTCCAGTATTGTACGAGATTCTTACCGAACTAAAGACAATATCAGGAAAGCTGGAAAATAAAATAACCAGCACTTTAGCCACAACCAGAACTGTATCGAAAGAGGGAAAGCAGCAACGAGTTTCACTCTCTCTTTCCGGAATGCATTGCGCATCATGTGCAGGACTTATTGAAAAATCTATCAGTAAAGTAAATGGAGTACAAAAAGCTTCTGTAAACTTTTCAGCAGAAAAAGCTATTATTGACTACGATAATAGTCTTGCAACGACTGAAAATTTGATCAGTGCAGTAAAAAAAGCAGGGTACACCGCCGAAATAGTAAATGAAAAAGACCCACAGTTTGAAACCAGGAAAAGAGAGCAAGAGGTTAAGGGATTGTTTACTAAGTTCATTATAAGCTTCGTCTTAAGCGCTCCAATGCTCTATTTCATGTTGTTTGATTTCTTTACAAATATACCCGGAAGAGTTGCACTATTACCTTGGGTCGGAATCATATCCCTAGTTCTCTCTATACCAGTGCAGTTCTGGTTAGGAGCAGGATTCTATAAAGGAATGTATTCAAGTCTACGAATGAAAACCTTTAACATGGATAGCTTGATTGCAATTGGCACGACAACGGCATGGGCCTACAGTTTGTTTAGCTTTTTAAACTACTTCAAATACAATGCATCATTAATTGGTTTAAATGGTACAAAAATTCCTGAACTGTATTTTGAAACAGCGGCCTTTTTAATAACCTTCGTTTTATTGGGTAAATGGTTGGAAGTACGGACAAAAGGCAAAACATCTGAGTCAATTAAAAAACTAATGGGGTTACAAGCTAAGACTGCGCACGTAATTAAAAATGGTGTGATGTCAGAGTTGGCGATTGATGAAGTGGTAAATGGCGATGTGATATTGGTGCGACCCGGCGAGAAAATCCCAGTTGATGGAAAGATTATTAAAGGGTCTTCATCAATTGATCAATCAATGATTAGTGGTGAAAGTATTCCTGTAGAAAAGCGTGAGGGTGATTCAGTTATTGGATCAACGATTAATAAGAATGGTAGCTTTGAGTTTGTGGCAACAAGGGTTGGATCAGAAACAACACTATCACAAATTATCCGACTTATTGAAGAAGCACAAGGATCTAAAGCTCCTATTCAAGCATTTGCTGACAAGATTTCTGCATACTTTGTGCCAGCGGTTATAGGCCTAGCGATACTTACTTTCATAGTTTGGTATTTTGTCTTTGGTGCGACTCTTTCGTTCGCTTTAATGGCGTTTACAGCCGTAATAGTAATTGCTTGTCCTTGTGCCCTCGGATTGGCAACTCCAACTGCTTTAATGGTAGGAACGGGTAAAGGTGCAGAGAATGGAATTTTGATTAAAGGTGGCGAACCACTTGAGGCTGCATGCAAGGTTAATGCAATTGTTTTTGATAAAACTGGAACAATTACAAAAGGAAAACCAGAAGTTACAGATATCTTTAGCTTTAGTACACACGATGAGGATGAGCTCTTAGCTATCTCTGCTTCTCTTGAAAAGCAGTCAGAACATCCATTAGCAGAAAGCATATTTAAATACGCAGAAGAGGAAAGTGTCGATTTAGATGAAGTACAGAACTTCAAAGCAATTCCAGGCCATGGTGTTGAAGGGGTAATAAATGGTCAGAAATATTATTTTGGAAACAGAAGATTAATTACCGATATCTTGAATTTACCTCTCAGCAAAATCGAACGAAAATTAACTCGTCTTGAAACTGAAGGTAAAACTGCTATGACATTGGCAACAGCAAATGAAATTTTAGGAGTTATTGCTGTAGCCGATACCGTTAAGGAAACATCAAAAGAAGCAGTACAGAGCTTATTATCTCGAGGTCTTAAAGTCTTCATGATAACTGGAGACAACGCCAGAACTGCGCAAGCAATTGCCAATCAAGTTGGTATAACTAATGTCTTGGCGGAAGTACTTCCAGAACATAAAGCCTCAGAGGTTAAAAAACTACAAGATCAAGGAATGAAAGTTGCAATGGTTGGAGATGGAATTAATGATGCTCCAGCACTTGCACAAGCTAACTTAGGTATCGCAATGGGATCTGGAACAGACGTAGCAATGGAAACAGGTGGAATCGTCATTATTAAGAGTGACTTGCGAGACATAGTTGTAGCTCTTGATTTAGCAAAAGAAACAATGGGTAAAATTCGACAAAACATGTTCTTTGCTTTATTTTACAACGTCATGGGGATTCCAATTGCTGCAAGAATTTTTACGGCAATTGGTCTAGTATTACGTCCAGAACTAGCAGGATTAGCAATGGCACTCAGTTCCGTATCGGTTGTAGGAAATTCGCTCCTACTACGCCAATTCCGACCAGGTAAAAGAAACTGGGCATCTTTGTTGGCGCCTGCAGTAATGACATTTCTATTCTTAGCATTATTCGTACAATTCAGTAGATTTAGTAGTGAAATGTCTCTCAAGGAAGAAGCTATGAAACCAGCAGAAATAGTGCAACCTAATTATATGGGTGCCATTACTGGTAAAGAAAACAAAATGATTAATGCTGGTGGCGCGCCAAAAGCATTCACCGCCATTGATCAACAGGGTTTGAGTACTCTAAAAGTCAAAGAGGGTTCTCAAGAACTGGGAGAAAACAAAGTCTACATTGGGTCTGAGGAAGCTAAAATGATGCGTGATGAAAAACTTTTCTCAAAAACTGGAGATAAAATTCAAAACTTCTTCGGTGTACCAGAAATCGAAGTAGCTGGAATTCTTGAACCAACAGGTACAGTGTTGGATTACTATCATTTCACAAGTTCGGATACGCTAAAAGTTATTGGAACGACACCTGTTCAGTCGGCAGCAAATTAATAGTAGACCTATAGATTTAAAGCACCTTCTAGAAATAGGGGGTGCTTTTCTTTATGCTACACTTGAAATAAATTGAGCACAGGCAAATTATGGAAAAGATCACTTTCCTCACAATAGCAGTAACAAGGATAGTCTTATTTTTTGTATGGAGTAGTGCACAATTTACAGGTCAGATGACGGATGGATGGCATCACATATATACCGGCGTTATCTTAATGCTTTTATCTCTGGCTGTACCCAAAAAGTATTCAAAAGTAGTTTTGGGGATAGGACTAGGATTATTTCTCGATGAGCTGATCCATGTATTTCATCTGCTGGGTATTGTTGAAGAGACCGACTATTGGTCCGCTACATCCATTATTACTACAGTCGTTGGATATTGTGCGATATTTCTGTTTTCACGCACGCTTTGTTATCTTAAGTCACAATTTCATATAGAGAAAAAATTCTAAAGATATACGGTGTTCTTCATTTCTTAATACTTTCTTAATAAATAAAACAATACAATAGATTCATGAGACAGAATATGAGTGCTCATGAGCGAATCATTCACAGACTTAAAATATCGCAAGGTCATTTAAAGAAAGTTATTGAGATGGCCGAAAATGACGAGTATTGTATAGATATAGTTCACCAGTCTCAAGCCGTCCAGCAAGCCCTACACGAAATAGATATGATGCTTATTCAGGACTATTTACAGAAGTCATTATGTGCTGAAAAATTAAGTAATTCAGGTAAAGAAAACCTTCAGAAAATTATGGAAATAATTCGAAAGGCAAAATAAATATGAATGGTAAGAACTTTATGTATCGGCTTTGCTGGATCGCACTTGGATTTCTTGTTATTTATGCACTATTAAAAATGTTAGGAGTAATATGAAAGTAAATATAACTAAATCCACTACGAGCGAGTGGTATTGTTCGATATTTGGTGCCTGTTTTATAGCCTTTGCTTTAGGAGTATTATTTGCGGGCTATTTTAGCTCTTATAGCGTATTTATTATGATTCTGGGGATCGTGATGCACTCTTGGGGAATGTACCGTATTCACAAGCGAAATAAATAATTCAAAACGAAAGGCTTTCTATGAAAATGTATACATGTCCAATGCACTCAGATGTAATCTCCGAAAAGCCAGGTCGTTGTCCTAAATGTGGGATGGCGTTGGTTGAAATGCAAATGGAAGGTCATGAACACCACACCGATATGAACCTTGAAGAGCAACAAGAGGATCATTCGCAGCACCATATGATGAAGCCAGTCGAAGAGATGTCTTGGTGGGAGAAATTCAAAATGGGCATGACCATGACTATGGGTATGGATCATACGGGTAAGACTGGACGAGACATGGCTAAACTGATGGAAGAGGATATTCGAAGTAAATTCTTTTTTTCATTGATACTTACGGTTCCTATTTTGGCTTACTCAATGGGTGAAATGATTTTAGGGTGGAATTTACCTTCACCAATTCCTAAAACGTGGTTACTCTTTTTGCTGACTACACCAGTATTTTTTATTGGAGGTTGGTTATTTCTGTATTCTTCATACTACGAGCTTAAGAATAAGAAGCTAGGGATGTCTGTGCTTATTGCAGTTGGAATTACAGCAGCCTATGGATTTAGTTTCTTACTCACCCTCTTAGGAAGTCATGAAACATTTTATGAAGCTGCTGCAATGCTTATTACCTTTGTTTTATTTGGACATTGGATGGAAATGAAGTCACGCAGAGGTACAACAGATGCTTTACAGGCATTATTTAATCTTGTGCCTCCCCAAGCGAGGTTGATTACAAATGGGAAGGAAGAATTAGTACCTACGTCAAAGGTACGTGTTGGAGATATTTTAGTACTAAAGCCAGGTGACAAAGTTCCCGTAGATGGGGAGATCGTTGAAGGTGAAACTGCAATTGATGAGTCTTTAGTTACTGGTGAATCAATTCCTGTATCCAAAACAGTTGGAGATTCTGTAATTGGTGGGTCAATTAATCAATCTGGATCAGTTCAGTTTAAGGCAACAAAAGTTGGAGAAGATACAGCACTCGCACAAATTGCTAAACTGGTGGAAACAGCACAAAACTCTAAAGCTCCAGGACAAAAGATTGCAGATAGATTTGCTAGCTACTTAGTTATAGTTGCAGTTGGAAGCGGTTTAATAACGTTTATAGTATGGTATTTCGTTCTTGGACAGCCTTTATTGTTTGCTCTAACCTTTGCCATCTCAGCAGTTGTAATTGCGTGTCCTGACGCTCTAGGATTGGCTACACCTACTGCTGTTGCCGTTGGTACTGGACTAGGTGCTAGACATAATATTCTAATTAAGGATGCTACTACATTGGAACAGGTTTCAAAAATCGAAGCGGTAGTATTGGATAAAACAGGAACACTTACTGAAGGTAAACCAAAAATTACTGCCAGTACTGCCATAGGGATATCGGAAGACGAAGCACTACAACTTGTTGGTGCTGCAGAAGCTAAATCGTCACATCCCTTAGCAAACGCTGTACTCGAAGAGTTGAAAAAGAGGAATATTGAACTACCTAGTCAGGTTGAGCAGTTTGAAAATCTTTCAGGTCTTGGGGTAAAAGCAGTTGTAAATGGTAAACGAGTTTTAGTTGGTACAGCAAAACTAATGAAAGTGAATAATGTTTCTATAGAACCATTACAAAAGAGAATAAATGAATTGTTGGACGCTGGAAACACAATAATGATATTGGCTGTAAATGGGCAAGTTTCGGCAGTAATCGGTGCAGCTGATCCCATTAAAGAGAATGCACAAAAAGCGATTCAAAGATTAAATGAACTAGGAATAGAAACAGCAATGATCACAGGTGATAATGAAAAAACAGCCCAAGTAGTTGCAAGTAAGCTTGGAATAAAAAGAGTTTTTGCAGATGTTATGCCGGAAGACAAAGCCAATTATGTAAAGAAATTGCAAGGCGAAGGAAAGTTTGTAGCAATGGTTGGAGATGGTGTAAATGATGCTCCTGCTCTTGCACAGGCAGATATTGGAATTGCTATTGGTGCTGGAACTGATGTAGCTATAGAAACGGCAAAAGTTGTATTAATGAAATCAGACCCCGCGGATGTACTGAGAGCAATCAGATTAAGCAAGGCAACAGTATCGAAGATGAAGCAAAATTTATTTTGGGCTTCTATTTATAACTTACTGGCAATACCGATTGCAGCAGGTGTTCTCTACCCATCATTTGGCATCTCATTACGACCAGAAATCGCGGCACTACTTATGAGCGTATCTTCAATTATTGTGGCGGTTAATGCTGTATTACTTAATAGAGCTGAAAAAGATTTAATTACTGTTTAAGGAGGACATATGCAAAAGAATTTACTATTTGGTGTTATTGGTATTGTTTTAGGAACAGTTCTAACCTGGACATTCCTACGGAACGTAAATGTGTCAAATTCAGTTAGACCAGAGTCTACTTCAAATCAACAAGTAAACCAGAGTAATGCTACTACAATTGATGCTCATTTTATCGAACAGATGATCCCTCATCATGAGGATGCTATTACTATGGCAAAATTAGCGCAGACAAAAGCAAAGCGAAGTGAAGTGAAAGAGCTCGCAAACAACATAATCGCGGCACAGACAACAGAAATAGATCAAATGAAAAAATGGTACAAAGAGTGGTTCGGGCGAGACCTCCCTACCGGTAGCAACGTAATGAATCAGCACGGCATGATGGGAAATTCAACTGGAATGCATATGGGAATGATGGGAGGCGAAATGGACCTAGAGCGACTCGAAAACGCTCAAGATTTTGATCAAGCATTTGTAGAAGATATGATACCTCATCACCAAATGGCAGTTATGATGGCGTCCATGCTCAAAAACGGCACGCAACGAGAAGAGATGAAAAAACTAGCAGACAATATTATCAATTCTCAAACTGCAGAAATAAATACTATGCGAGGCTGGTTAGTCGACTGGTCCAAGTAAATATAAAATCCACAATTTAAATAGTAGAGGGGGGTAAACCCCCTCTTATGCAAGGGTGCGCTTCGCCGTCGTGCTCGTTCCTGCGCGCGCCGCCCTTGCATAATTCACCCCCATTGATAGCTTCGCCTCTTGTATTGGTAGCAAGCAAGCTTTGCTACCACAAAAAATACAGAAAGGAGGTGAAAACAAATGGGAATATTCGTAACCTTTACAACTGAACAACTGGAACTAATCGAAGTATTACTTCAAAACAAATACAAACTATTGAAGTCAGATAATACAAATGATTTAGACCCATTAAATATATATAAAACTATATGTTTAGAGGCCTTGAGTCGGGCTAGAAATGCCCTATATGTATTGCAAGAAGATACACCAATAAAAAAGCATCTGAGTGCTCATCCGCAAAGACAAAGCATCCCAGACGCTAAAAAGATGAAACTAAACACGTTTAAAACGATGTTAGCTTCAATCTGATTATAACACTTACGAAATAACACAAAAGGATAACAGATTTATGAAAATTTCATACGATAAAAAAACACCAGTAACCCAACCAGAGGATATAGCGGGGTTACTCCAATCATGGCTAATAACGGTAGATATAGTAGACCGAGACAAAGAGCATTTTATAGCAGTATTATTAAACACTAGATCAAAGATAAAAAGTATAGAAGTCGTTTCTATAGGAATAGTTAATTCATGCTTAATACATCCAAGAGAAGTATTTAAACGAGCGATATTAGAGACTTCATCACAAATAATTATTGCTCATAATCATCCATCTGGTGACTGCGAGCCCAGTGATGAAGACATTGAGATAACAAAACGTCTTATCGATGCAGGTTCAATAATTGGGATAAATTTGATTGATCATATTGTATTTTCTTCACAATCGTATTATTCATTTACAAAAAACGGGTTGATATAGCTAAGCTAAGGAGGGGAGAAATCCCCTCCTTTCTTTATGAACTAGGATCTCAGATTTTTATTTCTCAACATAAAATGAATGTACCTCTTTGACGACTAAATACATATAGACTACAATCTGTAGTAACTATGGTCAATAATGCAAAAGTAAACTATGTTCTTGGTGAACTTGAATCTGAAGTAATGAATATTATATGGCAACAGAAAACAGCAATTTCTGTAAAGCAAGTCGTTATAATCCTTCAAAAAAGGCGAAAAATTGCCTATACTACGGTTATGACTATTATGAATAGGCTTGTGGAGAAAGGTTTATTAAAACAAGAAAATTCAGATACCAAAGCCTTCTTATATCCACCCGTTTATTCAAAGCGACAATTTCTATCAAAGACCGCAAGAGAGATTATTAAAAATGTAGTTTCGAAATTTGGAGATACTGCCATAGCACACTTTGCTAATGAAGTGGATAAGATACCTATCGAAAAGCGAAAGAAACTAATTAAAATGCTTGAAGAACCAGAAGAATGACATGCATAAAATAGGAACGGTACATTTTTACATTTTGATTATTTCAATCTCACTCGCAATTATATTTGGATTGTATAACAAGTTAATCCCAATATTATTTCATCATGCTATTTATCTTTGCCAGAAAACGCAAAGTCTTATAACGCTTCCATTACCTCATACGGGTCCACTCTTAATTAGTGGAATATTTATTGCGCTCATGGCGAGTGGGGTAATTAAAACAGCTATAGAAATAATAAAAACTAAAGCTGCCGTAAATAACCTTATAAAAAATAAAATTGAAGTCTCTTCAGAAGTTCTGAAAATATGTTCAAATATTGTGCCGCCATCCAAGCTTGACATTATTGAAAGTAATCAAATAATCTCTATGTGTTATGGCTTATTTTCTCCTCGGATATGTATAAGCACATCACTTATTAATTCTCTTAATATTGAAGAACTACGATGCGTTTTAGTGCACGAAAGCGCGCACCTCAAAAATTATGACCCGATAAAGCTTTTAACGGTACAACTAATCAGCTCCTTCTTATTCTTCATCCCCATACTCAAAGACTTCCAAAAACATTTTTACTTACTTCAGGAAACAAAAGCCGACAGTTCCGTACTTAAAAATGAAGAAAATAAAAAGCATCTTCGTACTGCTCTCGCAAAGTTTCTTAAACATAATACATTCTCTGGTACGCCAGTAGTTAGCTTTGCAAGTGAAAACACGCTGGAAGAGAGGATACGAATCTTAGTCGGCATAAGTAACCAGCCAAAAATGCGTTTATCTTTTGTAAATATAGGTATCACCGCTATATTTATGGCGCTAGCATTGAGCTTCCTGCAGTCGCCACTCTATGCTATCCAGACAAGTAATTCAGACCATTCATATGTAATTTGTACCGCAGGAAGCCAATGCATAAGTTACTGCAAAGAAAATACTGCACTTGAGATCTTGGAAGATAATGCGGTCAAAAGCAATACACAAATAAACTATAGTTCAATTAAGTAATATGTACTACAATATGTAGTATTGATGCAAAAAAAATTGTTATCATTTAAAGTGCTATTTTTCAGTTTAATTACAGCAATTACTTATATATTGCTAACGATATATATAACAAATAATAGACTGATCAACGACACTGTTTTAGGTCAATATCCATTGAGTTATAAAGTAAATATTTTGTGGCTTCTTTTTGTGAGTTTACCTGAAACGACATCATCACTTAACTTACTCTTACTTATAACTACAGCACTCTTAACGGGATTAACGATAGTGTTAGTTATAAAAAGGATTAACACCATGAAAAAAGTAGGAGGGATAAGTGGACTAACATTCAGCGGGAGCTCTATTGGAGTAATTGGTAGTGGGTGTGCTGCTTGTGGTTTGCCAATTTTAGGAGTACTTGGAATAGCGAGCAGTGCTGCCTATCTACCACTCCATGGAACTGAAATTGCAATTTTTTCCGTAGTTATTCTTAGTATTTCATTATGCGTTTTACTAAGAAACAGTAAGATCCAAGAAAAGTGTGATATTAAAGGTAAAAGTAGGAATTAATTGCATGCTAGTGACAATTTATATATAATACTACAAAGTGTAGTAATAAAATCTATGAATGAACAAGTAAAAAAATGGTTACCAATTGGAACACTCTATCTTGCGTGGTTACAATCAACAATAGCGATGCTCGGAAGTTTATACTTCAGTGAGATCGCCAAGTTTCCACCATGTGTACTATGCTGGTATCAACGCATCGCGATGTATCCTCTCGTGGCAATTATTATGGTAGGAATGCTTCTCAAAGATAAAAAGCTGCCATTATATGTATTTCCATTAAGTATCACAGGCTGGATAATAGCCCTTTACCACAATTTGCTGTATTACAAAATTCTTCCAGAGAGTATTGCTCCCTGCGTCAACGGAGTATCGTGCACTACGAAATTTATTTCATGGTTTGGATTCATAACGATTCCTCTACTTTCCCTCATCGCATTCACGGTAATTAATATTTGTATGATTGTTTATTGGAGGTTGCAAAAAAACTATGACCGGTGAAACAAAAGTAATTATTGGACTTATTTGTACAACGGTGGCGATATTAGTAGGTGGCGTACTCTATGCGGGAAGCACCGCACATAAAGAAGCCGCGCCAGTTCTTCCACAAGAACAGATACATCTTCTCTCGCGAGAAGGGGATAATAAAATTGTTGCAGAAAATGCAAAAGTTACTCTCACGGAATTTGCTGATTTTGAATGTGAAGCGTGTGGAGCAATGCATCCAATAGTAAAGCAAATATTAGATGAATATAAAGGGAGAATAACATTTGTTCATAGATATTTCCCATTAGATGGGCATAGAAACGGACGCTTAGCAGCACAAAGTGTTGCAGCAGCAGGGAAGCAAGGGAAATTTTGGGAAATGTATAACAAAATGTTTGAAAAACAGAAAGAATGGGGAGAACAGGAAACACCCCAAAGAGAAAAGTTTATTGGCTACGCAAAAGAAGTAGGACTTGATATTGATACTTTCACCAAAGATTTAGATAATAAAGAAATAGCCGATCGCATACAAAAAGATATTGATGATGGTCATGAACTCGGCGTAGCAGCCACACCAACTTTCTTTATCAACGACGAAAGAATGGAAGGTGGTTTACCGTTTGAAGAATTTAAGAAGAAACTGGATGAGAAGTTAAAGTAGGTTTGAATTTATGCTATCTTCGCTACTACAAAACAAAAAATTTCGTTATCTAACAATAGCGCTCTGTATAGTGCTTCCTTTAGAAATACTCTCACTTCTTAATATTGAGCTTCCCTTTTTGCTGGAAATAGTAATTTTTGCCGCAATCATCATCCTCTTTGGTAGAGAAGTCATTAAAAACGGATTCCAAAGCTTAATTCGCTTCGATTTTTCAAACATTAATCTTCTTATGACGATTGCTGTTATCGGTGCTGCCTACCTGGGAGAATTTGAAGAAGCAGCTATAATCATAATCTTATTCTCACTAGGTGAAGCATTAGAAGAATTTGGTATTGAGCGAAGCCAAACAGCCTTAAAGGAATTAGTTGAAAAAACACCGAAAGTTGCCTTACTCAAGGGTAAATCAGAAAAAACGCCGATCGAAAATATTCGCATCGGTGAAATAGTGATTATAAAGCCAGGTGACCAAATTCCACTTGATGGCATGATTGTTGAGGGTGGTTCGTTGATTGATGAAAGTGCAATTACAGGAGAGCCGTTACCAAAGAGTAAAATTAGTGGTGACTTAGTCTACGCTGGAACGCATAACACCCAAGGATATTTAGAAATACAAGTCACTAAGGATCCCAAAGACACCACTCTTTTGCGAATTATTAATATGGCATATGAAGCAGCAGAAAAGAAGTCTCGCTCTCAAAAGTTTATTGAACAATTCGCCCAGTATTACGTCCCCGCTGTACTCGTTATCGCACTATTATTAGTCATAATCCCCGTCTTTGTACTTAACTTACCCTTTGAGCCGTGGTTTATTCAGGCACTTACAATTCTTCTCATCTCCTGTCCGTGTGCACTTGTAATATCTACTCCAATCAGTGTTTTTTCAGCAATTGGGAATGCTTCTAAAAAAGGAATCCTCATAAAAGGAGGACTTTTTGTTGAAGAGATCGGAAAAATTAAAGCTATTGCCCTTGATAAAACACGCACCCTTACAAAAGGTGAACCAATAGTATCAGACATTGTTGGATTCAATGGGACATCTGAGCGGGATATCTTAGAATGTGTAGCAGGAATAGAAGCATTATCAGAACATCCTGTCGCAAAAAGTATCGTAGACAAAGCCCGCACAGAATCGCTCAATCCACACGACTTTAAAGACTTTCAAGCGGTCATGGGCAAAGGAGTAACAGGTGAGTGTGCAATATGCTCTGACGCACATCACTGTGTTGGTACGCTCAAGTTTATTGCAGAAGAACACGAAGTTGACGAAGCCGTAGTAAAACAAGTTGAATTATTTGAAAAGCAAGGAAAAACCACAATTGTTGTCAGTGATAACAATAAAGTCACGGGCGTACTTGGCATAACTGATGAAATAAGACCCGAGAGTAAAGAATTTATTGAAAAACTTAAGAAAATGAATATCACCCCAGTAATGCTAACGGGCGATAATAAATCAGCTGCTCACTATGTAGCGGGGCACCTGGGTATAGAAGATGTCACAGCCGAAGTCCTTCCCGAGGGGAAGGTAAAGGCTATTAAAGAACTAATAGAAAAATATCAGCATGTCGCAATGGTCGGTGACGGAGTAAACGATGCCCCAGCTCTCGCTACCGCCAGCGTTGGTATAGCCATGGGAGCAATTGGCTCCGATGCAGCAATCGAGAATGCAGATATTGCCCTTATGAATAATAATTTGTTATCTCTTCCGTATTTAATAAAGTTAAGTAAAAAAACAGTAGAAAAGATACGATTCAATACTGTAACAGCAATTAGTGTTAAATTCCTTTTCTTATTATTAGCGTTTGCTGGCACAAGTAATCTCGCTCTGGCAATCTTTGCAGATGTTGGCGTAACCATATTTGTCATTTTAAATAGTTTAAGGCTATATAATTTCACGGAATCAGAATAATGCAAACGGTAATTGAAAAAACTATTGTTACTGCAACTCCACAACAAGTTTGGAAATTCCTTACTTCTATTCAGGAAGGAGATAACTACAAACGCTGGCATCCTCAAGATCATATTAAGTGTATATGTTCCAGTGGCGATGGAGTATCTGTTGGCTCACAGTTCTATGCAGAAGAGTATATTGGCAAGAGAATACTCAAGCTACCATATCAGCTTAACAAGGCAGTTGAGAATGAATTCCTTGAATATACAGCGCAGACACCTTTATCACTGTTGAATTTAGGCAAGGGATATTTCAAAATAGAGATAGAGGGGGTAAATACTTCGATAATAGCACTCGTTGAATACGGATGGGATGTTCCCATAATTGGTACACTTATTGATTCCACTATTGAAATGTATTTCAAAAAAAAAGACTTACAAAAACATATGCAAGAAGAAGGAATGAATATGAAAAAAATCGTGGAGGCATAAATGAAACACTCTGTTATTATTGCGCTAGCTCTGAGTCTAACAGGAGTTGTCGCCTTGCTGAGTAGTAACATAAAGCAAAATACGATTTTCTGATCGATATGTAGCCGATAACATCGAATCAGCCACAGGCCTTTCATTACATAGTATTATCTTATATTTAGTATGCTGCAATTTGTAGTAATAAAAGTTGACACAAAATGTTGAATCTACTACACTATGTAGTAGGTATTATGAGCGATGCAAATGATAATATTATTTTCAGCGAAACCGCTAGTCTGCAAAACGAAGATTTAGCCAAAACAACTGAACAAAAAGTAAAGATTCGTGGTCGCTTTATGAATGGTGGACTACTTACAACGAGTCTATTTCTTCTCGCGTTTTTCCTCATCAGTTATTCACTCGGTGTTAAAAGTTCGCAAAGTGGAAAACTAGATAGCGTATTAGGAAACAGTCAAGCGACACAAGTTGCTGCAGCCAATACGCAAACACAACCAGCCGGTAATTCAAACGACATAAATACGTACGCGCAGAAACCAGGTCAAGTGCCTCCTGTTACGGATCAAGATCATATTCGGGGTAATAAAAACGCAAA
Source organism: uncultured Gammaproteobacteria bacterium (assembly GCA_964525495.1). Taxonomy (GTDB): domain Bacteria; phylum Patescibacteriota; class Microgenomatia; order JALYQM01; family JALYQM01; genus CAZGHS01. Next base: position 93,550 of record CAZGHS010000004.1, read on the forward strand.
AATAACGCTAATAGAATACTCAGATTTTGAATGTCCATTCTGTAAAAAGTTCTATTCAACAACAAATCAGATAATTAGCGAATACAAGGATTCCGTCCGTTTGGTCTTTAGACATTACCCATTAAATTTTCATGCGAATGCACAAAAGCAAGCAGAAGCAACAGAATGTGCTAATGAGTTGGGTGGAAATGACAAGTTTTGGGAATATCATGACAAAATATTTGAGCGAACAACAAGTAACGGTACTGGTTTTGCATTAGATAAACTCACACCTTTGGCAAAAGAACTCGGGTTAGATGACAACAAGTTTAGAAGCTGTCTAGATAGCAATAAATATGCCCAACATGTCAAAGATGACATGGCAGGAGGACAGCAAGCTGGTGTACAAGGAACTCCTGGAACCATATTTATTGATGCAAAAGGGGAATCAAAATTAATATCCGGCGCTTTGCCGTTCGAACTCTTTAAGCAGGCAATAGATCAAGCCAAATCTAACTAATTTCTACTTTCTGCCAGACAATACCTTTATTCTGACTCACCAAGTTATCTTTAACAGCTAAAAATAGGGCGGGGTCGTCATTAAAGGTCTTTTGTAACAGGCTTTTTGCATACCAATAAATATGCTTTTTCACTCTTTCGTTAGGTAGTACCAGTAAAATTGTCGGGACGGAAGAGTTGGTATGTTCATACCAGCGGCGACTTTCAGAATAGGTTAGATAATTTTTTATTCTCGCTCTTACAACAAATGAGGGGGTGTATTCTTCAAACAGGTCCAAAAAGTAGCGATTAACTTTTTGCACAGTTTTTACAGCAAAATATGCATCAGGTAAAGGATCAGGAAAATGCGCAAACTCACCCAGCATACCTTTCGTAAAAAAATGGAGACTTTCGTTACTTTTCTTCTGCGACTCAAAGAATAGAAAAATATCAACTATGGATAGGCAATGACTAATAAACTTCTGTGAACGCTTATTTTCTTTATAAACCTTATCTAACTCTTTGCTACTTACGTCTTTCTGATCTTTCAATATATGGCGCGCTTGTGAAGCAAGATAATATACAGCTGGCTTTGAACCATCGCTAAATGTTTTTCTAGAGTAATGGCGTTGTATGTATTTTTTATCTGTTAAGTCTTTTAGCCATGCTTGTATTCTGTGTGGGTTTTTATGGTTAAGTATTATTTGTAGGTGATTAGTAGTTAGAAATCGAAATTTATAAATGAGTATGAGGATCTCTTTTTGTTTATTGGTAATAGGTAGTAAGTTTCTCACTGTTATTCCTCTTATAGTATATAAGATATAAAGAGGCAGAAGATTATATTAATTCAGGTACAAATAGATCAACATTTCTGGGTGTATCCGTACCCACAGATTATACGCTATCTAATCTTCAGGAAAAACACTGTGCATCAATGGAGTTTGCGAGTCGTCTTTCGTTTTTTGCTTCCTGACACTGGTTGGTTTTATTAAGACTTTATGTTCATACAAAATAGCATGTCTTGTACGCGATGTTGTAATTAGGAGCTCTCGATGCTCTTTACTCGTATCAAGATTAAGAGGAACGGTTTCACCTGAGAACGGTTCCTCTGGATGAATTGCAGCAGATTTCATATAGAACCGATAGGCAGGCAAATTAGCAATCTCGCCGCGATTAACATACGGACTAAATTGACGAAGCAGCAAATCTTCATCAATTGGATTTGCACTGCGAAAACTTACTACAGTTCCAACGTTCGCTAGTATTATATGTGTTAAATTTTTATCACTTTGCTGTGACGTTGATTGTTCAGCAATAATTAAATTCAGTCCGTACTTACGAGATTCAGAAAGCATTTGAACGAATGACGGTGTAGCAAAGTTTTGAAACTCATCAACATATAGATAAAACTGATTGCGAAGACTTTGCTCCCGTCGAGCTCTTTTAAGCGCAGCGAGTTGGATCTTATTTAATATCATGACTCCCATTACCTCTGACGTATCTTCACCAATATTTCCTTTGGAGAGATTACAAATAAAGATTTTTTTTGTATCTAAAATCTCATCAAAATTAATCGTAGACTTCTCCTGTTCTAAAATACGTTTGGCAGATGGAGAGAAAAGAAATCGTCCAATACGAGCGGTCACCGGTGACACCATCTTCACTTTTTGAAAATCTCCTGCCATGCCAAATTCATATTTCCAAAAATTCTTTAAATTTTCATCTTGTAGCTTTTGAACAACCTGTTTTTGAAATGGCGGATTATTGAGCAGTTCAAAAATAGTGAAGAGTGTGGCGTTCTCTACCGTAAACGCAGTATGGATAGTATTTCTCAGAATATATTCAATTCTATGTGGGTGCCCTGATGATCCATCAGAGAACATCTTTCGAAATAAGGAAATTACGCTTTCTGCAATAAACTCCTTTTCTAGAAGCGCAGAGTCTTCGTCAAGACCACGGGTAAGTTCTAGCAAATTTACTCCAATAGGATATTTAATATCGTAAGGGTTAAAATAAATCAGATCACTAATACGCGATTCAGGAATACTATCAAGTAGAGACTCAGACAAATCACCATGCGGATCTATAACACACACGCCTTTATTGTTTTTGATATCTTGATCAATCATCGAAGTAAGCATCGTTGTCTTACCACTACCAGTTGCTCCAATTACATACATATGTCGTTTTCGTTCTTCAGGGCTCAGACCTATTGAAGTAGTAACACCCCCATAAGTGTTCTTTGCAAAGGCAACATCAAAATCGGTATTCTTTTTAAGCGATATTGGTGCCGGCAGTTCCTTACTCTGAATCTTCACAATATTTTCTGTTTGAGTAATACTCGTAAACGGAAAGTGATATAAATCTGAAACTTCAGAGATAGAAAATATATTTGGACTACTATTAAAAACAAGTGAAAAAACTCTCTTTTTAAAAGCATAGAGATAAATCGTTTTGAAAAAACTAGTTAGCACGAATTTCTTTTGTAAAGATTGATAATTAGCAGAAGAGAATACACTAAGGGAAGAAACAAACCCTTTAATTCGTTCCTGCAAATCATTCTCTTTTTTAACGACAATCAGTACTCGTAGAGATGTTTCAAATAGTGGCTGATCAATTTTCTCTTCAATAAGCTTAATTGCTTGCTGTTGAAACGAGCTAAGGGAGTTTTGTACACCGATTAAATTCTTTATCGAAAAGCTATTAGTGGTGAATATGTCACTAATCAATGTACTAATAGACCACTGAAAAAGTGAAATTAGTTGAGTTATGAAAAATAAGGGAAATCTAAAAAGACTCCCAAATGAATAGTGACTGTCGATATATTCAAAAACATTCTCGTTTCGTAAAATCTTTCTTTTAATCGTCCCACTTGCTGTTAAATGAACAGGAGAAAGAATTAATTGAAAAGAGATCAGCTCATTTGGCGCAAGTTTTGTCATCATTCCAGTTATGTACGCAACAGGGTCGTGTTCTTCAAGCATATTCTGTCTTCGTAAAGAATAGGGGAATGGACGTTCCTGCTTAAATTCAATAATTTTATAATGACACTTAACAAAACTCTTTTTCTCGGTTAAGAAATAATCCTCAACGATATTTAGTTTTACTTGGGGCAAATAGGCTAACAAACTTCGTCTAAGATTATTAACCTGATCTGAACTGGTCTTAATAAGATAGCGAATACCTTGATCGTGTGTTGAAACAATCTCAAAAGAGAATAATATCTTCTTACCAATCAACCTATCCCACAATGATCGCTGTCTTCCCAAACTATTAACGACTAAAAATAATTGCTGAGTTGTGTACGAGGTTTTCTCCGTACTAGCTGGAGGTGTCAGTTCGAGTATAACGATTTGTTCAAATAGGGATCGAATAAAAGACAGTAACGATCGAAGCAAAGAAACAATCAAAATAAAAACAAAAAGAGTAAATAGCCAAGGGAGGAAATGAAAAAGCACATCTACAAACTGCGATAAAAGAATATCAATCTTAAAAGAAGGTATTTTGTTCATCCTGCGGCATCCTTAGGGCAGGACAACAACTACAAGAATGTATATCAAAAAATAGTATCAAGGTAAAGGCGAACAGGTTTTATATAGTGTATTTATCACTTGACACTATCCAAATTTGGATATAAACTATCCATATAGAGATAGTTAAGAGTATATGATATGGAATTAATACAAAGAGAATTACCCTTATTTCAAATAGCACTAGAAACTCCTCACGAACCAAAACAAATAAACGACTTTTCAATAGTTAAAAACACACTGAACAGAGTACTTGTCGAGCAAGAGTACAAAGATAAGGAGATACAAAAAGCCTTAAGCACCCTAGGGGAATCAGCAACTAATTTAACAGAGGAACAAGTCAAAGACCTCTTAACAGAAATGCAATTTTTAGTCTCATCATGGTTGGACGATTATGAGAGAAGGATTTTTAACGGGGTTACCTTGCAAGAACTTATGCATGAAAAAGGAGGGGTATGAACAATCCAAAAAAAGTACAAATAGATGGTAGTAAACGAGCGGTCATCTACTTAAGAGTATCAACCGAAGAACAAGTAGATAATTTTTCTCTAGATACTCAGGAAGATATCTGCCGAAAAGAGGCGGAAAAACGAGGATTTATCATAATAGATATCTTCCGAGAAGAAGGCAGGTCAGCTAAAAATATCGCAGGGCGACCAGTATTAATAAAACTGTTGGAATATTGTAGGAAAAACAAGGAAAACATTCAGGCAGTGTTTGTGTATCGACTAGATAGAATTTCTCGCCAAACATCCGACTACCTAGCTATACGGAAAAAACTCGCCGAAAAAGAAGTCAATATTATCTCTGCAACTGAACCAACAGGAGAATCTCCTACAGAAAAGCTAGTAGAGACCATTCTTGCAGGATTTGCACAGCTCGATAACGACATCCGAAGCGAACGAGCCAGAAACGGCTTAAAGGCAAGGTTCCAAGCAGGACTAATATGTGGCAAAGCTCCATTAGGATATCTACTTTCAAATAGTTATGCAGTAAAAGATCCTGAGAGCTGGGACAAAATGAAAAAAGCATGGGATCTGATCGCCACTGGAACAAAAAGTTTGTCAGAAATGGCTACTGTTATGAACCAATGGGGATTACAAGAAACGCATGGCAAGAAAAAATATGCGATGAAAGCACAATCTGCGCAAAGAATATTTCGCAATAAATTCTACATGGGAAAAATAATTTCAACAAAGTATCCCGATGAGGTTACTGGTCAACATGTCCCAATGATCAGCGAGCAGCACTTCTATAAAGTGCAGGCAATACTAGACGGTAAAAGTGTGATTAAATATGCCTTACCAAAAAGAGATCGAGACAGAAATGCTGAATTTCCTCTCAGAAGAATCGTTAAATGCGGAATATGTAACATCGGACTGACGGCAGGCTGGTCAAAAGGAAAAACAAAACGATTTCCATATTATCGCTGCAGTGCCGTATGTACGAAGTCAATTAGACGGGAAACACTAGAAGAAACTCTAACTGACTTATTAAAAAGAATAACTCCCAAGGAGGAATGCACTAATTTATTTATTCAGCAAATGTATAAGGTCTATCATGCAAGATATGCACGTTTGCGAAAGGTAAAAGACGACGCTGACGATGAAATAGCAAGGCTACAAGACCTAAGACGACAACTTGTAGAGAAAAATCTAGCAGGTGTGTATTCCGATGAAATCTTTAAAGAACAGAATATTATGATTGAAGAGAAGATGACCAAGGCTCAGATCGCAAAAGAAGATTCAACTTTTGAGAAGTACAATATTGAAGCAATTACATCCTTTATGAGAACACTTTTGGCTGATTTAGGCGAAGCCTTAAAAAGATCCAGCGCAAATCAGACAAAAGTACTATTGAGTTCAATCTTCCCTTCCGGATTGTCTTGGAACTATAACGGAACATTGAACACTGAGATTAGCCCACTATATGGGTCTATATCTGCTGCTCGCAATGATAACATTGCATTGAGAGCGGGAGACGAGATTCGAACTCGCGACCTTCTCCTTGGCAAGGAGACGCTATACCACTAAGCCACTCCCGCGCGCTTCTTAAGCACGTTAATTTTTTCTCTTGGCTTTACACGACCATCATTATACCGTTGTTTGTCTACTTTGTCACCTCGGAAATCCCAAGGTGATGCCGTTTCAATAACTCTTCGCTTCGAATCATCATTACCAATTACATCAGGTAACACTAGCTTTCTCCAACAGCGAGCCCGACCACAGTTCCGTTCCGGAAAAACGCATGAGTCATGAAAGTCATCACATTCAACAGGCATAATGTGCCGAGGACAGGGATCGAACCTGTATTGCCGGTTTTTCAGACCGGTGCGTTGACCAACTCTGCCACCTCGGCATGTCAGAAATTGTATCAAAAAGGTAAAAATAAGGAAAGTATGAGTTAGTCAGGCTTATAATTAAGAGAATAGTGCATCTGAGAAGATAACAAAATGTGGGCCCTGAGGGACTCGAACCCCCGACATCCTCGGTGTAAACGAGGCGCTCTACCAGCTGAGCTAAGAACCCATTAAACGTATTCTATCGCACAAGTTCAGAAATTTCTATACTGTGCGGAGGAGAGGACTTGAACCTCCAAGGATTACTCCATACGCACCTCAAGC
>CAZGHS010000005.1:0-85185 GCA_964525495.1 uncultured Gammaproteobacteria bacterium
GGGAGATCATTCAAAAGTTCAATATAAATCACGAAATCTAGTATTTCATTTGAGAATCAGAATCTAATTAATTGTTTGTGTGTTCTTGACAATATTAAAATAAGTTAATATCTTAAATCAGAGTAAAAAATCCGATTAAGAAATATCGACTAATATTTTAATGAGAAAAATATATTGTATAATCAGATAAAAAAGTCTTATTATAATTATTAAATAAAAAGGAGTGTATATGGATCAGCAAAACAAATTGACTTTGCAGAAGTTATTAATCGCATTTATCATCACAATTTCTATGACATTTATTTCTTGCGGCGATAATACTCCTCAGGACCCGTCAAAATTTAGTAATACAAAAAAAGTTGCAAATGATAGTGGTCTCTCGGACTTTGAATTAGAAAATGGTATTGGACCGATTAAACAAAAAATAGAATTAACTGCTATTGATCCCGTTCTAGTTAAAAAAGGTCAAGGAATTTTTGAGACTAAATGTGCGGCATGCCATAAACTTGATGAAAGATATGTTGGTCCAGCTCAGCGTGATGTTTTTAAAAGAAGAAGTCCGGAATACATCTTGAACTTTATGCTTAACCCTGAGGAAAATTATAAACGACATCCGGAAGCAAAAAAATTATTAGTGCTGACCGTAACACTCGTAGTTGTTGCGTTACCAAAGATTCTATCATTGACTATTTCACCGCTCACTTTCCAAACACTCGAGCTGTACGCGTCATACTTTTCACCTACATTTCTATTCTTCACAGGAGATAAAACAGATTTCCTGACTACAACCAAGGAATTTGGAATAGTATATGCCTGGGAAATAATAACTATAATTATTGGAAGCGCTACATTACAAAGAAATAAAATAAGCAACGTTCTAATGATTGGCTGGATTCTTGCCGCCCCTTTAATAGCTGCACTTACTGAGACAAAATTAAACACCCTAGGTGCAGTGTTAATACTGCCACCACTAGTAATTCTTTCAGCAATTGGAGCTAAAAGAAGTCTTGAGAAACTTTCCTCTTTCTCGAACAATCTTTATATACGAAAAACAATAGTAATATCACTTATAATGATTCCCCTCTATAGTACGCTGGCGTATCTACACACGTACTACCAACACTATAAACACAGCACATCCTGGGAGTGGTATGAACATACAACGTTACTCGCAAAGCATATTACGCAGATAAAGCCGACGCAAAATATTCTAATAGAATCTCAACCACAAGCAATAGAATATATAAAATTTTTTAATGCCAGTCAAAACAAGCAAACTGACCAAACAAGATATAGGTTTGTTGGCGAAAACGAACCAGTCGTAGCTAAAAACGGTGACATAATTGCCATAGCAGGCTGGAAAGGATCACCAAGTGAATTAAAAAATATACATGAAATAAAATTACTAAATGGAGTCACGGCATATAAAGTAGGAGTATTCGAGCAATAGATGAAAAATACTACAGCCCTCAACCATCTCCAGCAAGACGTCATACTCGCCCCAATACTTGCAAAATACGAAATAGAAACAAATACACAGGAATTCGATGTCTACCTAGATATCCTCGATGCGATAGTCAGCCAGCAATTATCACTTAAAGCCGCCGCAACAATTTTCAAAAGATTTAAAGAGCTATTTTCACAGTCAGTCCCACCAATTAATGAGATTCTTGCCATGCCTGATCAAGAAATGCGCACAGCAGGGTTATCTTTTCAGAAGATAAAATATGTAAAGTCGTTTGCCCAAGCACTCCAGGATAAAACACTAGACTTAGACTCATTAAAAGACCTTTCTGATGAAGAAGTCATTACAGAATTAACAAAAGTCAAAGGGATTGGAAGGTGGACTGCCGAAATGATCCTCCTATTTTCACTGAAACGCGAAGATGTTTTTTCTGTAGGTGATTTAGGGTTAAGAAACGCAGTAGCAAGACTCTATGGCATCGATCGCGAGGATCTAAAACAAATGGAAGAGATAAGCAAAAAATGGGCGCCCCACCGCTCGCTTGCGTCCAGGTACCTATGGAAAAGCCTCGAAAAAGACTCCTAAGCTGATATAATGACTACAATGAAACTAAAACTAACCCTGCTACTAATCGTGGTTCTAGCAGCCTTTCTACGCTTTTTCTATCTAGAACACAACCCAGCCGGGTTTTATTCCGATGAAGCAAGTTACGCCTATAACGCGTACTCCATCCTAGAGTCAGGCAGAGATGAACACGGAAAAGCATACCCATTAGTTTTTGAAGCCTTCGGCGATTATAAATTACCCGTAATGCTATATTCCATTGTCGGGTCATTCGTTGCATTTGGACCATCCGAATGGAGCGCTCGCGTTCCAGGCGCTCTCTACGGATCGCTCACCGTCATACTCGTATTCTTATTTACAAAAAAAATATTTACCACATATACCGAACAACAGGAACTCAGGAAAAAAGCATCAGGTATCGGGCTAATTGCAGCACTATTCATAGCAATTTCACCCAGTCATATTTTTGTCTCGCGCGGTACCTGGGAGCTTACACCTGCACTTTTCTTCATCTGTCTCGGAGCATACTGTACCTTACATGTCATCGAGTCAAACACTCAGAAAAACAGTGTCAGGAACGCGCTGTACACGGCTGGAGCAGCTTTCAGTTACATATTAAGCATGTATTCCTACAACTCTGCGCGTGTGTTCATACCACTCTTCATTATTGGAATTATAGTATTATTTTTTAAACGATCACTATACCTCATTAAGCAACACAAACTGGTTATTTCTACCATTATAATTGCCAGTATTGTTCTATTATTACCTATATTAACGACACTAACCCGACCAGAGGTGACTCAACGAGCAAAGTATATAAGTATTTTTTATGATCTTGGGGTAGAGTCGAAACTATTTGGAGATATAAAATCTGATGCAGCTACGAACACACTAGTAATAAGACTATTTCACAACAAGCCACTCTATTATCTTGCAGATTTCTCGCAGCGCTACGTATCTCATTTCTCACCAAACTTCCTTTTTATAACCGGCGATACATTCGAAATCTTTAAACTCGTCGATCTAGGGTTTCTTCCTTTACTAACAGCACCTTTTTTAATCTTTGGATTTATTAAGATACTTACTGTTAAAGAAAAATGGCGAGGTATTATACTACTCTGGCTTATCTTAAGTCCGATCGCATCCGCTTTGACCATCTTCACACCAAGCTCATCAAGGAGTATGAATATGATAATTCCCTTGGCAATTATGGCAGCTTTCGGTGTGGTAGAAGCTATTACGTACATTCAAAAAAAATGGAAAGAGCCTGCTATCCTTCCAGCTTATGCATTCTTTATTGCACTTATTATAGTAAATACGGCATATGTATTTAACCGATATTTTATTCAGACTCCTAAAGTTGTTGCAGAAAAATGGAACGATGGTTTTAAAGAAACAGTCGAGTATATGAGTAAGATAGAAAAAAATTATGACAAAATTGTAATCTCGAGCGCCAAAGCACCCTCATATATTTTCTATGCGTGGGATATGCAATATGATCCAAAAAAATATCAAGCGGAAGCAGTAACCGATCATACACCAGATGAGCACGGATTAAATTTTACCAGCCAGTTTGGTAAATACTACTTCACTAAAGACATTGCATCAGAGATAACAAACAAAAATACAAATGAAAAGATATTGTTTATCGGGTTCCCAGACGAATTTAAAAACGAAACTCGAATAATATATTCACAAAACAATAAACCAGTGTTTATTCTTAAAGAAAACTAAACCCATTTTTTATATCTAAAAAAGAGAAGCATACTTGCTGCAACTAATATCATAGTCAACAATGCGATAAAAAATCCGAGAGGATGATGCGCCGTTGGCAGAACAGAAAAATTCATCCCATATATTCCCGCAATAAGGTTAAGAGGTAAAAATATCACCGATATAATAGTGAGAACATGGATAACATGGTTTGTGTGATAGTTCAAAACATTCTCATGAGCCTTTGCTAGTTTCGACAACAAGCGATCGTAATCATCCAAAAGTTCACGTTGTTGTCGTAACGTGTCCACCAAGTCACCCCAGTACTCATTCATCGACACATCACCAAAACAAACATTTTTCTGTTCAAGTTCCGTTAACAATGGCAATGCAGACTCCAGTGTTGTCATAAAATAAATCATATTTCGCTGCAGGATAGAGATATTTCGAATGATCGTACTAGAACGAACGTCTAGTATATAGTCATCGATCGAATTTATCATCTTACCAACACTCTCAATATTCTTAGCTGACGTATCATATAACTTTTCCAAGAAACGATATGCCATTAGTTGAGGAGTATCTGCCAATTTAATATTCGCAACAGTATCACCCTCTTGCTGCTCTTGTTTAAAAAGATCTGTCTTCTCTTGAGTGATAGTTACAATCGCATTCTCAGTTAAGAAAAAAGAGAATTCTAGATTAACAAGGCGCTTTCCTTGACTGAATTGGATAGGCACAGCAACAGACATAAACATGTATTGTTCATATATATCAAGTTTAGATTGCTGAACTCGCTCCTGAGAATCCTCAAGGTTAGTCAAGTGAAAATACGGAAACTCCTGACGCAAGAATTCAACGTCATCTTGAGTCGGCTTCTCAATCTCAATCCAGCGACCTTTTTGTAATGTATGTACGCTAAATGCCATAGTCCTATTATACGCAATCAAACATGAGATAATATAGGAGAGAAAACATATGACCCAGTTCAAAAAGCACAATGCCGCTATAGTTTCTATCTTGCTAGGAGTAGCAACTCTCCTAGTAACAGGCATATTCTTATTCACAGCACCAAGGCCATCCATACCGAATTCTGATTCACCAAAGGATCTTCCAGATGTTACAAATACCCCCCATCCAACTTCTATTCCAACTCCATTACCGTTACCTACATCTAAAACAATTCAATCCTTAGGGCATACATTTCAAACCTTCAACAACTGTGGACCAGCAACATATTCTATGATGTTGCAATACGTTGACATAAAAGTCCCTCAAAAAGAGCTGGGCGATCGTCTACGCCCATATCAGGTCGCCGGTGGAGATAACGACGACAAGTCAGTCAGTATGGAGGAAATAGCCCAGGATTCTCAAAGGTACGATCTTATATCCATCCATCGCCCCAATGGAACTATAGAAAAATTAAAACAATTCATAGCAGCAGACCAACCGATAGTCCTCAGAACATGGTTAAATAACAAAGACGATATAGGTCACTTCATTATCGTTCGCGGATATGATGACACGACTAATCAAATCGTTTTTGACGACTCCTACTATGCACCAAATAGAAAAACTACATATCAAGAATTGTTATCACTCTGGCAGCCTTTCAACTATGAATACCTGATCCTGGTTAAGGAAGAAAATAAAGAAAAAATAGAACAAATACTAAAGGAGGAAAGCAATATTCAACTGGCGTGGGAAAATGCACAACAGCGAAGCATAGAGGAAACTCGTGCCGAACCGCAAAATCCATTCCCGCCATTTAATAACGCACGAGCAAGTTTTTATCTAGGTAATTATGAACAAACTATAAATGTCTACGAAAGCATAAAGGCTCAATTACCTAGCCGTATGCTCTGGTATCAGTACGAACCAATTTTAGCCTATGAGAAACTTGGAAAGACAAAAGAAGTGTTCAGTTTAATTGATGCAATTTTAAACAACAATAATCGAGCGTACTCCGAACTATATACCATCAAAGCGCGGATTTATATCTCAAATAATCAAATAGATCAGGCAAAAAAAGAACTCGAACTTGCACTAAGGTATAACCAAAATTACCAAGAAGCAAAAGATTTGCTCACTTCACTTTAAGCCCTTGTTTCTTTTTCCAACAGGTATTTCATTGCATGATATAATATATGATCATGAAGTCATTCATTGTACTTTTACTCCTTATAATAACCTTTTTGTCTCCTGATCTTGCGTATGCGCAAACGGGCAAATTGCTATTTGGAATAGGGCCTGAAGCAAATGACGCAATACATAAACCGCTTACACAAGAAACTCCTATCAAAATCTTAACGAGTTGGTACAACGGCCCTAAGGATTTAACCTGGATGAGAAACTGGAAAACAGGAACAGTTCCTGCGAGCTATGCCAAAGGCTACATACTTCACTTGATAGTCTACTCAAATGATCCCGAAAAAAACATCCAGACAAGTCACGGGGATGCCTGCGGCAGACAATATCCAGTCTCAGAAAATTTCAAAAAAGATATGGAGCAGCTCGCAGATATTTTTAAAGGGAATGGCTCGCTCTATGTCACACTGTTCACAGAATTTCAAACCTACCCCTGTAAAGACAACCAGTGGAAGCAAAGTGAAAATTATTATAATGCACTCAAAGATCAGTATCGAACCACTCGCCAAATTTTCAAGAGCACTAATCCAAACGCCAAAATATCTATAGGATGGGGAGGTTGGCAAGCTAGGTATGATGACAAGTCAAACGGAGGAGGAAAAGCACTTTTCTCTTACTTTGAAGACATTATGAAGGAATCAGATTTTCAAAGTTTTCAATCTATGCAATCCGATCATAATATCGAAGATATTCGTGACATGACTACAATCCTGAGTAAATTTGGTCCAGTGATGTTAGCACATTACAAACCAGATAATAGATCACAACAAACGTTCGATCGAGATTTAGAATCATTTTTTACAGATGATTATATAAACGAAATAACTTCCAAAGGACTCTTTGCTATGAGTTTTATGGATCATACAAACTTGTCAAACTCTTCAGTTACATATAATCTAACAAAAAATGCCGTAATAAAATATGCCGCAACACAAGATATTTCAATTAAAAAAAATACACCTATATCATCGACGACGCCAACAGCTAGTCCTCAGATAATTAAACAAGAAGAGTCAGTAAGCCAAGATCAGCAAGCTTCTGAATTTACTTCTAACAACTACATTGAAAATCAGGTTGGAATATATCACATAATTGTTGGCAGTTTAAAAAAAATATTTAATCTCAAACCTTGACATATCAGTTTAGCGCGATATAAACAAATAAGAACGTGCGTTCGAACGATATGAATACTAAAGAATCAATAATAAAAAATGCTAAAAAGATCTTTGCCAGAGAGTCTTTAGAAGGCTTAAGCATGCGAGTTCTGGCTGCAGAGAGTAAAATTGCCCTGTCAGTAATCTACCATTACTTTCCTAGTAAAGATGATCTGTTAAGCGAGCTATATAAAGAAGTTGTCGATAAGTTTAATCAAAAAGCAAAAGATTCCCAAGTAGGCAAAACCGCAAAAATAAAAATGCGACAATTCTTTGAATTTTGTTTTGAAAACGCCCACGATATTTCATTCTGTCATAAATATTTTCTGAGTTATCGCTCACGTTTCCGTAAAAATGCGACAGGGTATCTTCCTCTAGGTCTGGCTGAACCTTTATACGACATAGTCAAACAGGCGACCAAATCAAAAGAAATAAAAACTAAAGACGAGTATGGTGATGCCAAGCTATTATTCTTCTATATTCAAGGAATAATACTTGACTACTATCCGCAGCTTCCATCCAAAGACACGCAAGAACAGCAAGTTCAAAAGATTATGTACAGACTAGAAAACAGCATGTTTGCATAAAAATGCTATAATATTCCAATGAAAATTGTTAAATATGCCGTAGTAAGCGTGTTTTGCCTCACTTTAGTACTTATTTCAGGCAAGATTACCAAGGCAATTGCCTATGGACTCAACAATCCCAACGAGTATCAAAACTGTACCTATCCCGAGCGATCGCCGAAACAGGCAGAGTCAATCCAGGCAGGTGAAACTGGCGTGCTCAAAAAACATGTCTGTGCAAAGTAATTAGGCGTTATTCTTCTTATCCACAAATTTAGAAATCCCCTCAATCGCTCGCAGCACTTCAAGTGGCACTGCGAAGACCACAGTATTCGACTGGTCTGAGGAAATATCATTAATTGAATTCAAAGTACGCAAGTGCAAGGCACCGGGTGTTTCTGCCATCAAGCGTGCAGCTTTCGCCAAATTCTCAGCAGCTATTACTTCCCCTTCAGAGTTAATAATAGTTGCACGTCGTTCACGCTCAGCTTCTGCTTGCTTTGCCATCGTGCGTTTCATCGTTTCAGGCAATATAATATCTTTTAATTCAACAGACAATACTTCCAATCCCCACGAAGCCGTAGTCTCTGCAACAATATCTTTAATACGCGTCGCGATCTGGTCGCGATTCGCGAGCAAATCATTTAATTCAACTTCTCCTATCACGTTTCGCATTGTAGTTTGTGCCAGTTGATGAATAGCATAATAAAAGCTCTCCACTTCAAGGATAGCCTTAGCAGAATCAACAACCTTATAATAAATAACTGCAGATATCCGAGCAGACACGTTATCCTTCGTAATTGCTTCCTGATCAGGTACATCTACAGCCTTTGTGCGAATATCTACTCGTTGAAAAGACTGAAAAATTGGAAGTACTATACGCCATCCTGGGTCAAGCATTCCAGTATATTTGCCCATGGTGAAAAGTATCCCTCGTTCATATTGATTTATCTGCTTAATAGAAGAAAGCAAGATTATGCCAACCAAAACGAAGAAACTAAAACTAAATTCAAACATAGTTGATTCCTTAATTTATGTGTATACTAGTAAAAGTATAGAACAAAATATAAAATACTAAACCATCTTTATCACGTTAGGCTCAACATGTACATACGCATGTAGAGAGACTAGCTAGAGCCTCATTTTTCATTCTTGTCATTTACATCCATTCGTCTACCATAGATACATGGGGAATTCTATATTAAAATTCCTTCGATATGTAGCCTCAATAACAACTATTCTTGTTATGGGCTTAATACACGTACAATCGGCATTTGCGATTGATCTGGGTGTAGCAACATATGTCGAAGTAGCAGAGGCAAAACAACAAACCATCGAAGATGGCAGCATCGTTGTGAGCACCCTTGATGGATTGTATCTATCACGCTATCCCTATGATCCATCTGTTTCAGGTATTATCAGTATTAACAGCGCAATTGTTTTGGGGGCTAAAGACGAGACAAATGTGCCATTACTTACAAAAGGTAATGTAAGTGTGCGCGTCTCGACAATCAATGGACCAGTTCTTAAAGGTGACCCTATCACGTCATCCAATATACCTGGGGTTGCAATGAAAGCAACGCGCGCAGGGATGTCTATTGGAACTGCACTGGAAGATTATAACGCCACTGATCCAAATGCTGTCGGAAAAGTTTTAGTTCTCGTCGATGTGCATTACTATAATCCTAGCGGCGAACAAGATGTTGATAGTAGTTCTGCAACACTCGATGCTTGGCTACGAACAAGCATGGCCACAATTCTTGCGCTTGCAACTACAGTTGTTGGATTCATATTCTTTGGAAAATTTGCAGTTAAAGGCGTAGAATCCCTAGGAAGAAATCCATTAGCGTCAAATACAATCAAAGTAGGCATAATTTTACAAGGATTATTATTTATAGCATTAATCGCAGTAGGATATTTTGTGTCGTATCTGTTAGTGAGGTAAAAAATGGAAATACCACAACACGTAATAATGTGGCTAATTGGGGCTAATATAGTTCTTATGGTGTTTATCATCATAGATCGAATGGTGCTCATGGCCAAAAAAAGCGACTTGTTTGAACAAAAGTTCTTTCAAACTGCGCTCGTAACAATGCAGCAGAAAATTGATGAAATGAACAAAAAAGTCACTGATGCTGCAATTGCTCGCGAACAAGCTGCGGATTATAAAATTCAAGAATTATTAGCACAAATAAGAACAAGCGTTTTCCACCGTTATGAGCAAGAATTCAAGTTACTCGAAGACGCTGCAAAAAATAGTTCTGTAGCCATCCAGTTAACAACCGACGAAACATTGCAGTCTGTAAAAAAAGATTTAGAACGATCAAAAAACACTTTCCAAGATTCGTATTCAACTATCACTCAAAACATTACCAGAATGTCAGAGCAAATAAACACACTTACTCAAGAAACGATACAAAAAATTATAGAAAAAGAAACGGAAATGATTAGAAATACTCTCAAAAAACGCATAGAACAAGATATAGATAGTATTAGTCATACAATCCTTCGGGATAGTATTTCACTAAAAGATCACGAATCACTGATAAATCAATCGATCGAAGAGTATCTTAATGATGTTCTTGGAAAACAAAAAAAATGAATATAGATAATTTAGTAATATATATAAACACTCGAAAACGTCTCATATACTTTCTGGAAGGTATTGCTCAGGCATTACAAAACAATGTAATTATAGAAGGTGAGACTATACTAAATAAGTACTTCTCGCCTGAGGAGCAAGAATTATTAAAAAGCATAGACCCAGAGCCACATTTAAAGCTTGAAGAAATTCGCAAACAGCTGAATAATGTCAAAACAGTAGTAATATATACAGCTATTCCAATAACAGTCAACGAAGAACACCAAATCACCAAGGATCTCTACTCCAAATTAAAACCAGAATTTATCGTAGATTTCAAAATTAAACCTTCCGTACTCGCTGGTGCAATTGTTGAGTTTGATGGAAAAGTACATGACTATTCGTTGCATAAAAAAATAACCGACAATAAATATGGAAAACAAATTTGAAGAAGCAGTAACCATCACAAATGAAATTGGATATGTTATCGAAATAAAATATCCGATCTTAATCGTAACCGGGCTTCCCACGGTAACGCAAAACGAATTAGTTTTGTGTGAATCTGGAGAGCTTGGGCAGGTGTTTGAAATTAAGCGAGATAAAGTAGTGATAATACTATTTTCTCAGGAGTTAGTTCCAATAGGTACGCGTATTACACGCCTCAAAAAACCTGTCACTTTTCCCCTCACAGACAATATGCTTGGAGGAATCTACGATCCACTTGGAAACGAGATAATGCCAAGAAATATTGCACCCTCAACCCAAACGCCGATTGAGAAAAAAATGCTAAACGTCAGTGGATCACTTCAAAATTTCAGAACAATTAAAAATCAATTTTATACAGGCATCAATATAATCGATATGCTTGTGCCTATTGGAAAAGGCCAGAAGCAGCTTATTATAGGTGACAGAAAGACCGGTAAACGAGCAGTAGCAATGCAGGCCGCCAGAGCCGCCATGCGGCAGGGAATCATTACGATATACGCAGGAATCGGGCTAAACGCTGCCGACACACAAAGGATCTACCAAGAATTAAAATCTGAAAATAACATGCAAGGAGCAATGATAATTGGTTCCAACTCAGTTAATTCTCCAGGATTAATATTTTTAACCCCATATGCCGCGGTAACTGTAGCTGAAATATTTCGTGATCGAGGTAACGATGTACTAGTAATACTCGACGACCTGACAACTCATGCACAGATTTATAGAGAATTGTCCTTGATTGCGGGAAGATTCCCAGGACGAGAATCATACCCTGGCGACATGTTCTACGTACACGCGCAACTCATGGAGAGAGCTGGAAATTATCAGATATCTCCAGACAAGGAAGCAAGCATCACGGTGTTGCCGCTAGTACATATCTCAGACGGCGAACTCACAACATATATTTCAACCAATAGTATCGGTATGAGTGACGGACACATCTTTCTTGATCGTGATTTATTCTTAAGAGGCATACGTCCACCAGTCAACATTGGTCTGTCGGTCACTCGTGCCGGAAAACAAACACAAACCAAACTTTTACGCGATATTAATAGACAAACAAATTCTTTTTACGCGCAATATACAAAAATGCAGGAATATTCACGATTTGGTGGAGAAATGACAGATAATATTACTGAAATTCTAGCAAAAGGCGAACGTATCAATCATTTCTTTAGACACTCTCCCGATACAGATTACAATATTAAAGTCGAGGTAATGTTATTCGGCTTAATCTGGGCAGAATATTTCGTAAAAGAGAAGGTAGAGAAGATCGAGCTAGCACGACATAATTTACTTATAATTGCAGCTCAACCAGATGGAAAAGCTTTTCTTAACTCACTTACAAGCGTCAATACTTTAGAAGAAATGATAAAAGAAATTAAAAATGTTGATGGACCAGTCAAAAAAATATGCGAACTAGAACAATAAAAAATGAAATAGAATTACTTGAACAATACAATCGCTTAGCACACGCTATGGAAGAAGTATCTGTTCTTAAAATGACAGATATACGAGATGTTGTTCTGAGTTCACGAGAATATCAGGATGGTCTCATAGATGTATTTGCAGATATTCGTTCTTCAAATGAAAAAGAAATGAAAGTTGCAATGCAAAAAGCATATCAAGTTAAGAAAAACAAAAGAGCAATCATTCTTTTTTCAGCCAACAGCCGAATGTATGGAACGATTACTGACGAAGTATTTACCAAATGCATGGCAGACGTATTAAACACAGACGACGATCTCATTATAGTAGGTAAAATCGGAAAGGAATTATACGAAACAAACGGCTACACAAAACCATTTCAGTACTACGATCTACCAGATTATGACATTACGTTTATCGATCTCCTTCCCATATTAGGATATGTAGTTGAATATAAAACAGTTCGAGTATATTACGGACGATTTGAAAATATGTTCACTCAATTGGCAACAGTTACAGACATTACAGGAGACAGTATTATAGAAACGCAGGAAACGACACAGAGACAAGAATTATTCATTACTGAGCCAAGTGCCGATGAATTATACAGTTTTTATACAGGACAAATTTTAAGCATCATTTTTAAACAAACGGCCTACGAATTCGAATTAGCACGCCATGCGTCGCGTATTAAAACTCTTGAAGAATCTCTACAGCACGCCGAAAATAACAAAAAAAACCAAGAAAAACTACTTAATCGCATTATGAAATTAGAGCAAGACAAGAAACAACAAAGCAAACTATCATATATATGGGCAAAAAAAAGATATGAACAATAAGGGAAAAATCATCACGATATCCGGGCAAGTAGTGGAAGTGGAGTTTTTAGAAGAAAAACCACAAATCCATGAATTACTGTACGTAGAAAATATTCCCGAAGCTCGTTTAGAGGTAATCGAATCTTCACAAAACAACATATTATTTTGCCTATGTTTATCCAGTCAAGAATTACTGTATAGAGGAGCCTCTGTAACACCACTTAACACCTCCCTCAGTATTCCAGTTGGTGAGGAAGTACTGGGAAGAGCAATAAATATATTCGGGCAACCCTTAGATAATAAAGGTGAGATAACAGCCTATCGTGTACAACCCATTCACACTGTAAACATAAACGTAAAGAAAGTAGCAATCCCCAATAGAGTTATGCAGACAGGTATTAAAGCCGTAGATTTCTTCTGCCCTATTCTACTTGGTGGAAAAATTGGTATTGTCGGAGGTGCAGGTGTCGGAAAAACTACTATTTTGACTGAAATTATCAATAATATAGTTATCCAAGGTCAAGAGAAGTCAGTTTCTGTATTTGCCGGGGTGGGAGAACGTTTAAGAGAATGTCACGAGCTATATGAAACATTCCAAGACGCAAAAGTATTACCGTCTGTGGCACTAATATTTGGAACAATGGGAGAAAACCCCGCAGTTCGCTTGCGTACCGCCGCTGCTGGAGTGAAAATAGCCGAATTCTTCAGAGACACAGGCTGGAAAAACATCCTATTCTTTATCGATAACGTCTTCCGTTTCGCACAGGCAGGGTATGAGTTATCCACGTTAACCAATAATATCCCATCAGAAGGAGGATATCAGGCTACTCTCAATTCTGAATTAGCACACTTACATGAGCGCTTGTATTCACAAGATAACTCGTGGATTACTTCGATGGAAGCAGTCTACGTACCAGCCGACGACCAGCTCGATTATGCGGTGCAGGCAATATATCCATATCTTGATTCAGTAGTTTTACTATCCCGCAACGTCTACCAGGAAGGTCGTTTCCCTGCTATAGACGTATTAAACTCAGCTTCAAGTGCTGTTAAACCTGAAATCATTGGCGAGTATCATTACATGATCCTACTCGAAGCACAACAGCTTCTCAAAGAAACCGCTACGATTGAGCGTATCGTGTCGCTCGTGGGCGAAGCCGAGTTAAGCAAAGAAAAGCGAATTACCTACAGACGTGGTCAAACGTTAAAAAATTATATGACACAAGACTTCCATGTCATTGAAAATCAAACGGGGCGAAAAGGAGTGTCTGTTCCTCTCGAAGAAACAATCGAAGTTGTAAGAGAAATTTTAAATGGAAAATACGATAATAAAGACCCAAATGAAATGCTATACAAACAATGAGCAACGAACAAAACAAAATAAAAGTAACTATCCGCACTCCAGAAGGAGTAATTTTTGACGAAGAATGTGCCTCTGTATCCTCGCGCAATATTTTAGGCAATTTCGATATTCTTCCATTTCACACCAATTTCATTACACACATCAACGATAATCTCACTATACGAACCCTAGATAATAATGCTAAAATAATTCCAGTTCAAATTGGAGTAGTTCGTGTAAAACGAAATATTATGGATGTATACATAATCCTTTCTCCCATTCTTCATCCATCAGATAAATAATTTTTCAGCTTTTTTTAATTTCATTCCTTGAAAATTTCAGGCAAATGTTCATACTAGAATATACGGGGTTTTAGGCCTTCGGCTTTTGGTATGAAAATGAAAAAATTACATATAGGAATACTTGTCACTGTCTTGGTTGTGCTTATTGGGGTTCCGGTAACGGTTTCCGTCGGCGTGGCAGGATTAAACAAAGTAAACAAGCTAGCAAGTTCAAAAACTGCTAAATCAACAACAGGTTTAGAAGCAGTTCCTCTCAATGGCCAAGTACTACAAGC
This sequence comes from uncultured Gammaproteobacteria bacterium, assembly GCA_964525495.1. Lineage (GTDB taxonomy): Bacteria > Patescibacteriota > Microgenomatia > JALYQM01 > JALYQM01 > CAZGHS01. The sequence goes on from CAZGHS010000005.1 coordinate 14,846, forward strand.
AGCAACTGAGGCAACAGGTGCAAGCGTCATAAACTTTAATGCGCCAGCTATCTTTAACGAACCAACCAGATTCAATGCAGATATCGATGCAAGTGATAACAATCTCACATTGGGTGAAGGAGAATTAACAGCATCAAACGTAATTTACTCAATTCAAGGCATCAATGGTATTACCGTAACAGGTGGACAAAATGCAGTAATATCCTTTACGGGTTTAACTGGAATTCTTGCGGGCGACGGAATAGAGCTCACAACAGGCTCAACACCAACATTAACCAACACAGGTGTCACGTCGTTTCAGGGCGAGTCCGGAGCTATCACACTAGATGAAGGAGACGGGATCGAAATAAGTGGAACAGAAATTTCAAACGATGACCCCGGTACTGCTCAAGACATTTTCAAAATAATTGCAGTATCTGGACAAAATGATATTGAAGCTGACGAAAACAATGACACATTAACATTCGTGGCTGGATCAAACATTACCCTCACAACAAATGACTCTGGTGACGCTCTAACAATTTCTTCTGCCGCAAGTGCTGTTAGCGGCTGGGAAGATGACGGCACTGATGTTAGGCTCTCAACTATCACAGATAATGTTGGTATCGGAACTGCAACGCCCGGTTCCAAGTTGCATGTAGTTGGTACGACAACCATTTCATCTACCTTAACTCTGGGTGGAAGCATGGTTTTAGGAAGCGATACCGTCAATGATTTAACGGGGGACGGCCTTGCAGTGAGCGGCAGCGCATTAACTGTTAATTTAACAACATCAGGCAGCGCTGGTTCTACATCGTCAAATTCGGGATTAGAGGTCTCTACAGCTGGATTAACCATGATTAAAGGCTGTGCAGATGGAGAGCTTCTCAAGTGGGACAATACCGCAAATCTATGGGAATGTGCAACTGATGATGGTGGAACAACAGGCATAATCAATGTACAGGAAGGCGACGTAACCGTAAGTGCAAGTGCAGGTACGTTAGATTTCCTTGGAAATGATTTTGCATTAACAGAATCACCTGCCGGCGAGATCAACGTTGCCATTGATTACACAAACTCAAATATTACCCGCACAAATCAAAATGAAACCATCACAGGGACTTGGACATTTAGTAATGTAATTACGGCAAATGGCGGATTGACTATTGCGGGAGGTCAATCATTAACGCTGGGCAGTGACGCGGTAACTGACCTTACAGGAACAGGCATAACAGTTTCAGGAGGCTCACTACAAACAACTTTAGGCACATCAGTTGACTTAGCTTCTGCAGAAGTAACGGGCACGCTCCCTGTTGGAAATGGCGGTACAGGTGCTACTTCGTATACTGCAGGATCAGTAGTATTTTCGAATGGAACTATTCTCACACAAGATAATACAAATTTATTTTGGGACGATACAAACAACCGTCTTGGTATAGGAGATAACTCGCCAAACTCTGCTTTAACAATTGGTGCAAGTGATGCCTTCCAAGTCAACTCATCCGGAGCAGTCGCAGCCGCAACAGGCATTTCTTCCTCAGGTAATTTAAACTTTACTGGATCAGGCACATACACGCTTGCAAACATTGCGAGCGGGGCGTCCTTTAGCGGAAGCAGAATAGTTGGAGTATCTCAAACAGGTGTGTTAACCACCGTGGCTGATGGAAGTGACGATCAAGTATTAACAACTGACGGCGCAGGCGTATATACCTGGAAAGACATTGGTTCAATCCTTGAACCGACAAATGCCTTTATTAACAACGGAAATTCATTTGCTGCTTCTGCGACATTAGGTACAAACGATACAAATAGTTTAGCACTTGAGACAGACGGGACGACTCGAATTACAATTCTCGCCACTGGCAATACAGGTATCGGCGATGCATCTCCCGCGTCATTGTTTACAGTAGGCTCAGGAGATTTATTTCAAGTAAACTCATCAGGAGCAATCGCAGCAGCAACAGGAGTAACCTCATCTGGAACGATTACATTTACGGGATTAGGCTCTGGTTCTGGGTCAACACTATGTATAGACGGGTCAAATCAGGTTGTAACCTGTGCAGTCTCTCCAGGAGATATAACAGCAGTGGGAGATATTACGTCTGGCGCAGCATTCGACGGTACTCAAGGCAATACATTGTATTTCGAAGGAACATCAATAGATGCGAACGAAATTGCACTATCAGGTGCTGATGCAACGGTAGATCGGACAATTACACTTCCAGATCTTTCAGGCACAGTTGCTCTCTTAGAAAATTCACAAACATTTTCTGGAGCTAAAACATTTACTGCTGCCATGACAATTGACGGAAATTTAGCCATCAATAGCTCAAGTACAACTATCGGTGACTCTGGCTCTGACAGCTTAACAATCAATGCGACAATCTTAGTTGGTTCACCATTAGTATTCGAAGGTTCGACGGCTGACGGCAACGAGACAACCCTAACAGTAACTGACCCCACTGCAGATCGAACTATTACTATTCCAGACCTAACAGGTACCGTTGCACTGCTTGAAAATGCACAAACATTCTCTGGAGCGAAAACCTTCAGCGCTGGACTCATCGTTTCTGCAAGTGGAGCATCAATAACAGGAGGAATAGATAATAACTCTGGAGGCATCACAGAGGCAGGAGCAATATCCGGAGTTACTACTTTGTCAGCATCTTCTACAGTAACGCTCACTGGTTTAGGTTCAGGGACCGGATCCTATTTGTGCTTGGACGGGTCAAACAATGTAGTTACATGTTCTGGAACAACGGGAGATATAACCGCAGTCGGTGATGTAACATCAGGCGCTGCATTTACGCAGACAGCAGGAAATGACGGAAACAATATATATTTTGAAGGATCAAGTGCTGACGGAAACGAAATAGCCTTAACAGCAGCAGATCCAGGATCTGACTTAACGGTTACATTACCAGCGATCACGGGAACGTTAGCTTCTCTCGCAGGATCACAAACATTTACAGGAGCAAAAACATTCAATGCTACAACCACATTTGACGGTGCAATCGCTGCCAATACAGATATAGATCTCACATTTGCAGCGGCAGAAAACATGACTCTCACAAACTCTTCTGCTTCTACAGATCAATTATCATTATCTATCACCGGTGTTACGACAGACGGAGTTGACGCGTTTGCAATTGCTTATACTCAAGCAGACGACGCTGATTCAACAGACACAAATAGTGCAGTAAATATAGCGTTAACATCATCCTCAGGCGATGCTGATGCCCTATACGGCCTCCAGTTTGCAGACTTTACCAGTGGCTCTGCAACTGAAACAGCGCTCCGATTCGGAACGGGTTTTGACAATATCCTCGAAATCGAAGGATCTACAGCAGATGCAAACGAAACATTTCTTACATTCACAGACCCAACGTCAGATCGCACAGTTACATTCCCAGATGCATCAGGAACAGTGTGTTTGACATCTGGTAACTGTGCAGGTGTCGGTGGGGTAGGAACAATTACAGCAGTCGGTGACATCACATCAGGGGCGGCTTTTACGCAGACCGCAGGCAACGATGGGAACAATATATACTTCGAAGGTTCAAGTGCTGACGGAAACGAAATAGCGTTAACAGCAGCAGATCCAGGGTCTGACTTAACGGTTACACTACCAGCAATAACAGGAACACTCGCGTCTTTGGCAGGTACTCAAACATTTACAGGCGCAAAAACATTCAACGCAACAACTACATTCGACGGTGCCATAGCAGCTAATACAGATATAGACCTAACCTTTGCTGCTGCAGAGAATATGACGTTAACAAATACGTCCGCCTCCTCAGATCAACTCTCCCTTTCAGTGACAGGAGTAACCACCGATGGTGTCGATGCCTTTGCAATTGCCTATACTCAGGCCGACGACGCTGATTCTACAGATACCAACAGTGCAATCAACATTGCTCTAACATCTTCATCGGGAGACGCCGACGTTTTCTATGGACTTCAGTTTGCAGATTTTACAGCAGGAACAGCAACTGAAACAGCGTTCAGAATCGGAACCGGATTCGATAATGTTTTAGAAATCGAAGGCAGCACGGCAGATGGCAATGAAACCTCCGTAGCGTTTGCTGACCCTACAGCCGATCGAACGGTCACATTCCCGGATTCATCTGGTACAGTTTGTCTCTCATCGGGAAACTGCGCTGGCGGCGCAGGAGGATCAAAATGGACAGATAGTGGAACGCTAACATATCTAACTGACTCAACTGACAGCATAACAATTGGTTCGACATCTGAATTGGCAAAATTAGCTGTCGATGGCGACGCAGACGAAATTCAACTATTGATCCAAGGTAACGGCACCCAAACGTCAAGCCTATTAGTACTCGAAACCTCCGCTGGAACAGATCAATTAACAGTATCGAATGCCGGAGCATTAGGGTTAGAAGGTGCAATCTCAGATATTACTGGTGCTACAGTTGAAATAAACGACGATCTTCAAGTAACTGGCAACGACATCTTAGATTCTGGTTCAACATCCCGAGTCACACTTGGATCTAATACTATATTAACAAACACAACAACAACGTTATCTGGAACAACAACGCTTACCGCAAGTTCGCTTGCAACACTTACTACAGCAGCCACACTAGATATGACTGCAACAACAACGCTAAACTGTACAGATTGTATTAACTTTGACGACCTATCAGATTCGCTATCACTTGATGCAGGTACAACAATAGCCTTAGGGACTAATACATTAACGCTTAACGCAAGCGGTACAGGGGATGTAATATTCCAGGACAATGGAACACCGGTCTTGACTTTCAACGACTCAGGCAATACTGTCTGGTCACTTCCAGCAGGAAACAATATACAAATTGACGGAGCCACAGCAGATTCAACTACAACTACCGGCGTTGTTGATGTCGACGTAGATTCCGCAACAGACAATAACATCGGTATGTCGATTGATTATCAAGATACAAATACCGGAGCTTCACAAACAAAATACGCCCTGAGAACAGATATAACCATTGATACAAATGGAACCGGTAACGACACGGTGTATGGAAACTACATCTCATTTACTCAGGACGACGCGGCAGCCACCGCATATGGCTTATATGTAACAGGTGAGGATCGCAACTATTTCTCGGGAAATGTTGGAATCGGAGACAGCTCACCTACAGCTGCATTAACAGTAGGTTCGGGTGATGCATTCCAAGTAAACTCATCAGGTGCTGTTGCAGCTGCAACAGGGATAACTTCTTCAGGAACAATTACATTCTCAGGGTTGGGCACCGGTGTAGTGCAGTCCAACGGCTCAGGAGTTCTTTCCTCTGGTGCGCTTGATCTAGCAGGAGGCGCAAGCTATATAACTGGTGTCCTTCCTCTTGGAAATGGTGGCACTGGATTCTCTACGTATACTCAGGGAGACTTATTATATGCATCTGCAGCAAATACACTTTCAAAACTAGCTGTCGGTGGAAACACTACTGTCTTAACAGTAGCAGGAGGAGTACCTACATGGGCTACTGCTACTGTCGCGTTTAATAACATTTCAGGCGGAACCAATACAACTGCGGCAATGGTTGTCGGAACAGGATCATCCCTTAACTTTACAGGCTCAGGAACAATTAATGCCTCTACTCTATTGGGATCAACATGGGCGTCTCCAGGGACAATCGGATCAACTGCACCAAATACTGGTGCATTCACTTCACTTACAACATCAGGAAATACATCACTAACTACCGGAGCTGGCAACGACACAACAATTGGCAACGCCACCGGGACTTTCGAGTTAGTTTCGGACGCATTAGATATTTCAACAACAGGCGCGCTTTCAGGTGCAACGGGCTTATCGTCCTCTGGAAATCTGACCTTCACAGGTTCTGGAACATATACGCTCGCAAACATTGCGTCTGGTGCGTCTTTCTCAAACAATCGACTTGTCCAAACAACAAGTGCAGGTGTGCTTTCAACCATCCCAGATGGAAGCACTCCAAACCAGGTACTAATCACCGACAGCAATGGCAATTTCTCTTGGACAAGCGCAGCTGGGGTTATTGCTCCAGACTCACTAGATTTCACAGAATTCAGTGACTCGATGTCTCTCGATGCTTCAACTTCAATTGCTTTTGACGCTGCAGAAGTACTTACGCTAAACGCAGCAACTGTGGATACCACCACCACAGGCGGTGTACTAGACATGAATATTGATGCAGGGAACGCAGCAGTGATTGGATTAAATGTAGACTTTGCGCAATCCAACGGTGCAACAGCAGCAACAGACGCAGTCGCACAAAGGCTTACATTATCCGCAAATGATGCTGACGGCGACATGTTTGGATTACAAATAGTAGGAGCTGCAACAACGAACGCAGCTGCAGGAAGTTACGAGGCAGCCCTCTCAATAGACAATGTTGAAGATACTGTGGCATCCATGACCGACGCAATCCTCATAACATCATCAGGAGTAAATAATGGTGTAACAGACGCCATCGATATATCCGCAGCAAACATTAACAACGCTATTAATGCAGGTGCAAATTTCATACTTATGGATGGAATTCGCATATTCGAAGGTACAACAGGCACCATAACAATCGAAGATACTGCAGGTAACGACCTCATGACTATCGCTGATGGCGGAACAGTCGGTAATGCATCCATAACAGGCACGCTTGCTGTGTTAGGATCTACGATTGGACTCGACAGTGATGCTGATGCAGATAATTTGATAGGAACAGCAGCAGCAGGTGGCGCTGCAGCTTCAAATCTTTATTGGGGGAATAGGCTTCTCTGTGATGCCACACAAGTAAACTGTGGATGGTCCGCAGTAGGTGGCAATGCTCCATGGACGACAACATCAAATGTGGTAAATCTTAATACTGCAACAGATAACGTAACTGTAGGATCTGCAACAAATTTAGCAAAACTCGCAGTTGATGGCGACACAGACGAAATACAGTTACTAATCCAAGGCAACGGAACACAGACGGCAAATCTTGTAGTATTCGAAACATCAGCAGGGACGGATCAACTGACGCTATCAAACGCGGGTGCCTTAGCAATCGAAGGTGCAATTTCCGACATAAGTGGGACAGTTTTAGAAGTTAACGACGATCTGAAAGTAACAGGCAACGATATTATCGACTCAGGTGACGTAACACGAATATCATTAGGAGCAACCACAACACTTACTAATTCCGCTACGACACTATCTGGAACAACGACCCTTACGGCTACCTCATTGGCCACGTTTTCTACAGCTGCAACACTCGACATGACATCTACAACAACACTTAACTGTACTGACTGTGTTAATTTCGACGACATGTCGGACTCCCTTGCACTCGACGCGTCAACCTCAATAGCCTTCGATGCCGCTGAAGTATTAACACTCGATGCAGCATCAACAGATACTACTACTACTGGTGGCGTGCTAGACTTCAACATTGACGCAGGCAATGCGGCTGTCCTAGGTTTGAATATCGATTTTGCTCAGTCCAACGGTGCAACAGCAGCAACAGACGCAGTAGCACAAAGGCTAACCTTATCAGCAAATGACGCAGACGGAGACATGTTTGGTTTACAAATCATCGGCGCCGCAACAGCAAATGCTGCAGCTGGTTCTTACGAAGCTGCAATATCGATAGATAATGCTGAAGACACTGCAGCTTCCATGACAGATGCAATTTTAATCACCTCATCAGGCGTAAATAATGGTGTAACCGACGCGATAGATGTCTCTGCTGCAAACATAAACAACGCAATCAACGTAGGTGCAAACTTCATATCAATGGACGGGGTGAGAATGTTTGAAGGTTCAACGGGAACACTTACTTTTGAAGACACGTCCGGAAATGATTTAATGACGATTGTTGATAATGGCACAAATGGAAATGTAACGATCACAAACAATCTCTCAGTAACAGGCACAATCACTGCTAACACAGATGAAACAATCAATGGACTAGATATCAACGCAGGTGCAATATCTGACGCAACGAGCCTAGCTATCTCTTCAGCAGCAAGCACGGCAATTGCACTAACCAGAAGTTCGGCTGGACAATGGATGTCTTTCAATGACGGCACAGATGCCTGGGGTTTATATAACACAGCTGGCTCGCCGGAAGGAGTGCTCGCAGCCAATACAGGTGCACTTTCAATGGATACCACTAACGGCACTTTGTATGTCAAAACTGACGATGGTGACAATACTGGCTGGGTAAATCTCGCAACCGGAGGAAGTTCTCCATGGCAAACAACATCTAACGTTACCAATCAAGTCACTTCAACAGACGATGTGACAGTCGGCTCAGCTGTTGATTTAGCAAAACTGGGTGTCGATGGAGATTCAGACGAAATTCAATTCTTAGTACAAGGCAACGGAACACAAACAGCTGGCTTACTAGTATTAGAAACCTCAGCAGGAACAGATCAATTTACGGTATCTAATGCTGGTGCAGTGGGTATCGAAGGAGCAATCTCAGATATTACCGGAACAGTTGTTGAAGTAAATGATGATTTGAAAGTAACAGGCAACGACATCATTGATTCAGGTGACACAACACGTATTTCACTTGGCGCAACAACAACCTTAACAAATACAACAACAACGCTATCAGGCACAACAACCTTGACTGCATCATCTTTAGCAACTCTGACAACTGCGGCAACGCTTAGTATGGCTTCAACAACAACATTAAACTGTGGTGATTGTATCGACTTTGATGATATGAAAGACTCGCTATCAATAGATGCTGCAACAGATATTAACCTTGGAGCTAACGCGCTTACAATCGATATGGATTCGACGGGCGATTTCTCAATTAGAGATGGTACAACAGATATTATGGCATTCACAGATAGTGGTGCTGTAAGTATCACTCCAACATCCGGACAGAATCTCACCGTAACAGCGGCAGGTGCAGGAACAGTAAATGTTACAACTGCAACAGGATCACAAACATACACATCTTCAGTTGTATCAGGAACAACAACAACTTCTGCATTTATATTCGATGCAACTGCAATTACAACAGGTACAGGTATGTACGTAACAACGGATAGTATTACGCAAGGAAATCTAATGGATATTTCAACAACGGGCAATACGCTAACATCAGGAAATGTATTAAATCTAAGTTCCACATCAACAGCATTAACCTCAGGAAGACTAGCATCACTTGATTGGTCTCCAGGATCAACAACAACTGCTACGGGCGATTTATTCCGTATTAATATCGGCTCAAACGGAAACGCAGCAAATCTATTCAATGTAACAGATAATACGTCGTCATTATTCAGTGTGGCAGAAAATGGTATTACTTCAGCTGTACCACACTCATTCACAGCTGCTGGAGATGTTGCTATTGCCTACGACCTACAATTCACCAATCAAACAGCATCATACATCAAATCCAATGCACCACTATACATAGAAGCAGGCGAAGCTTTTGAAAGCAACGATATTACAATTCGCTCATTCAATAGTGGTGGAATAATTCTTGAAGGATCAGGTAACACATCTGTAAAGGGATCAGATGTAGTCATTTCAAGCGATGGAACATTGGATTCAACAAATATCGGCGGAACAGGTTTATTGGCGTACGGAGCAATCTGCGCTGATGATTCTCTCGACAATGCTGACGATTGTATTGATGCTGCACGTTCAGCTGGAACTGTATACGGTATTGCTTCAAGTTTCGCAATTGACGACGTTGCTGAAAACTTCCCAACGCTTGACTCTTCTATCGAAGCTGCAGATATAGTTGCACTCGACTATCAAGAACCACTAGATACTCCAGTAGCAAGCGACGCTGCACAGGCATATGAAACAGAGTTCGTAAAGAAAGCCACTTTATCTGATAATCAAAAGGTACTTGGTGCAATCTCCGGCAAACCAGGTGTGTTACTCGGAGGATGGAGTCAAAAGCGTGATCCAAGATCTGTACAAGAAGTAGCCGTAGGTTTATCTGGGCGTATACCGATAAAAGTGACCTCAGTAAATGGCCCAATTGAGCCAGGAGATTATATTGCGTTGTCAAACACGCCAGGTGTCGGAGCAAAAGCAAATGATAAGGGGTATGTAGTTGGTATGGCGCTTGGTCGATACGATAACGCCGATTCATCACACATAGGCTCGGTCTTAGTTTTCTTACAAAGAATGTATTACAATCCAATCACATCTGAATTAGCAGGAGAAAACGAGTTAACTCCTGAGTCATTATCTTCTACAACAATGCCAAACCTCTTAGTTTCAGGAACTGCAGAATTTAGCGACGTAAAAGTAACAGGAGAGATATTAGCTGGTAACCTCTCGATCACAGGTCTTGCAGCAGGGGGCGGAGCAGATGTGTCAACTCTAACTGGCCCATTACGAATACAACCAGACGCAGGAAACAATGTTGAAATAATGGGCGGCAAAGTAATTATCGATACAGAGGGAAATATCTATGCGGATGAAGGAACCTTAACCGCAAAAACAATTTCCGCCGAAAAGATCAATGTATCTGGACAGGGGAGCGATGCCTCCATTGGTTCAGCAACAATTGCAGCATGGCAAACACAAGTTACAATAGATTCATCCGCTGTAACAGAAAACTCACAAATATTTGTAACTGCTAAATCCCGTTCACGACAACCACTCGCTGTAACAGCAACGGTTTCAGGTGAATCATTTACAGTTGAGATACCAGAGGAACAAGAAGAAGAACTCGTATTCAGCTGGTGGATAATAAACTAAATATTTTAAAGAATATGTTTAAAAGAATTTTTAATAGAAAAAATAAGCAAACGAAAATTTTTGTAACCTCACTTGCACTTGTTCTAATTGCCGGTGTAATCTTCATGATCTGGTATCCAACACGTGCTCGAGCAGCGTGGTTTGATGACAATTATAGTTACCGCCAACCAACATCTTTTACACACAACGCAGCACTTACCAATCGTCGCGTCACCATAACTATTGATACCGCAACGCTAATTACAAATGGCAAAATGCAATCAGATTGTGACGACACTCGGTTTACTGATAACAGTGGAAAAGTACTACGCTATCAATTAACAGGAGCCTGCAATAATGCTGCCACTACATATGATGTTGCTTTTCCAACTATTATCAACGGCTTAAATGCAGCATATATATATTATGGAAACGCCTCTGCTGCATCTGCAAGTGATGCAACTGTCGCTTCACTAACAAGCTTGTCTCCAAGCGGGGGTGCAGCAGCACAAGGTTCAGAAGAAAAAGGTGAAACGCCAGTACTCTACTGGTCTCTGAATGATGCAACAGGGACAACAGTTCAAGATGGCAGTATAAACAATAACGACGGCACTCGTTCAAATGCAACTTGGAAAACACCAGATAACTGTTATGCAAATAGTTGTCTTCAATTTGACGGTTCTGGCGACAGTGTAAGTAAAACATATTCAAGTGATACTGAGCTCAACCCAGGCACGGGTGATTTTTCTGCAGAACTTTTCTTTAAACATCCAACCGCTATTAGTGCTAATGAATTTCTAGTTAGTCGATTTAGCGGCTCAGGTTACAAAATATATATGAACTCCAGTGGGAATATCTGTTTTGGAATAGATGATGATTCAACCTGGACACCAGATGACGCTGCCTGTACAACAATCACCTACAATGACAATAACTGGCATTTTCTTTCAATTGTGAAGTCGGGTACATCGTCGATCACCGTATATATAGACGGCAATCAACAAGCGCAAGATGCATCAATTGCCGCAACCGCCACTATCTCAGGATCCTCTCCAACCATATATCTAGGTATCGATTCTGACGGCACATCAAACAGTTGGAACGGATTTATCGACGAATTCAAAGTATTCAATTATGCAAAAACAACAGCGCAAATTAAATTGGATCTTGCCGCAAAAAATTCCTTAAACGGAGTAGCTCAATCTATGGGTGATCCTAATGCAAATAGCTTAACACAAGGACTAGTCGGGTGGTGGAAAACTGATGAAGGTTCAGGTACTTCAACGACAGCAGATGCTTCAGGAAATGGTATCACCGGAAACCTCACTGCAATAGATAGTGGCGATTGGGTAGGAGGAAAATATGGTTTTGGACTAGATATGGATGGCAGCGCAGAATACATTGACATGAACGACCCTTCAAGTGGAGTACTAGACTTTGTTGATGGAGTAGATTTCACTCTCTCCGCCTGGATATACAATGACACGGTAACAACGGAAGATGTAATTATGTGCAAAAAAAACATTCCTACTGATAGTTCTGCGGGATATTGTCTGATGAGATATGCAAATGCGAATGGCGGTGTTATATGTCTCTATATAGCAGATGGAACAGACACATGGGAGATGTGCTCATCAACAACAGTGACAACTGCAGCTACTTGGAATCATGTTGTCGCGGTAGTAAACGATAATAGTCCATCCGAGTCAAATATTTATGTAAACGGTTTACCAACTAAAACCACGACATTAGGAACCATGAGTAATGTAGATTCTCTCGCGATTGGTGAAGATTTTAGGATTGGATCCTACGGATCAGGTAGTGCGGGGCAACCGTTCGATGGAAGAGTAGATGACACAAGAGTCTACAATAGAGCACTAACTGCAGGAGAAGTAAGACAATTATATACTACACCACCACCACCTGTCGGTTATTGGAAATTCGACGAAGGCACTGGGACATCCGTAAGTGATTCAAGCGGTAATGGCGTAACCGCAACTATTGTCGACGGAGGTGGAAATGTCGGTAGATGGACTCCTGGGAAATTTGGTAAAACATATTTTTCAGCAGGAAGAAATGGTTCTGCCGATACTATTAGTCTTGCAAGTTCGACCAATGTAGGAACCCAACACACGGTATCCTTTTGGGCCAACTTTGATACGTTCGAAGATGGATCAGGCAATGGCACCGCAGTTGTTGGAAACGGAACAGATGCAAGTGCTGGGTATGCTTTCTATATTGACAATACCAGTATTTATTCTCGTCCTGCAGCCACAAGTGCTGTTTCTATTACTAATACATTAAGCACAGACACTTGGTATCACATCGCAGTTGTCAGAGACGGTACAACGGTTAAATTTTATGCCAATGGCATACAAATAGGAGCTACTCAGACACTAGGCGAAAATAACAACTATAGCTACGATAATCTTTCAAACTTTGAGGCTGGTACTCAAGCCTTTCCTGTCGAAGGGCAGCTTGATGAAGTAAAAGTGTATAACTATGCACGCACTCAAGCACAAATCATAGAAGACATGAACGGTGGACATCCGATCGTTGGCACACCGATTGGTGGACCAGTAGGCCATTGGAGTCTTGACGATGGAAATGGAACAACAGCCCAAGACAAATCTCCAAACAACAACGACTTAACATTATCAACTGCATCATGGACAAACGACGGAAAATTAAATAAAGCTTGGAACGGAACAGGTGCACTATGGCTATCCCGAGCTGATGATGCTGATTTTGATTTTATCGCCGGTGCTGATTTCTCCCTCAGTGCTTGGGTCAGATCTGATAGTGCCAGTAATCCAGCTGCCGCAGAATATATAATCAGTAAAGAAACATCATCAGCCGGATACGCACTTTGGTTCACAACCGGCGGGGAAATAGTCTGCGGTATCGACGACGATGCGTCATCCTTCCCCGAAGATTCTGCCGGAGATACCGCTTCAAATACCGACTATTATGACGCAACCTGGCATCATGTCATTTGCGTCCGCAATACTGTCTCCGGAAGGCTTGAACTCTACATAGACGGGAAACTATTCGACGCTGATACCTCACTCTCGGCAACAGGTGATTTATCAAACGCAGATTCACTCACAGTCGGCGATCGCAATGCTACCAACGACACAGACGATTTTAATGGAGATATTGACGAAGTCAAAATATATCGCGCAGCACTTTCATCAACCGATGTCCTAACCGAATATAGTCAAGGGAAAATTGGGGTGCTAGGAGCAGTATCCACCGCCAGTGATGGTACAACAGCCAGTTTTGCCTCTGCTCGAGATTATTGTGTCCCTGGTGATACTTCTACCTGCGATGCACCGGTTGGTGAATGGAAATTAGACGAAAATACAAGCACATCAGCATTAGATACCAGTGGCAATGTCGTAACTGGGACATTCAATGGTAATGCTACTTGGGGTAGAGGAAAGTTTGGATCAGCGGTCAATCTACCAGATGGGACGACTGATTTCATTAGTTTAGGAGATAATTTAGACATGGCAGATGGAGATGCCTTCAGCATTTCGTTATGGTTTTACCCTACTGCAGACACGGCACAATCAGACTTAGTTTCAAAAAAACTCTCAACATCAGCGTCTGATATAGGATACCAAATTACATGGTTTCATACTACATTTGGTGGCAATACCTGTCTCTATGCTTCTGATGGATCTGGAGCTGGGTCTGATCAATACGAAACATGTACTGCTGACAATACCACAACCACACTTAATACGTGGTATCATCTTGCAGTTGTATACGACAACACATCAACTGCGGGGTCTGGGATCTATCTTAATGGTGTGAACGTGGAACATACTCCATATGAAGCATGTACAAACTGTGCTGCTTTGTCTGAAATCGGAACACTTTCAAACGCAAACACACTTCGAATAGGAGCTAACAGCGGAAGTTCAACAAGCTTTCAGGGTAGAATTGATAATGTCAAAATCTACAGATACGCGCGCACTCCAGCACAAATTGCTTGGGAATTCAACCAAGGAAAACCTGTAGCACTATATAAAATGGATGAGTGTTCAGGAACCACGATATACAACAGTGTTGTAAGCGCAACCAACGGATCCTCAGGTATCAATGGCACTTGGTCAGGATCAGGCGGAGGCAATACTGCAGCGGGGAGTTGTACATCTGCAAACTCCGCTCATGCCTGGTACAACGGAGCAACAGGCAAATACTCAAATAGTTTAGATTTTGATGGAAGCGATGATGTTGTCACGGTAACAAATACATCTCGAATCGATCTTAACGAAGCCTTAACACAAGGGCTTACTTGGTCCGCTTGGGTAAATCCTGATTCTGACGGAGAGGGGGATGCTGGCAGAATCTTTGATAAAGGTACGAATACGTATTGTAGAACAGGCAATGAGTCTGGGGGGCGAGTCGATCTCATATGCAGACTTGATCTTACAACAGATGCCGATTTTACTGTTTCCTCCGCTATCCCCACTGGGCAGTGGTCACATGTAGCACTCGCCTGGTCAAATGACAGTGATGACGAAGTCACAGTCTGGGTTAATGGTCGAGCCAATACTTCATCTGCGACATTTGCCGGCGATCCAGCTACAGACACCAGCAATCTATTTATTGGAAATAACAGTGCCGGGTCTGCAACCTTTGATGGCAGGATCGACGATGCAAGAATCTATAGTTACGAGTTAACATCTCAGCAGATAAAAATGGTAATGAATGAGTCATCATCACTGCGGTTCGGACCGCAGACAGGGTCGCCGTAATCCATACCAAATGCAGAAAAACTAGAACACATCACTTCGCTTTAGTTACGAAAAATTCTAACAAAGTTAGAAATAGATATTGACGTAATCGCAGTATTGATATAAAACCATAGTAATCATTAATGAACAAACACGTCAAAAAACTCGCATACACATTTTCGTCACTACTTTTATTAAGCAGTTTAATCGGTAGTGATAATTCTATTTTTGATCCAAAATCCGCATTCGCAAACCCGCCAGTCAACTTTACAAACGAAATTCTTACGACAAATCTTACAGAACCCACAGGATTAACATTCACACCTGACGGTCGAATGTTATTTATAGAGCGAGCAGGAACGATTAGAGTAGTTGCTGCGGGTGGAACAACACCTAACACAACACCATTTCACCAAATAACAAACATCAACACGAGCGACGGAGAAAGAGGATTAGTGGGAATTGCGGTAGATCCAAATTTCACTTCAAACAATTATTATTATGTTTTTTACACAGCAAACTCACCTTTGCGAGATCGAGTATCTCGATTCACCGCAAATGGGGATACCACAGTATCCGGCAGTGAAGTAGTAATTTGGCAGGAACCAACACAAGCCGGCCTTTGGCATCATGGTGGAACAATTGCATTTGGTCCAGACGGAAAACTATATATCTCAACAGGAGATGGATTTGATTCTGGTTCAGGATCAAATCATGTTTCACAAAGACTAGATAGCGTAAGAGGAAAAATACTTCGCATTAATTCCGACGGAACAATTCCTTCGGACAATCCATTTAATGACGGTGGAGGATCAAACTTTGACGAAATATGGGCGCGCGGTTTACGCAATCCATTTAGATTCTCATTTGATTCTACAAACGGCACTATGTATATAGGTGATGTAGGTGGAAACTCAACGGTAAGCTCGATAGAAGAAGTAAACAGGGGTGCCGTTGGAGCTAATTTCGGTTGGCCAATTTGCGAAGGAACCTGTTCCACTTCGGGTATGACCAATCCTATCTACACATATAATCACGGAGGACGAGATGCGTCAGTAACAGGTGGTTTTGTGTATCGAGGTTCGCTATTCCCCACAGAATATCAGGGAACATATTTTTATGGTGACTACGTACGCAATTGGGTAAGATATCTCACATTTAATACCAATGGAACAGTGAGTGGATCAACCAACTTCGAACCAACAAACGGAACAGAAGACGGACCATATGGTGAGATCGTAGATATAAAAATGGGACCAGACGGCAATATATATTACGTAGATTACGGTACAACCTGGGAAGGTCAAAGCAATCCAGGAAAAATCAGAAGAATAAAATATACTGGAACAACAAATCAGCCACCAATTATCACTTCAGCGACTGCAAATCCTTCAAACGGGCCAGGTCCAATACTAGTAACAGATTTTTCAGTTGCTGCATCCGATCCAGAAAATAATACATTAAGCTATTTGTGGAATTTTGGAGACGGAAACACTTCTTCACAGCAGAGCCCAAGCCATACATATACAGAGCCAGGAGAATACATAGCTCGAGTAACGGTTTCAGACGGTACAAATCAAACTCTTTCAAATCCCATTAATATTACTGTCGGTAATAGACCAGTAGTATCAATTGCCTCGCCGACAATAAATCAATCGTTTAGAGGTGGAGATAGTATTTCATTTAGTGGGTCAGCAACTGATCCAGATGAGGACCTTCCGTTATCAGCGTATTCTTGGAGAGTAATATTCAACCACGAATCACACACGCATCCAGCCGCCGGCCCTATCGAAAACACGACGTCAGGTTCCTACACAATTCCTACAACAGGTCACGATTTTTCTGGGAACACAAGTTATGACATTTTACTTACGGTAACAGACAGTACGGGATTACAGGGAACCGCTTCTGTCAGAATTAATCCTGAAAAAGTTAATCTTACATTCAACACTTCACCAACAGGACTCGGCCTTAACTTCGACGAGCAGACTAATATAACAACATCATTTGTGAGAGATACTTTAATCAACTTTCAACACACTGTCGAAGCCCCAGTAACACAGCTGCTCGCAGGTAATACGTATACATTCCAATCATGGTCAGATAGTGGTGCAGCTCAGCATATAATCACTGCCCCTGCTACAAGTCAAACATACACTGCAAACTATCAGTTAACAGCAAGTCCTACCCCGACTGCTGCACCTACGGCTACACCAGTGCCAACGGCAACACCAACTGGAACCCCATCGCCAGCTCCTACTGCGATACCCACCACAGGTACAAGTCTACAATTTGATGGGGGAGACATGGTATCTGGTACGAACGTTCCTTTGCTTACGCAGTTTACCTATGAAGCATGGATAAAACGAACAGCTGACAACGGGACTTACCAAACATTTCTATCTGACGCAAATACAAACTATAACGCAGCCATGGTCACGCTGTTTGTAGACGGAGGAAATAGTGATTGCGGAAGCTCACCAACTGATCAGATCGCATATTTTCAATTGCAATCAGGGGGCAGTTCGACTCAATGTTCAGGGGTAACGGCCACGCTTAATCAGTGGTACCACGTAGCTGTAACGCGAGATGCAGCAGGAACACGCAGGGTATTTATCGACGGAACACTAAGATCGACAAATACAAGTACAGTAGCTCCAGCAGATAGCACAGGTCTCATGACATTAGGGCGAGCTGGTTCGAGCAGTGACGAGTACTTCACTGGACGGATTGATGATGTACGGGTTTCAAATACAGCCAGATACACTACAAACTTTACACCATCAGCTATCAGTGGGTCAGATGCAAACACTATCTTCGCATGGAATATCAACGAAGGATCAGGACAGACACTTGCTGACCTATCAAGCAACAATCGTAACGGAACACTAGGCAGTAACACAAATGTTGAAGCAACTGATCCTGTTTGGTCAACAGATAGCCCCTTGGGCGGAGCAGCTCCTAGCCCAACACCAACAGGCACTCCAGCACCGACGGCAACCCCTATTTCTACAGCAACTCCTGCTCCAACTGCGACGCCAATAATAACTCCAACACCGATACCAACGGCAGCACCAACCGGAACCCCTATACCTACAGCTACACCAATTCCTACTCCTACCGCCACTCCGGCAATAACACCTACCCCAGTTCCCACAGCAACACCTACGGCTGTCCCAACAGCGACACCAATTCCTACCTCGACCCCGACATCAACTCCAGTTCCTACGGGAACAACGCTTAACTTTGCCGGGGACGATGTAGTACAGACAGTAAATATTCCTTTAGCAACACAATATACATTTGAAGTATGGGTAAAGCGTTCGGCTGACAGTGGAGGATACGAAACATTTGTATCCGATGCAAACAGCGCATACAATCGCGCGATGGTCACGCTATTTATTGACGGAGGAAACAATGACTGTACAGGGGTATCTGACCAATTCGCGTTTTATGAGTCAAGAGCGAACGGATCGAGCACTCAGTGTTCGGGAGTAACAGCTTCATTGAATCAGTGGTTCCATATTGCCGTAACACGAGATGCTGCAGGCACTCGACGATTCTTTGTTGACGGCACTTTGCGGACAACACAGACAGGAACGGCAACGCCAACTGACAGTGCTGGAGTACTTACTTTCGGTCGTGCTGGTGATTCTAGTTCGGAATATTTCAGTGGAAGAATAGACGACGTGCGTGTAGTAAGCAACGCAGTCTATACTACAAACTTCACAAGGCCAACAGCACCGCTCACTACCGTGACAGGAACAATTGGACTCTGGAACATTACAGCAGGAAGTGGACAAACTGTAGCAGACACTTCTGGCAACAATCGCAATGGACGATTAGGTACTTCAAATTCCGCTGATTCACGTGATCCAAGTTGGGTGTCAGATAATCCATATTAAAATATAATAAAAAAGAGGTGCATATGTTACTAGGTGAAAGATATTTTAAATTAGGCACACTATCTCTTTTCATAGTGCTCATCTTAGGGATGAGTTTTTTTTATACATCGGCTCATGCTGATTCAAACATATATCAGATAACTGCCAGCGCAAATGATGTGAATCAAGACGGTAATACACTTGATATTACAAGCGCAAACATGTGGTTAGGTACTGGTGCTAGTACGTCAAGTTCTTATACTGGATTGCGGTTTACAAACATAAATATACCTAAAGGAGCAACAATCAACTCGGCAAAGCTTCAGGTCTTTTCACCTTCATCAAGTTGGATATCGATGACTTTTGATTTCGCAGCTGAAGCAGCAGATAACAGTGCAATATTCTCAACAACAAGCAAACCTTCACAACGAACAGTAACAAACACAAAAATACGGCACTCAAGCAATAACTCATGGTCAGCAAATACGAATTATACGCTTGACGAAATAAACACAGTGGTACAAGAAGTCATCAACAGGCCGGGATGGACCAGTGGTAACAGCCTATCACTTGTCCTAAAAGGAGCAGGAAGTTCCTATGGAAGAAAAAGTATCCGTGCATACAACGGTACTCCAGCCAACGCGCCAAAACTTTTAGTAACATTTTCCGTAGCTGGTACACCGACCCCTGCACCAACGAGCACGCCGACCGCAACACCCACAGCAACTCCAGTACCAACGACTACCCCTACTGTTGCACCAACAGCTACCCCCACTATATCTCCTACAGCAACATCGACGCCTATACCAACTGCAACTCCCACCTCGCAACCAAGTAATGTTGCCTATTACAATATAAATACTTCTACCTCAACTAGCGCAGGATACGATGCCGTTTCGTGGTCACAAGGATACCCCATCACTGTAGATAAATTTGGAAAATATATAGTACCTATACAACGTCATGGATTCAGCAGCGAAAACTTTGCAGTCAGTAATGATGCCGGAGCAACATGGATAGAGCTAGACGGCTCAGGTATCCTCAATAGATCATCTATTGCATACGATAGTATAAATGACACGCTCCAAGTAGTAACAACTGCAAACGCAGTGGCTTATAGTAAATATTCAATAGTTCGTGATGGCAATAACAACATTACGAGTCTAGCACTTGATGGAATAATGAATATAGAAACTGGGGCAGGTTGTACTGCAATGGATATTAGAAATCCTATAGCACTATGGAAAGATGACGGAGCAAACGGACAGGTGGTTGCGTTCTGGTCAGTTAGTAAAACATGTTCAGGATCAAGCATAGTAGAAACACGTGCCGCTATGCGAACACTTTCAAACTCGGCCGCAGATAGAACAGCATCAAATTGGAAAGCATTAAACGGAGTCTCAAGTGCACCAGGATCTGTCGGTCCTGCGCTTGTTGCATACAATAAAATATATGGAATTAATACAGCGTATGACCGTCCATTTCAACACTCCGCAATGATCCAAGGCGGAGGCGGAGTTCATAGCAATGATATTTACTATTTCAACATAGATCAAAACGATACTCACGGATTCCAAAGGTTAACGTGGAATCCTGCATTAAATGATTGGTCAGGTTCATGGACATCGAGGGCAGTATTTGGAGGAAATGTAGGAGATAATCTTGGATATAATTTAAAGAAAGAGCTATTAAGTAAACCTGTTTATGCTTCAAATAGCAACAGAGTATATGTAGGAATATCTAGATGGTTAACAGGCGGGGCTGGTGACTCTCAATCACTATTCTATGTAGATGACAGTGATATCGTTATCGAAGCAGGAAACGTATACTCTGCTAATGGTACCGCGTTCCTCTATCCGACATTTGATCTTATGTACGATCAAGTAACAGGTTTAGTAAATTTCTTCTATCTCACCACAGGAGTAAATCAGAACGGTCATGTATATTACAAATCATATGACGGTTCGAACTTCTCTACAGCAAAACCATTTTTTACAGCAGCCGGACAAACGGTAGATATTCCAATCGTCTATCAGTCGAGAATAGATAATAAAGCAGTCTTGTTCTTCAGAAAAAACAAAACAAGTGATCCAAACACACCTCCTCATGAAATATTTTTTGGCTACGCAAAGCTTGATACTCCTGTTCCAAACCCAACGCCTACAGCCACTCCTACAGTCGCCCCGACCGCAACTCCAGTACCCACGTCCACTCCTACTGTCGCGCCAACAGCTACGCCCACACCGACTAGCACCCCAACACCTACAGCAACACCAACAACCGCTCCAACCAACCCGCCTGGGGAAACAGTAAAAGGGTCATTTGAAATAGGACAGGGAGGCTCCGATGTGATTCCGCATCAAATAGTTCGCACTCAAGATGACAAAGTATATACGTTTGGATATGCTGGCCAATACCAACCAGTGCTCAAGGCATATTGGACAAATGGTACAGGTATACCAACACAGACTAGTCATTTCAGTGGTTCAACACAAGTTACCGACAGCTCAAACTTAATCTCTGTAGATGCAGTCTATGATGGAAGCGCTATTATCCACGTCATAACAAACACACAGGGTGGAATTACCAAAGATTATCCATTTGACACAACAACAAATACTTTCAGGTCACCTCAAACTGTTGCTACGAACACTAAAACAGTCAGTGGAGATTACGTAGGATCAAGCGGAGTATCAGCAATGTTCGACACGGCTGGAGATCTGCACATCGCATATTGGACGAATGATAACTATGTCAAATACGGAAAATATCAGTATAGCAACAATACAAACACGCTAACGCAAGTTGAAGGTCCAACCACAGTAGATGCCGACGTAAACGCAAACCATCCAAGTCTCGCAGTGTCTCCACTAGACAACTCAATTTCAGTAGCTTGGATATCACAGAGTGGAACACCTCGCATTTTATACCGCGAAAAGACAGTAAACGGGTGGAATCCTATTCAACAAGTAAGTACGTCTCGTCCGTGGACAAGCAACAACTTTGGTGTGAACATCGACCAAGGCCCAACAATAATAATAGATACAAATGGTAAAAAATACCTTACATACATCGAAGATTTTGATAATACAGGCGATTATGGAAGTATTCATTATGTAACAAATGCATCGGGATCCTGGATAGACACGGAGCTATCAAATACATATAGCCACGATCCAGTATTAGCATTAGCTCAAAACGGTGACCAATATCTTATTGGTCACGGGCATCCTAACAACACATCATGTAAATTAATGACGGTAATGTGTACAAAGAAACGAAATACAAACGGAGTATGGGATTCATCACTCGAGTTTGCTACACCAACAGGATCAGATTCATACGATTCAAGCCCAAGTATTAAATGGTCTGTAGTAGGATTTAATCGTCCTGAAACTATAGAATTCGTCTTCCCAAGGATAATAAATAATAACTACAACACATCAAGTCTTATGTACGGATACATTAATTACAATACTCCAACACCGACACCAACTGCCGCTCCGACCGCAACACCAGTTCCAACTCCTACTGCTACTCCGGCCATAACACCAACCCCTGTACCAACGATCACTCCAACTTCCGCACCAGTTACAATAACCTATACAGTTCCATCAAATGATAGAGACGCATGGTCGGGTAATGCGCACACTGGCAATCCAAATAACGAAGTAAGAGTAAACGGTTATAACAACACAAATGAACCGTACTTATTCGTCAGTAATGACAGTGATGAAGAATCTGCGGGGATGCAGTTCCAAATCGATGTGCCGCAAAATGCTACTATTCAAAACGCGTTTTTGACAGTCACTGCTGGTTCATTCCAAAGTCCTAGTGCAACGGGGGGAATGGGAATTCAGATCTATGATGTCGGCAATACAACGGCCTTTCAAAATGGGTTTTTGGGAGATCTTATAAATCATCACCCTCGTTATGGAACAAGTATCATGTGGTCAGATCCAACAACGTGGACAAATGGGTCTATAAAAAGCTCGCCAAACATCAACGCACTTGTCCAGCACATAGTGAATAGGACTGATTATGCACAAAATAACTTTATAGGGTTTGTGATTGACGAAGGAACCTTGCAAAGCGGAAAATATTACGGATGGGACGACTACTTTGGCGGAGATCCTGCAAGGTTAACCGTGACATATACAACAAATTAATTTGTCATAGGAACAGCGTAAAAAATAGCTTTATCATTCTCCTTAAAGATGCTACTCTAATAGAGAATGAAAAAAATATTAGCTTCATTTGCTGTTATTCTCTTAATAGGGTTAGGGGTGTTTGCTTATACAAACACTAGAGCCGATGGAACATATGCATCCCTCGGTACAACTGATGCTGGAGATGGAAGCAATGACGCTATCAACTTCTCCCAAGGACGTGTCTGGACAATTGACCAATATGGCAAATACATCTGGCTGACCCAAACTCGCGTTTCTACAACTACCCATTGGGCTTGGTCAAATGATAATGGAGCCAATTGGTCACAAAGCTCCGAAAGCTACACATTTTTAACGCGAGGATCCGTCGCCTATGATTCAATCAACGATGTTTTACATGTCATTTGGGCTGCAACCGATACTAATGATGGAATTATTTATCGCCGCTACGGCATTACACGCGACGGGTCAAACAATATCACCGCCATCGCCCGCATCAATACCGGAGTCAATTTACAGTTAGACACCTCTTCCTCGCGCAACTTAGATCAACCAGTCGCACTCTGGGTCAATGATGGAACAACAGATGGTACACTCGTCGCAATCTGGCCTAAACACGGCTCAAGCATCAACGAGGTCAGAGCCTCGCGAAGACGACTATCAATGACAGACGCCGATGGAGTAGCCGGTAACTGGTTATCACTTGACGGTACAGCCGATACCATCTCAACCGATCCTCCAGCAGTCGCAGCCGATCAAATATATTTTGATACTTCTGGAGCAGTTGCAGTCTCAGCCAGTGTTCGCGGAGGAACCGGATCACGTAAAGACAACCTCTATGTATTCGTGGCCGAAGAAGACGATAATAGCGGAGATCAGTTATTAGCGTACCGTGCAACTTGGAATTCAGGCAGTACCAACTGGAGTGGTGGTTGGGCACAAGTCGGAGTGATGGGGGCGATGGACACATCATCAGGCTATACACTCAAATACCAGCTTGTTACCAAGCCAGTCCTCGACACAACCAACGACAAACTCTATGTAGGATGGGCGCGTTGGAAAGATGGTACAAACGGAGATACGGTAAGCATGGCCTCGTTGAATAGTTCTGACGCGATCTCTTCAACGGTCGACATTTACTCAGCACTCGGCACCCATGCCTATGCACCTACCATAGACCTCGCATACGATGACAAACAAGACTATATCTATGCCTCATACATCCAGTCTACAACTAACGGCGGCAACGGTCATATTGATTACAAAACATACGATGGAACAACACTCAGCTCTGCCACTAGATTTTACACCTCGCCAGGTGGCTCAGCTGGAGCTGACGGCGGCGCAGATATCCCTATTCTCTACCAAAATAGAAGTAACAACAGGCTACTATTTGGATTTCGTATCAACGGCGCTCTACCGCCAACCGGTGTGAATCCTCACTCCATCTATTGGGGGTATGTCACGCTTCCAACTCAACCAACTGTCCAGTTCACATCGACTTCCGCATCAGGATCAGAAGGTACGACTTCCGTAACTTTGCCAGTTTCGCTTTCCGGATCATTTTCTCGAGATGTCACTGTCAGTTATTCCGTAACAGGTGGTACTGCAACCGGTTCGGGGAGTGACTATACGCTTTCATCTGGAACTGCCACAATAACAGCTGGCAGCACCTCAACGACAATTCCCGTTACTGTGGTAAACGATTCAACTGACGAATCAGACGAAACCGTTATCGTAACACTTTCTAGTCCAACATTCTCTACACTGGGATCGAATACTGCCTATACGTACACTATTACCGACAACGATGACGCTGCAACTACTTCTTCAGGTTCATCTTCTAGTAACAATAATACAGCAAGTTCAAATGAGCCACCAGTTTGTGCAGACAGAAAACCTGATCAGACTCCAAGATTGTATGCTTCATCAAGTGAAGGAAAGTCATCAATAAAAATCTATTTTGCTGACGATTCTCAAAACGTCAATAAATACGCAATTGAATACGGCACACAGTCAGGTAAATATACATACAGCGCAGATAATATAGGCGGAAAAGGAGCACGAACTTATACAATTCAATCGCTCACAGAAAACACGATCTATTATGTCAGGATTCGCAATGGCAACGGTTGTGCAACAGGTTCGTGGTCATCAGAAATATCCTCGAAAACTGAGGGAACAGATAATACTATTGCAATAACAAATATCACACAGCCACAAGAAAGCACACAAAAACCCTCACCTAACCCCTCAGCATCTCCAACCAATGCTTGGACAAGTAGGCCATCGCCCACACCATCAGCGCAAGTTGCTGGATACACAGTAAAAATTAAAGTAAATGATGACGATAAAAAGCCGGTGGAGAACGCTAAGGTAACGCTCCATTCAACTCCACGGACTGCATTTACAAACAAAGAAGGTATTGCTGAATTCAAAGATGTTGAAAGAGGTAATCACAAAGTTGAAATTGCGTATGATGGATATCAAGGGCAGCAACAGTTAACGTTAGAAGGAGAAGTCAAAGAATTTAATATTAGTGTCGAGATTAAAAAAACTGACAGTAGTATCTCAAACTACGTATATGCTGCACTTGCAGGTGTAATCATTTTATTAATTTTAGTAATAGTAGTGATGAAATCACGTAATAAGAATAATCGTACTTGAAATTTAATTAAAGATAAGAGAGAATAAACAAGTTATGGAAAAAAAACCAAGTAAAAAACTAATTATTTCAGTTGTAGTCGTTATTGTTCTAGGACTTTGGGTCGCTGGATCAATAGCATTAGGTTTGGAGTATTGGAATCTCAAACAAAAAACAGAAAAGAATGATGCAAAAGCTGTAGTAGAAAAACTTAAAGTTCTTATGACTGTTCCAGCAGAAGAGCCTCTCGTTGCTACTATTACTGATGCAATTAAGCTTAAGCAATCAGAACCGTTTTATAAAAATGCACAAAATGGAGATAAGGTGGTTATCTGGAAAGATAAAGCTGTTATCTATCGCATGGATCAAAACAAGATCGTAGATTTTGGTGTTGTAATTCGGACCCAGCAGCCAGGTGTAGCTGGTGTAGCGACCCCGTCAGGTGAACAAGAAAATAGATAATTCAAAATAAGCTACAAAAGATATAAAATACCCTTAAATGAAGAAATATCTCATTGTCATACTCTTTCTTGCAGCTATATTTCGCATCCCATTTCTAGATACTCACATGCCAGCCTTATATGGTGACGAGATATCAATCGGATATAATGCTTATTCAATCTTAACAACAGGCAAAGATGAGTTTGGGAAATTTCTTCCAATACAGTTTGAATCATGGGGCGACCAAAAAAATCCGGTCTACATCTATATTGTTTCTCTTTTCCAGATTGTGTTTAAGCTATTGGAGTGTGCGATTACCTTCAGCTCTTGCCGGCATTGGCGCGGTATATCTTACGTATCTATTATCCAAAACATTACTAAGTCTTAAATCAGATAAAGATAAAAACGTCGAAGTAACATCACTTATAGCAGCACTATTACTCGCCTGTAGCCCATGGCACATACATATTAGTAGGGGAGGGTATGAGGCAAACCTCGCGCTCGCTTTAGGATTACTTGGAATAATATATCTTATAAATTTTATTGCTAACCCCTCTTCTAAAGCTTTTTATATAAGTTTGGGAGCATTCACTCTTAGCATGTACACCTACTACACCACCAAAATGTTTATTCCTTTACTTATTATAGTTCTATTACTTTGGGGATGGGTGTATCTACAAAAATCAAAAACATATGTCGTTCATTCACTAAAATATCTCGCGTTATTTTTTATAGTATGTCTTCCTATTGGGTATCTCGGTTTATTCGACAAGGGACAAGCACGGTTCCAGACGATAAACATTTTTGCAAATCCTCAAGTACAGGAACGCGTTATCGCAGCACGAGCAAAATATCCCGCAGATTCATTCACTGTGTCATTACTTGAGAACAAATACACATACTATGTAAGAGACTTCTTGGAGTATTATTTTGATAATCTTTCAGGACAATTCTGGTATGTATCGGGCGACAGCTCGCTACGATACACAGTAGGTAATCACGGAATGTTTTATCTTATCGAAGTCCCATTTCTTCTGATAGGTATTATCCTCATGTTCAAAAACAATAAAAAGGTCGCAGTACTACTTTTAGCCTGGCTATTGCTCGCACCACTACCTACGTCGCTTGTAGGAAAAGCCTATGGCCTGCGCTCCTTAGCAATGCTTCCTATACCGATGATTTTTGTAGCATATGGTCTCGCGAATTCGCTCAACGCAGTCAGAAAATACAAATATCCTGCTATTGTGTCGGTTGCTGTTATCTACTGCATCTCAGTCATAAACTGGTCAGCACGATACATAGTGCTTTATCCAACGTATGGACAATACTGGTATGACAGTATGCAGAAGGAAATGATTGATTATGCAAAAGCAAACGAAGACGACTATGATAACATCATTCTAACGCGATTCTATGGTAAAACAGAAATGTATTATGCGTTCTATGAAAAAGTGGAGCCACAACAATACCAAGAGCTAAGTCAGAAAAAAACCGAAATAGCAAATACACCTATGGTAAAATTTGGTAAATACTATTTCGGAGACATCGCAACAGCAGGTAAAGATTTTTCGCAATTACAACTCCCCCCACGCACACTTGTAGTAGCTTCTCCGCAATTTGCATTTGGAACAGAAACGATCAACGCCAAAGACGATAAACGAATTCTATTCAAAGTAGTAAAATAGACAGATTATGAAAGAAAAAATCCTCCTCAGTCTCATCATCCTCGCTGCAATAGTTATTCGTTTTTATAATCTTGGCCAAAATCCTCCCTCACTTTACTGGGATGAAATAGCCTTGGGCTACAATGCCTATTCGATTGCCGAAACTGCAAAAGACGAGGAAGGTGCCTTCCTGCCTGTTCAATATTTTAGGTCATTTGGAGATTTTAAACCGCCTGTATATATATATGCAGCCGTCCCGATGATCAAGCTATTGGGCTTAAATGAGTGGACCACTCGATTTCCTTCTGCTTTCTTCGGAACGCTTTCTATAATAGTAACGTATTACCTAACAAGAAAAATCCTCATACGACAGACAAAATCAAATAAAGAAAACGAATTTTTAACTCAAAAAAGAATAAATTATATCGCTCTCATAGCAGCACTACTCCTAGCCCTATCGCCGTGGCATACACAAATATCACGAGTCGCGTATGAGGCAAATGTTGCGCATTTCCTAGCTTTAGTCGGAATATGGTTTTTCTTCATCGGCTTAGATAAACATAAATGGAAGCTAGGGTTCTTTCTCGGTTCTGGAATCAGTTTTACGCTCGCTATGTACACATTTAACTCAAGTAGGGTATTTATACCGCTTTTGGTAGCGTCACTCCTATTTATATATATTAAGGAATTAGTGTCAAAAGAACAGCGCAATCTGAAGCCGTTCATTATAGCGGCAATTATTTCTTTAGTATTAACCTTACCAGCACTACAACACATGCTGTCATCACAGGGTCAGTTGAGATATAAGGAAGTAAATATTTTTTCTAACCAGGAGGTAGTCAAGCTCTCAAATCAACGCATTGAGCAAGCAGGTCACGCCTGGTGGGCAAACATTTTTAATAACAGACGAGTATTATTCGCTCAGGACTGGCTCGACGGCTATTTTAGGCATTTTTCCGCGAAATTCCTACTTATATCTGGAGACGTAAACCCACGTTTTTCAATACAAGACATCGGTCAGCTCTACTTAGTAGAAATACCATTCCTTCTTATTGGTTTATATGTGATGCTCTCGCGACCAAATAAAAACTATGCATTTATCTTAGTTTGGTTACTGATGGCCCCTATACCTGCAGCATTTGCGCGCGAAGTACCTCACGCGCTACGAACATTAAATATACTTCCTACATTCCAAATTATAACTGCACTAGGATTTCTCTATACGATATATGCGCTGCAACAGCGTGCAGGTAAATTCAATAGATATGCTGCACAAGGGATTATCGCAGGAAGCACGATATTGCTTATCGGACAACTATACTATTATCAGCACAATTATTACGACCACTACCCTAAATACTCTGAAACCGAATGGCAATATGGCTACAAACAAATGATGCAGGAGCTTTCTAAAATTGATCAAAATTACGATCGCGTAGTTATCACCGATGGTCTAGGTCGCCCCTATATAAATGTACTCTTCTATAAACAATATTCACCTGCACTGTTCCAAGTCGAGCGAAAAGCAGAAACTGATCAAACAGGGTTTGGATTTATTAATGTATATGCTTTTAATAAATACCAATTTAGAGGAATAAATTGGAAAAAAGAGATAGCAGATCAGAAAACAGAGGAAAAAGTATTAGTAGTAGGCACTCCGCAAGAAATTGAGGAAAACAAATTCACAAAGGCAACAGTAAAAAACCTCAAAGGACAAACTGTATTCATACTGAATGAAATACCCAAAGGACAGGATGCCTTACTTGAACTCAAATAAAGGATTTCTGTGCGACTAAAACTTCTTATAGCAATCATCTTCTTAGCTGCTGTACTCAGATTTTCGGGACTAGGATCAAATCCTCCAAGTCTGAACTGGGACGAAATTGCCATTGGCTGGAATGCCTATTCAATTCTACAAACAGGAAAAGACGAGTTTGGACAGTATCTGCCATCTACATTTCGCTCGTTTGACGACTATAAATCTCCTGCATACATCTATGCAACAACTATTTCTATTGCACTATTCGGCAAAACAGAGTTCGCAGTCCGCTTCATGTCGGCATTAGCGGGAACAGCAACTGTGCCGCTGATGTATTACTTTGTAAAAACGTTACTTGTACAGAAAAAAGATGATACACCCAAAGACCAATACTGGATAAATAGAATAGATAATATGGCACTTTTTTCAGCAGGAATGTTAGCAATAACGCCATGGCATATTCACTTTTCTCGAGTCGCATTTGAGTCAAACTTTGCATTGTTTTGGGAAGTGCTCGGGGCGTGGCTCTTCCTGTTATCGTTACATAAATTCAAACAAAGCACGGTACTACTTTTTGCTTCAGTCATAGCCTTCGGTATAGCACTTTACTCATATGCAAATGCACGGCTCTTCATAGTTCTTTTATTAATGGGATGGGGGATCTATTTCTTCAGAAAGCTTCTGAGCATGAAGAAAGGTTTAATTTTTGCAATAATCTTTGGTCTAATAATAGCGGTGCCTTTGATAAATCAGATGACGCAGGGAGTCGGTCTAGCACGATTCCAGGCGACGTCGATAGTTAATCGCCCAGAAGTATTCGCACGCAATAAAGAGCAGGCAGTAGAAGATTATCACGATGGGCAAGGCACATTAAGTGTCGTAGTACACAATGTGCGCCTTCCTTTAGTTCGGCAAGTTATTCAAAACTATTTAGACCATTACCAGTATTCATTTTTAGTCGTCAAAAGTGATTTACCCCGACATCAAGTTCCAGGCTTTGGATTACTCTATCCTTGGCAACTACCCCTCATTATTATCGGTACTGTATTTTTAATAAGCAGAAGAAAACACATCAATGCATTC
The DNA here is from genome assembly GCA_964525495.1 of uncultured Gammaproteobacteria bacterium. GTDB lineage: Bacteria > Patescibacteriota > Microgenomatia > JALYQM01 > JALYQM01 > CAZGHS01. The sequence goes on from CAZGHS010000005.1 coordinate 45,913, forward strand.
CTACCACTCTGGTGGCTTCTGATTGCTCCCATACCGGCTGCAATCACCTGGCAAGTACCGCACTCAATTCGTTCACAACTCATGCTCCCTATACTCAGTATACTTTCTGCTATTGGACTATGGGCACTTTTAAAATATTTCCAACAGCTTGATTTGATTTCATATACACGATCACAAAAAAATAGACTCATGTATACAGCGCATTGGGTGGGACCAAAAGTAGCATTTCTAGGGATTCTGGGTATAATTGGGCTATCTACGCTCCACTTTTCGCTCAACTATCAGCTCTATCTCCCTAAAGAATTCGCCAAGCAATGGTTGTATGGCCGTAAAGAAATGGTCGAAATAGTTGAGGCGGAAAAAGATAAATATGACACAATTATTGTAGATCTTTCAGTCGATTGGGCATATCTCTGGTTTTTGTGGTACGGAAACTACACGCCAGAGTGGTATTTAGCACAAGGAGGCACAGTCAGTGGTGGTTTCGAAGAAACTCAGAATAAGATAGGCAAGATTCAATTTAAACCATTCAATTTTGACCCTACATACTTTGGTTCGCAAAACATGCCGCCCAATTCGCTCTTTATCGCCTTACCTGAGAGATTCCCTGGGAAACTCATACCATATAAAATGGTAAGAGATCCGGCGGGGAAACCAGCCATATATATTGTAAAAAGTTGAGTAAAACGGTATCCTATCGATATATGAAAAATGCAAAAATAGGTGTATTAGTACTTTTAATTGCGATAGCATTCACATCGTGTAGCTCAAAGCAACCAACAGAGTCGATCAGTCAAAGCGCAAATACTGTTGCATCCGCAGCTCCTCAAATTGATCCACAAGTACTCAAAGATACGTCAAAATGGAAGAAAGTTTCAAGCGATTCTCGATTTTTCAAATTTAACTTAATGGTTCCTGAAGGTGCAAAATATCAGTTCTCACCAGATACCGTCATGGGAACAGAAAACGGCGTATTTATCGCAGAAGATAGATTTCCGAACGGCTTAACTATTGAATACAATGCATTAAACGACCGAGATGCCCGGACTGTCACATTCAAATCTGACTATGTTAAGGGTAAACCATCAGATATTGATTTTGGATTACCGAACGCAATAGTCGCGGAAGGAACGAATACTCGGGGACTCGCATATACACGTTACTTAGTTCGTAAAGATGACAATCTGTATATTCTATCAATCCAGACCAAGAACCCAGCGTATACCGAGGTATATAAAAACATAATCAAGAGCTTCAAAATCGAGAAATAAAATCTAAATGAATCACTTTCGATTCAATTCTTATCTGCCTACATTAAGTAGCATTTCAGATGTTATAAAGCAGATGGAGTTACTCCAAGCAGAGCTTGAATCAAGCGATCTACGAAACCTACGTTTTTTTAATCGAACCTATCTGTTGATCACCCTAGCCGTACAAAACAAACTTGGTGCTCACTTTCTCGACAATGATCAACGCATGGTCAATTTTGACATCGCCTTTGCCAAATACTATTTTGATGCGCTAAGAGAATATTGCCTAAATAAGCAAATCGCACCTGCTTGGCAACAGTGTTTCGAAAGCGCGCGCTCCAAAAAACTACCTCATACTATATATGGCGCTCGGAGTCAACGCACACGTCAATAACGACCTGCCACTCGTACTCCAAGGCTGTCAATTAGGAAATGAATACAAATCAGATTTTAAAAAAATAAATACAGTAATCGCGCAACAATTACACGACGTTTTTAATTCATTGCATGAAACAGATCTACTATTCCGACTCCTCATACAGCTTCAAATAATATTTTTTCCACTACTTAGCGCGACTATCGGGAATTGGAGAGCTGCTGCTTGGAACAACTACGAAAAATTGTTAGCAGGAGAAACTAACAAAAATAAAATTGAACACGAAGCATGGTTAGGTAGCCAATTCCTTCTCAAATTGTCGTAATTGATCAATCTGTGTTGTAGTAGGCCGAATAAACGTACGAACTTTTTTAACAAATTCGTACGCATCCTGAAATGTCATACCAGTAAACATTAAATAAGCGATTACCATTGAAGGACCTCGGCCTTCACCCCAGTGGCAATGAACGTACACACTCCCGCCTTTTTTTATCTCCTCATCCATAAACTGTACTCCCTTCCTTAAATTCTCAAGCGTTGGCGCATGAAAGTCAGGGGTAGGTAAGTGCAATATACGAAAATCTTGTTGAGCAGTCGGATTATGAATCGCGCTCATACGCATGTTCACAATGGCTGTAATACCAAGCTTTTTAAGTGAAGATATACGCCTCAAGCTATACTGACCACCCAAAAACAGATTTTTAGTCAACATACTTCGTTTCACTTGCGGCATCCCTCGTACATGCAGCCAAAGGTGATCGATAGCCCGTTGTATTTCTACTCGTAATTTAGCAAAGTAGTTAAATATACTCATACAAGATTATGCAGTGGGAACTAATATCCGCAGTGCTTGTGGAATAATTTTAGCGCTAATATTTTTTGTTGTCATTTCTAAATCATCACACATAACTGTTTGACTAGAAGGCACAACAATCGATACTTCCTTAGCTTGCCAATGTGAATACACGTCCTCAGCTTTTTGCTGCATTAAAGCACTTCCCGCAGCTTTCATAACCGAAGGGAGATCACCCTTATGCAAAACTATTACATCAAGCATTCCATCAGTGCTATCACTATCCGGAACCATCGAGACATCTTGAAGTCCAATATTGCCGACATTTCCAATCACGATAGCCACACCTTCAACATCTTTCGTTACACCATCAATTATCAAAGAATATTTCTGAGGTTCAGATTGTAAAATATGAGAAATTGCAGTAACACCATATGCCAACTGTCCGATAGCCGCCTTCAAATTCGGATCTGCTTTAGATACCATATCAGCAACAAAGCCTATATTAATACGCAAAAGAAAATAATCATCACCGCACATGCCAATATCCATCCGCTTTTCAGTTAGAGAACCGGTCTTTATGAGATCAAGAGCGGCTTTACTATCGATAGGCATTTTTAACTCTTTAGCAACAACATTCGCAGTGCCACCAGGCAGTACAAACATAGGAATATCTTGATGAGCCAAAGCTTGCGCTACCTGACAGACCGTACCGTCACCTCCATAAACACATATAAGATCAGCTCCTGAGTGTATTAAACCTTCTGCAAATTCCTTTGCATCGCCCTCTTTTTTAGTAACAAGCACGTCCCAATGAATCTCCGAATCCTTAAAAGCTTCAGCTATAAAAGACAAAATAGCTTCATCTTTACCTGAAACCGGATTGACAATTATTTTAATATTTTTATACACAACAGTATAAATATAACACACACCAACAACATTAATAGCAGTGATGAATAACCGATTCTAAAAACCTATCGAGAGCAGTATAATAGCAAATACTGCATGAAAAACTATATCAACCTTATCCCCATCCTATTCGGATTACTAATAATAATACTAACGGTTTTCTTTCTGTCCATGAAATCTAAAAATAATTCTACCACGGATAACACACAAGCCATTCTTCAATCCTCATGGCAGCAGTACAAAAAAGATTTCATCACGCCAGAAGGTAGAGTAGTGGATCCAACGCAGAACAACACCACAACATCCGAAGGCCAAAGCTATGCGCTACTGCGCTCTGTCTGGATAAACGACAAGATAATGCTTGACAGGGTCTGGAAATTTACCAAAGAAAATATGAAGCGCCCTTCAGATAATCTCTTCGGATGGAAGTGGGGTCGGAGATCAGACAACACAAATGGGCCCCCACCAAATGGAGGAGAGGGTTCCGCAAGTGATGCATCAAACGACATCGCACTAGCCTTAATCCTAGCTTCTAATAAATGGAACGATCCCGCGTACATTACTGAAGCAAAATTAGTGCTCACAAGTTTGTGGGAAGTAGAAACCGCTGAAGCAAACGGCAAAAGATACCCAACAGCAGGAAATTGGGCTACTTCAAACACAGAAATAGTGATTAACCCATCATATTTCACTCCGTATGCCTGGAGAATTTTCGCAGCAGTCGACCAAGATCACGATTGGAACTCACTGATAAATCCATCCTACGAGCTTTTAACGAAAGCATCACAAAGCAATTTAGATAAATCGTCATCAGCAAATCTGCCTCCGGATTGGGTTATTATAAACAGGCAAACAGGAGAATTATCTGCAGTAAAAAATCCCGATCTTACCACCAAATACTCCTACGACGCGATCCGTATACCATGGCGAATCGCTCTAGATTATCAATGGAACAAAGATCCACAAGCAGCAACCTATTTAAGTCAATTAAAATTTTTGTCACAAGAATACAATCAAAACAAAAAACTTTTTGCTGAACATACACATGATGGTCAAATAGTGGGAAGATATGAAAGTGCTTCAATGTATGCAACTGCCCTGGGATATTTCATGATTCACGACAAAAAAAATGCTGATGAGATATATCAACAAAAAATCCTTCAGCAATACGTCACTACAGAAAATACATTTAAAAAAGATGTACCTTATTACGAACAAAACTGGCTATGGTTTGGAATAGGACTGTATAAAGATGTACTTACAAGGTATAACATTACTAAGTAAAATTAAATTATGCTTAATCTAAAAGTGCTCCAAAAGAAACTTCAGCGAGTAGACCAAAAAACCGCACTCATATATAGTACCCTCGCCGTAATAGTCCTGGTTGGTTTATTCCTCCGTATCAATGATTTCTCCAATCGCATTTACATTGGAAACGAACAGGGGCGCGACTTTTTCATTAGCCTCGTTGCCGCTCAGGAGCTCCAGTTACCCATGACTGGCCCATGGTCATCCATCGGCCCGATCACAACCGGACCCTGGTACTGGTATTACCTCATTCTCATGCGACACCTAATTCCGCACATGTTATCACCTTGGATTGCAACGACCATAGCCTCTCTTCTTACAATCCCCATAATGTATAAAATAGGTAGCTTAATCTATGACAGATATTTCGGTCTAATATTAGCTGCTCTGGCAGCCTTTTCAATCACACTTATTGAAGCAAGTATTTATCTCACAAACCCATACTTATTGGGGTTTACCTCATCACTGACAGTACTCTGTTTCCTTTTGAGCTTCCGTAGCAAGCGTATGATTTATCCGGCGCTTACGGGTCTGTTAGTAGGTATCGATTTACAAATTCACTATCAGGCACTTATGCTTGTAGTGCTCCTATTCGGATTTTTTCTTTTGCCTTCTCAGAAAATCAAAGCATTTGCATACTCACTCTTAGGTTTGTTCATATCCGCAATCCCAATGGGGTTCTTTGAACTGAATAATCATTACTTCAACATATGGCACATGGCCGACTTCTATTTCAATGTCTCAGAAACATTCTATACACCACGCCGATGGCTTACTTTCACTACAAACACCTTTCCTAAACTCTGGGGAGATGTGACGGGAGGCGGACTACTTATTGGCAGATTAGGAATGGTCCTCTCAGGGGTGACGCTCGCGTTTCTCTGGTGGAAAAAGAAGCTCAATAAGGAATCAGTAATTCTAATTATTGTTTTCGCTATACAAATAATAAGTATTCGGTATTGGGTAGGGGAAATCTATGTAGCCCGCATACAGTATTTAATTCCATGGATACTGCTATTCACTGGAGCTGTACTCTATACTGCGATTCGTATACATAAACTTCTAATAGTACTTTTGCCGTTATATATACTTCTCATTTGGTCATCAGTAAGCTCTTATGTGTTCTCACCCAACAAGGATCTAGTAAGAATCAGACAAGAATTACAACAAATACAACAGAGATATCCGAATGAAAAATTTAGCATTTATTATTGTGAGGTAGACCGTATTTCAAGGGATATGAAGGATAACTATTTCATGACTATGTATATGGAAAATATGTATAGCGAAAACGGAAGAAAGATCGCCATATGGCGAAAACGAAATATTCCAATCGTAGACGAAGAATGTGGAACCCCGACAAACATTGTACCTGTCATAACTAGTGTTTGGGACATAAATGATGATGAAAATGATGCGTTAACTAAAAAGGGATGGAAAGAGGAGTCACCAACAAATTTGTACAATCGCTCAGTAAAGTGGTGGTACGACGAAAAGCCATAAGAGATGAAACAACTGACAGCATACATCTTTCATATAATTTTTGCTGCAATCATAGTACTTGCAACAGGGTTACAATTATTCCGTCTCAATTCTGCACCTGGTGGGGGCTTGGTAGACGAACCAGCCTTTGGATATAGCGCGTATTCAATGCTGACTGACTTAAAAGACGAACACGATGTCTTTTTGCCGCTCGTGTTCGAATCATATGGCGATCAGAAAATGCCCCTCTACGTGTATATACTCGTCCCATTCATTAAAATATTAGGACTAACAGATGCTGCAGTCAGGCTACCGGCCGTACTCAGCGCAATAGTACTGATTCCTTTAGCATACATATTACTCAGACAGTGCGGTGTTTCAAAATGGGGAGCAGTTACAACCTGTGCAGTTTTTGCCTTCTCACCATTTGCTTTCATGATGGGCAGAATCGGGCGTGAATCAACTCTTGGTCTAGTTTTTTATATTCTCGCCCTTATAACATTCTTCCACGCGCTCAAAACAAAAAAATATCTCTACATAATTCTTTCCGTTATATGTTTCGCAGGTTCCTGGTACAGCTATGTTGCGTATAGATTTGTAACGATCTTTACCTTACCTGTCCTCTACGGAGTATCACTATGGAAAAACCAACTACCGTTCAAACAGGCAATCATTGCAGCTTTTGCCTTCATACTTCTCATAATTCCTTCAGCCACCGCTGGCTCCATCTTAACTGCTCGAGTAAACCAAGTAGGTATATTCGCTGACAAAGGCGCTGCGCTTGAGATTACGGAGAAACGGCAGTATTGTGCGCAAAATAACGGAGGAGTGTTATGTCGAATAAACGCAAATAAAGGCGTAGTCTATGGCAGAAGAATTATTTCCGAATGGATACAAGCCTTCTCCCCTCAATATTTATTTTTGACGGGAGACAAAGAACTTTTTGTACAAAACGTCGAAAACTATGGTCAATTTAGTCTATTTACATTACCCCTCTATTATCTCGGCCTGTTCGCATACTTTCGTAATAGAAAAGAGTACAACCAAACTCATTGGTATATATTTCTCCTTATCATCCCACTCGCAGTCCTTCCAGCAGTTATCGCTGGACTCCATCAGAAAATGCGTACTGCACCTTTCGTATTCCTTAGTCTGATTCCTATAGCGTTCGGATTAGACTATGCACTGAATACAGTGCGTTCATATACGAATCATTACAAAGTGATAAGTGCATTAATACTAACCTTTTTAATTTTCGTTTCAACAATCATTTTTCAGTTAGACTTTCATACAGTTCATATCTCAAAATATAGCACGCTGTATAACGCACAGCTCACACCCCTCATGAAATTTTTAAAACAATATGAAGACAAGACTCCCGTATACATAGCGACATTCTCAAGTGACCCGATTATGTTTTACGCGTTTTATAACCAAGTATCCCCTGTAGACTACAGAAAAAACGTGACCTACTTTGACCGAGACGGTGGGGGATTCAAACATGCACAATCATATAAGCAAATCAGAATTCAAGATATTGACCCTCAAACAATCCAAGAAAAAAGATTTCTGTATGTTACAGATAAGAAATTACCTTACAAACAAATATATGTAGGGAAAACAGAAAACAAAGTGCACGAACTAGTTTATGTCTACGAAATAGAGAAAAACTAATCTGCAATTTTTTCTTTAATAAAACCTTTTTCTAACAATCGAGCAGTAACTTCGTCCACAGCATCTTTGCGGATATAAAGTTTTGCTTCAATATCCACCTTCAACGTTATCGACGTAGTAGTAACATATGCTTTGTTCCCTTTGCGGTAATCAACGTAATGCACGTACTCTTCCGACAAGAAATCCAAAAAAGGCACACCAAATGTTTCCGGACTTTTACCTAAAACATAAAAATATTTATCAAAATAGATAACTTTGGGGCGTTTACTACGAATCTCATCAGTCATTGGTTGGACCAATCCCGCCTCTTTCATCGCTGGGATCATGATCTGGTATCGAGAAGGCACTTGAGCATTCATGTACCACAAATCCTCAAAAGCAAATGGACCTATCCACGCATAGTCGTCTTTAGTTATTGCTGCATTCACCATAGGAGCAATGTCAGGACGATCATAAATTAATGGCATTAGACCCATATATTTACTGTAGGCTTTATCGGAAAAATATTTAATAAATGTCAGTGAAGAGAAGCTAAACAAAATTCCACAAATACCAAACAACCCATATAATATAAACATTTGCGGCCGGTTAAATGACTTGTCACGCAAGGCAACATACGCTCTCCACAAAAACACAAACGAAACAAATAAACACAACACAAAATACACAGCAATCTGGTAATCAGGCTCTTTAGACGTCAAAGGATTACTACGAACATTGGCAAAAGTTAAAACACCTAATGTAAACGCAGCGAATATAAACTGTTTTCTAAATAACAAATAGATCACAAAACACACAAACCCCACAGCCAAAGCAACATTCACAGGATACTGCAAACTAGCACTAGGAACCTGCGTCAACAGGCTTAGCGTATTTGAAAAAAACATATACGTAATGGCTACTGCATAACGAATCGGATTAAACGAAGACGATCCTTCCGGTCGAGGATAATTATAAATATAATAATTTTTGTTAAATTCATACGCCTGGCGATAAAAATCTCCAAGATTACCTTGAATAGCAAATACAACAAACAAAAATATAAATGGAGCGCTCAAAAAACCAATAGCCGTAAATGCTTCTTTTAATACGATTTTTTTACCATTGAAAAAATACCGATACAGCAAGAATGAATAGAACAAAGAACACACAAAAAAGTAAGTAAACGAACTCGTAAGCGCAAGAAAAACCAGCAGTCCAGGTACGAAAAGTTCTCTCGGGGTAATAGAACGCTCATATAGTACAAGCCCGGTACAGAATGCAAACACAGGCAATAAGAAAAGTGCCGCAATACTGTCAGCAAGCAACATGTGTCCCCAAAAATAGGTCAGTGTAACCTGAAGAAAAAACAGAAACAGCAAGTATAGTCGACTAAATTCTGAAGGAAAACGTTTCCGTATAAACCAGTAACTCCATAAGAGATAGATACAAAGCAAAATGGCATACACTATGCGGAAACCAAAAAACGAAATGCCTGAAAACAATTGAGGTATAACTGCAACAAAATATGCAGTCGGTCCATGGTGGGTAAAAAAGTCAGAATAAATCGGCTTACCTTCAATTAGGTACCGGCCTCCCAGAATATTGTCAAACTCATCTGGATAGGACTCATGGACAGTATTTATCAGTCCAATACTAAAAAACAGGATAATTAAAAGAGTAACCTTTAAGTAATGCCACATATTCCAAATTCAGTATATCACTCAAAATATAGTATGCACGCCCACGATCCGGTATAATACCAAAAGAACAACAGCATGATAAAAAAAGCCATTATTTTAGCCATTATTGTCATCGGAATTACACTCAGGTTCTATAACCTCGGAGAGGTTCCTTATTCAATGGACTGGGATGAAGTTTCACTGGGGTACAACGCGTATTCCATGTTATTGCAAGGAACCGACGAATACGGCAATACCTGGCCTCTCTCCATTCGTTCATTCAACGACTACAAACCACCAGCTTACGCGTACTTCACAATTCCTTCTATCGCACTCTTCGGACTTGATCAGTTTTCTATTCGTGCACCAAGCGCATTCTTTGGCTCGCTTACCATCATTTTTGTTTACCTGTTAACTCGTGAATTTTTTAAAAACTCAAAAAACAGCCAACTTCGTGAATATGCACCATTGACTGCGATGTTCATTTTTGCGATCTCGCCCTGGTCTCTGCAATTTTCTCGAGCAGCATTCGAAGCAAACATAGCAGTCTTCTTTGTGGTATCAGGAATGTGGGCAATCCTTCATTATTTGAATACTCAAAAGCCTAAATGGATCTACCTCAGCGCACTATTATTGGCGGCTTCATTTTACTGTTATCACGCACCCCGCCTCGTAGTTCCACTTCTTCTTCTCGGCGTACTAATACGCTATCGTAATGCATTCAAACAGCAATACAAACATGTAATTATTGCCTCAGTTATCGCCCTCATATTCATAGCGCCTCTGGTAATTGTTCTGTTCCGAGGTACCGCTTCATCGCGCTTCACATCGGTCTCAGTGTTTAAGCCTTCCTTCGAAATGTTGCGAACCTTAGAATACGCCAGAGAAGACGAAGTAAAAGGCAAATGGGAATCCATATTTCACAATAGAAGAATGATTTACGCCTTGAGCATTGTAGAAGGATACGCAGACCATTTTTATCCCAGCAGTATGTTCCTCAAAGGAGATCCAGTACAACGTCATCATGCTCCCGGCATGGGTCATTTCTACTTACTCGAATTTCCTTTCTTCATCATTGGACTTATATTTCTTCTAAAAAAGAAGTTCAACTTTAAATGGCTATTCTTCTATTGGTACTTTATTGCGCCAATTCCTGCAGCAATCTCAACCGGCACACCGCACGCCATTCGCAGTATTTTATTCTTGCCCATCCCACAGATCATGATTGCGGTTGGACTGATCGTGGCAATAAACTGGTCAAGGCAACAAATACAAAAAATCTCAAAATCCAAAGCACTCATATATTTCCCAGCTATACTCGTTATCCTCTCGTACATAGCAAACTTCACGTATTATCTCAATCAATATTACGTAAACTTAGATAAAGAGTACGCTCGTGAATGGCAATATGGCTATAAAGAATTAGTAGAAACGCTCAAGCCTATAGAAGATAAATATGACAAAATTCTGGTAACTACCGCCTGGGACCAGCCATATATATACTTTCTCTATTACAAAAACTATGATCCTCGAGTTTGGATAAACAATGGAGAATTCAATAAAGGGTTCGATAAATACGAATTCCGGCGTGTAATCTGGGCAGAGGACAGGAATTTAAAAAATACATTAATAGTGGGAAGTTTCGGAGAAATTCCAGAAGGTGAGTCAGGAACGCTAAAAGTTATTACATTTCCTGATGGGAAACTCGACGCTTTTAGAATCTATGATAATCCCAACGACTAGCGCTCATTTGCGTAATTTATGCGAATCAGATAAAGTATAAAAGAATAAAAAGGAATATATATGAATGAAACAGGTAAAAAAGTAGTAATTCTCGGAGCAGGACTCGCAGGTTTAGCCTGTGGGCACGAGCTCACTAAGAAGTCCGATACTCAAGTGACATTAGTTGAAAAAAACCCCTATGCTGGTGGTTTAGCTGTTACATTCCGTAAAAATGGCTTTGTCTTCGACTCTGGGCCTCATCGATGGTTCACCAAATCTGACGAAATTGACGAGTGGATGCGAGATCTTCTCAAAGGAGAGCTTACTGACGTCAATCGCCTCACCCGTATCTACTATAAAGGTAAATACTATAACTACCCACTCAAGCCGCTCAACGCGCTTGCAAATCTCGGTATCTTTCATGCAGTCTGGGCTATTTTGTCATATTTCAAAACACGTATCGCCATAAAAACTGGCCTTCGTACACCCTCAAACGAAAACATGAAAGACGCCTATATTAACCTTTTTGGCACCAAACTATACTACGAATTCTTCCACTATTATACAGAAAAACTCTGGGGTAAAAAAACCACTGAACTTTCAGGCGACTGGGTCTCGCAGCGCGCAAAAGGTTTAAGTATCTGGGGTGCAGTCAAAGATTCGTTTATTAAATCTAAAAACGTTGTCAGTTTAATAGACAAATTTATCTACCCCAAAACCGGGTTTGGTCGCATCGCCGAAAAGCTCGAGGAAGATATTCTTAAAAAATCACAGAACAAGATCCAACTCTCCCAAGATGTCATAAAAATTGATTGGTCAGAGAAAGATGGCGAAAAACACATCAACTCCATAACCGTCACCCAAACACACGCAAAAGATATCCACGACGAACACATAGAAATTAGCCGCAAAGAACTTGGAAGTAAGCCGACCGCACAGAGCGATCAAACAGAAACATTAACTGCTGAGAACTTTGTTTCTAGTATCCCGCTCACAGAATTAGTACTTAAACTTACTCCAGCAGCCGATGAAAACGTTATTCAAGCAGCCAAAGGCTTATCCTATCGCGACGAAATACAAGTCACAGTTATGGTCAACAAAGCACACTTCACTCCAGACAACTGGGTCTATACCCAAGACTCCAAACTTATTTTCGTGCGTCTCATGGAAATGGATGCTTGGACCGACGGTCTTTCACCTGAAGGCACGACATCAATAGTATTCGAACTCGCATGCCAAGAGGGTGACGAGCTATGGAACATGAAGGACGAGGACATTGTGACTAAAGTAGCCGAAAACTATATCGCAGAATTCCATTACTTCGAAAAAGAAAATATTGTGGGCTCATACGTTCACCGTGTACCAAAAGAATATCCTGTCTACGATCTCGGCTACAAAGAAAAAGTCGAAGCGCTTAAAGAGTATCTCAAAGGATTCAAAAATCTCCAGATCATCGGCCGCAATGGAACATTCAAGTATAACAACTCAGACCACTCAATCCAAATGGGTCTCTATGCTGCCAGAAATATCATGGGTGAAAATTACGATCTCGAAAACGTCAACACCGACCGTGCATATCACGAAGTAAAAAAGGTTTAAGTGGAGTCTGGACATCCGCCTCCAACTGCGGTACGCTATCTACGTATAGTCTATCTAAAGGGGTTCTCATGAAAAAATTTATCGCTATTGCAGGTACTGCACTTTTATTAGCAGCTTGTACACCTAAAGCTCCCGCAACCACAGAAACAGATATTATGGAACCAGTAGCCACGCCGGTAGTGACAGCGCGTCCAACAGGCACACCTATTGCTATGATGAATGAAGGATCAAGCAGCGCAAAACCATCTTTCAAACTCACTGCACAAAACAATTCCAAGCAAGACGGCACAGTAATGTTTGAAGAAGTCGCCGGAAAAGTAAAAGTAACTGTCCAGGTTGCAAACGCAACAGCAGCAGCTGAGCCAGCACACATTCATGCAGGTGTCTGTCCTAAGCCAGGTGACGTAAAATATCCACTCACAGACGTAGTAAACGGAAAGTCTGAAACAACATTACCAGCAGGTGTAACACTCGCTTCACTCGCAGATCTCGGTAAACTATCTGTAAATGTACACAAGTCTAAAGCTGAGATAGCAACCTATCTATCTTGCGGCAACCTAGACTTTTCAGCATCAATGACAAAAGCAAGCCCATCAGGTTCAGCGATGACTTCAAGCAAAGCATCTGCTTCACCAAAAGCATCGGCTATGTAATAATTTAACTAACTCACGTAACGCTAAAAGCCCTCCTAAAACTCGAGGGCTTTTTTAATACACATCACAAACGCAACTCTATTGCAATTGAAAATAATCTACTGTATAATATAAGTATGAAGTTAAGGCACGTTGCGTTATTTATTTGTACTATCGGACTAGGCATCTTCCTACTCACATTCCTAACTAGCCCTAAAAAAACAGATCACAACACGCAGAACAAACTCCATGTAACCACAAGTTTCTATCCGCTCCAATTTCTGGCGCAAGAAGTAGGGAAAGACAACCTCATCGTCACATCCATTGTTCCTGCTGGTGTTGAACCACACGACTTCGAACCAAAACCTCAAGATATTACCAATTTACTCTCATCAGATTTACTCATATACAACGGCGCCGGATTTGAAACCTGGATAGACAAACTCACACCTGACTTACAAAAGGAAAACATACAACTAATCGATGCCAGTCAAGATCTTGTCCTCCTCCCTCAGGAGTCTGGCTACGACCCTCACATCTGGCTCGATCCAGTACTCGCCATACAAATTACAGACAAGATAACGCAAGCCTTTATTACAAGTGATCCACAAAACCAAGCAAGTTATGAAGTAAACGCAGCAGACCTTAAAACTAACCTAACGCAACTACACAACCAGTTTAATAACCTCGGTACTTCCTGCGCACGATCTGAAATAATCACATCCCATAACGCCTTCGGATACCTTGCATCACGATATGGTTTTGTTGCAAACTCCATATCCGGGCTCTCTCCTGACGAAGAACCATCTCCGCAGAAGCTAGCGGAGTTAGTCGAACTCGCAAAACAAAAAAATATTAAGTATATTTTCTACGAATCACTCATTTCTCCGCGCATATCTGCTACAATAGCCCAAGAGGTAGGCGCCCAAACACTACTCTTTAATCCAATCGAAGGATTAACAGACGAAGAGATCGCACAAGGCCAAAATTACATAACTATTCAACAGCAAAACCTTGCCAATCTCAAAATCGCGCTAGAATGCCAATGAACACACCAATAGTACAGCTCAAAGATATCTGTTTCGGATACGGAGAAGAAGAAGTCCTCTGCAGTATTTCGCTAGATATTCACAAAGGAGACTTCATCGGCATTATCGGCCCAAATGGCAGTGGCAAGACCACTCTTATCCGTATTCTCCTAGGACTAATGAAGCCGGGGAGCGGGGATATAAAACTCTTTGGTAAATCACTCAACAAATTCAAAGAATTTTCCAAAATAGGATATGTTCCACAAAAAGCCACGCAGATAGATATCACTACACCTATCACAGTAGAAGAAATTATCTCACTCGCAACAGAAAATAAAAAAAATGTAGCAGATGCACTCCATGCCGTAGATCTCACCAGCAAAAAAGATAAACTCATCAGAGAGCTCTCAGGCGGCCAACAGCAGCGGGCTTTTATCGCCAAAGCACTTGCCTCCCAACCAGATCTTTTGATCCTCGACGAGCCAACCACAGGCGTTGACGTCAACACACAGGACGAGTTCTACAGTCTCCTCGCAAAACTCAACAAAACTGGGCTGACCATAGTACTTGTCTCTCACGACATTGATGTAGTGGTAAATGAAGTGAATAAACTCGTCTGTCTCAATAAAAAACTCGTCTACCAAGGAACACCCAAACAATTTGTTAAAGATGAATACCTAGAAAAATTATATGGCAGCACGCGAAGGATGATTATTCACAAGCATTAAAACTATGGAAATCTTTCAATACACATTCATGATTCGCGCACTCACAGCAGGCATAATTATTGCCTTCATCGCACCACTCATCGGAATATTCCTTGTTAACAAAAAATATTCCCTGATGGCTGACACCCTCGCACACGTATCGCTCGCCGGAGTTGCTATCGGTTTACTCACCCAAGTCTATCCTGTTTACACTGCCCTTATCGTCACTGTTCTCGCAGCCATCATGATTCAAAAACTTAACCAGGACAAAAAACTCAGCGGCGAAGCCACACTCGCACTTTTCTTATCCGGAGGTTTAGCGCTCGCAACAGTTCTCATCAGCTTTGCCCGAGGATTCAACGTTGACCTATTTGCTTACCTCTTCGGCAGCATCACCACTGTGACCACTACAGACATCTATATCGCACTCACAGTAGGAGTAATCGTCTCACTCACCATCGCCGCAATATACAAACAATTACTCTATGTCTCAGTTGATGAAGAAGCAGCCCAGGTCAGCGGTATCAAGGTAAATAAAGTTAATTACATTTTCATGATTCTGACCGCCATCACTATCGCACTATCCATTCGCATCATCGGAATTCTATTAGTCAGCGCACTCATGGTCATCCCCGTACTCACCGCGTCACAAATCGCTAAAAGCTTTGTCCAAACTCTGCTCTATGCCATCATTTTCAGCATTTACTTTGTCATCGCCGGACTCTATCTATCTTTCTATTTCAACCTAGCCGCAGGGGGAGCCATTGTTCTCTTCGCGCTCGCAAATTTCTTAGTAATAAAAGTAATCAAGAAATAAATTATTTAGCAGGCACTAGTCTGTAAATCTTATCATCCTTATCCTTAACACTCCCACGTCCATCTCGATTACTTGACGAGAAATAAATATTGCCATCTGGTCCTGTCACAACGTCACGCACTCGTCCAACATCCACGCCTGCGAGTTTGTTATGCGACAATACGTTTGTTCCATCTGTATTCAACACTGCCCGGTAAATTCCTTGTCCGCGTAATGCACCATAAAAGAAATTATTCTCAAATTGAGGAAATACTTTTCCTGTATAAAAACTTCCAGATCCAGGAGCAATCGCAGGTGTATACAAAACTTGTGGATCCATCATGCCATCTCGGCGTTTATCATGAGACACAACAGGCCAACCATAATTTGCAGCCCGCTCAATCATATTCACTTCGTCACCTCCGCCTGGTCCGTCACCTCCAGAAGGCCCGTGCTCAGTCTCCCACATAGTTTTCGTCACTGGATGCCAATCAATTCCTTGAGGATTACGATGACCATACGACCAGACATACGAATTAGGAAATGGATTATCGCTCGGAATCGACCCATCGCTATTCATACGCAATATTTTCCCAGCCAGCGAGGTTTTATCCTGTGCCAATTCTTTTTGAGACGCATCACCAGTAGTCATATATAGTTTTCCATCCGGTCCAAACTTCAGACGGCTCCCCGCATGAACTTGCGCTGCAGGCACGCCTTCAATCAAAGTTTTATCCACACGCAATTTGTCACCTTCATCAACAGCCCGCACTACTCGATCAGCGCCACGTCCACTCGCATAGGTATACGCAATATACACATATTTATTTGAAGCATAATTCGGATCCAAAGTCATTCCTAGTAATCCATCTTCAGACCGAGTCGAGACATCAAAGGTAATCATCGGCTCTTTACGCACAACACCTTTTTCTACTACTTTCACTGCACCACTTCGTTCAGTTACCAAAACCCGATCCGCAGAAGTGAACACGATACTCCATGGTACAAACAAGGAATCTGCATACACCTCTACTTTGTATCCCACCGCAACAGGACTCTCTTCGCTCGTATTCGTAGGCGAAGTAGTTCCATTGGATGAATTCTGAGGTAATGCAGTAGATTGCTGAGAAGTACACGCAGTTAACAGGAGAACACTCAGTAAAATAACAGTCAAAGATGTAACTTTATGCATACTAGTAATATACTAAAAACAAAAGCTATTGACCAGCATTACGCCAGTCATCGTCGCTGACAGTCACATCTTGGCCATTAACAACTTCTCTTGAATAAATCTCTCGATCATTAAGTCGGATCAAACCACCATGCTTTGGACGCAATTGATCAGCATATTTTTTCTCCAATGCCACAATTTATAAACATAGTCATTCCCTCAGCTGTACTTCACAAAAAAAGAGAAGGAAACCGCAATAGCAATTTTCTCTATGTTGAAATATTACCAGACGAGCGAGGCGACGGTTGGCAAGCAACAGAAATAGATTACGTAGACTTCTGATAGTAATGATATAATTAAATAAAATATGAGCGAGGGCAGAACAAAAATTTCACCAGAACAATTTAATACCGAACAACAACAATTTTTAGAAGAGCTTAATCGCATAGCAGGACACCATCCTCCACGAAGAATCCCTGAACTTTCCAACTTAGCATTGTCTGGTTCAAACTTCCTCTATCAGGACTTATCAAACAATCCGGTAAGACAACGACTAGACGCAGCAAAAGTGCAGGAAGGTATCCGCGCTGTTTGGTATGGAATACAGGGGCGGCAAATGTCTGCGGCTAATATAATAAATAATCTCGATGCCTGGTTAGACGGAAAAAATTTAAGAGCAGTGAGTCATGACTTTATATCCAAAGTGGCGGAGATTCGAACGTCCTGGACGGCGGATGCTATAAATAACAGTGAGTGTCTATTTCCTACATCACAGTTATCTTTTCCTAAAGTGGCAGCCATGCTTGAATTTATAGCTCAGCATGCAGCTGAGCAAGAGGGGCAAGCAGCCTTGTCTGAAGAAGAACAAGCAGTATATTTTCTGGCAGCGACTATAGCACGCACAGTAGCCGGGGATCTCGCGCTCGTAGTAACTGATAGGGGATCACTAGATACTGATAAAACTATAGAGCTATTAGAAACACCACTCAATAAAGCCGGAATAAGTTTAAGAAGACTAATCTAAAGTACCCCCGACCAGAATCGAACTGATATCTATCCCTTAGGACGGGACTGTTCTATCCGTTGAACTACGGGGGCACAATCTTCTCGATTATATCATTTAAGCCTGAAGATCTTTTAAACTAGCTATTCTGATTACGCATTTCCCAATACTTCACATAACTAGTTCGGATATGCAACGCAGAATAAATAGCCCAGACCAATCCGGCAAATCCATCCATAAAGCCTTTATGCCGAAAGTAAAGGCTAAAAAAGGTCTTACTCGGGATATAGAACATCCATTTAAAAAGCGAAAATATATCAGTTCCAGGGGCAAAATTACTTTTTGCTCCAGGTTTTTTTTGAAAATTATCCAGCCATTCCTGAGCTTGCAAGCTAGTATAGCGATTCGAACGCTGCAAATAGCGAGAAAAAGTTGGATCGGCCATGTGGATTAAGTCAGACGACAGCACGGATATTTGGCCATCAATAATCATCTGATCATGCACTTCTTTCAATGCAAAATGTGCTTTTCCTTTTTTAACCAAACGCACAGTCCCATCTGGATATGCGCCACCATGCATCAAAAATTTTCCCAAGAAATAATTCCGACGAGGTAAATAAAATGCCACAATAGGACCATCTTTTGTTCCTACACTACCATCTCGCTCCTCGAGCTGCGTTAAATGTCGAATAAGTAAATCATATTTAGTAGGATCCACACTATGATTTTCTAAATCCGCCTTTTTTGACGATACGACTTTAATGATTTCTTCAGCTAATTCATGTGAAACTCGTTCATCAGCATCAAGCTGCAAAACCCACTCGCCTGTAGCCGCATCAAGTGCTTTTTGCTTATTAATATGAAAAATTGGAGGGTTATCTGTCTTAATTATCTTTGCACCAAATGTCTCAGCTATTTCAACAGTTTTATCAGTGCTTCCACCATCTACAATCACAATTTCCTGGGCAATGTCTTTAACTGATTCTAAGCACTCTTTTAGGTTAGCTTCCTCATTAAAAACAGCTAAAACCACAGATAAATTAGTTTGTTTTCCGTCCATAATTAGCGTAATTGTACCAAAGCAGAAGGATATATAACATCAGTCCACAAAATGTACTCTTTTGATGAAGGATGCAGTCCATCCCAGTTAATCAAGCTCATATCTTTACCCATACCTTTACTTAATTCAAAGATATCGACATAAGTAACATTTTTTTTACGACTTTCTTCCATAACTATTTCATTAAACGATGAGACACCTTCAGAAATATCTCGTCCTCCTCCGTACGCTTTACCTGTCGGTGTAACACCAAAATCAGGGATAGTTACCACAAGTAAGCGCTTAGAGGAGGGGAGAGTAGTGAGCATCTGATCAAGCAAGAAAAGGAAATTTTTTCGAAATGTGTCTTCATCAATACCTTGAACCCAGTCATTTACGCCGATCAAAAGTGTAGCAAAATCTGCTTTAGATTCTTTATAAATAGGTAAGCCAGTATCAATCAGATTCTGAGTAGTCCAGCCTGTCCGAGCGACATTCCCAACAAGTTCTACCCCAATTCCATTCTCATTTAATCGCTTCGTTAATTCATTAGGCCAGCGTTCAGGTTCTTTCACGCCTTCACCAATGGTATATGAGTCTCCCATAGCTATATAGCGTAATCGTGAGCTATCGGTTGTCGCAGGCAATGAGGAATCAATAGTAATCGGACCTTTATTTTGTCGCAGCAAAAGAATTACGCACAAACCGGCTACTATAAGAACACCGATAGGCAAAATATAATTCATACGTTTAGTATACATCTGATAGCGTGGTAACAATATTTCGAAGCGGTTCACGACCAAACACATACAATTCATTCATCGCACGCGTTAGCGCAACGTACAACAAATCATGATTTACTTTCCGCAATTCTCTTCCCAGTTCTGATGAAGTGTCTCCAATTACAAAATATTGTCGATCAACTCCTACCAAAAATACTGCATCAAACTCGACACCCTGCGCTTCATTTATAGTCATCATCTTCACATCGGAATTTTCTGCAAATACTTTTCTATAAGCTTCTAAATACTCATCATTTTTTGCCAAAATTCCCACAACGCCGCCATCGCGCGCTTCGATCAGATCTTCAATCTTCTCGATCTCCATAGCTTTTGTAGTCAAAACATGTTCCTGTACTTCCTTACCTAGATTCACGCCGTCAGGAATCGTAGTACTAAATCCAACTGATTGAATATATTCCAATATTTGTCGAGTATTACGATATACTTTTTGTAAAACAACTTTACGGCCCTCACCAAAAGACTCGCCCACGAGATTCCAGTCTTCAATAGTAAAAGCACGTGTCTTCTGAGCCAGATCTCCCACGTAGAGCATCGCTTTGGTCTTCTTACTCACACACTGGAGTAAAATTTCGATCTGTTCTTGTAAAAAGTTTTCTGCTTCGTCGACAACAATCAAAGAATACTGCAAAGGAACTTCCTTAAAAGTTTTTTTGAATTTCATTCCCTTTAATAATTCGTACTCTGCTTTCTGCTCCTTTAGTGCCCCTTCTTGCAAGATCGCACACTTGCCCAGGAGGGACAAGTCGAACCGATCAATCACTCGATCGTGCATTTGTCGTGCCCATACTTCCATAAGAGAGGACGAAAAATAAGGGGAATAATATTCTGACAAGAACCCAAAAATATCTTTCTGTTGTACGACTTTTTTTTCGGGGACAGCACTAGTGAGTGCTTTGAGAGCACCGTTCTTTGCAAATTCATACAGATCTTTTTCGCTCTCATGTGCACCATATTTCTGCACAAAGTGCACATTCTTTAGTCCAAGTTTTTCAATAATCCATTCGTCAAATGTTACAATCGTGACTTTTTTAATACCAAGGTCGGGCAGGAGGTTCGAGAAATATGCTTTCGTTGACGCATCCTGTACAAACACAATTATCGAGTGAGCAGGAAACGCCGTTTCAGTTTCTGGAGCTTGTGTTAGGTACGCAACACGGTGCAACGCCAGTGTAGTCTTACCCGATCCAGCTGGACCCGAGATCAGAAACGATCCCCGCCAATGCGCACGGATCACTTCGTCTTGAGCCTTTTCCATCTGCTCGACTATTTCCGGCAGGATAAAGTCAGATTTTTTGCGAGCGAGTCGTTCTTGGTACACCAATTCGCGAGGCTGACCGATACCTTCCATAGCCATAAATACAATATGGCCGTCTACTATCATGTATTGTTCTTTATAGTTTAAAGATCCGTCGACTGGACGATCGTTCAAGTTCATGTAGGTAAATCGGCCAGGAGCTTCAAAGCGCAACCGCGCGATAGGAGTCGTCCAAGATGAAATCGAATCATTTGAAAAAGGAAATTTACCTATATATCGCACTGTTTCTGCTGAGTCTTTATCAAATTGCAATCGAATTTGGGTGAAGTAAGGCGAGTCCTTTAATTTCTGCAATTCATCCAGGCGTTTTTTACCTTCTTCAAGCTTTACCTTTTCAACATCCGTATAACCTTCGTCATGTGATCCTTTTTCAGCACCCTTAATCACATCCTCAAAAAACTCATTCTGCTCGCGCACTTTAGCAATCTCGTCAACAATATGTGTTTGGACAGTATGTACATGTCGCTGTGCGTGTTCCCGCAGCTCATCTTTTGCAAGCTGATCCATGAGAGCCTCCGGAGTAAACAGGGGATAAGACTTGCAGCATAGCAAATACGTCGAGATTTAGCAATAAAAGCATTAAAAAACTAACTTTAGCAATCTAATTTTTCAAATACCAAATAGGCAAGTAACGGATAAGCGTATTCATCACACGCAATCATTTTTTTTACTTCATCAATACTCATAAGATGAACAGAATCAATATACTCATCTTCATCAAGATTTTGGTTATGAGATTTAACACAATTCTTAGCTAAATACAGATAGCGCTTTGCAGTCGTATACGCTCCGTCAAATCCTGCTCGCAACAGTGAAATATCATCAGAAGTATAGCCAGTTTCTTCTTGTAACTCGCGAAGTGCCTCAACCTGAGGATCATCTCCGTTGTCCAAACTCCCGGCTGGGGACTCATAAAAATATTTATCAGGACCAACACGAAATTGTCGTATCAAAATTACTTGATTATCAGGAGTTAAGGCAAAAACATGGCCAAATGGCCCTTCGTCTTTCAATTCTACCGTTTTCTTCCGCCCGTCTTCACATTCATAAACTCTTTTCTGAACGCGCAGCCCTTTAGAAGAAGTTTCAAAAATAGTTTCATTAGAAATCAGTTTCCAGGAAAGATCAGACATAAAGCCTCCAATATTAATAAGGCGATTATATCAAAGCTAAAAGTGATATAATTACCTATATGAAAAATCTATATTTTCTCTCAACTGTTCTCCTCGTAATGACACTCGCAGCCTGCACACAAAACACACCAGAAACACCATCTGCAGAAAATTCAACTGAAAATATGCAGACAGAAAATCAAAATAGTACTAATAATTCTGACCAGAAAGTGAATATTATGAAAAAAGCTACAATTGAAACAAACATGGGCAATATTACAATAGAATTCTATCCAACAGACGCGCCTAAAACAGTCGAAAACTTCCAGAAACTCGCATCAAGCGGTTTCTATAACAATGTCGTCTTCCACCGCGTTATCAAAGGCTTCATGATCCAAGGTGGCGACCCAACAGGTACAGGAACAGGTGGTCCAGGCTACAAATTCAATGATGAAATTAATAAAACCAGCGATTTATACAAAACAGGCTATAAAAAAGGTGTTGTGGCAATGGCAAATGCAGGTCCAAACACCAACGGAAGTCAGTTCTTTATAATGCACGCAGACTACCCACTCCCACCTAGTTATACAATCTTCGGAAGAGTTGTCGAAGGACTAGATGTTGTAGATAAAATTGCAAATTCGCCAACTGATCCGAGCGATAAGCCTGTCACAGCAGTGACAATGAAATCAGTTAAGCTTTCTGACTAACTCGTGTATAATCGTAGCTAATGAAGGTTGCAATTGACGTATCTCCACTCAGTTCAGGTCATGCCGTGCGTGGTATAGGATTCTATACAAAATCACTCGTTGAAGGGCTACAATCCCGAAATGATGGCAATGAATACAATCTAGTCGAGTCAGAGGTAGAAATCGATGCAATTAAACCAGACCTCATTCACTATCCTTTTTACGATCTATTTTTTCCAACCGCCCCAGATCGTAAAAATATACCAGTGATCGTAACCCTTCACGATGTTACTCCACTCGTATTGCCCGAACTCTTTCCTAAAGGAATCAAAGGTTGGTGGAATCTCCGACAACAACTCAAAAAACTAAAAAAAATGGACGGTGTTATCACGGACTCCGAATGTTCTAAGCGCGACATCCATTCGTTATGCAACATTTCGAAAGAAAAAATAGAAACTGTCTATCTTGCCTGCGATCCAACATATAAACCAGAAACAAATACCCAGAAGCTCGAAGAAGTAAAACGAAAATATAACCTTCCAGAAAAATATTGTATAAAAGTAGGAGATATAAATAAGCACAAGAACTTCAGAGTATTATTTGATGCGCTTACTCGATTGCCAGATGTACATTTAATTCTAGTCGGCAAAGCGCTCGATGAAAAAAGTCCGTTAGTACCAGAACTAAAAGAAATCGTAGAAGATATTCAAGCCTTTGGTTTACAGAACCGAGTGCACAGGTTAGGATTCGTTCCGACTGAAGATATGAATGCACTTTATTCACTTGCCCGCTGCACCGTCCAGAACTCGTTGTATGAAGGGTTCGGATTAACAGCACTCGAATCTATGACATGTGGCACCCCTGTGATCGTAGGCAGCACAGGAAGCCAACCAGAAGTAGTTGGAACTGCTGGGATACTAATTAATCCAGAAGATGTAACGGAAACAGCAGATGCGATCGAACGTATGTTCAAATTAGAGCAGGACCAGTACGATATACTCAAACAAAAATCACTTGATCAATCCAAAAAATTCTCAGTACAAAAAATGGTCGACGAAACAGCGCATATATATGAAAAATTTAAACCAATACATTAATATATTAAAATCCGATCCTATTGCGCGTGGATCAGCAATACTTTTTGTAGGATCATTCGTAGTCAACATATTCAGCTATATTTATAACCTTATCATAGGGCGTATGTTGGGACCCGTACTGTATGGTGAATATCTCTCCCTTATAACAATCGTATATCTCGTGAGCATACCGTTTGGAACTGTCCAAACGATCGTCATTAAGTATGTATCACAACTTAATTCACAAAACGAGTCACAAAAAATCAAAATATTACTTATCATGTTGACTAAATACATAACCATTTTTGCTTCGATAGTAAGTATCGTGTTGATCCTTACAACACCTGTAATCAGCAACTTCCTGAAAATTGACGACATCCCAGCAATCGTTCTTATGGGAATTACATTCACAGCCTTCACAGTTCCAACAGTATTAGTATCTGCCTTTAACGGTCTTGAGAGATTTCTCGAGGGAACTGTGATCAACGGAGTTGCATTAATTTTCCGTATAGTTATGTCAATCCTAGCAATCGGTTTAGGATTCGGTGTGGGAGGAGTATTTGGCGCATTGATTGTAGGATCAATGTTTGGGTATGGGTTGCTGTGGTACTATCTTAATAAATATTTGGACTCAGCAAGTCATAAAAGAAATTTAATAACAAAAATAAATTCATTTTTTAGAAGACTTGCTGCAGGGACAACAAACGAAATAACTTCCCTCAAAGAAGACATAATTAAATTTACTATTCCTGCTGTCATCTCAACTATCGGGATTGCTGCTATCACCCAAGTTGATATAATCTTTGCCAAAGCTTTTTTCTCGCCAGAGGACGCAGGAATATATAGTTCATTAGCAATCATCGGCAAAGTAATTCCATTTTTTACAATTCCACTACTCACCGCACTATTTCCTCAACTTGTCGCAAAAGTTACACGCAAGGAAAATTTTCTAAAACCTTTTTATGCAATTTTAGGAATCATTACCGTCGCTTCATTATGTTTATCAATATTTTATTTTATTTTTCCAGAGTTCATAATAAACATGTTTTTTGGAAAACAGTATATGAACGCCGTACCATACATAGGATTATTCGGTCTTTTCCAGACAGTGTATGCAATTATGAATGCCTATGTGAATTTTTTCCTAGCCATCGGAAAAAACAAACTGGCTGCACAAGCTATTGTGGCTGTAATTCTTCAATCATTTCTCATAATGATATTTCACAAATCACTTTATGATTTAATATTAGTGTCACTTTGTGTATGTGCGTTGTTCACAATATACTATAGTGTATGTACATTACAACTGGCGTATAATACAAAAAAAATATCGCATGAACCAATCAAAAAAAATATCATATAGACTATCAGTAATTATCCCTGCATATAAGCAGGAAAAAACAATTATAGAGGATTTAGAGAATATTCAGTCAATCTTGAACCAATTACGCTACGATTATGAAATGATAATAGTAAACGATGGTTCGCCTGATAAAACAAAAGAAAAAATAGAAGATTTTATAGAAAAAACAGCATCACCTAAATCAAAGGCAAAAATTATATCCTACGAAAAAAACCAAGGCAAAGGTCATGCCGTACGTATCGGAATCTCCAAAGCAGAAGGAGCGTATATTGCTTTCATAGATTCTGGAATGGATCTTAATCCCAATGGTCTATCGATGCTGCTCGAACATATGGAATGGTATAAAGCAGATATAATAGTAGGTTCCAAAAGGCATCCAGCATCCAAAGTACAATATCCACTAATACGCCGTATTTACAGCCTTGGGTATCAGATATTTTGCTCACTATTATTCGGATTAAACATTAAAGATACACAAACCGGGCTGAAGATATTTAAAAGGGAGGTCATACAGGACGTAATGCCTCGCTTATTGATAAAAAAGTGGGCTTTCGATATCGAGATGCTTGCTGTTGCTAACCATCTTGGACATACTAAAATTTATGAAGCTCCAATTGAACTTCGGCATATTTTTACAAATTCGAATATTAATAAAAAGGTAGTGTGGAATATGTTGTGGGATACTGCTGCAGTATTTTATCGAATGCATATTTTGCATTATTACGACAATGCGAACAAAAAAAGCTGGGCATCCAATCTTTCTGAGCCGAAGTAGTAGTTTTACAATATACCCTTCCGTCGCCAATAGTGAGTATGAGCAAGAGAGAAAGCTCCATCTACAGCAAGAGTTTGTCCCGTAATATATCCAGACTTGTCAGAAGCAAGAAACACCATTGCATTTCCTACATCCTCAGGAGATCCTAAATAACCCCGTGGGACCTGTTGCGAAGACTTATCTTCAAGATTCCAAATATCAATAGCTCCAGGAGCAACACCATTTACACGAATGCCGTATTCAGCCAGTTCCAAAGCTGAATCCTTAATAAACATTTCAAGTGCAGCTTTTGAAGAAGAATAAGCAGGTCGCAGTATTGTAACCTTACTGTGAGTGGATGTAGTAAAAAGAATTGAGCCTGCAATTTGTTTATCAATCATAACACCAACAACTTTTTGTGTTAAGAAAAAAGGGCCAATCAGATTTGTGTAATACACTTGCTCAATTTCTTCACGAGTAAGATCTAAAAGACCTTTTCCTGCGCTCATTCCTGCGTTATTTACTAATATATCTATTCGTCCATATTCTGACATCACCATATCTACCAATGCAGTCGTTGCATCATAATCACGGACATCGCATTGTACACAAGAAACTGAGCCTCCAAATGTTTCCATTTCCGATCGAACTTCATCAAACAAAGTCGGATCAATATCCGAGATTACGACGTGCGCACCTTCTCGTGCCATTGCTTTTGCAATTCCCCGGCCAATTCCTCGAACCGCTCCTGTTACTATTACAACTTTATCCGCCAATGTCTTCATGTCCAGATTGTAACACAATATAAAGCAGATTCAGATATAATGGTCTTATGAAAGTTTTGTGGTTATCATGGAAAGACATAACGCACCCAGATTCGGGCGGTGCAGAGATGTCAGGTCTAGAGCATGCCAAGGCATGGACACAAGCAGGTCATTCTGTACACTGGGTAAGTACAGGATACACAAACAGCAAACAACAGGAAGTCGTAGATGGAATAGTATACGAGCATATAGGCTCAAAGTGGATGTGGTATCTGGGAGTCATCCATATACTCATGGCATACAAATATATAACGCAATGGAAAAATGAATATGATTTCATAGTCGACGAAATACATGGGCCACCGCTGCTCACACCACTCTACGCAAAAAAGCCAAAAATAGTAATTATTCATGAAGTAGCAGGGGATATCTGGAAAAAAACAGTCCCTTTTCCAATCAGCTGGATTGCGCAACACATCGTCGAGCCATTCTTTTTTAAAG
Organism: uncultured Gammaproteobacteria bacterium; assembly: GCA_964525495.1. Lineage (GTDB taxonomy): Bacteria > Patescibacteriota > Microgenomatia > JALYQM01 > JALYQM01 > CAZGHS01. The sequence goes on from CAZGHS010000005.1 coordinate 73,443, forward strand.
CATACACAAAAGTTCCCTTCATAGTAGGCGCGCAGACAACTAAAGACGACCTTATCAAGGTTGGTATATCAGAGCAAAATATAACCCTCATTCCATACGGAGTCACTATTCCCATACAGAAAACAAATTATCCCAAAGAGGTAACACCAACACTAATTTTCTTAAGCAGTCTACGCCCTATCAAAGGGTTTGATCGAGTTTATGAAGCATTTAAATCAATTCAAAAGGAAATCCCGGAAATAAAACTCTGGGTAGTAGGGGATGATTCCCTTCCTTACGGACAAAAGTTAAAGCAAAAAGTATTACGAGAAAATAAAAACGTAATTTTTAATGGAAAAGTTTCCCAAGAAGAAAAGTTTGAGCTTCTACAGCGAGCACATATATTAACTCATGGATCATATAAAGAAGGATGGGGACTAGTAGTAATCGAGTCTAATGCAGTCGGCACACCAGCTGTTGTATTTGATGCAGCAGGCTTAAGAAATAGTATAATAAGTGACAAAACAGGGTATCTAGCTCGTTCGGAAAGAGAGTTCTGTGGTTACATAGTTGAATTACTTAACAACACAGAAAAATATACTAAAATGCAGCAGGATGCCAAGGTTTGGAGTAAGCAGTTCTCTTGGGGAAATTCGACTGCTCAATCATTACAAATTATTAGTAAGATGCTAAATTCGAAATGAAAACCTTTTCAGTAATTATTCCAACTCTCAATGCACAACGTACACTAGAAGAATGCTTGCAATATATTTCCTTACAAAACTATTCCAAAGAGCAATTCGAAGTAATTATTGCTGATGGTGGGTCGACAGATAATACTTTAGAAATCGCTAAACAATACAATTGTATCGTTGTACCTAATATGCTCAAAACTGCAGAAGCTGGAAAAATGACAGCTTTGAAGGCGGCAAAAGGAAAATATATCATTTCGATCGATTCAGATAATGTTTTATTGGACAAGGACTGGTTTTTAAAAATGCAAAAAGTTTTGGACACTGATGCGGATATCGTTGCTGCCGAGCCAATTGAGTTCGTCTGTCGTCCTACCGATCACCCTTTAGTGCGATATTTTGCATACCTCGGAATGGGAGATCCACTAAATCTATTTCTTGGAAATTATGACAAAATCAGTGCAGTAACAGGTAAATGGACATCTCTTAATATTAAAGAGCAAGAAAAAAAAGATGGGTATATAAAAATTAGGTTATATCAGCATGATCAGCTCCCCACGATAGGTGCAAATGGTTTTGTAGTAAGACGAGAATTGCTTTCATCACTACAAGATAAACAATATCTTTTCGACGTTGACGTTTTAGATAGTTTAATGATTCAAGAAAGCAATTCATGTTATATAGCAAAAGTAGATACGGGTGTGGTCCATCTATTCGTCACTGATTTTAAAACATTGATAAGAAAACTCAGAAGGAAAGTGAAAGATTATGTATATTATCAGTCAAAAGATTTGCGCGTCACACATAAAAATACAAATCCTATTTTAAGGTTACTTTATCCAGGCGGTCCCAATTTCACTGGACTACTTCTTTTCATAGTTTGTTGTGTAAGTGTTATCCCTCTTATAATTCAAGCAACGATTGGCTATATTCGTAAGCCAGATTGGGTCTGGATATATCACCCGGTGGTCTGTTGGATTGCGCTCTACGTATATGGTACAGAGAGAATAAAAAGCATCTTCAAAAAATCTATTTACGATCGGAGTTCTTGGAGTCAGTGATTTGCAACACTCCTAAACTACATACAACACAGGAAATAAAACAGGTAAGCCCGACGGAAGAAAACAACAACACCAATAAATTTAAATTAAAAATCTGCAGAATAAGACAGATGCTAAGAAGAATAAGAGTCAAAAAATATAAAATTTGTAGACGAACTGCATTAAAGGCTACCATACATATCGAAGAAATAGTTATGCCTATAAGCAATGTTGTGTTAATTGCATTCCAACTTATCAATTGAGCTCCCATAAAAAAAATAAAAACAGCTAAAAATATGAAACTTACCGCGTAAATTACACTATACATCCATGAAACAATTATTGTGAATTTCCTAGCATATGCGGTATTAAAGATAAATTTAAGCGCTCGAGTTCTAAGGAGATAAAAGAATTTATAAAGAAAAATTCTAAATAAATAGACAAAAAATAGTATCCAGATAATAATGATTAAAGTAAAATATCTCAGTTGAAAAACCGGAACAATAGTAAGTGTGTAGTTGGAAGGATCATGATGTGTTTGCTCAGTTACTTTCCAATTAGTTCCAAGTTGTTGACGAATCTGTTCGTCTTGACTTAGATATGTATTTCGCACAGAGACGTTATATGAACTATCGTCGCCTTTACTAATAGATACACTTGGAGTTCTTCCAGGAAGAGCAGCAACTCGATCAAGTTGTAAGTATGGTTCATAAACCGGGAGTACTTGGACTGTAATGCCGGAAAGTTCACTCTCAGGGATGCCAACTTTATTAACAAGTTCAATGCCAGCAGTAGAATCAGAAGAACTTTTCATAAAAACAAGATAATTTGTGTAATCCCTTGGATGAAAATTAGTTTTACGAAGGACCGTATTAAGCAAATCGTGGCGTGAAGAAGATAACTCAAAGACATTTAAATTTACGTCGCGTGACAATCGATACTTCATCTGTAACAAATATGTCTGATTAGGTTCAAAATGAGAGATAGAAAAGTGATATCTTTGGAATTCATCCGTTGAAGAGATTTTCTGCCATGATCCTAAATAAGGTGACGGAGTAAATCCAGACAGAGTAAAAATATTTCTAACCGGTTCATTAACTCGAACATTGGGATAAGTGAACAGAGTTGTTCCGTCCGCCTGTGTAACCTCACTAACACGTTGTATCTGCCCAGATGAAGTCTGCAGTGCAAGTTGAGCGCGCATGCTGGCGGGAACAAAACTCAAATTAAAGGATGCATTAAAAAGACCCTGCTCCTTTCGCTCAGTAATTGATTTCAAATCATAGCGAATTTCGTGTGGATACCGATTAGAAGAAATGGGGTCGATTTTTTCTAAAAGTGAATCAAAAATAGAATCGGCTAATGACTGCAAATATTTAGAGTCTTGTTCAGATCTCTTATTCTTTCCTTCTGCAATCCGCATATCTACTTTATCGCGGTGTGATAATACGTACATTTTTAACTCGGACAGCTTTTCCATACGAGTAAATCCGGAATCAGGAATTATACGAAAATGGTTTTCTATATCCACCAAATATCTACCCAGAATATGTTCCCAGCTATCTGGAGCGAGGGCCGAGTAATTCTTTATTAAATCGTCGTAGGTAGGATATGATCCATAAATTCGTAGGTCAGTATGCCAAGCAAAAATCTCAGAGATACGTTTAGACGCAAAAAATAGAGGAGTATATGTATGAAATGTTCGATCTAGAGTTTCGTTTAGTTGAGTTAGAAAATACTTTTTACTCGTAGGCGACGTTGATACATGTGGTTCGGTAAAAACATAATCATACGTAGGAACAGTGCGTTGAGGCGTAAAAAAGAAAGTTTGAGTCGTATAGTAGTACGAAGCAAGAGAAATATTGGGCGGTGAGTACTGACGAAAAGCCTGAAACAAAAACAAAACAGTCAAAATACTGATAAAAACGAATGAGTTTATAAATCGAGTTCTCTTCATAATGACGACTTCCAACGTGAGCGCCTAAATAAGATAACAGTAACAATACTCAATAGAGCAATTCCACACATCAGTATCAAGCCTAAATAAATATTATCTTGAGTTTTAAAATAAAGAGTCGCTGAAAAATTAAGCGAGCCATCGGGGTTAATAGAATACAATCGTTTGTCCAGCTTGGCCTTAATAAACTCGGGATCTATATAAAATGCATTAGTATTTAAATCAGTGGCATAGTGAAAATCTTGTGGTAAAAAGTACTGGGCGTCATAAAGTTGGCTCAAATAACTAAATGAGCCAGCACGAAGACTCCAGTCAGGGTGAAAGGCTTCACTAAAATTAATATATATAGGTTTTGAAATATTAGTTAATTCAAAATCATAGTGATCAGGGCTAATAAAGCGAGGATAAATATTTATAAACATATTGGATTGAGTATAAGTATCCAACTCACTAGTTAAATACACTTTACTTCTATATCCTTCATTTTCAAACACAATAACTTCATCAGTCCCAATATCCTTTCTTCTCAAAAAGGAAAGCGTGTCAAGCGCTTTTACAAACTCACTCCGCTCAGTTTCATAAAAAGAGAAAAGGTTGTCATCATTTGCCTTATCTGCAAGTGGCACCATCACATATTTTACCGAGAGGATATCAATAATTCGATCAAAATATGGATGTTGAAGCAGATATAGCATAAGGGAGTCATCTTCCAGGGAACTATTAAATCGCTTTTCAGCAACAAAGGAGGACAAACTATTGTAAATAAGCCAGTGGGTATCATTACGGGGATGAAACTGCGTTGAGGTACTCCAACGAGGGTTGAGCGGCACCCACAAAGTTTTAAAGTAGGAATCTTGAGACTGAATAAAAGTATTAGTTAAGACATAATCACGAGGAATAGTTCGTGGGGTAATAAGTGTTTTAACCTCTTGTGTAAAAAAACCTCGCGAATCTACTAAAACTATCATAATAATGATGATGGGTACGATCCATCTAAGTATCAAGATTGATTTAAGCTTCGTCTCTTCCCACAGCCAAGAAATCAGAAAACCTATTAATGCACTATACCCCAAGGCAACAATAAAAAAGAACTTACTTGCCTCTCTGAAAGCATTAAAACCAGGAAAAGATGCATAGAGCCACATATAAATACCGGGAAAGGGCGTATTATCCTGTTTCGCAAGCAAAATTCCAAGTAAACTCACAAAGCCAAAAAAAACTGAATATTTATTCTTCCTTGCAAAAAATAGCCCACACAAAGCAAACACCGGTAAAAACCATCTATAAAAAGGAATCGACTGTCTGACAAAAGCAGTAGGTTCGGTGCCTGTCCAAAACGGATGACTAAGTGTAATAGAATTTGAAAATAGAAGAAATTCTGATCCAAAAAGGTCTCTATTAAAAATCGCATTTGAACTCAATGTCCCAAGTGAAGTATATCCATACAGCCAATAAAAATTAGTTAATATTACAATGCCAAAAACCAAAAAAAGAAAACTTGAATACCGTACAATTTGACGAAAAAAATTCTTGCGATCAATAAGAAAAAAAGAAAAGTAAATAAAATAAAAAATTACTATCCATCCAACAACATAAAATCCTCGAAACTCATAGAACGACAACAAAGATGCAGTAAGTCCTGCAAGCAATGCATACCAATAACTTCGTCTTTCCAATGTCAAGATAAATAGTAGTAAAAAGAGTGGAGCCAGCGCAAAAGCCATCATCAAAGTAAGATGCCCAAGGCGTGCATTTAGAAAATAAGTGTTGTAGCTAAAAACAAGCGAACCAAAGAGAGCCCCATGAGGAGAATTACTGACTTTTCTAATTAAAAAATATGACGAAATTACACAAACAATAACACTCGGAAAAAAATAAAGAATACGCTCGCTAATGGCAAAGTTTGTAACATATCCCAGCCCTCCCCACAAAACATTAATTGGATAGAAAGAAAGCCCTAAGTCGACATATCCTTGATGAGTACTATTCCAAATATGGGGTAAGGAAAAAAGCGCACGCTGGGACTCCAAAGTAAAGTATCCCCAATCAGCATGAGTATTAACAGAGTAATCGAAAAACCACCCTCTATGCAAAACAATAGAAAAGATTAAAAGTAGTCCAAGGAAAATCTTGTCTCTCATTTTTTTCGATACACGATCAATATACTTCCCATAATATATTTAAAAGGCCAGTGAGTACACATAAATTCTTTGACATTAGCTCCTAAACCAACACTATACACGGTCGTCCCATACCAAGTCACAACGTCCAAGTTATTTCGCTTTGCCCACCATACTAAATCAACAGGATTAGTCAGGTTTATTGCGTCATCGTCTGGATGAAAATCCGAACGTTCTACCGGAGGAAAAGTATCAAACACAGGTTGCTTCAGAAAGAAATTTATAATACTTTTCATCAATAGAAAAACTAAATTTGTTAATTTCCGATATATCCCTGAGGTCCGGTAGTGATACGAATTAGTTAGCGAAAGGAAATTAGGAGTACAAACAACGATAAAACCTCCAGGCTTTGTAACACGAATACTTTCAGTCAAAAATCGTGAAACATTTTCAACGTGCTCTAAAACATTAAATGATCCGACCATATCAAAGTCGTTATCTAAAAACGGAAGGGTTGAACCATCATATTTTAGATATGTACCACATTTTTTCTGTGCAATTATGAGAGAAGAATCAGAAATTTCTACCCCACTTGCCTTATACCCTTCCTGAGCAAGATAATCAACAACAATCCCGGTACCACAACCAACATCGAGAAAAGTTTTTTCGGTGCTTACATATGCTTGAATAGTATCAATATATCGTCTAAAGTCCGACACATCTTGCGTTTCCAAAAAATCAGAATACAAACTATTGTGCAAATAATAATCATGGTGATGACTGGCCATACAAAACCTCATTATACGGATACTATGCAAGACTATTAATAACTAATGCCGAAACCTCTTTAGCTTGTTTAACTGCAAAATTAGTCCCTCTATCCTCGGGATATATTTGTGAAAAATTTGCAAGAAATACACCAGGAATAGGAGTCTGATACGAAGGCATTTTTTTAAGATAATTTTTGTCTACCACATGCTGCGCGTGTCTTAGACGGAAAATATGCCGTGCAGTTACTCCCTCTATATCAAATTCAGGAAAGATCGAATTCAAATAATAAAACCATTCATCGATAAGTGAGTCCTCGGGCATATCAAGATAACGGTGTCCATCTGGCAAATATGTTCCAAGATAATATACCTCTTCATCCTTATAAAGAGATCGATCAACAAGGTTAGTATGACAAATAAAAGCAAGAAACGGGGAATTTAAATCATTTACATTATTCCAATAATAGTCAGTTAGTTTTTGTTTAGAAGTAAATATCACGCAAACCGCATGCAAATAAGATATTGATTCCAGGGAACGCTTATAATCCTCAGTTACAGAATCGTTTCGTGCAATCAAGCGAGAGAAGACTGAAGAAGGAATTGTACAAATCACTCTATCATAACGACGTTGAACATTTGCCTGGGCTACAAGAATTTTTTTGGACTGATGATCGTACTGGATCGATTGCACGGGAGAACTAAGGTTTACTTCTACACCCTGGCGATGTAACATGTCCGAAAGTGCTGTAACTATCACTTGGAAACCTCCCTTAAAATATCCAAGCGTTTCCTGAGTAATGTCTTTAGTTCGAGAGTTCGCGCGCGTATGTATCCTTGCCCACAACCAAGCCATTGACACTTTATCATACTGCTCATGAAACTTTCCGCGAAGTAAAGGCTCCCATATAACTTGAAAACCTCGTTTACCTGAACAGCTCTTCATCCAATCCGATGCAGTAACGTTCACGTATTTTTTCCAGTTACGAGTTTTTTGCAAATATAAAACAACCAATCCAAGTCTAATGCGATCCAGAATAGGCAAGGGTTTAAAAAGCAAAAGATCTCGCGGCGACATAAAAGGATATAATACTTTGTCGTAAAACAAACCGATGGATCCTTTATGCCAAAGTAAAGAATCTTCAATACCAAGCTCCTTAACTAAATCAATAATATGTGAATCAGTAGTAAATATATGATGATACGCCTTTTCAAGAGAGGTTCCATTAAGGGGAAATCCTGCCGCTAAACCACCGAGTTGGTTTGACTGTTCATAAATTGTAACTCGGTGTCCTAGGCGACTCAAAAAGTACGCACAGACCATACCATTCAAACCACCACCAAGTATCGCAATATCTTTTGACATATTATTTAACAATCGTATAACGTCCACTCGCTTCAGTAATCTGAGATTGAAGAGAGTGCCACTCAGATTCAGTAAACAAGAGAGGAGTACTCATAACAATTGATCCAGATCCATCTCGTTGTCGAAAATTAATACCTACACGTTCAATATTTTTGAAGACATCAGATTTCAACTCAATTAAACTCCAGCCAAATTCTCCCTGAACTGAAGAAGGAGAAAGTGTTGACACCACTGTATCACCGACTTGAATCTCTATAAATACTTGCTTAAAACGGTCATCATTTTCTGGAAAATGAAGCATACCAATAGCAAGTATGTAATTTTCCTTCTGGACACCATCCCGATAAAAAATACCAGTAAGCTCCTGATCAATAGTGTATACAGGCTGAGGAATAAAAAGCTTTTCAGTCACAATTAGGTGTTGAGTGTTTGGATCAAGTACATACGATGGGAATCGACGCGAGTTATCAACATCAACAATATAGCGATCATTACGAAGCATATCCTCCAGAAAATACTCTTGCACAGTCGTATCAACAAGAAATTGCGGCTCACTATCTGTTACAAAACAATATCCTAGACGGAAATTTCCATACGAAGGTTTACACTCTTTTGATCGGTCAACCGGATTATAAACAGATAGTTCTCCAAATTGATTGGAAAATGGCATTAGAGAAGCAAATCCATCAACATCGAAATCTTTGTAGACACTAGACCAAAGAAAATAGCGGTCCACAATTACGGTATCGATACCTACAAACTCCAAAGCGCGAACTATATCATGAACAGGAACAGAAAAGTCAGTAAGAGAATGAATCTCAGCGAGCTTTGGAGAGTACCAATAATAATCAATACTATACAAATTCGGAAGAGAAAACAAAGAATTAAAAGGATTTGTATAAAGCAATCGAGGAAGCTCCGAGGAAGACCAAGAATAATTTCCTGTTATATTTTTAAACCAAGGGAGGGAGTGAGGAAAATATACCTTAGAACTCTTGTCCTTGAGCTCGGAGTCTAATTGAAAATACGATTCTGGTATGTGCATTACACGGATATCTTTACGATGAGCATACGCATGTTGTACAGGAAGGATTAAGAAAAAAATAATAATAAAAAGATAAATAATACGAAATAAAATAAACGGCTTGTTTCTAAGTGCTAATAAACCAGAATAGGTAACAATAAAAGCAATAAGTAGTTGAAAAACAAGAAACTTATGCGTTGCTCTTATCGTATCCATTAAGAAAACATGCTTAAAAATCCAATCATAAACAGGAATTGGTGAATAAACTCCCATAATAAAAAGTGAACATAAAATGTAAGAACTTAAAAGAAAAAGCTTATACTTCCATTGTAGTTCTGAAACGAAAAATAAATACAATAACAACACAATAAATAAGAGTGCCAACCAAAAGTTTGTACCTGAGTAATTAGTAAATAAGGAAAATGCATCAATTGCTGGAAACGAGTGGTAGTTAGTAAAAATCCGTGTTCGTTCAAAATTGAGAACAGACCAAATGAATGGAATATTTAACAAAACTGCAACCAGCCCACTAGCAAAAAGAAAAACTAAAAACCGAATCCAAAAAAAGCGCCACTTGAGAAAATAAATAACAAGTGTAAATCCTAAAAGGTATACGAAAATAGGGAGATGGCTCACACTAATACTCATAAAACCACTACAAAGGAAACCAAATATAAAGCTACAAATTGCCCAGTCCTTATTACTTTGATGAGATATTCTCTGCATAAGCCAAGGAACGAAGGCAAAATAAAGTACAAATAGCGAATAAGTAAGCCCTTCATTCGATTCTCCAATCAGTGCAAATCGAATAGGAGCAACGATAAAAACAAACGAAGATATAAGAAAAATAATTCGTGAGAACTGCTGAAAGTGAACTCGCACAAAAATGTACAAAGAACTTAGCTGAATAATAACGCTTAACAACAAAAAAAATACAAACGCATTAAATCCAAGAAACTCCCCAATTGAATACAGACCTAACTTAAAAAACGAGTACCAGCGAGAATAGTGGAAAAACGCAGGACATTGTTCACAGGCCTGGCTATTCAAAGCAAAATCAGTGCCCGATGCAAAGTCTTCAAAAATATGAGCCAAATGTCCACGATAATCAAAAGAAAAAACATATTCTCCTACGACAAATGCGCGTTCGTTACCTACCAACAAGTTAAGAACAACGGCCGAAATAAAGATAATTGAGATAAGCGAGAAATAAAAACGGTGAAGCAGTACAAATACTTTTATATCTAGCAACATGGGTCTAAACATACTTCCTTAAACAAGTGAACGATAGACGTCGAGATAACGAGGAATAATTGCAACATCCCAGTCGTAATTAGATTCAACGATAGCTCGAGAATGCTTTCCAAATGTTGCAATAATATCTTGATTTTGAATTAAAGTAAATAATTTATTAGCTAAAACTACATGATCATCAATATCAACAAGATATCCGTTATAGCCATCCTGAACGGCATCGTGGAATCCACCTACCTTTGTTGCAACAACAGCTAAGCCACACGACATTGCTTCAAGACAAACACTAGCAAATCCCTCAGCTCTACTCATAGAAATAAACACATGCGCTCGCTTGTAATGCTCGTGGACCTGTTCGTGCTTAACAAATCCTTCGAATACTACATGTTCAGATAAACCGTAATCTCGTACTAGTTCTTTAAGGAGACTAAGCTGTGGTCCGTCGCCAACTATCCGCAATCTAAAATTCTTGCTACGCGCGAGGAGCAACTGTAAGGCCTTAAGAATAACATCTACAGCTTTTCTTTCAATTAAATAAGAAACGCTTATTAGCTCAAGGACACTGCCTTGTTTATCTTGATAAGGAATATACGCAAATCTACGGCTATCAACTCCAGGGGAGATAATAACAATTTTTTCATTAGAAACACCTTGTCCAACAAGCAGATCCCGAGTAAATGAATTAATAACAATAATCTTAGAAGCTTTAGCTAAAGTACGGAAAGACAGAAAGTTTACAAAACTGAAAACAATTTTAGGAAGTGAAATGGAGGAGTTTGTTCCTCGGTTAAAATTACGAATATCTGAAGCATCGACGTCAGAATGTTCATAATTAAGCATACTTTGGATCGGCCCTAGCACGAATGGTGTCGTCCTAGTAAATCCTAAAAGTGCTATTAGGTTAAACGTACTACCTATACCAAAAGGTAAAACATGGTGAACTATACTATACGGTCTATGTAGTAATTCTTGAACCGTTGAAAAAAAATACTGTAAGTTGAACAGTAAAGCATTTTTCATGCTCATATCAAGTCGCAATTTATTTTTTTGTAGTTCGTGAATACGATAACTTTTAGTAGTTTTAGTCTGAGCTCGTCCAGTTATAACCATTGAATTAGGATAGATTTGACAAATGGAGTCTGCAATTCGAAAAGCCCAATATGGTTCCGAGCCACCTTCCGATTCGTCATACACATAGTGACACGGGCTAAACAGAATGTTCATAGGCAATATGTCCAAGTAAATGACAAGACCCAAAAATCATTAACTTCAATGAAGATATACCATGAAGATTTTGCTTTTTTATTGCAAGCTGTTTAGTTCGAATACCTGGATCAAACATATCTTTGACAGAAAAACTATAACCATTTCCTCTGCTAAGCAAAGTGAGAACCTCCTCACGCGAACGGAGAATTTCATTACCAAAATCCTGAGTAGGATAGTTAGAAGACGGTATATCAAACAACATCTGTTTAGAAACTGACTTGAAGTTTTCAATAATAGTAAGAAAATCCTGATTATTAAAATGCTCAAGCAATCCCTGA
>CAZGHS010000006.1:0-78731 GCA_964525495.1 uncultured Gammaproteobacteria bacterium
ACTTTATCTTAATTAAGGTAACGACCATAAGGACGAGGACTACGCCGAGTGCCGGGTAATATGTGTATGTCGCGAGTCCTAATAAAATGAATGTATAGATGGCGTGGTGTACTTTGTTAGTTTGTAAGAGCATCAAAAGAAAATATATTCCAAATATTACAAAGCTGAGCATGAGGTTTGCTTCAAATGCAGCCCGGGATAGATGTGTGCTGAGCGGTGAGGTGGCATAGAGAAATCCTCCGATTAAAGCTATTGTTTTATTGTTTTTTGTATCTTCGCATATTATTTTTACCAGTAGATATATGCCGTAGATTGAGATGATGCCTGCAAGTGCACTTACTAATCGTACAGAGAATGCGTCTAACCCTAATAACGCGACAAATGGAGCGGCAACATAGGTATATACTGATTCAGTAAAAATTGGTGAGCCACTCTGCAGGAGCGCCCATGCGCTATTTCCCATGGCTACTTCCTCTGGGATTAGACCACGAGGCATATCTCCGAGTTGAAATAATCGGGTGATCGAACCGAGAACAAGAATGGCGATGAAGATTATTTTGTGCTTACTCATTAAACATTTCTATGATTTGAATATCTGTTAATTTTTGTTGTCCTGATTTTTTTTGTAAAACTACCGGAAGTTTTTTCAGTGCATTTATAAATCCCTCAAGCATTGGCTTATCTGAGTTTATTATTGCTTTAGTTAAGTTAATTGGGAGCATCAGCATGTGTTTTATGATCAGACTGATAGTGGATAGGTTCTTCCAGGAGAAAATAAACTGATTTCTATAGACAATTGTTTTAATTCTTTGCTCGTCGTAATTTGATTTGATAGCGCCTTTTTTGTGAATGTGTTCGACTATGGCCTTTTTTTCAAAATGCATTTTATAACCCGCTTTCCACGCTCGATAGCCATAGTCTACGTCCTCAAAATAGAACGGGTTAAGCAATTCGTCGAGTCCGCCCAACTCGTCCCATATTTTTTTGGAGAATAGGCCAGATCCACAGGAAACCCAACCAGTTAGTCCTGATTCGAGTGTTTTGTCTTTGGCAAGTTTGTCGTGAAGCAGAAATCCTTCGTGGAATATAAACTTTCCTCGACCATGTGTATCTTCATCGTCTGAGAGGTCCATCATGCCGACAGCGGCAGTTTGTGGGTCGTTAAAATAATCTAGGAGTGGGTCGAGAAAGTCTTGACTAGGAATAATATCACTGTTGAGAAGACAGACTAACTCTGTAGTGGCATTTTTTACCCCTAGATTGACTGTTGAAGAGAATCCGTCATTTTGTGGCTTCTTTATAAGTAAAACGTGTGGGAATTTTTCTACAATTATACGTACACTGTCATCTGTTGATGCATCGTCGACAATTATTACCTGTGCGTTATACTTTTGAGCGTATTGTAAAACTATGGGTAAATTCTGCTGGAGGATTTCTGCCCCGTTATAGTTGGGTATAACAAAAGAAATAGTTTTCATAATGAGATTATACCATCGAGTAGATGATTCCTTGGGCTATATTGGCATTTGAAGGAATTATATATGGACTGTTTAATCGGCTCGCAATCGTAAGCACATTAATAAATGCTTTATCGATTCCCCACTCATAACCGTGAGGAAGTTGTGGATACAGTTTTCCTCTTTCAGCGGGATTATATTTAATAATTTCGTTAAGAAATTTTGAGAGATGTTTGGAATATGTTTTATAAGGATGCATGGAAGAATCTAAGTGAGAATCAAGGGGGATATTTAAAGCCTTCATAACATCAATTATCATTGACGAACCGTATATGAGTGGTGTTTCTTCACTTATTTCGAGTTTAATAATCTCCTCTAAAATTTGACTTTTCATTTTTTCTATATCCTCGGATGTTGTGTAGCTAAGTGGATCATTAGGATCTTTAACATATTTTTCGTGAAGTGAAACAGTACCAGTAGGCATCATGTATTTTGTCATTAGGTTTTCTTTTGTTCCTACTAAAACCTGAACGCTTCCTCCACCAACATCTATAACACCATATTTTTTGTAGTTACTTGGAAATGTTTGCATTACTGCTTTAAAAAACAGTTCTGCTTCTTGTTCTTGGGGAATATTTTCTACTTCAAATCCAACTTCGTTTTTTATTCTACTAATTATTTCTTGTTTATTCTTAGCCTTACGCATGGCATGAGTTGAAACAATGCGAAATTTAGTAACTTTATATCTTTTGAACTCTGATTTTAGTCTTTTTAATTCCTCAATAGTTGCCTGAATATATGTTTCCTGGACATAACCATTGTTTTCGTCCAGTCCTATGCCAAAGCGAGTTAGGTTGTTCGAGTTGTATATTCTATTGAGCGTACCATCGGAATTAACTGATGATACTTCTGTCTTTACTTTTAGTGTTCCAATATCAACTACCGCATAGATATTATTCATAGTGTTTTTTAGCTTTAGAAGTAATAATCAAAATAACTACGAGCAATAGCCCACCTAATGTAATCATGATGCCTGTGGAGAAGCTTTGCGGTTCGTAGCGCATTATTATTTTGTGTTCGCCTGGTGGAAGTTGGACTCCTCTAAATACGAAATTAGTTTTGATTATGAGTGTTTCCTTGTCGTTCACGTAGGCTTTCCAGCCTTCTTCAAATGTATCTGCAAGATATAGCAAGCCAGGTCCGTTGTTAACCCGCGCCGTTATATCTAATCGTGTTGATGTTTCTTTGGTAATGGTAGCCTCAGAATTTGCGGCACCCAGATACGTGAAGAACCCGTTCTGTGGAATCTGAATCTTGCCTGCGTCTTTTAGGATAAACAGTCCTTCGGATGATTTATCAAACGAATCAGAGAACATGTAATTAGCAAGCTCCTGTTCGTTTTTGAATCCGCGCATGGCTGGGTATACTACTACGCGAGGGAGGGCTGTATCTCTTTTGAATAGTTTTGTTTGACCAATTTCGCCTTCTTTTTGGTAGGCAGTGTAATCGCCAAAGGAAAGTAGGTAATTAGTGGCGGATATATCGGCGATGATACTTTTTGGCACATGAGGGGTGAGTATTCTATTAGCGTTAAATGGTGCAAGACTCGGTTCACTGCGCTGCCACATGCCGATTAACCTTCCGTAATCGTTTAAATACAATGGGTCATAGCCCTCGACTGTCCGGAGCTTATATGGAATATTCATGTTTGGAGCAATTAGGCGACTATCCTCTGTCATATATCTTGCGTTTGGGTCATGACTTATTGTTTTTAGGATGGAGACTTCAGGATATAGATACTCTCGTTTGGAAAAGGTTTGGAATTTAAGAAAGAATCGTCCGATATCTAATACAGTAAGCGTTAGAACTATGCCAATGACGAGATAAGGAATACGCACATTTATTTCGTCTTTTGTTTTTACGTATTCTTTTTCTAACGACTTATAATATCCTCGCAAGGCAAGCGTGGTGATTATGAAGAAGAATGTTGGAAGGATCATGTTTGAGCGTGCGATTTTGTAAATGTCAAAATCCGGCGCCTTATCTAATACTCCTAAGAACCAATCCTGCTTTAGTACGATCCCTGCCCACAACAATCCAAAAAGAAAGGTCATCAAGATATATGCAAAATTAATGTTAGTTTTGATGCTTAAGAAAGAAGTGAGCGATGTTTTGGATTTGAGTACTCGGACTGTTTTGTGAAATCCAACTGCGCTTAATAAAATGAGAGAGAAGTCGACAATGGCAATGCCTCGAGAAGGTTGTGTTGTGGTAAGGAACGGGATATTCCAGGAATATATGACTTCTGTGATCGGATTACGCGTTATGAGCAATATGTTGATAAACAGGGCGATCAGAAAGAATCCGACGCCGGCGTTTTCTTGAACAATATCTAGTGTTTCACTTGATATTTCTTTGTGACTTAGTTTGAAACTCATGGAAGGTATGAGTTTTTTTATTTGATCGTATATGAACTGGATAATGATCGCTAAGGCAAATAGTAATGGAATAATGCCTATATATGACGCGAATTCTCCATAGTTCCATACACCCCAATAGTTGTATGTAGCTGGATTTCCAAAGAAATCTGGAGCAAGTAAGGATATGAAGTGCTCGGTGGGGTAGAACCAATCTTTGCGCTGCCAGGCTGTGGGATCTATGTTCCTGGCACTCTTACCTAAGTAGTCGAGTGTAGGAAGCGCTTGTGCGGCTACGATTAATAGGAACAGAACTCCTACTTGGATTAGTTGCAACCAATAATAGGTTCTTCGCCTTGTTGCTTCGAAGACTAGTTTGCCGTTATGGAATTTGATGAGAGGAATCTTATACAACACATAAAACACTGCGTTCATTGCGACGAGCATAAATGTCTGCAAATGCCCTGCGAAAAAACTGGAGACTAGTGCGAAAAGTAAAACTAGTTTGTATTTATTGATTGTAATAAGGGGGTGCAGGAAGCTTTTTTGTACTGCGACTTTCCCTACTACTTTAATAGGGTCGCGCTCTATAATGCCTTCTATCGCATACAACATGAGCGGAAAGTAGAGGAGTGTGTGCCCTACATTTCCCCACTCCCACCATGCGGTGTTAAATCCAACAAATGCCCAGGTGCCTGCGCCAAACAATGCAGCTAACTCCCCTAACCCAATTTTGCGAATGTATATATACATGAAGAAAGAGGCGAGTGGGATCTGCGCGTAGATAAAATAACTCCACAGCGTTGCAAAATGTTGCAAATCGTCAGTGTTAAATACATTTGGGATAAAGAAAATTATATTTAATGGGTATAGTGCTCCTGTTTGAAAATTTGCGAGCAATGGCGTCCCTGCGTTATTGTATGGATTCCACAGTGGCCATGAGCCCTTTTTCATTTCCTCTACTGCAAGATATTTCCATACAAACTGCTGTCTGACTGGGTCTGTAATGAGCGGGTTCTCTACTGGTACGCCTCGAGAGAATCCCAAATCGAGGTCGCGCATTGGATGATAGAGACCCGGAATCGTGTCAGCAGGGATTGGCAACTTATATATGAACGGGAGCACTAGCAGGGCTAGGCAGATAGTGAGAAAAATGAGTTTGATCTTCACAAATGTATTATACAGATTTTTAGTACGCTAGAATATCATCTCGTACAATTTTTTTCTAAACGTTTTTTTGTCGAAGTTGAATGATTTCTTTCGAGCAGATATAGCCATTTTATCTCGACGTGGTTCGTCGTATGCGAGTTGGATAGTTTTTGATTTGAGTTCATCGATACTATCCCACAAATATCCATCATGACCATCCCAGACTATTTCTGGCTGCCCCCCTGCATTTACTACTACTGGTACCGCACCTGAAGCCATAGCTTCAACTGTAGTGATTCCGAAATGTTCGGCTTTTTCTGGATGCTCTTTGAGATCGTCTTCAAAACCAGTTGCATGCCAGAATATTTTTGCTTTCGCGTAGTTTTCGAGCAGTGTATCGAAACTTGAATTTGCTATTACTTCAATCGGATACCCTTTTGCTTCTGTCGTGATTTGATGATAGTACTCATGTTCATCTTTATGATCGGATAAACCACCCATCATAATGTATTTCCAACCAGGAAGTTTATTGTCGTCAACTAAATCTTTGAATGCTCTGATCATTTTTAATTGTTTTTTATCGTGAGGATTTTTGGAGAAACGACTGACGGAGATAACTATATTTTCTTTTTCACCCATTACAAAACTGCTCGGATCGATTGCCGGGGGGAGTACTTTGGCTTCGAATCCCCATTTATTTTCAAGCCAATTAAATACATATTTTGAATAACAGAGTTTGTGTTTCCAGCGAGATAATTTTATTTTATCCATGATGCTGGTGAGGTTGAGTGTGTCAGGTGACTGAATGATCACGCAATTTTTGGCTGCTCTGCTCCAAAAAAAACTTCCATCTGTCACATAGAAGAACACGTCGTAATTTTTGGTGAAACTAGAACGTTCGCGCCAGGTGTGGCGCGAAGAAAAAGGGCCGTTGATCATATGGACCTTATGCAGATCAAGGTCTGCAAAGCGCCGATGAATCCGTGCTCGTTCGTTTTCAATCTCTTCTTTTGTTCCTGGGAGTATTACTTCAACATGATGATCGTAACTGAGTACTTCTGCTATGGTTAATAGATATTTCTCCCCGCCGCCGAGGATGTGAATATATGGAGAATAAAGGGCAATTTTCATAGTAGCGGTTTCAAATTGATTCCATTTTACACTAGAAAGGGTTAAGTCGGCTAGTGTCTTTGTTTTAGCCTTATTATTTTACTTTTGGTCTGATTTGTGCTATAATAATAGGATATAAAGCGTTTGAACCGAGTCACGACCGGTGAGCTGAGCATCAAAATATGCTACGGGAGTTGAGCCGTAAAGTACAACAACCCTTGTCGCCTGAATAGGTGGAGAGCGGACCAAGAGCTTTGAGCACGTAAGTGTTTGGAGAATAAGGATGGGACCGCGGGAGGTCCTTTTTTGTAGGATTTTTACCTCTCGTTCCTTAGAAATTCATTATTTTTTGGTGGATTTTTGAGGAATGGGAGGTTTTTATGTTCTCAAAGATTTTTACGATTGCAAAAGGAAATAAGACTTTGATTGCTTGGGATTGTCCCAAAGACCAAAGAAGTTCTTATGTGCAAAATAATCTGGGAAATAGTATTGAACAGATTGGTTTTGTAAATGAATATTCTATTCCAGCGTTTGAAATGATGGGTGGAGAGTTTTCTTTGAATGGTACACTGGCCTACTCATCCACTTTAAAGCCAAGCTCAGAGTTTCTTGCAAGTGGCTTATCTTCGAAAGTACTGCGCATTAGCGAAGCAGAAACTGCAATTAGACTGGAGCTGCCATTTAAACAAATTGATAATGTAGTTCTATTTGAAGGAATTGGATATATCTTGCTGGAAGATGACGAAGAAGTAGCAACTCAACTTTTATCTGGTTACTGTAATAAATATTCTTTACCAGCTTTTGGCGCACTAATCTATAAAGACGGTGTAATGTATCCCAATGTTTACGTTCACAAAACCGACTCATTAATAAGTGAAACTGCATGTGGGTCAGGCAGCGTTGCAATTTCAATCTTAAAATCGCTGTCCGAAGTTAAGCAACCATCGGGCGGAATTATTTATATTAATAAAAATAATTCTATATTTACAATAACAGCGGAAGTAAGTGAAATATATTAGAGTTAATTGGTTTTATGCTTTTTAGTTATTATGGTTACTACTAAAAATGTGATTAATAATATTGGTAGAAAGAAAAATATTGTTAAGTTGAATACGTTTTTTAGTGTTGGTGGAACATCGCAGCCTAATGAGTATTCGCCTATTGGTTTATAGTTGAAGCATGGATCTTGCATCACATGCCATGTAAAGAATCCGTTTAGTATCAATTCGATTCCTAATGTTATTAATAGAGTTAACAGCAGTCTTTTCTTTAATTTCATTAGTTATATTGTACAATTAGTTTAAAAATAGAGGTATATATGTCAAAACAATTAATACAGAGTGTTAAAGGGACTCGGGATTTTTATCCAGAGGATATTACGTTTCGGAATTGGCTTTATTCAAAAATGAAAAAGTCGAGTGAGTTGTATGGTTATCAGGAATATGATGGACCAGAGATTGAATATTTAGATCTTTATGCTGGAAAAACAAGCGAGGAGATTTTAAAGGAGCAGGCGTTTACGTTGAAGGATCGTGATGATCGAACTTTGATGCTGCGCCCCGAGTTAACTCCTACATTTGCTCGTATGGTTGCACAAAAATCTCGAGAATTATTGAAGCCTATTCGTTGGTGGATGTTTGGTCGTGCGTGGCGATATGAGAAACCACAACGTGGACGTGGTCGAGAATTTTTTCAATGGGAATTGAATATTCTTGGTCCTGAAAC
Source organism: uncultured Gammaproteobacteria bacterium (assembly GCA_964525495.1). Taxonomy (GTDB): domain Bacteria; phylum Patescibacteriota; class Microgenomatia; order JALYQM01; family JALYQM01; genus CAZGHS01. Next base: position 7,859 of record CAZGHS010000006.1, read on the forward strand.
CCCCGAGGCTGATGCTGAAGTATTGGCTGTTATAGGAACTTTCTTTAAGGAAGTTGGTTTAACGAGTGATGAGATCGTGGTGCGAGTAAATGACCGATCTTATTTTGAACAAGTCATTCGAGAGAATGGTATTAGTGACGAGAAATATTTGCCGCTTTTGCGAATTATTGATCGTAAGGAAAAAATTAGCGGTGAAGAGTTTAATACTCTTTTGACTGCTGAAGGACTGACTGGTGAGCAAGTGAGTGCTTTGAATAATTATTTTGACAGTCCTGATTATTCGAAAGCTCCGTGGTTATCTAACGTATTTGCAGCATTGGATTTGTATGGCGATATTCGTCAGTATTTTGTGTATGACCCGATTATTGCGCGCGGATTGGATTATTATACCCGGACTGTGTTTGAAGCCTGGGATAAAACTCGTAATTTGAAGCGAGCTGTGTTTGGTGGTGGACGATTTGATAATCTGACTGCAACTATTGGTGGTGATCGAGTGCCTGGGGTCGGCTATGCTGTGGGAGATATGGGCATCACTGAGATATTGCAGCAATTTGGAAAAGTACCTGACTTGAAAGCAGAAATTGCAAAAGTATTAGTAAGCGTGTTTAGTGCAGAGTTTATGAATGAATCATTGAAAGTCGCTGCAAAGCTCCGCGAGAATGGCGTGTCTGTTGAGTGCTGGCCTGATGGAGATACTAAACTAGAGAAACAGTTGAAGTATGCTGATCAGAAAAATATCCAATACGTTGTAATTTTAGGTTCAGATGAGGTTTCGAATGGTACAGTTGTCCTGAAGGATATGATGAATAAGACACAGGATGCAGTTACTATTGATGAACTTGTGAAGCGATTGTAATAAACATAATGCATGAATCCGAACGAACTGTTAGAAATACTGAGTTTGAACAACTGCAAGGTGAGTTTGTTGGACATCTTTTCCGTTTAAATGCTGTCCGATTTGAAGGTCCGGTACCATTTAAATTGCACGATGTTTATCGAGATGCAACCAAAATATCTGCGTATGTCGATAACCGTGTGGTTTTGGGCGATGCGGACGCGCGCTCTGCCGCAATTTTACTGTATAAATATTTAGCTCAAAATCTTCGATTTCAACACGTCGCTGGAATCCCGACAGGTGCTGTGCCTCACGGAGCTTTTCTTGCTGAGGAATGTTCTGTTGGATTGGTGGATTTACAACAAGAACTTTTGACTGGTCATAATGAGGTCCTGTTACTTGTTGAAGACACCGTATCACTGGCAACTTCGGCTATACCGCATATTGATGCATTGCGGCAGAATAATCATGTCGTCAATGATATTGTTGCGCTTTATACTTGGGAAATTGGCGGCCGGGAAGTACTAAAGGAGCATGGCGTACATCTTCATGTTGCGATCACTCCCGAGGTATTACTTAGCTATGCCTTGCAACACGATTACATAAGACCTGAGATGTGTATGGAAATTATTGCTCAACGTAATAGACTTGCTGGTTATTTACATCGAGCTGAATTACGAAGATTAAGTTAAGTATTACTGTTTCTCAAAATATACCGTCACAGTGGATTCGATGGTTTGGGTACCTGGAGAAAAGTTTGCTCCGGCATCAGCTGCTCCACCCATATTGAGTGCAGATTTTTCTGCGTATAATGGGATTGGTTGTCCACCGTTGTTGTTTTCAACAAGATTCGTAACTTTTCCAAGTTTAATGCCTAGATTTGATGCAAGTTTTTTAGCTTCCGCTTTTGCGTTTTCTAACGCTTTGTTTCGAGCTTCGTCTCGATACTTATCTACATCGTCGACGGAATATGATACGCCCATTATTTGATTAGCACCTGCTGCTGTGGTAGTTTCTACTACTTTTGAGACGTTGTTAATATCTCGTACTTTTATTCTGATATTTGCACTACCGGCATATCCTGTAGTGGTTTGAGTACCTCGAACTGGGTCGAATTGAGGATTAATAGAGTAATTAGATGTTTTTATATCCTCTGGTGCAACGTTTAATCTTTTGACATCTTCAAGAATTTTATTGTTCGTGGTGTTTATTTTTTCTTCTACTTCTTTAACTGTAGGAGCGGAAGTAACGGTTATTCCAACATCTACAAAGGCAACATCTGGAGTTACATCAATTTTTCCGGTTCCTGTTACAGCCAGCTCTGAACTTTGGGTTGTGGTTGTCATTTTTACTGGAAGAGCCAAATTAAAAGCATTCACTAAGGCTAACACTATGACACAAAATACACCTGTTAATACTGCGACAACTATGTATCTTTTAAAAATATTCATAGTTTTATGTTAGCATTTTTAATGCAAAAAAAAAGCGGCTCTGTGTAGAGCCGCTTTATGTTGTCTTAACAAAATCTTACTTTGATTTTGAATTAACTTGCTTTTTGAAATCTTTACCAGCTGTGAAACCAGGAAGGTTTCGTCCAGCAATTGTGATACCTTGTTTGGTCTGAGGATTTACACCTTTGCGGGATTTTCGCTTTCGGACTGTGAACGTACCGAATCCTGTTAATACAACTTTATCTCCAGAGGAGAGTGTCTTTTTTACTGTCTCAAGGATATATTCAACAACTTCTCGAGAAGTCTTTTTTGTTAAACCAACGTTCTCTGCCACGTTGTCAATTAAATCATTCTTTGTCATATCGCATGACCTCCTATTTGGACAGTTTAGTGCGTTAATATAATAATGTGTATAAATAAAAACATTGTGTTGTGTAGATTCGTTTCTCACTCACAATGTTATTCTTTCCTATACTAATCAAATTTTCGAATATTTGCAAGAGTTAAATTGTTTTTGTTGGGATAAACTACCACTTGATACAGTATATTTGTGTTTTATTACTGTTTTGTTTTTTTATACTATTGAGTACTGTTTATTCTGTGACTCTACCAAAAGCAGTAGTGATGAGGGTGTGGAGAAGTGAAGCTAACAGTGCAGTAACAAAACCTGTTATGGCAAAGCCTGGAGTCAGGTAGGCTGCGAGCATAAACATGAGCGTATTTATTACGAGAGAGAAGAGACCGAGAGTTATTACGGTAATAGGTAGAGTGAGTAGAGATAAAAGAGGCTTAATGGTGATGTTAATTACACCTATAACAATCACGGCGATGACGGCGTTTACCCAACTTTCGATCTCAAACCCCGGGAGGATTCGAGTGATCAAGAGTAAGGAAATGGTGTTGATAAGAAGCCACTTGAGCATATTTTTGACTTTTGCTTTCTATTCTTCTACATTGAGCATAGCATGAATTTACCAGAAATTAAACCAGCATTTGAATCTGTTCCGGATACAGGATCGTATGATGAGCCGCTGTTTTATGAGCGATCCACGTTTCATTTTTTGTTTTTGGTCTTGGTTATTTTGTTAATGTTTCTTCCATTTGTTACAACTTTTAATGAATTGCTAACAAAGATTGTTGAACATGCTTCTTCGTATACACAGATACAAAATATTATTGTTCCATATCTTGTCCGGATGGTTGCTGTAGTGTTGTCGTGGTTTGGAGTTATAACTGAGCAATCTCGGCACACAATTACGGTTAGACCTGACGCTATGACGGCTGGCGGAACGATTGTGTATATTTCCTGGAACTGTATCGGTTGGCAGTCGTTCTTACTTTTCTTTTTGACCTTATTTACTGGATTGCAAGGAAACTATTCGATTCGCTCAAAAATTATTGGTGTTGTTTTTGGCTTACTTGGAACTTTCTGGGTAAATGTATTCAGAATTAGTATAATTGTGCTGATTGCTCACTGGTGGGGTCGTTTGCCGGCTGTTATTTTCCATGACTATGGCAGTACAATACTTATTATTTTGTGGCTGTTTGTGTTTTGGTGGGTGAGCTATCATCATATTCTTGAAAAAAGGTAATCCTCCTCAACTTCCTTTAGTCTTTGAGGAGTGCCAATATCTTTACAATATTCAGTTGTTTTATATGCGTAAATATTATCTTGTTTGGATTCAATTATCTTAGGAAAGATATCTTTTTCAAAAGAGATGATTTCTTGCGAAGGAATATATTTATTTACTTTGGAAGTTAATAAATATATTGAACCATTGGCGAGGTTGTTTTCTACTACATTGTTTTTGTGTGGTCTCGTTAAGAGTTTAGTTATTCTTGAGGTATGATCTATTTCAAAGTGATCGCATTCCAATGGATAGTCCTTTGGTTGCGCTACGATAGTTGCTACGTTGTCTGAGGGTAAGTTGCGATGATAGCTAATAAACTTTTGCAAGTCCATTTTAATAAGCAGATCACCATATGTCACCATTATATCGGTTTGAATAGGCGTCGCGAGGGCTAGCCAACCCGCAGTACCTCTTAATGTTGGTTCTTCAATGTATTCAATTTGAACACCAAACTTTTTTCCATCGCCGAAATATTCTTTTACTTTATCTGCTTGGTAATGTACTATAAGCAGGATATTGTTAATATTATTCGTTCTTAAAAAGTCGATTTGATGCTCAACGATAGGTTTTCCCGCTACTTTTACTAGCGCTTTCGGGTTTTCATGCGTTAGAGGATGAAGCCGTGTGCCAAGTCCACCTGTAATTATGACTGCGTTCATATCTGTAATAATACCAACTCGAAATGAATTTGAAAGTATTAAAGAGTTAGTTTCTCGTATTGATGCAAGCTTAAAAACTAAAATAATAGACTATACGATTATTTTTGTTGATGGCAATTCAACTGATAATACTATTTCACTCATAAAATCTCTCGCATTAGAATTTCCAATTAAACTTATTCAGCAAAAAACAAAAGGCAAAGCACAGGCGATACTTGAAGGGGTTCAAGAAGCCAATACTGAATATGTCGTTATGATAGATGCTGATTTGCAGTATCCTCCAGAAGCTATCCCACAGATGTGGGCGATGCATCAGAAGACACCGGTAGTAGTGGCGCGACGTTTGGTACACAACGAATCTATGATTCGCAGATATGCAAGCCTTATTCATACTTTTTTCTACTGTCGAGTATTGTTTGGACTGACCTGTGATGTGCAGTCTGGACTGAAGCTTTTTCCGAAGAAACTACTTGATTATGTTGATGTTAAGGATATATCTCCTTGGACGCTTGATCTTTCGTTGCTCGTGGCCGCCAGAAAGCATAATTATGCAATTGGTGAAGTCCCTATTACTTTTAATGAACGCCAGCATGGTATATCCAAAGTCAATGTATTGCGTTCCTTTTGGGAACATACTGTGAGTGCTCTCCGCCTTAAGCTTAAAAATTAGTGACTATTTTAATGTGATCGCCTCTTTTTATTATTCCTTCTTGTACCACCTTTGCTTTATATGTGTGCGGCGAAACAGGGGAGAGTTGTACTTGGGCGATCTCTCCCATTTGTATAGTTTGAGTTTGTAGGAATGAATGAATCGGTGACTGAATCCGCCATAATATATGTGGAGATAGGGGAGTGTCATACTCTCCCCTTGTCAGTTTTGTGTCTGTACTCGCCTGCTCTATAGTTATGATGATATCTTTCCGCTGGTCGGCTGGATGCTTGACCAGTTCGAAATAATGTTTGTATCGGCCAGCGAGATAGGCGAGGAACTGGTCGTCTTCTATATCACAGATATCTCCTTCTTGAGAGATTATTTTTACTTTCCATTTTCCTTCTTTTCTATATGTTTTATATAGTTTGAAACTCCTGAGATCTTCTTTGTCCAACGGCTTCATCCAAGAGTATTCAATGCTTTTACTTTCATCGATTAGCGAATACAACATATCTCCGCTTACTCCATATTTAGTGATGAGAACTTCGTCTATTTCTTGGCCCTCTAAGGGTATCACTGGCCTGACATTGAGCGTTTTTACATATCCGATTGGTATCATGTAGGCATGATAATTTGTGCGTGATTAGGAGTGAATGACATTTTTGGCAAATATTTTGCCAATTTATGAAAGAGGATTGTGCTAAGATTGAACTATGGCTCGACAGCTCATAACTTCGATTTTTAGGTCGCGATTTTTGCCTTTTGTACTACTTTTTTTGTTACCTGTCTTTATTTTTTATAAAGCGACGTTGGGTACTGATGTTTTTGCGCTAGGGGATTTCTCTGGCTCGGATTTACTTGAATTGCATTTACCTTTTAAATATATCCTGCATGACGCGTATACCCGCGGTGAATTTCCATTATGGACACCATATCTTGCGAATGGTTTTCCAATCCTAGCTGAAGGGCAAAGCGGACCGTTGTATCCACCCCATATTTTGTTGGCTTTTATTCAGCCATATTTGGCTTTGAATTATAGCATATTGCTCGCGTTTATTGTTGCGGGCTGGGGAATGTATATTTTTGCACGACAACTACCACGAATGTCTCGGTACGGAGCGTTTATGTGTGCTGTAGTGTTTATGTTTTCTTCTTTTTTTGTTGCTCGGTTAAAACATTTAAATATGATTGTGGTAGCTGCATATTTGCCTCTAACGTTGTGGGCAATCAAGCGTAGTTTGGATTTGGTGCCTGAAGCTACGACTGTTCGTATCCGTCTTAAGTTTTATCTTATTTTGGCGTTTATTTGGTGCTTACAAATTTTAGGCGGACATCCTCACATGTTTTATTTTTGTGTGATCATGTCGTTTTGGTTTTTGTGTGGAGAGATACTATATTTATATTTTAAGGGGGCTCGAAATATTAGCTCTGTGATTTTTTTGAGTGTCACTGGATTCATTGTGGCAGGAGTTATAAGTGGGTTACTTGGAGCAGCACAATTACTTCCAACTATTGAGCTTACACAGTATTCTAGTCGTCTTAATTACACATTTGAAAATGCGACATCTTTTCCCTTGCGGCCAAGTTATCTGGCATCTTTGTTTGCACCGTTTTTCCTGGGTAACCCCGCGACAGGGAGCTACAAAGGCAATATTCAGGTTGATGGTATTTGGTGGGAAAATGTTTTATATGTAGGATTATTTCCGTTTGTTTTATTTATTATAGCTTTTATTGTGCGATTGAAGTCGGTTGCTTCGTATTTCTCTCGGCCTGGTCGAGGACGATTATTCTCTAAATTGCGGAGTTATTTGCAGGGAGATCTTTTTTATTATTGGTTCTTTTTTATTAGCGCAATCTTGTTTCTGCTCCTTGCGATGGGAGATTATACTTCGTTGTTTTCGTTTGTTTATTACACAATTCCAGGCATGCAATTGTTCCGATTTCCCACTCGTTTCAACCTTTTTACCCTACTGTCACTTGCAGTTCTGACAGGATATGCGCTTGATTGGATGTTGCAACGATTAGAGCGTAGTCGTGTTGCAGGAATGCATAAAAAAGAAACTAGCGATGATTATGTTTTCTCTTGGCCTTTTTCTTTATATATTACTAGGATATTGTTTTTTGCTGTAATACTCGTGGACTTAGTTGTGTTTATTTACCAATATGTTGGTTTTTTCCCTTTACAAAAGTATCTTTCGACTCCTGACTCGTTGCGGGATCTGCAAAAAGATACTTCATATTATCGTATTTACCCCACGTCGCAGTATGTGTCAAATCCTTTTAAAGAGCTGGGCTGGAAGAGAGGAGAGGAGTCTATTTATTCACTTCAGAAAGCGCTTCCAGGTAATTTTCCTGCAGTGTATAAACAGTTTTCATTTACAGATCGCGGCTGGTTTGAAGGAGGACTGGGACTAGCAGAGCGACATGCGCTTGAGAAGGTTATGACAGAGAATGGGGTCCCTGTGGAGGTTTTGAGCCGCATACTTGGTTTATGGAATGTTAAATATTTTATTGGCTTTTCTGGAACTGAGAATGATTACTTTAAGCCATATGCTTCATATGCTCTGGATAAATCTTTTCTTGCTCCTTTGGAAATACAAGAGAATGTCTTTGTAATGCCTCGGGCATATATCACACAACAAATTAAGAAAGTTGCAAGCCAAGATCATGTATACGAATCCTTATTAGACGAATCCTTTAATCCGTACCAATACGCTGTATCGACAAAAGAAGGGAGAGCGGTCATCTCTACTAATTCAGCTAGCTTAGCGGAACCGAGCGATGTAGAAATTACAAAGTATTCTGCACTTCAAGTTGCAATGCGTTCTTCTTCCCAACATGAAGGCTTTATTGTGTTTTCTGATACTCACTACCCTGGTTGGAATGTCTATGTTGATGCTGTTAATAAGCCAATATCTCAAGTAAATCTTCTGCAACGAGCAGTTAAAATCGACAAGGGGAATCATATGGTTTTGTGGATATATGAGCCGTTATCTTTTTATATTGGTCTTTGTGTTAGTGTCGCGACATGTGTTTGCTGTGGGATATTGTTTATCAAAAAGAAAGGGGAGTGGTGACAGGGGAATCACAGGTGTGTTTTTTATTTGCTAAGGTTCGTCTTTTATTTACATTATTTGTGCGCCTCTAAATCTAATAGAAATATGCATAGATAGTATGTGAATTTTCCTGGAGAAGACCTATATTCCGATTATCCCACCATTGTCATACTATATCATGTGCAAACTATATCACCTTTATTTGCAAAGTTATCCACAGACTCACACCACCTCTAATCTGAGTAGATTTTTTACCTCTCGCCCTTTTCACGCTGTGAAAATATTTTAGCACCCTCCTCGCCCGCCTGTTAAAAATGAGCTTGGTCTTCTCTACCTTAGCCTCACCTATTTTTTATGAAATTTTTTATTATTTATTTTTCACCACTCTCCCTTGCCGCTCACAACGCCTCTTTTAATATTGTGCGACATACTCCTTCTCTGTTGTAAAAAAATTATTTTTTATGAGTTTTCCGTAATTCTTATTTATAAATTTATATTTGTGCAGAAAATTATACGGCTTTACTCCTCACTGTACTAAGAACGAGCTTTCAGTGCCTTGGTTTATGTTGATTATCCTTTATTTACGCTCATTTCTAGCACCGAGCTCCTAGGATTCGTTTAAACGGCTTTATGTTATTAAGCTGATATATTAGTCGGCTTTGGTGCCTTCAACTTACCAATCCATGCTGTAGTTATCAGGAGTGTGTATATAACGAGCGAGACTATTGTCACAAGTCTGCCAGTGGTAAAGCTTGTAGGACTGTATGTTAAGAGAATTTGATGTGCACCAGCGTCTGGTATGCGGACTGCTTGAAATGCATGATTAGCTCGAAGCACTTCAGTAATTTTTCCATCAATGCTTGCGGACCATCCAGGATAAAATGTTTGACGAATTAATATATATTGTGGAGCTGTTGTAGTAATGTTGATTTGGATTTGTTCAGGGATTTGCGTTTTTATTGTATAGGTGGAATCGTCTGATGATGGTGATTCGGTTTGATTCATCGCTTGAGCGTTACTGATTATGAGATCAGTTTGAGGATTGAATTGATCAGATAGTATTGCTTGATAGGTTTGCGTTTCAGGTATTATCTGTATGTTTTGCGGTATTTGTATGAATGCTAGTGGATCTTTGATTTTGTACAGGTTAATTTGGTCTTGGCCAGTAGTAAGTGATGATTTTGCTATTAATTCAACGTTTTCATCATGTAACGTATCGTCGTGAATCATGTATTGAGCACCTGCAAGTCGGGCAAGCTTCCAATATGTTTCTGTATATGATGTTTGTGTCTCTGATATGACTTTTTCTCTTGCAAAGAATAATTCGTTCTCTATTTGTGAGTAATAATTAACTTTTAGCCCGGCTGAATTGATTGCGTTAGTTAATAGTGGGACTTTGTAGTAGAGCATGTTGAATGCGGGCAAAATCTCTCTGTTATTTTTGAATACTTCAGTTTGTTTAGTATTCCAGAGGTCGGGACTTTGATAGAAGTATTGCTTTTGTAATTGGACATTATAGTCTTGTCCGAGAATTGGCGGCAATCTATCTGTTTGATTTACTCCTTCTTGAGCGATATATGCTTTTACTGTACTTGGTGTTTGGTACCACTCTCCCCCTTTTACTAATGGATAGAGTCTATAGACTTTTAGTGTAGTGTCCATGACTGTTATTACTATTATTGTGGCAATAATTACTGTTTTCTTATTGCTATTTTCACCAGGCTTATCTTTACGGTATTTATTGAGGAGTACATAGAGCGTATATGTTGCTGCAATGGCCATAGCGAACTGAAAGAAGACAGTAAATTTAGCTGGTAATCGGAACATATTGAGCGGAGGAATGCGAAGTAATATTCCTATTGGTGATTGATTTCCAAATGAGAGGACTAAAAAGAAAATTCCAAGAAATGTGAGTATCAGGACTCTTTTGTCTTTTAAGACGAATGGCAGAACCATGAGTCCCAAGAGTATTGGAATAATTCCGATATAGCTATACCGTTCGTCAAAAGGCCATCCGATGTTTGCAAGTCGTTCTGGTGTGCGCGGCTCGTGGTTAAAGTCGTAGAATGGTGAGACAAATGTAATGAGATCTTGAATACGAAACGAGAGAAAATTTGCAGACTCCTCACTTATTCCACTTTGACGAGTGGAGTTTTGAGTGAATTCGAGTGTTGGTAATAGTTGAATTGCACCTATACCAAAACCTAAGATTAAACCGAGTATCACAATACTTGTGCTTATAATGGTTTTTTTGAATGTTTGTTTTTCAAGTATGATAGAGGCAAGAAAATACAACGCATTGAACATGAGTGCATATGCTGTGAACTGAGGATGACCGGAGAAAATTTGAAGCGCCACAGTTGTTGCAAAAGCTGGAATATATATGAGTCTAAATTTTTGGTTTAGTATTTTGTCTATGATAAGTAGTTGCCATGGAAGCATTGATAGTACATTTATGTTATTTAAATGGGCAAAGTGATTAATATGAAATCCGCTATAGCACCAGACAAATGCCGCAAATAATGCTAGTGCTTTATTTTCACTCCTCTCCCCTTTTTTTTGCAGCCAGGCGTATGCAAATAAATACATCCCAATTCCAGATATTATTATTGTGGTCAAAATATTAATTGAAACCGACAGATAAGGTGTTATTGGAAGCAAGGCTGAAAGTACGTTGAGTGGATGAAAGACTCCTGCTTGCCCCTCAGCAAGTAAAGGGAATCCTGCTGAAATGCGTGGCTCCCAGAGAGGTACGCGTCCTTGTCTCAGGGACTCCTGTAGCGCAGATCTGAATGGAATCTGCGTGTCGGTATTGTCGTTTGTGCCGACATGCGGTGTGATACCTACATATCCTAGTAAATATGGACTGAATACTAAGCATGTTGTTATGGCGATAATGAGGTACGGGAGAAATTTTTTCATTGATTATATTGATCGTAGCACGAATTAAGGTTTTGTTGTATTTGTGGTAGTTCGTTTAAAACTGTTGCTTTTACTATCGACATTTTATTGTATGCATCTTTTGCTTCATCACACACCCCTTTTTGTAGATACCAATCTCCAAGGTTTTTCCATGATTGAAGCTCGAAATTAATCATATGTTGAATGAATGGAACTCTATTAATGCCACCTGGCTTTGACGGATCGCGCAATGACATGAGTGGACGTTCGTTTTTGTTGTAATACTGTTTATCGTGGTACTCTAGATTCCAATACTTTAGGTCGAGTTGACCTGAAGCGGTTGATGGCTCGACCTGCCACATAGCTGCTGCTGGCTTTGTTGTAAACTGAGCCTGATCTAGAATTAATAAACTTTTTGACATTGTGTATACGGATCGTTCAGGTAAATTTTCTGCGATTAGTTGATTTAGATATATATCTATATTTTGATTTGAATTGCTTAATGGCGGCAGTTTGAGTGCGGGATATCTTTTTTGTAGTAATTCGTGACCTTCCGGCGTAAGTAGATCTTCAAATTCAATGTTTTTGATTGCTATGATATCTGGGCGATATTTTTGAACTAGTTGTAAATACATTACAGTCGAGGATTCTTGATCCCCTGTGAGAAATATGAGGCTGTTTTGATCTAAGTTTCTTATAATATTTTTTCCAAAATCTTCTGCGTAATAATAATTTGAACGGTTTAGCTCGTTTGCTGTATGAAATGTATTGGGGAACCAGAAGATGGCAAATAGTGCTATTGGAACAAGATACATTAAGCCTTTAGATACCTGTTTTTGTCTAAAGTTAATGAGCGATTTCTGCAGTAGTTCATAGAAGGATACGGTAATGAGCACGATCACAGCATAATGAGCAGGAATTAGCCATGAGTTGTACTCGGTAGTTTGCTTATAAAATATTGCAAAGAATATGTGGGAAATAATAATGCTTATAAATAGTCCAAAGAGTGTTTTGTTTTGCCTATATATTAGCACGGCTCCTGCAGCTGCTAGTGCGATTCCTATGTAAGAGAACTCCCACATAAATTCTTGCCACGCTGCAATGTACCTGGAAGTGTCGTTGAATACTATGCTTTGTTCCCCACTGAGATATACCTGACCTGAGACATGGTTAACAAATCTTTCAATTGTGTTTGGATTCCCCCAATTTAGAGGAGGCGCTGTACTAGCTTTTAAGGGTAAATATGCGTATGGGACAAGTGCTGCTACTACAAATATGCATACGGCGATAACAAGCGTCTTGGTATGGAAGAAAATGTTGGATTGCATTATGGCCAGTAGTAGCAAAGTTGGCACTAGTACTATTGTCATAGGATGGTTTCCAAATGATAATCCGTACACTAAACCCGCTATATAGATTATTTTTCTTATATTTGAGTCTATTTTCTTTTCTATTCTTCCTTTTAATCCTATCTTAGTAACTATATATACTATAAAAGTAAAGAAAAACATGTGAAATGCATATACTTCTGCATTATTTGCCTGCGCCCATACATTGTAATTGAGCGTAAATAGTATGGTTCCTATAATGGATACTGCTTTTGACAGATGCCAAAAGGGTTCCCTGTCAGGCGATTGATCATCATTTATTCTTCGAATGTCTTTTTCCCTGTTTGATGATTGTAATCTCTTGAATAGAGTACTTTTATTTCTTAGTATTTGATCGACTGTCAAATAGGCAAATACGCTCGAAATCGACGTGAACAGTGCGGACAAGACATGGATTTTTTGGACATATTGACCAATGGGTAAAATATTTTTCCACACCTCTCCTACTATCATGTAAAGAGGGTATCCAGGTGGGTACACATTCCCCTCAACATAAATCCCCGTTGCATAGATGCCCGCATCTTGCCAAAAAACTGTTGGAGGCATGGTTGCGATGTACAGGGACAATGCTAGAACGAAGATAGTGATAGAAATATACTTGTCTGCTTTTGTCATAGAGGTGCAAGGTACTAGTGTACACGAGATACTGATTATTCTATTCTATTATTTATATGACTGCCATCATTAAGAGACATGTGGATACTTCTGCTCGAGTCGGGTTGCATGAACTCGGGCTGATCACAAATCGCGTCCTCCTGATCTTGTCTATTCTCCTATTTGCCTTATTGATCGGTGACTTTCTATTTTCACTTAATTGGTGGTTGTTTACCGAGGCACTGTATTTAGTATTGTGGATTACCTTTGTTATAGAGTTTGTCGCAAAGCTTTTGTATGCCAAAGATAAACTGAAATATTTGCGGAGTGAATTTCTTGTAATTTTTATTATTATATTTCCGTTCCTTCGTCCCCTTAAAGTATTCCCTGCCACTCGATGGGCGCTCGTAATATTTGCTCAGCAAATTGAAACTCGATTCCCGCTTTTGAAACGATTGCGAGTATTGGAAATTATTCTTGTTAGTACGATTTTAGTGGTTTTGTCTGCAGACTTATTCTTGTTATTTGAAACTGGGGCAGATACTAAATTCCGTACTTTTGGCGATGCATTATGGTTCTCTGTTGTGAGTGTTGCGACTGTGGGCTATGGAGATGTGTACCCTCAATCTACTCCTGGTCGTATATTAGCCTCAATATTAATTATTTTTGGATTCTCGGTTTTTGGACTCGTTACTGCTACTATTTCGTCATATTTCGTAGAGCAGAATATTCAATCTGGACGACGACGTGAGAAACGAGAACATACAGAACTAATAGAGGAAGAAGATACCGTAGAAGGTAAAGTTGATCGCCTGTTGCAGAAAATTAACTCGCTAGAGAAGGAAGTCAAAGCGTTGAATAAGAAGAAATAACGAATAGTTTGACAATTATAGATTATTCAGTACGTTACGGTCTTCTTCAGTAATTTCTAGCGTTAATGCTCCTAAATTTTCATCTATATGCTTCTTTTGAACAGCTTTAGGAATAGTAATTGTATTATCCTGAGAGATTAGCCAGGCAATCGAAAGCTGTGAAGGAGTCGCATTATATTTTTGAGCTAGGTTAGATAGTACGCCCTTTTCGTCGTTCAGAACGCCTCTTTCTACCGGCTTATAGGCAACAATCATAATATTGTTCTTTTTACAGTATTCTTGCATTCCGTTATCTACATTTTGCCTGGTTAAGACGCTGTAATGTACTTGATTTGCAATAATTGGATGCTTAGAAATATTTGTCGCTTGTTCGAGTTTTTCTAGAGTGAAATTACTAACGGCTATACTTCGTGTAAGCCCCCTGTCGAGAGCATCACACATACCGCTAATATAACTTTCCATAGGTTCAATATCCCATGCATTGTGCACATAAAGCATATCTAGATACGGCGTGTCGAGTCTCCTAAGCATTGCTTCTACTGCAAACGGTACTGCAGATCTTTTGAGGTGGGATTGCCATATCTTAGAGGCAATGAATAAATTAGTGCGATCGTAGCGCTTGATTGCCTTCCCTACTATTTCTTCACTGTGCCCGGACCCATAAATTTGTGCTGTGTCTATATGATTTTGACCTTTTTCAATTGAATATTTTATTGCTTCTATGGATTCCTCATCATGGTCATAATCAGCGTAGTCAATGCGGGTTCCGTCGTAAAAGGCTCCTCCGATTTTCCAGGTACCTATACCGATAGGATTGACTTCAAAATTATTAAGTGTTTTATTGTTAATCATACTAAGTATATTATAATGCACTTGATGTCACTTGTCTGGCGGGTTTTCTTTTTGCTATAGAATTTTTCTGATATGGCTTTCTACCTGCTCTGGCTCAAGAATAGTCCAATTATTTGATTCTGCTATTTTTCTTAATTCCGGATTTGGATTTATGCAGAGCGGATGTTGAACGACATTAAGCATCATTATGTCTCCTTCACTATCGCCGAGCGCTATAGATCCATTTGAGCCGTACTGCTTTATAAGATGTTGTATAATCTCTTCTTTT
The DNA here is from genome assembly GCA_964525495.1 of uncultured Gammaproteobacteria bacterium. Classification (GTDB taxonomy): domain Bacteria; phylum Patescibacteriota; class Microgenomatia; order JALYQM01; family JALYQM01; genus CAZGHS01. Next base: position 23,018 of record CAZGHS010000006.1, read on the forward strand.
TGATATCTATCTGCTAATTGTGTTTCGATTTCTCCTGTAAATACACTGTTTATAACTCGAAACTGAGTTGACCGAAATCCATTTACTTCATACATCTCGGCAACTGCTTGCGCGATAAATTGAGGCTCACCTGTGATAAGGTATATGTCGTGTGTTCTGCGTAGCAAGTCTATTGTTGGCCTTACAAACGCAAAGAATTTACTCTTATTGAAGGTAATTATGTCTTTAGATTCTTTTAATATGTCGTTATATTGCTTTGTTTTTAAACCTTCTGCCCAGATAGCTAAAACTTGTGCGATTGCAGTTTCATAGTCAATGTTGCCAGATTTATATTGACCATACACTTCATTAATTTTTGCTTTATAAGGATCGGTTAGAGAACTATGGTCATTCTTATTACTAAGAACATCCATCAAGATAAAGCCATCATATATTGTCCGGTCGATATCTAGTAAAGCGATTGAACGATTGGCTTTTTCCATACGACCTTATTTTACTCTTTATTGGGTAATTGAGTAGTGGAGCGCAATACTATATATACAACTGATAATAAGCCAAGAATCCCCCACCCTACTTTCTGAACGATGCCCCCGTTGTTGAGGTAGTCTGGTTCAAATTTCATTTGGATTTGGTGGGTACCTGCAGGAATGGATATCGCTCGGAAAGCGTAGTTGGCTTTATAAATTGGTGTTTCTTTACCATCCACGTAGGCTTTCCACCCAGGATAGTATGTGTCTTGTATAGATAATACGGTAGGAGCGTTTGTGGTTATTTTTAGTTCAAATTTTGCAGGCTGATAGGATGTAACTTCGTAAGTATCGAGTTGATCGTCGGTGTTTGCTCCTGTGGCTAGGTTAAGCGGTTCTTCAATAATAGTATGCTGACTTGGGTTAAATTCTGGTGTTAGCACAGCCTGTAGGACATTGCTGGCTGTCTTATCTTGTGGGCTGATCACTTGGACAGCGCTTGCTGGTGTAAGATTTATTCGAGGATAGTAGGTTTTGTTTTCGTACATGTAGAGCTTGGTTATGGGTATATATTTTGCGTCTGTCGAACCTGCGAGATATATTACGTGGTCTACTGGCTTTGTGAGTGTTATTTCTTTCACTTTGACAATATCTGGATGGATAATTGGAATATCTGAGAGCAAGAATTTTACTGATTGTAGATCGAGAGATTTTTTTAAAGTATCAGGTAAGGTAAGCTCTCCTCTTTCAAAATCTATACCTGTATTGAATTTGTTTAGCAGCGTTTGTCTTTGTAAAAAAAGCACCGCCCATTCTCTATTCATAGCTACCCCATGAATCATGTTGAAGTCTATATGAAGGATGTTTCGTAGTTCTTTTTGGAGAGTAAAGTCGAAAATACGCGCATAGTCAATATTGTTAGTGCCGTGACTGTACGACCGCCAGTTTACGAAGTTGTTTTGGCTTTCTTCCTTTTCTCTGTCTTTTATATATTGGGCAAATTCGGGTGTTTGTAGCCAATCTTCCGATGGAATGGTTGGCTGAATAGGCCGGTTGTTTATCCAAAGATCTGCGTAAGTTAGGGCAATTAGCACTATACTTACTACAAGTGCGATAATATTTTTTCCCGCAAATTCACCGTTTGACCTATTATCTTCAGTACTACTATTACCTGTATTTTTTGTTGTAATCGCTGCGTTTTGATTATTTTTTGTACTCTTGTTTTTTGTTTTTAATACGATGATATCATATATTTCTTGCATTCCAATAGCTCCAAGAATAGCTATGCAAAATTCAATAACATATAGCGCTTTAATCGGGAATCTGAAATACTTCAAACCTGGAACCGTCTCCCATATGACGGCGAATAATTGTGTAGATCTTCCTACGGCATACATGTACGTTAAGACTAAGAGAAACGTATATAGAAGAATCCACATTTTTCTTTTGGAATGCCCTCCCCCACTTTTTTTGAAGAATAGACTGGCTATAGCGATGACTGCTAGTATTAAGGGAATGATGCCAACATATGGATAGACGGCGCCAATATTTATGGTATCAGGCTTGAGTGGAGTATATCCTGGTTCCTTACGATATACGTCGAATGCTTTGGGGTTAATAAATAACGATAGCGTTTCAAGCGGCCAGAGGGCCCCTGTTGAGTGTTCATATGAGAGCCCTTCTTCTCTCTGCGAAAAGTTCACGAGCTCATATGTCGCAAGAATTTGAGGTAGAGCGAGCAATATGCTTATGATTCCTGCTAACAAACACATCAGGATTTTTTGTATTAATTGTGTTCTTGTGGCTGGATCTATGAGAAGCCGTAGGATTGCGTATGCGGCTGTAAAAAGAAGGTTGTAATATACCATCTCGATGTGCCCTGCAGTTATTTGAGCATAAAGAGAAAGGGAAAACACAATAATAGTAAGCAATTTAAACCTAAATTTTGTCTGCGAATTAAGCTCAAATATTTTTTCGATGAGGTAGAAGTTCAATGGCAAATATGTAATAACTAAAACAATGTTTACTTGATGTAAATGCGTCAACATATACCCAGAGAAAGTCACTACAGCGGCTCCCAGCATAGAGGCATATTTAGATACTTTGATATATTTTTGTATATATATGAATGAAAAAGTAATAGATAGTATATAGTGCAAGATAAGGTTTATGTTGAAAGCTGCGATAGTGGAAATTGGTAACGAAAAAAATAGCAGATGGAGTGGATATACAGAGCCCATCTGTCCTTCAGCAAAAATAGGATAGCCATTGCCTATGAGATCAGTCCACAGAGGAATGCCCTGCCCGGACTGTAATGATGAATGAAGTAAACTCTTTAGTGGATAGTTAAACAGGTAAAGGTCGCTTAGCACTAATCCGGAGGACATGAAAGTATTATTTTGGAACACGACCTCTGCAAAAAAGCATACCACGAGCCCTACAATAAGCATGAAGGGCAAGAACTTAATAAATGTGGACCGTATCATGGCATTTTCTCGTACTCTAAATTAAAATCGTAAGTTGTATATGTTGTTTTAGTTGCAGGCATTACAAACGGTACGCTCGCTGCAGGCGCTAGGTATTGATCAACATTTGTAACATACGTAGAAACTGTTTCAAGTATTTCCCCAACTTCGTCTTTAAAGTTAGTTGTTATTTTTACCCAGCCAATTGTTTTCTGTGTTTTATTTTCTAGTTTACCCTTTACTATAATTTCTCCATCTACTCTGACCTCTTGAACATCGACTATCATAGATAGTTTTAGAGCCTCACTATCTGGCACTACTGATATCGCTTCGCCAAGAACCTGCTTAGTTGAATCATCAGAATCTGCGTTTTCAGAATTATTTAATGCAAGATCTTCGTCCTGCTTTGTTGGAATGTATGAAATGTAGAGAGGATATGTTGTTTTTTTCCATAGATTGTACGCAACTACTTCCAGATTATTATCCCCTTCTTGTAGTGATTTTTCGTAAGTGAATACGCCTGCACTATTTGTAGGGAGCTTTATGTTGCTAATTTTTACTACACTGTCTGCTGGCTCTACCTTGCCGATTATTTTGGTGAAATCTTGATCTGTTTGTGAATAGTTTGTTGGTGCGTACAGAGTGATTACAGGATTGGAGGTGACTAGGATTTTAAAGGTTAGACTGTACGTCAGACTTGTAACCATCAATGTGAGTACTGTGAATGCTAAAACATGCAACCATTGTTTGGTTGGTTTAATAAGGAAAAGTGTATAGTAAATTCCCCGAATCTCATCGAGCATGTGTATATAGTAGCTTGAACTGATTCGAGCTTTCAAGTGCTACTCCATGGTTGCGCTCTCGGAAGCTGCTTTATTCATCTCAATTTGTTCCTGTCTTTTTAAATCTTCAGTGATGGTATTTATTATAGTTACTACTGTGTTGTACTCCTCTACTGTAATATTGTTTGCAAACTGCAAAAATCGATTGTAGTTTTCGAGAGCAATCATTGGATTGCGCTGATTAAAGTCAGGCGTTGCATAATATATATTGGCTATGGCTTTATAGTTTTCTGCTGCTTCAGGGTTTATATTTAATGATCTATCGAATTGTACTAGTGCGTCGTCATACTTGTGTACAGAATTTAATACTGCACCAACATTATAAAAATGACGGGAATAAAAATTGATTAATGGAGATTCTAATTGATATCTTTTTGATCTTAACTTAGCAATCTCTGACAAGTTAATGCTATTAAATAATTTTGTATTAGATTCTAAGTACTCCTCAAGTTTATATTCTGTTCCCTTTTGTTCAGCTTTTAGGATTAATCCCTTTGGCCACAGTACGAACTCAGTGTTTATCTCTGGGTCGATGTCAACAAACTCAGGAGATAGATATATTGGACGTGTGCCCCAGTTTGCTTTTACTACTTGCGTGGCTGTAGTAAATTGTTTGCCAGGGAGTGGATCCGGTACTTTCAGATCAGGATATCGTGTACGCAATTGTTTTTGAAACCAGTCCAAGTGAAATTGACCTGGCGAGAAAATTATTCTATTTTTCTTTTCGCCCTCGACTGCTTGCATATACTGCATAGTCATTGTAGCGATATCTCCGGTGACAAGCACAATTGCGTTGTCCTCTAGGGAATTCACTACTGTTCTTGCATATATATATGTTAAATTATCATAAACTGGTATATTTTTGTGAGCTGATAAAATCACTGCTATCGTAGTGATTGCTAGAAATAGAACTTTGCCAATTCCAATAAATTCTTTGAGTTGCGCTTGTTCTTGCTTTATATCGTTTATTTTTCGACTAATAGCAAGTAAGCCATAAAATGCTGATATATATATAAACAACATCGGCGTCATGTAGAATCTGATCACAGTTGCTTTAGAGAAGTCCGAATCAAGCGCGAAGTTGGCATACATTAAGAAAATTGGACCGCTTACAAGGAAGCCTACGAGAAGAACAGTGTATAGCGGCCGAGCATGTCTATACATGACCATACACCCCATTATTGATATAAGTAATAAGTATACTGATGTTTCGTTTTTAATGTGCTCGAGGAAAAACGGTATTTGATCTATAGCTAATGTTGGATTTTGCGTATTAGATAAATATGCACCTATGGTGCCATAATCGGCTCTAAATAATGCGCGCACTATACCTATTGGACTGCTAATCTCACCCCAATTAATAATCGGATGTGCTTGAGAGACAAACCACAGGGTAATCATGAAGGGTACTACACCAAGGGCAGCAAGAAACCAGTACGGAAAGATTCTGTTGAACTTTTTGTCAAATGGATAGTTTAGCCATGTCTTTATAAACTCAATAGAACGACTATTGTGAGAGTTTTTTACAATGTAGACCGCTATAAGCATAGGTAGAATCAGCAGTATTGTTTGGTGGTGAGCGAATGCTAGTCCGTATAGAAGCGCGAGTTTTTTGGGAAATTTCTTTTGAGTTGAGTTTAGCCAATACTTACAGGCGTAATATAGGATCATTAGTGCAAACATATTGTTTAAGGCGAAGACTTCAGGCTTGGTCGCATAAAGCCAAATAGTAGTTGAAAAGGAATATGCTGCTGTAGTGAGCCCACTTAGTATGTATACTGCACGCTCTTTTGTACCTTGTTGATTAAAATTTTGACCTATGAGAACAAGTAGTAAGAATAAATATCCTGCTCCTATCGCCTGATAGATTGCTGATGCTGCACCAGATCGATATATTAAGATCCATTTTGCTGAATTATACTTATGTGAGTATTCTGGTAAAAATGGTAGGTTAATTGCATCTGGAAAATATGGAATAGGTAGTTTTGTTATTAAGTGCGTCACTAATGTATAAACTGGATAGCTCGGTTGGTGTGGCACGCCTCGACTGATGGTTACGGCCGCCATCTCAGCACTGTCTCCTGCTTGAAGATATGGAGATGTCGTAAACAAATAGACTAAGAGAATCGCCAATGATAGGATAACTGCTATTTTTTTCATATTTATTTTGATCTTTGTATTGCGAACTCTTTTCTTCTTCTCCTTATTTGAATGCCCTTTGCGATTAATGGAAGTATTGGAATTAACATAGCTAACAATGCTGTGCGCTCTGGAACGACGATACCTACATCAAGTCTGGTATCAGCATCAACTGTTCCTGATGCATTGTGTGCCCCGTTGTATCGTAAGTCGAATGTTCCACCTGTGCGCGTGAACTTCATGAATAGACGCTTATGTGTAAGCGATTCTTCACCGTATTGTGGCAGGTTTGAGAATACTATACTCTTCTCTCCGTCTGTAGAGTCTACTCCACCATCAAATGTGCCATTGGTACTCTCAAAGGCTGTAGTTTCTCCGTCAGCTTCCGTAGCACCAACTTGGACGTTTAAGGTATCTCCAGATGCTAAGTTATTAAGTATAAAATATGCTGTCCAACTGGTTGAGGTCATACTTCGGTTCATGGTGTTGTATGACTGACCGTAGATATTTATAGCTGGCGCTCCCTCTCTTGTATCATTCCAGGCTAATTGTAGTGCGATATCGTCAGCAGCATTTGTGTATGTACGTTTGCTAATCACCGGCTTAGTTTGAACTGAAGTATTAAGAGCACCTCGCGTGTTGTCTACTCTGACATCGCGGACGTTGTAGGAACCATTCTCCCCTAGCCCATTTGGCCAAACTGGGTTGCCGTCACTATTCACTTTTTGCATATAAATGTTTGACTCACGAGTTGTATCCGAAGGTGACGTCAGTCGATCGTCAGACCAGGTTACATAGCTGACAGCGTTAGCGCTGTCAGATGCGATTCGTGGATCAGTCTGATTATATGATCGTGATGAGTCATCTGATGAGATTAATTTTTCACTTAACTCTGGAGTAAAGAGTTCGGTAGTTGTGTATCCTAGCGAAGCATCAGAGTCACCCCCAATAATGAGCATCTTGCCTGTTTTAAGTAGTACTGAGTTTGCATATGTACGTGAACCAGTTGCTAAATTCGGTCCGGCAGTCCATGTACCAGTCGTAGGGTCGTAGAGCTCCGAAGTTGAGAGTACACCTACAACATCATCCTGTCCTCCAGTTAACATAACTTTTCCACTTGGAAGAAGCGTGATATTGGCATAATCACGTCCGCCATAAGTAAGACTTCCGGTTGCTGTCCAGGTCTGACTACTTGGATCATAAATCTCCGAAGTTGAAAGCACACTTCCTGGACCGGCGCTTCCCCCAGTTATGAGAACTTTATTATTATTAAGTTTAATTGCGTGTGGTCGCTGTCTTAATCCCGTTGTAAGTGACCCGGTCGTTTGCGTCCAGGTTTGAGTTGTCGGATTGTATAGCTCTGAGGTTGAAAGTCGTACAGAACCATCGTATCCTCCCATGATTAGTACTTGCTCGTTGGCTAATGTCACTAACCCAGGACCTAACCGCGAACCCAATCGTAAACTACCTGTGGTTTGTGTCCAGGTCTGGGTTGTCGGATTGTATAGCTCTGAGGTTGAAAGAACTGTAGCTACGCCAGAACGCCCGCTCGCAGTTAAAACTGTGCCAGTGCTTAAAATTGCAGTCAGCGCTTCACTTCGCCCACCTAAGCGCAGACTGCCGGTTGTTTGTGTCCAGGTTTGGGTTGCTGGATTGTATAGTTCTGAGGTTGAATGATAAGCTGCTGATCCATCAATACCGCCATAGAAAAGAACCTGACCATTTTCAAGCGTTACAGTGCCAGCATTTGCTCTTTCACCGGTTCGGAGATTGTCCGTCAATGACCATGTGCCCGCCTGAGGGTCGTAGATCTCTGCGGACGAATAGTAGATTCCTCCGTCAGAATCCAATCCCGCAGTTATAAGAACTTTGCCTGATGGTAATGTTGCTGCACTGCCAAAGGTTCTCAGATTATTCAGTCCGCCACCTGATGCGAATGAGTTGGGAGTGCCTGTTGGTAACATTTTTGTTACTGATCCAGATGATGGGTTATTAATTTTTTGTTCTGCTATTTTCCATGAGTTTCCACCATTTCCTGGAGATAGACCCTCTGCTCTCCATGCCTGCCAGACTATCTGGAAATGTCCACTACTGTCTTTTACTAAATCAGGCTTAAGCGAGTGCGTGCTGTCATTATTTGATACTTTTTGATCTATTGAGAAGATCTCTGCTGATGAGTATGTTGTAGAATCATCCCAACCGCCAAAGACTGCTGTTTGTCCATTGTTTAAGGTAACCATTGTGTGATTTTTTCTTGCTGTCCCTGTTCCAGCAAATACAGTCCAAGTTCCTGTGGTCGGATCATACAACTCTGCAGTTGTGAGTTCGTCAGTTCCATTGGTTGTGCCACCATGAACTACTATCTGACCAGATGGAAGTAATACTGCAGTGTGATCTGACCTTAACCCTCCAATTAAACTACCCGTGGTTGTCCAACTATTTACATCTGGAGTGTATATTTCAGCGGTTGAGAGTCTATTTGTTCCATCGCTTCCACCAACTGCTAGTACTCTTCCATCATTGAGCGGTGTTAGCGTAAAATCTTGTCTCTTTGTTGCCAAAACTGAAGCAGCTGTCCATGCACTCGTAGCAGGATCATAAAACTCAGCCGATGAAACTGGTCCAGTTCCATTAGTACCTCCTGCTATCAAAACCTGTCCACCTTTCATCAACGTTGCCTCATGGTTTCTTCTTAGCCCTGTTCTGAAATTGCCGCTTGCAGCAAATGTTGAAGTATTAGTTGTATACAATTCTGACGAAGAGAGCATAGTTGTAGTATTTCGTCCACCTGCAATGATTACTCTGCCGTCACGTAAAGCAGTTGCAGTGTGCTCGGCTCGAGATGTTGTCATGCCTCCTGTGGTGCTTGCAAATGATCCTGACTCACCGCTGGCTGTAAAAAGCTGTGCAGTAGTAGTTGATGTACTGCTTGAAGTACCACCTCCGGTTATCAAAGTCTGTCTATTGCTAAGCAACGTTGACTGATGATACATGCGGGCTTCGACCATATTATTTGTTGCGGCTGTGCCTAATCCTGTTTTTAGGTTAAACACTTCGGCAGATGAAAGTACTGCAGAATTCTGACCTCCTGTAATCAAGACCCTGCCTGAATCGATTACAGATGCTTTTGCATCACGCCTGTTAGTTGTCATGTTTCCAGTAGATGCTGACCACGGTGTTGACCAGACAAGTTTGCCATTTGTATCTAGTTTTTGTGCAAATATTTTGCTTGTTTTATTTGAAGTGTTGTTTACGTCTGCGTCTGACTGATAGGTAACGATAATATTAGTACCGTCATTTACTGCGGATGGATTTTGCACATCTTTTATTGTATTTACCGTTATGTTGTTTGGATTGTTTTTATTAATAACCTCTTGCTCGGTTGCCCACTGTCTTTCGCCAGTAGTTGTTCCAGCGTCACAGCCTGATCCAGCATTACATACTTTTTGACCAACGACTTGGATTGGTAGCGAGATAACCATTGGCTGGGATCCACAACCGTCTGAGGATGCACATTGATCTACTATGCGCGGTTTCGTTCCGAATTTGCGATATGCATTTGCGTCATTTGTATGAGCTGTTCCTTGGAATTCTTTCATCATTTGCTCTTGTTCTTGCCAAACTATGACTGAATTTCCATCACTGTCTATTGCAACTTGTGGCTTGCGTTGTTGAATGCCATTTAAGAACCCGCGGTCTTTTTGTGCTCCTTTATATACTTCATAGGCTTGGTGCTGGTAGGCCGATACTGGCATGTCACTTGATGGAGTGAATAGATCAGCTGTTGTAGCACCGCTTGATTCACCTCCGAGAATAAGAATTTTATTATCGATTGGATTGTAGGTTGATGGAGTTATAACAGAAGCTCTTCTTAGATCTGTAGATGTGGTGGACCAGGTATTTGCGGCAGGGTCATAAATTTCAGCGCTAGACAAGTTCCCGTCAACTGAATTCCAACCACCGTGTGTTAAGACTCGTCCATCTGGCAATAATGTCAGTATTCCAGGCGCTTCTCTTACCTTGGCCATTACAGCGGAGAGTGTCCAAGTATTTAGATACGGATCATAAATCTCAGATGTCGATGCTGTCCCTCCACCAGGTGGACCAATCGACAGTACTTTACCATTATTCAGAAGTAGTATATCTGACCAAGTCCGAGATTGGTGTGCGCCAGGAACTGCAGCCCAAGTGTTAGCAAGTGGATCATACAGTATGGCCGAAGTTGATTGAGCATCATCAGCCTGATCACCTACCACAAGAACTTTGCCGTTAGGAAGAGTCACGCTACTCATTGAAGACCGAGCCACTGGCATGTTTGCTGCCGCTGCAAATGTGTTGGTCGCTGGATTAAAAATTTGTGCTGTGCTTAAATCTGTAGAAGTTCCAGGTGTCCTTCCTCCCGCAATTAAGACCCTTCCATCTTTCATGACAGCTGCAGTATGTGCATTTCTAGATACTGACATGTTGTTGGTGGTTAGCGCCCATGTGGTTGTTACTGGGTTAAAGAGCTCGGCAGTAGAGCCAATTGCCGCAGAGACTTCGGAACCAGCTGCTAATACACGTCCATCCAAAAGATTCGTCGAGGTGTGCCCGAATCGAGGACGCGCCATGCGAGGACCTACGGTGAACGTGTTGGCAACAGGATCGTATAACTCGGACATTGATCTGCCTACATTATTTGTCTCGGTACCAATCACAAGTGTCTTTCCATTTGCTAATAAATTTGCCGTCACACCTGGTGAGTCCTGATCTGTTTGTCGATTGTATGTTAGTGCTCCTGGGGCTGCGGCAAAAGCGTTTTGGGTGCCGAGCGGCCATTGTTTCGCTCCATCAGATGAGGCAAGCTTTTGTGACCACACTTCTGAGTTGAACGGACTATTACGCTGCTCCTCCCAAGCTATAATTGCGTTACCTGAAGTATCAAGCGAAACGCTTGGGTTGAGGTGATTATAATTTGGTGGTCCTGAAGAAGAGAGTCTGTTCCCTGCATCGGAATTAACTCTGATATCAGCTCCACTCCCCCATTGTTTCGCCCCTGATACGTCATATTTTTGTGTGTAAATGTCATAAGTGACTGGTGTATAAAGCTCTGCATTTGATATTGCCGCTGTTCCTTGTTGACCACCTGCAAAGAGCACTTTGCCATTTTGTACCAAAACTGGCGTTACGTTCTCTCTACGAGTTTGCATTAATGAATTAGTGAGCGTAAATGACTTTGTTAGCGGCTCATAAACCATCGCTGTTGACGATCCATTATTTGTTGCCTCTGTTGCACCAGCAATCAATACCTTGCCATTGCCAAGTTGCACTAATCCATTATTTTTATAGGTGCCGGCTAAGTTACTATGCACTGCATTTAATGTTGTCCATGCTTGACTGTATGAGTCGTACAGTTCGGAGGATGAGAGATAGTTGCTGCCGTCATACCCTCCCACGACTAAGACCGACCCGTCCGGTAAACTTGTTACACCTGGTTCTTCACGAGCGACCGCCATACTTGGGCCTCTTCGCCAAGTGGCGGTGACTGGATCATATATTTCACTTGTCGAGAGTCTATTACTCCCGTCATAGCCACCTATCGCCATAACTTCACCATTTGGCAGGAGTGCCGCACGACTGTTAGATCTAGAACCGCTTACCAATGATCCAACGGCTGCCCATCTAGCTCGACCAGGATCAAATAATTCTGCAGCAGATACTCTCGTCGAACAAGCTCCTCCAGAGTACGCTGAACATCCACCAATACGTAGGACGCTGCCGTTGTGGAGTTTTATTGCTGGTCCGTCGGTTCTGGCTGCCGTTAGTGCCCCCGTTGCTGCTGAAGTATTTGTTTGACCGTTAAATAATGCTGCGGTTGAAAGGACTGTATTGGTTGCACTTCGCCCGCCTATTAAAAGAATGCGTGAATCATCAAGCGTAACCGCTTCCATGTTTGCACGAAGTCCTGGTAGATGATTTAAAGCAAGTGTAAAAGTATTTGAGGTTGGATCATAAATTTCCGATGAGGATCGGAATGTACCTGCCTCGTCGATGCCGCCCGTAACTAATATTTTTCCATTATCTGTTGGGGCAATTGAAGCGTTTTGCCTTGCTATTGTTACATTTCCTCTGGCATTATCAAATCGATCCTGGGTACTTGGAGTAGACATTCGGGAGTCTTCCCAAACAGCAACTGTTGACCCGTCCGTATGGGTGGCTATTTGAACATTACGACGCTCTGCCTGGTAGAGTGATTGAATATCTGATGATGACAAGACGCGATTATATACACGAACTTCGTCGACTTGACCGTCAAAATAGTCGCTACTTAATGCTCCGAGTCTACCAATTGCAAATGCATCTGCGGTTGTTACTGTATGAATTGTCCCAGATTGCGCGGCTGATCCAGCTTGTACACCATTTATATAAATTTTCATTGTAGTTCCATCATATGTTCCGACCATATGTGTCCATACTCCGGTTGTTACTTGTCCGATTGAACCTACGGCATTGTCTTGTCCTGACCCATCTCTAGAGATCCAAAATTGCGGCTCACCACTACTTGGTAAGTTAAACCAATATCCCTTATCAGATGCTGATCCGAAAAATCCAACTGGTGAATGATTACCTGTTAGTGTTGCTGGTTTGACCCAAGCAGAGAGTGTTAAAGCTGTACCACCCTGAAGCGGCGCTGCAGTGGTCATGTATGCATAGTCATTTGATCCGTCAAAATCAAGTGATGCATTAAACTTTCCCTCAGCTCCGTTGTTCCACATTTCTGTTGATGTCCCTGAAGTACAAGTTCCAGCTGAAGTATTGCCACTTCCACCAGGTGTGATAGTACCGTTGTTACTATTCCCTGAGTTGTCATAGATAGTAGAATCTCTACATTCATCTATTTTCCAGTGTCCAGCTAAGCTTCTATTGATATCGGTTATAGCGATATCGCTTGACCAGCGTTTGTTTAAATTGTCAGTTAACATATAGAATGTTGGATTGGTGGCAGACATTGTTTGTACCTGAGTATTGGCTCCTATTGTTGTTGATCCTGCAGCTCGGATATCGGTTGAAGAATTTGTGAGATTATCTGCTGCAAGGTTGTCTGCACTCGAGCGCATGTAATATGTATCTGGATTTGCAAAAGCTTGTGGCACTGTTGCCTGTAAAACGTTTGTCAGGGCAGTGATACCGGTCAAGAACAGAACTATTGTATGCACTACTCTTTTTTTAATTCTGCCTGATCGAACACTCCAGTTGCTTGTAAACGTGTTGCCTGCAGTTGCATAAGCTAGGTAAGGTGATGGGTTTATATTAATTGATGTTGATGGAATGATTTTGCGTAATGTACCAAGAGCAGGTCGGAGCCATGGAATGAATTTTGTAATTCTACTTTCTTTCTTCTCTGCTGAGCGGGCAACGTTGTCTGTGATGCGACCAGATTTTGGCGTACGGAACCAAGGGCCTTCTTCTTTTTCAACAAACCCTTTGAGTGCAGCCCAACCGATGAACGGTGCCAAAATATAACAAAGTGTAACAAAGGAGAATATTCCCAAGTAATCCCGCTCTTCACCTTCTTCGAGGAAGAGTCCGATTATGTTCATTAATGGTAATGAGAAGAGGTTTGTTAATACTAAAGACCAACCAAGTGCACTTGTCCAGAAAGGCAGTTTAACTTTTAATACAACTTCGGCAATAATCCAGGCTGCTGTACCGACTAAGAATATGAGCGATTGCAGATAATATGGTGCAAGATAAATAGACTCCCACTTTTCCTTGGTAGACATATGAGGGGATGCAAGGAGGTCTTTTATGTGTAGCTTAATGTTGTGGCTATGCCCCTCTGCCCAACGTTGTCTCTGACGAATTAAGCGTTTGAGAGTTGAAACACATTCTGATGGAGCCTGGATGTATGGGGTGTACGCTACTTTATATCCCTGCTCATAAAGCTTTAAGGTTAACTGGAAGTCTTCGGTGATTGATGTTCCCCATCCTACGTCTTTTAATACAGTGGCGTTTATTGCATATACGGATCCTGCTATTTGTTTCAGCAATGAAAATAATTGTGTACCGCTGCGTTCAACGATGTATGAACCTGCGAACTCAGTTCGTACTGCTCTTGTGATCCAGTTTTCTGATTTATTGAGTACATGCCACTGATATCCTTGTATTGCGACTGTCTTATTATAGTAGTTAGCTGCTTCTGCGTTATGTGTAAGCCCGTTAGTTATACTATTACTATTGACTACCTCACTAGCAACTACCCCTGATGCTCTGCTTGTATTGTCACGCTCATTCTTGTTCATTACCTGGAAATATTTAGCGAACAAGTGTAAGGTGTCTGGATATGGAACAAAATCAGCGTCGAACACGACTACATAATCTGCTTGTGCGCTCATAAACTTCAAAGCATTATCAAGAGCAGCGCCTTTGAATCCTGTTCGTTGCTCTCGATGGAGGATTCTTACTTTTGGATGATTCCCCCACTTCTCTTTTAATAGTTGTGTTGTTTCATCGGTAGAGTCATCGCAGACTATTACTTCGAAGTTTGGATAATTCATTGCGACTGCAGCCGCTACAACACGATTGGCAACCTTTTTTTCATTGAACAATGGTATCTGTACACTGAAGAAAGGAAACTCTGTAACGGTCTCTGCAATGGCTTGCTTATGTATTTCAACTGGATTCGTATGCGTTGCAGTGATGCGTTGAATAATCTTTTCATTTACAAAGGATCCAAGTGACTTCACGAGCTCGTTGCTGCTATTAACTTTTTTGCTTTGCGAAGTACGACTTTTGATAATAACTAAGGCAATTGTTATGTAGTATTTACATGAGTATAGAAGGAAGAATACACCACAGAATAAGGCTAGTGAGGAGAAGGCCATGCCAATCTTCTGCCCAGCGCCTTCTGCGTTTAAGATTGCATTGCCAACAATGCTCATGAGATACGCGTTTGTAACGGCGATTATTATTGTGAATGCAGCCTTATATGGATTTTGTACTACTAATAGAGCTGCGTTTTTAAGTTGAAGTTTTATGTTTGGTGAGAGGTATGGTGAGACGAGTGAAGCAAGTTTCTTATATTGAAGATCTAGATTGTTATATATAGATCTAGTAAACGCATAAAAATCTGGCGGTGATGAGTTACCTGCGTGGAATATTTGCTGATCCTCAATGACAGGCTGTATAACTTGTTGTGGTCGAATCTCTGGAACAATTTGTTGAGTTGGGGTAGATCTGTAGCTAAATATATATCGCTTATTGGCGGTACTTAAATTATTCTTCTGCAACTGATTCTGAATCCAATGGCGACTTACTAGTTGTTCCCCGTTATTTGCAGAGCACAGGTAACTATATATTTTGTCTACGCTCCAGGTAGGATTAGCAACTATTAAGTCTTTGACCATAGATATAATTCGATCATCTATAGTAGTTTTTCTTCCCTGCTTTCGGCTATTTGTGTGATTTTCCTGCTCACTCACTTTCTTCCATTTATAGAATGTTTTTCTAGAAATACTAAATCGAGCGCACAGCTCAGATACAGTTTTATGTTCCTTCAAAGCATTGAGGAATTCTTGGCGAAAATTGGCAGTATCTTTTTTGCGGGCAGGCATAAGTTACTTCAATAATTAATCTTTAAATAGTGTTACCTTTTTAAGGTATTATGTCAACATATAAATGTTTTCTCCCATTTATGGATATAAATTTAGCCTTAAACGACAAAAAACACCTAAAAGAAGCCTCTACTACTCTCGTTTTAAGGATTTTTAATGGATACCTATGACCGACCTATTAGTTAGTATTGCTGTACTGTTACCTATCTTTTCATGACAACTTTATGATCTTAATTTAATGTATTTAATCTTCTTTTTTAAACTACTGTTTTATGTATCTTGAAATTAACCTTATGCTTTATTTTTAATGTATATAACCCTATATTATCCTTATAACTTTTATACTTTCTTTTTTGTATTATTATTACTATTCTATGCTGTTTAATAATGTATCTTTTCATAGTCAACTAATGTTTTGTTTTCATTCACATAAATTATTGAGTTAAGATTTAATTTTTATAGGCTATGTTGTTTCCGTGTTGCGTATTGACCCACTCAGTAATATTTATTAGTATTAGCTTGTATAAAATTTAAGTGTGCATACGTATCTATGAATAACGATAGTGAGACAAATTTGGACAGCGAATACCTTGGCATAACCGAAGCGGCTGAATACTTACGCGTTTCAGCCTCAACACTGCGTAGATGGGAAAAAAAAGGGTTTTTGATTCCTGAGCGTACTCCTACGGGAATTCGAAGGTATACTAAGAAACAACTCGATGATGTTATCCAATCACCACCTCAACATGACGTAGCTACAGCTGTATCAAGTGCTCCTGCCACTGATTATCAAATGCAATCAGACTATTCATTAAATACTCCTCCTGAAGAGAGTAATCCATGGCAGACAGAGCCTTCTGTAGCTGAGATTGATTCTTATATTGAGGAAACCGATGTTGTAACTCCAACAATTACAGAGGATGACGAGGTTAAGCAGCTTCATAGCTTTTTTCAGCAAGCAGGATACAGCTTCGAGCCATCACAAGATACCTCACAGTCTTTTTATTCAAAGAATGACGCTGTAGCGCCACAGGTTGATGAACCTGTAGCTCATGAAGTAGAACAGCAAGAATTACCAAAGCTTGACTATATTGAGGAACGAATTGAAGTTGAGACACCATCAGAACGTATCGAAGTGTTTCATGATGAATATATGCAACCGGAGGAGGATGCGCATACGTATAACGAGCCGTTTAAACAACCTCGTCAAGATCGCGTTGAAACAACAGATGATCTGCTTGCCCTTACCGATGACCAAGAGGAAGAAGAATATGAAGAGCCAGTAAGATCAGAACAACCTACAAAGAAAAGACCATCGAAGAAGAAGCTGGTTATTTTTACTAGCGTATTTGTAGCTGTTTTGTTTATCGTATTTATCTCTTGGTCAGTCTACAGCTTTTATTCTTCTCCAGGCCAATTGTATAGTCCTGTTATTGAATGATCTACTTTGATGCCATCTCTTTAAGCTTTTCTAAGGCTTTGCTTTGCCCTATTACGTAAGCCAGCGTGTTATGTTGCTCCTGAGAAATGCCGGACTTAATTCCGTTTTGTAACGCTAAGAGTTTTATTTCTTCATCGCTGACCTTAATATCATTTTTAATGCGAATCTCTTGCAAGATTAAGGCAATTTTAGTATTCTCCTTAGCTCGCTCGACCCATTCAGCTCTTACCTGTTCTTTGGTCTTGCTCTCGGTCTGAAGATAGGTATCAAAAGTTATTCCAAGCTTATCAAGTTGTCCAATAAAACGCTGTTCAATCCTATTAACCTCTTCATCGATTAGTAGATCAGGCATATCTATGTCTACTAACTCTTGTGCTTTCTTTATCAGCTCCTCTTCGTATTGTCGTTCTACACGAGTGCCTTTGTCATACTCTATTTCTGACTTTACCAGTGATTTTAAGTCATCGAGATTTTGAGCTCCAGCTGCTTTAGCAAATTCGTCGTCCATTTCGACTTCGACAGGAGCATCGGTTGATTGTGATTCGTTATTTATATTGCCTGCTTTTTCTTTGGCATCTTGTGCTCTAATTTTCTTGTATTGCTGGAATATTTTTTCTATAGACTCACTGACTTCTTTGTCAGTTACGTCTTCTTTTGCTGGCTTGCTTGCCTTTAAGTCTGACTCAATTTTGTCTACTGTTACTTTTGGATAAACTATCGCGCTTGCTGTTACAACCAATTGTTGGCCTGGCTTCCATTCACCTTCAAGTTTATAGTCAGGGTAATTTAAAAGCATGATGCGCTGTTTTGTATCAGTTTGTGACTCTTTGAGAGCTTTTTCAAACTCTTCAGGAATCAATGTGTTTAATGCATCTTCGTATATTTTGTCTTTTCCGATGCTACCCTCTACCATGGCCTCTGGAGCTTTTCCTTTTCTAAATCCAGGTATAGATACACTTTTTGCAATTTTTTTTACTGCTTTTTTAAAACTGTTTTGAATTTCTTCATCGGTGATCTCCATTCTCACCTCGACAACAGATTTTGGTTGATACTTTACGTTATATTTTGACATAGTTCTTCCTTTAAAGACGGGAGCTTAATATATCTATTTATTGATTATTTAACTGGATTAATTGGTCCAAACATTGAAGACTCATCTACACGCTTGTAGGTGAATAGTTCATCAGCTTTGAACCAAAGTGCGATCTCAAATTCTGCTTCATTTGGTTTACCTGAAGCATGAACTAAGTTTCGTAATGGACGATCGTAGTAGTTTGCAAGTTCTGGATTATCGTGAGTAAGATCTCCTCGAATAGTGCCTGGTGCAGCTTCAGATGGGAGTGTTACTCCCGTTATTTTTCGCCCTACTTTGATAGCGTTGTATCCTTCTAGTACGAAAGCAACCACAGGGCCTTCATTTAGATAATCTATGAGCCACTTTTTAATAAATTTGCCTATTTCTTTTGCATCATCGGTACCAAACTTAACTTTTACATCTGTGCCCTTTTCTGCGGCATCTCGGAGGCTGTTATTGCCCATTCTTTCTAAGTCTTCATCAGTTGCTTGGTAATGTGCATCTGCCATATCCTTGCTCGGATGCAGCATCTTCATACCAATTACTTTTAATCCTGCTTTTTCATATCGATGAATAATTTCACCGACTAACCCTCGGTTTACTCCGTCATGTTTAATTACGATGAGTGTCTTTTCCATCTGTGGTGCGTTCATAGTTTATTTCTCCCTTATTAAGAATTTATAACATTGCGTAATGATCTGTACGATTATAATAATCAAAGACTTCTGGATCGTCTCCGAACCAGTGCTTAATCTCTCTTACTGCCTCATCCTTGGAGCCAGTTGCGTGCATAAATGTTTTCATAGCTCTGTCTTGCATGGTTGCTACAACCTGAGAATCAAAAGATAGATCTCCCAGTAAGGATCCCGGCTCAGCGAGCAATGGTGTGGTGACTCCTCTTAGCTTGCGTATAATCTCTATCGCATGAGGACCTTCCCATACCATAATTAAAACCGGACCTTCTTGCCAGTGCTTCACAAGATTTTGCACTACTGCTTCACCGAGCTTAGTAGGGTCATCGCTTCCCAACCGCTCTTTTGCATCGATTTTTAGTTCGGCAAACGTCTTGAGTGTTTTTTCGCCTAAACCTTTAACCCACTCTTTATCTTTAATTGGATAATGACCGAGTATCTGTTCTTCTGTTGCAAGTAGCATTTTGCAGGCAATTAACTTCAGACCTACACCTTCTATTTTGGAGATTATTTTGCCTGTTAAGGCGCGTTTCATAGCGTCTGGTTTAATTACAACGAGTGTTCGTTCTTTCAGTACATTTTCCTGCATAATCTTAACGAGTATACCTAAGTATGGAGGAAATGTCAAAGAGATAAAAGCCTTTGGAATCGTGTTTTGTCCTCATAAGGACCTATTACTGCAAATGCTAGTTTCTCATTTTTAACAAGGTTTTTGGCAACTCTTAAGATGTCTTCGGCAGTAACACTTTCTATCCCGCTAATTATTTCCTCAGGAGTGCGGATTCGTTTTTCAAGTAACTCCCCTGCTCCGTATAGATTCGCGACTCCTTTGCTGTCTTCGAGACCGAGTGCTAATTTTCCCTTCAAATAATCCTTAGCTTTTATTAATTCTTTGTCAGTTACTTTTTCTTTGCGAATTTTATCTAACTCTTCGAGAGTGACTTTTACTGCTTCATCTATGCGGTTTACATCTACGCCTGCTTGGATAACCCATGATCCTGTATCCAAATGTGCTTCGTTATCTGAGGAGATGTAGTAACATAGTCCACGTCGCTCGCGCACTTCAATGAATAGTCGTGAGCTCATGTTCCCACCCATAATAGTATTGAATACTGTAAGAGCGTATCTATCTGGATGTCCAATTGGCAAAGATCGTAACCCTAAGCAGAAATGTGCTTGATCTGTTTTTTTGTGGGCTACTTCGAGAATTGGTTCTTTCTGCTCCTCACTGTATCTCATGAACTCATGTGGTTTCCCTTGTTTCATTTTGCCAAAATATTCTTCAGCAAGTTTTTCGGTATCGTATCGCTCAATATCTCCGGAGACTACCACGACCATGTTGTCTGGAGTATAGAATCTATGCAGATATTCTATGAACATTTCTCTGTTAGCTGAGCGTACAATCTCTTTGGTTCCTGCAGTGTCAAAAGCTAATGGATTGCCTTGGTAGACTAACGCTTCGTACACATCACCTACGTGCCTCATAGGTGTATCTTCATACATGTTTATCTCTTCAACTATGACACCTTTTTCTCGCTCAATCTCTTCTGTGTCAAATTTGGAATTTATTAACATGTCAGAGATAATATCTAGTGCAGTTTTCAAATGCTCGCTGGCTGCTTTTACGTAATAGCCTGTGTATTCTTTGCCCGTAAACGCGTTGTAATCCGCTCCAAGGCCGTCAATCTCAGAACTGATATCTGTCGTATTAGGGCGTTTTGTTGTGCCTTTAAAAAACATGTGCTCAAGGAAATGGGCAATGCCGTTATTCTTTTCATCTTCGTATCTTGAGCCTGTACCAACTAGTACTAGCACAGTTGCAGATTTGAGGTCTTTCATGGGGATACTGATAAGGCGGAGCCCATTGGAGAGGACTTTTTTTTGATATTCCATAGCTATTTTTCCTTCTTGAATGAGATCATAATACATTTTTTCGGGCAAGTAATCAAGGTTCCTCTACTGGCACGTCTTGGGTGTCGACAGTTCCATCGACATATATATTAGCAATTGAGAATCTTGGTGTTTGGAAGTTTTTCTTCTTTTCTAAGGCTCCAATCGTGAAGTTTTTAATATTATCAGACGATCCATTGAATTTGCTAGAACTATGCAGATCTCCATGCATGAGGTATATTTTTTTATCTCTCGTTGCTGTAAGCTTTGAGCTTATTTCATCTGCTTGAGTTAAAACCACGTCGTTTTTTTCATCACCGACATATCCCATCTTATGAATAGTTAATGGATGATATATTGCTTTGTGGCTGAATATTATAATTGTTTCTGACGGCGTGTTTTCTAAAGTTGTATAAAAGTTGTTTAATTCCTCTTGATTAATGCCTGTATAGAGATCTGCATTGTTCAAAAAAATAAATTGGATATCTTTGGATATGAATGCCTCAGGTGTTTTTCCAAATATATTTTGATAATACGTTATTGGTTCAGTGCCCTTATCTCGTCCGTTCCACAGATCATGATCTCCAGGCACGCTGTAAAATTTCTTATTGAGGTTTTTTAACTCGTTGCTTACCTTAGTTAATTCCTCAGTCGTTCCGACATCTGTATAGTCTCCTAGCCCCACGACAAATTCTTCGTTTTGTTTGTTGATTATCTCAATTGCTTGCTTTAGTTCTTCTGTATTGTTGTGAATGTCTGAGATCACTGCAAACGAATATTTAATCTGCTTGTTGTCGTTTGTATCTTTAGTAATATCTGTTGTATTAGTTAAGGTATTTGTGAAATCTTGAAGCATCTTGTTCTTCAGTGTATTTCGGATCTGGGCTAGTATATTTATCCGATCGAAATACATGAAACCAACAATACCAATACTCAAACAAGCAATGAGTGCAATAGCTGTGCTATTTTTTTTCATATTTTACATTTTTCCAGGTGCTTGAATACCTAAGAGTCCGAGTCCATGTGCTAATACTTCTTGAGTCTTACGAGTTGTTAGCAATCTAGATTCTCTTTTGCTTGCATTTTCTTCTCCGATTAACCTATTGTTAGTGTAAAAGAGATTAAACTTCTGTGCGAGGTTAAATAGGTATTCACAAATATGATTTGGACTGTAGTTTAACGCTGCCTTCTCCACTACTTCAGGGTATTTATATATATGTCTGAGTAGCGACAGTTCGTCACCTTCCAGAACTATGTTTTCTCTTGAGTGAGTGGCCTCAGTATATTTTTCGTTATATTTTAAAAGTAACGAATTAGTGCGGGCGTGGCTGTATTGTAAATATGGACCAGTATCGCCTTCAAAAGAAATGCTAGTTTCCAAATCGAAAACCATATTACTCATAGGATTGTATTTCAGCATCGCATACTTAATAGCAGCTATTGCTACAGTATTGCTAATTTCATCTTTTTCCTGCTCTGAATAATCTGCTCGCTCCTGGTTAATTTTTTCTCTTGCTGCGTTTTTAACTTCTTCTATGAGTTCGTCTGCTGATATTACGTTACCTTTACGTGACGACATCTTTCCTTCTGGAGTTCTCACCATCCCGTAGCCGAAGTGGACCATTTGCTCAAGGTTTCCAAGATCTAACGATTCGCCAATCGCAAATAATTGCTGAAATCGTAAATTCTGCTCGTTGCCGGTTAAATATATTACCTTATCTAATTTCATCTCCTGCAACCTTTGACGTAGCATTTCAATATCCTGAATTATGTAGAGAGCAGTCTTGTTTTTGCGTAATAGGACGATATTAGGAAGATTATATTTCTCAAGGATCGCTTCTACATGTCCATCTTCGCATTCAGTTATTATCCCATTGCCAATCTTACTTATAACTATATCTTTACCTGCTTTATATATCTCACTCTCATACCATTCTATATCAAAAAATTTGGATGGATCATTTGGTGATTTTATTCCAAGCTTGCGTAGTGTTTCATGCATACCTTTATAAAACCAATCATTATTTTGTTGCCATAATGCTCTAACTTTTTCTTCTGATGCCTCCCAATCTATTAACATTTGCTGCATTTGATTGAAGGGCAACGCTGGATCATTTTTAGTGCCCGATTCTTCTGCCTGTTTTTCTGATTGTTCGTAATCTGTATTTCCAAGAATATAATATTTTCCGATGAATAGATCTGGTTTTAGTTTAAGAGTGTCAGGCGTATGCCAGCGGTCGCGGTTTGTGAACCACTCCTCAATTAAGGTATTATAAGCTCTGTTTATTTCTCCATCAGTGCGCCCGTGTACTAAATATCCATACATAGATTTAATAATATGAATACCTCGATCATTATTTAGATTTGCACTAATTACCTTGTTTCCTGCAGCTTGTTGAATATTTAATAAAGACATACCTAGAGCTGCATTTCTCAGATGACCGATATGGAGTGGCTTATTAGTGTTAGGCTGAATATATTCGATCAATACGCGCTCTTTACTTGGTCTCAATTCTATCATCTCGTTCAGTCTGATTGCTAAATCCTTACCTATTTCTTCCTGCAATACTTTTTGATTGAGTGTGAAATTAATGAACCCAGGATTTACTGCTGAAATGGATTCATACATATCCTTATTTTCTTGAAGAATATGATCTGCGATTTTTTCGGCTATCTTAAGAGGGGGCATCTTGACTGGCAGATCTTTGACAAGCTTGAGAGCAATATTGCTGGTATAGTCTCCAAATGTATCTAAGCTGGGGTGATCAACGTCGATTGCATGAGGTGCAACTTCAATTTCAAACAGCTGCTTTATAGCCTGTGATATGGTTTTTTGAATGGCCCTTTTGAACATATTGATAGTATATCATATTGAGCTCTTAGGGCTCATTTTTATCTACATTTACTCGTAATTTTTGACTATCCATAATTATCTCCACATTACCGTTTAAATCTGTTCTGAAGAGTTTAATATTTCTTTTTTTTAATGAATCTATGGTGTCTTTATGCGGATGGCCAAATTTATTCTCTTTACCAACTGAGATTACTGCGAGATTGGGTTTGAATACATCAAGTAAGCGTTCTGAGATGCCATCCGATGAGCCGTGGTGAGGTATTTTTAATATGTGCATGGTTGTACCTTCTACATCTTTTTGAAACTCAGGGCTTTTTGTAACTTGATCTAAAATTGCTGATCCAGCGTCACCGGTGAATAGGAACATGTTGGCATCTTGAATGAGAGCAAACACTAACGATGAGTCATTAAAGTCGTCTAAATATGCTTGCCACTCTCCGCTCTCCATATTCCAGGAATCTGGTTTTGGATAATATACCTTACCTATAACTCCTGTGCCAAAGTGGATTGTGTTATTTTCGTAGAGCGATTTTATGGTGACTTTTTTGTCAGCAATTTTTGTGTACAGTTGTGTAACTTCTGGTGTATTTTGTTTTACTTTATTCACTATTATATTCTTTGAGTTATATCTGTTCATTATTTCAATGAACCCTACCATGTGGTCTGCATGAAGATGAGAGACGAAGACTGCTTCGATTGATCTTTCATAGAAGGGAGTTTTTTCGCCAAGACATCCCAGGATCTTGTCGTCAGGTCCTCCATCAACGAGATAAATTTTCTTGTCAGGTGTTTGAATAATGATGCCGTCACCTTGTCCAACATTACAGATAGTGATGTGCAGGTTGCTGTCTCGATAGAATGGGAGTATGGCGATGGCCAGTGTAGCAATAAGGAGGAGGGCAATCTTCCATTTCATATGATTTTAAGATCTTGTTGTTTTGAGTAATTTTTATTTTCTGTTCTTTTTGTTATTAATATAATTAAAAGTATGTATATTCCCACTATCAATGGAATATTGATAGTAATATTTTCAAAATAGCTGTATGGAACAGTTGATGTTACATAGAGAACATTCAGGAAATATGCGGTAAATGGCATGAGTACAAATGATATGACTTGTCCTATCAATTCGCTTACCATGCCTGCTAACCCAACACTCAAACCTACTAGCATTATGTATGGAATAGTCCACGAGACGAGGAGGTTTGTGACGGGAGAGATAACTGATAGGCTTCCAAAGGAGTTTAGAATTAGTGGGAGGACAGCTAGTTGAGCTGAAAGAGTAACACCTGCCTCCTCTTTGAGGTATTTTTTGAATGAGTCTCGCTTAGAGCCGTCAGGAGTTTTAATATGCAGTACGTTTAGAACCCAGCGCCCTATCTTGCTTACCTTATGACTGATATATGGTGGGAGAATAATTATGCCTGCTGTGGCTGCACAAGATAGTTGAAATGAGAGCGAGTAAAATAGCTCAGGCGAAATTAGTAAAAGAATGAATATTGTGATTATGAAAATGGCTATGGTTTTACTCGGACGACCGACAAACTGTGCTATAAGAAGGCATGAAGCCATAACCCCGGCCCTGAGTGCGGGAGGCTGCGCTCCTGTTAATGCTATGAATAGCCAGGTTATACAGAGGGCTATGATTATGGCATATTTTCTGTGAAGTATTCCCGCTAACTTTAGTCCGAAAGAAGCTACCAGCATAATATTGAAGCCTGAGACGACTAACATATGAATAGTCCCAGTCTTTCTTAGTGCGTCTTCAGTTTTTTCTGGCATGTCCCCTTGCACGCCTATTAACATACCTAAGACAAGCGCAGCGTGCGGTTCTGGGATAGATCGATGTACTGAGTTTTGAAATACTTTTTTAAACTTTTCTAAAACGGTTTGAATTGGATTGCTATCTGAACGTATTTTCTTAATTTTTGGAAAATAAATATTCCCGTACTGGTTTGTTTTTCCTTCTATTTCTAGAATATCGTGTGCCTGAAACTCTGGATATCTTTTGGTATAGACCAGTAATTCTTTTAGAGCTTGGTTGTTTTGATACGGCTGGACGTGGAGTTTAAGATTTGGACCATCATACTCAGGAGTCTGGATAATTTTTGCTTGAAAGGCAACTGAGGATTTTAAAGGTAAGGCTTGAGGTTGAAAGAATACAACGCGAACTAGAGCAAATAATAATAGTAAGGAAACAAAAACGAAGTATAGGCGAGTTTTAGCCATACACGTTAACGAAATGGCTCCATTAGTAATTTACTACGGTCTATTACTATTATCCTGCTCTATTTTTGAAAATGTTTTGTATCTCTTCGACTATTTGTTTTGGAAGCAACTGTGCTTTTATGAGATACCCTTCTGCTCCCAACTTAAACGCCTCCTTAATGATGGATTCTTGTACCTGATTGGTTAACAAGTAGACTGGGGTTGTCTTAGCAATTGAGCCTTCTTCTTTTATTTTTTCGAGAACTTCAATACCCGTCATCTTTGGCATCATGATATCTAAGAGAATAAGGTCGACTGGATTTGATGTGGCTTTATTTAAACCGTCTTCACCATCGATAGCCGTAAGAACATCATACCCGCTTTTTTTTAAGTAGCGTTCGTATAGATCACGTATAAAAAACTCATCTTCGATGAGCAATATTTTTTTTGGAGTGCTGTCCATATTTCAAAGATATTATTTCCTTTTTAGTTACGGCTGTCAATGGTAGGTTTATAGTTTAATTTTATCCAGAATTTTTTCGTAAGTACTCTTGTTGACTGCCTTCTTCTCCTTTAGTTCTTCTAGCTTTTGGTACGGCCTGTTGTCTATGATTTTTTGTGCTGTTACCTCGCCTACACCGGGCAAAGTATCGAGCTCAGACTTTGAAGCAGCATTAACATTTATTTTGCCGTCAGGTGACGCAACTTGCTGCGCTAGACTGGCTTGAGTAGGTGCTGGAGTACTGGCAATGCCTGGATTGCCTGTTGTTACCCCTGCTACCTGCGGGATGGGTTGTGTAGGAGCTTGGATAACTGGCTGGGATAGAGCCTGAGTATTAGGAGTGGGTTTCATTTCACCTTTTATTGGAATGTATACTTTGTCCCCATCGCTGAGTTTTGTTGCTAAATTAAGGTTCCGAGCGACCCAGGCACTGTCAGCAGATTTATTCAGGCCACCTGCTGCGTCTAAAGCCGTTGTTAGTCGAGCATCTATAGACAGTGTTACGACACCTGGCTTATTTACTGCTCCTGAAACGTCGACGTTAATTTGAGTGTTTTTTGATGCACTTACCGTAGATTGTGATGCATCTTGTTGTATTGATATATCTTTAGATTCTTTTTGCTCCGTTTTAGTATCTTCGATGTTGAATTCTGTGACTGTTTGAGGGGAATATAAGAATTGAATATACAGACCAACAGATAGCGTACCGATCCCAATCAGTAAAAAGAGCTTAGTAAGTATGTTTCTCCACTGTTCAGAGAGCTCCACATCTTATTATTTGTCTTATATTTTTGGATTTGCAAGAGGTATTTATGCAACTACAATGTTTAAAAGTTTATCCTGAATATATATTGGATTAGTCGACTTGCCTTGAGGTATAAACTTCTTAATTGATTCTAATTTCAATGCTTCAAGTAAGACAGTGTCGGTGTTAGACCCCGCGGCAACAGTTACGCGGTCACGGACCTTCCCATTGACCTGTATGGCGATGGTCACTTCAGATTCAACTAATAATGACTCATCGTAGGTTGGCCAGTCCTGAAAATGTATGCTCTGGTCTTTGTTTAGTACTGTATGCCACATCTCCTCTGCGAAGAATGGCGTGAAAGGTGCTATTAATTTTAAAAGTCGTTCCTTTTGAGAATTAGTTACTGCTTCTTGCCCGACTATATTTGTAAATTCCATGAAAGCTGCGATAGCTGTATTGAATTTCATGTTGGGGATATCGTACGTTACCTTTTTTATTAATTTATTTAAGGCTACTTCTATCACTTCGCTATGACCCTGTGCTATACGATCGTTAATGATGGTGTGTAGTTTTCGCATGAACCGTGCAGCACCTTCGATTCCACTTGGATTCCAGGCACCACCTTGATCGTACGGACCTAGGAAACAAAGATAAACACGAACAGTATCACCACCGTAATGTTCAACTAAATCATCTGGATTGATGACATTACCTTTTGATTTTGACATCTTCTGACCATCAGGACCAAGGATTGTTCCTTGATTGAATAGGCTTTGGAATGGTTCGTCAAAGTTAAGATACCCACAATCGGCGAAAAATTTGGTGATGAAGCGAGAGTATAGTAAGTGTAATACTGCGTGCTCCGCTCCGCCAATATATTTGTCTACAGGTAACCAATAATTGACGCGATCAGCCTTTTTATCTTCTTGATTTTCACTTAATTTAGCACTCGCAAATGGATGAGTGGCATCGTTTGATGAAGGATATCTGAGAAAATACCAGGAACTATCTACAAACGTGTCCATTGTATCTGTGTCACGACGTGCAGGCCCTCCACATTTTGGACATGTCGTATTTACAAAGCTTTCTGATGATCCAAGTGGTGATGTCTCTTGGGGCGTGTAGTCTACATCATAGGGCAATAGCACTGGCAATTGGTCTTGTGGGACTGGAACTATGCCACAGGCGTCACAATAGATTATGGGCAGCGGTGGTCCCCAGTATCTTTGACGAGATACAAGCCAATCTCTTAGTCTATATTTTGTAACTGCTTTGGCTTTATTATTTTTTTCTAAAACAGATACTATTAGTTTCTTTGCATCAACTGATGAAAGGCCTGAGAAATTTTCAGAGTCGATTAAGTATGCATTCTCGGTATCTGTGAATGGTGATTCAAATCCCTCTTCAGGAAATGTGAAGTCTAGACTCTCTGCAATAATTTTTTTGCTTTCTCCGTATTCGCGAGCTTCTTTCCAAGACTGCTCATCAGTGCTGTATGGAATTATTTTGTCTTTAAATATTGCGACACGAACTATTCCATCTGTATGTACATACCATGGTCCGTCTTTGAGATATGTTTGAACTAAGTGATTAAATTCTTCTGCTTTTTCTCTTGAGAAGTTTATTATTTTACCCCAGGTACTAAACTGATTAATTGAATACCCTCGGTTTGCAAGTTCATCAAATAGTTCTTTTTCGACACTCTTTTCAATTATTAAACTGGTCACTTCGGAGGGTTGTAATATAAATTTGATTGGCAAATCGAACTGTTTACCAAAATCGTAATCTCTTTCGTCGTGCCCAGGCACAGCCATTATCGCTCCTGTACCATAGTTTGCTAAAACAAAATCTGCTATCCAGATTGGGAGTTTTTTACCTGTTAATGGATGGACTGCAAATGATCCGGTGAACGCTCCGGTTTTTTTCTTTTGATCTGATATTCGCTCGAGTTCTGATCGGCGTTTAGTTTGCTCGATATATCCATTCACATCTCGTTTCTGATCTGGCTGTGTCAGTTCTTCTACTTGATACTGTTCCGGAGCAAGTACTAAGAAGGTTGCGCCGTAAATAGTATCTGGTCTGGTAGTAAATACGGTGATATGTTTGTCTGTTCCGTCGATTTGGAAATCTACTTCAGCGCCCTCGCTTTTGCCGATCCAGTTCTTTTGCATTAATTTAATTTTTTCTGGCCACTGGATTCTATCTAAGCCTTCGAGTAATCTGTCTGCGTATTCAGTGATCTTGAAAAACCATTGTTCGATCATTCTTTGCTCGACTTGAGATCCGCAGCGCCAGCAAATGCCACCTTCTGCCTGCTCATTGGCGAGGACTGACTTACAGACTGGGCACCAGTTTGCTGCGGCCTTTGTTTTATAGGCCATGCCTTTTTCATATAGTTTAAGGAAGCACCATTGAGTCCACTTATAATAGTCTGGGTCACAGGTTACTATGGTTCGATCCCAGTCATAGGAAGGTCCCATTTTCTCTAGCTGAGCAAGCATTGATTTGACGTTGGAATGAGTCCAGTCAGATGGATGAGCATTGCGCTTGATTGCTGCATTTTCCGCGGGCAGTCCAAAGGCATCGAAACCTATTGGATTCAATACTTCCTTGCCAGTCATTCGCATAAAACGAGCGTAAACATCGGCAGGTGCAAAGTTGTACCAATGGCCGATATGGAGATCACCTGAAGGATATGGGAACATGACGAGCGTGTAATTCTTTGGCTTTTCGCTTATATCCGGAGTTTTGAAGGTCTTTTGCTCTTTCCAGAGCTTAGACCATTTAGATTCAATGGCTTTGTGATCGTACGAACTCATACTGGCGATTATATCAGCTATTTTTTGTAAAGACAATTTGGCTTTATTTTAGTATTGGTTGATGGATTCAGCCTGGATGTCTGAAGGTGAGTCTAGCTGGGGCTCTACTGTTACTGAAGCTCGAGTGAGATAGACAAGGTAGGATAATAAGAGGACGACGAAAAAGATAAAAAAGGTAATGGACCACGGTACGGCTGCCGGGGCTTTATGATGTCTGCTCATATTTTTATCGTAGATCTTCTTTTTTGAGGTGTCAAGGATGGATCTTGTATTTATTGATAATTCATACTATAATTATGAATTGAAATATGAATACTAAACGAATTACAGTGAGTATGCCTACTCACCTCTATAACCAATTAATTGAAACTGTGCCTGAAAGACAGGTTAGTAAATTTGTCTCAGAAAGCGTTGAGGAGAGACTGCTTGCTTTAAAACGCGCACCTTACGGGGGAGCTAAAGACTTGTTAGTTTTGCGTGACTCTCTTCCCCGCTATTCGACAGAAGAAATTAAAAATGCGATCAACAAAGGAAGGACATGAAGACATTTGTCGTAGATGCTTCTTTTGTTTTGCAGGCAGTGCTTAGTTCGCGAGATGCTCCGGTTAAACGACTTTACGAATTAGTTAGCTCAGCTGATAGAGGCTCTATACGAATTATCGCTCCGAGCCTTTTTGTATATGAAATCAGCAATGGTCTACGATATAGTGTTAAAGACATTGAACTTATTGAAACTATTTTAGTTAAGATTTCTCAATTTCCTATTGATATACAGACTCTCTCTTTATCCCATATGCTAGAAGTATCACGAATGGCGCTAGCAAACGCTACTACTGTGTATGATAGTTCATATCACTTTCTTGCGATGCTTCATCAAGGAATATTTCTGACTTGTGACTCTGAGTATTACAAGAAGGCTAAGGATTCTGTGAATATCGAATTACTATAGTATGTGGACCGCAGGGGGCTCGAACCCCTCACCTCCTCCATGCCATGGAGGCGCTCTACCAAATGAGCTAGCAGCCCGTCATATGATTATTATATCATCAACTTTTTTGATATATTTAGATGTGTTTTGAAACTAATTTATACAGTTGTATATATTTTAGAATTTTAATTTGGAAGTTACTTTCTTAAGACCTTTTAGGAAAGTAAGTTTTATTTTATCTTTTGTTTCGACTACACCCTTGGTGACGGAGTGGACATTTTCAACGCTGTTGCGCATGGATTTAATCATGAGCCATAAGTTATATAGGATCATGTTGATGAACACCACGAGCGAGACAAACCCTAAGGCAAGACACAGGTATAAGATGTCTAGGCTCGTGATGTTCATATACTATGCCTCGTTGTTTTCAGTTTTCTTGATCTCTTCGTCTATTGAGTTTTCGAGTTCATGTACTTTGGACTGAACTTTTTGTGTGTTCTCTTTTATGGTATCTGCGAGACTATCTACCTTCTCGCGAGCTTTGTCGGCTAACTGAGTGGTTGTTTGCTTTACTTTTTGACGATTCTCTGGGTCTGATAATACAACTGCTACAGCTCCGGCTACAAAGCCGAACACTAATCCAAGCATCCCTGAACTAAATCCGTTATCGTTTTTGTGTGACATAAATCCTCCTCTTTAACTAATTATTTATATTAATACTATCACTCCTGAGCTTGTGCATCAATACTGTCCTTGATGATTTTTTTAAGACCGTTTAATCCTACTTCTTGATCAGCTGATATGAACACATACGGTCTTCCTAATTTTTGAAGCTCGTGCTCGATAGGTAGGATATATTCTTTACGTTTATCTTCAGGAATACGGTCGATTTTGTTTATGACTATAATTTCGTTTTTATCTGGCAAATTGTTGCCGTATTGGAGAAGTTCGTCTCGAATAGTGGTATATGATTGGACGATAGATTCAGCCATTTGAGCTGGCGTACTGTCTGGAGTGAGCTCGGGGATTTCTATTGCGTGGAGCAGTGTTTGAGTACGCTCAACATGCTGAAGAAATTTGTATCCTAGTCCTTTTCCGCGAGATGCACCCTCAATGAGTCCTGGAATATCTGCCAATACATACGATTGCCCGTCGATATATGTGACGCCAAGATTTGGCTCGAGTGTAGTGAAGGGATAGTTAGCGACTTTTGGTGAAGCTGCAGTGAGTTTGGAGAGTATCGTAGACTTGCCTGCGTTTGGGAATCCAATTATTCCAATATTTGCCACCATCTTAAGAATTATTTCTATCTCAAGGTATTCGCCTCTTTGGCCTGGCTCTGCGAATTTAGGTGTTTGATTCTGCGACCACTTAAAGCGCGAATTTCCTCGTCCAGCTTTTCCTCCACGGGCAAGAAGTATTTTTTCACCTTCGTGATCAAGATCGAAGGTTGGAATGTCTTCTGACTGATACTTATCATATGGGTTGTTTCGAGCGCGAAAAGGTCTGTCAAATGATCTTTGCGTATCGCTAAATCTATATGTTTTATGGCTTTCTAAAGCACCCCCTGCTTTTAATTCCTGCTCTTTTTCCGCAAAGCTATTTTCATCGTCTTCTGTATCATTTTGATCTAGTTTAGTGATTGCTAGATCTTCGATAGACTCCTCTATCTCGTCTTCAATCATTTCCTGCTCAAGTACCAACTCCTCGTCTTCTATAGGCTCCTCTTTTGTATCTTGGGTTGTCAAACTTTGCCCAAGTGCCCTTAATTTCTCTTTGAGCATTTTCTTATAATTGAACATCTTTTGTTGATAGCTGATTGGCTCTTCTTGTTGATCTTTTCGTCTCTTTTGTACTGGAATATCGGCGATTACTTTGTTTATTTTTACTATGCTTCCGACAGGCACTTTGATGACGGCATCAACACCATCTTTACCTTTCCTATGGGACCCTCCACCTGTCTCTCCATTTTCTGCTTCGAAATGGTCAAGATACTGAAAGTCCAGAAGAGTAGAGACTTCGTTGGATGCGATGAAATAAAGACTGCCGCCTTTGCCGCCGTCGCCACCATCTGGTCCGCCCTTGGGAACATATTTTTCGCGTCGGAATGAAACGGCACCTCGGCCGCCGTCTCCAGCTTTGATCTTAACTTTAGCGTAATCTAACATATATCTCTATTTTACCATGAATTGGCTATATTCGGTTACTTGGTAAGAACATAGACTAATTCTGAGGAGTATTTGAGCTTTTTTATTATCTTAAATTGCAGCTCATGGAAGATTGGTTCAAAGTGGGAAGGGTAGAAATTCTGCATACCTTTATTATTGCCTCCTATGCTTTGGAGAGGAAAAGAGACTACTAAGTGTTTGCAGTTTTGCTTGGCTAGTATCTCTTTTGCGCTGCCTTTTTGCTGTTGTTCAAGCACTGGGAGTGTTTTGAGGATACATACTATGTCTGCGTACTCGTTTGTGGAGTCGTACAGATCTTGAACAGTGCAGGTAGTTTGCATTTCGGGAGATATCAATTTGAGAGCCTGCGAGACGAACTCTACTTCTTCTGTGTCGATATCGTGGGCTGTGTACTTGGTAGTGCTTGGGAGATTCATCCAAGGTAGAGTTAATGGGTTAAATCCGCAGGCGTGATCGATGATTGATTGTGGTACGCCTGTTATTTGGAAGATGTCTTTATAGAATTGACTGAGTACTGGGATTCTTTCCTTGGTTGAGGCATGGATCATCAAGATTTGTTTGAGGGTTTCGTGAAGTACTTGCTGATCCTCTTTAGTTTCTTCTATTTTTTGAAGTAATTTATGAAAATTTGGACGAGAAGAATAGTAAGCTCCCCAGATTTGATGAAGGAGATCTTTAGTTTTTTTCTCGATATCCTTTTCTTTGTATTTAGATGCCGTGGAAGATACCAGGCGAGTGATGGTCTGCGGAGCGACAGGTGCGTATTTTTTGGAATTTTTAAGTAATTCTACTAGACTGTCTTTATTCATTAGATCTCCTGAGCAATTTTATGGGCAATTTCTGATGTGCTTTGCTGATATTTTCGTTTGATGTTCACGATGTTTATGCCCAAACTTGTTGCCTGGTCTTTCTTTTTTTCCCAGTACGCATCTGTGTCTGGATTAAGCATATAGAACGTAGGATTAATATCTTGAATAAGTTTGTGGTAGTAGTCGTCTGACTCAGGAGTATAGTGTTTGAATATTTGGTCAATTTTGAATAGGTATGTGACACTTTTCATTTCGCTTAAAATGAGCGCTCGCTCCTCAAAAGTGTGGATAGGCCTCCCTGTTCCTTTGACTCGGGCAATGTTTTCATCGTTTTCTACTCCGAGAATTAGTATGTCGCAATGGCTTTTAGCTTCTTGGATAAAATGAACGTGTCCTGGATGAATAATATCAAAGCAGCCAGTAATAAGTCCCACAGTTTTTTGATTTTTTTTCTTATTATGGATATGTTTGACTAACTTTTCTAGTGACTTTATTTTGTTTTGCATAGCTGTTTTAGCTCAAACGCAGTATTTCCATTAAACGCGTATAGGTCCTGAGATTATGGATTGTTGCTAGACGAGCGGCTGATATATCTTCAATATCGAAGAGGTGTTTGAGGTAAGCTCGAGTGTAGTTTTGGCAAACATGGCAGTCACACTGCTCATCTAATTTAGCCTCATCTCGTGTATATTTCTCTTGTTTGATGTGTATAAAACTGTAAATCTCTTCCGTTACCTCAGGGTTTGATTTTGCATCTTTCACTGCTTGTTCGTTGAGAATATATATTCGTCCATGTCGTGCATCGCGTGTGGGAAGAACACAATCAAAGATGTTGTATCCCATTTTAAAGCATTCAACAACTGCTCGAGGGTTTCCAATACCTAAACCATACTTTGGCTTCCCGTCTTCCATCTGATTTGCCGTGAATTCTAATATTTCATGATTATAAGTATTGTCGTCATTGAGAGGCCAACCGCCAAATCCGTAGCCATCAAAGCCAATCTGCTTGAGCGCGTCAGCACATTTTTTGCGAAGATCCTTGTTATTGCCACCTTGAATGACTCCAAAAAGCCACGGACGAGTTTCATCTGTTAATTTTTTATTTTTGCACTGTGTTTCGAATTCTTGTTTGCAGCGCTTTGCCCATTCGATAGTTCTCGCGACACTCTCTTCTTCTTGCTCTGGCGTCGCATTGACTGCTGGACAGTCGTCTAGACAGATCATGATGTCTGAATTTAGCGCAAACTGCGTTTGGATTGCTTTCTCAGGAGTAAAGTTATATTTCTCTTTACCGCCTTTTGAATCTTTATAGAAGATTACTCCGTCTCGGTTGATTTTGCCGAACGTCGGGTCTTGGTAGATCATGGACAGGAGCTGGAAACCACCAGAGTCTGAGATGATCCAACCTGGCCAGTTCATGAACTTCTTAACGCCGCCTATCTCTTTGATAACTGTAGCGCCTGGCTTGGACATGAGATGGTAGGTGTTGATAATTAATCCCTCTACACCGACAGATTGAAGATCTTCGGAGTCGAGGGCACGGATGACTCCCCGAGTGGCATCAGGGAAAAAAGTGGGAAGGATTAGATCTTTCTGTTTAATCTTTATTTGGTTCATTTGTTAAGCACATGATATCTATTTCCCTTGTTTGAGTCTATAGACGAGTTTTGGGCACATATTTTGTGCTATTATGTATTTCTTTGATATATATTGTTGTGATTTGATACAACGACTCTGACTATTTGAGATAGTTCATTGGATTGGCGTTAGATTGACCTGGTCGACGTACTTCGAAGTGAAGATGTGGACCTGTGGATCTTCCTGTTGATCCACGAAGGCCAATCACTTGACCCTTAGAGACCTTGTCTCCAACTTTTACTTTGTTGGAGTTTGCTTGAAGGTGACCGTAGAGAGTAATGAGACCGTTGCTGTGTTTGATCATTACACGGTTACCATATCCTGTGTTATCTACCCAGCCAGATACTATGACTTCTCCGCCATCAGCAGCGACTACAGCGTCTCCAGAGCTACCTGCAATATCTACACCAGGATGATAGGATCTAAAATTCTGAGTGATGAGTCCTCGCACCGGCCAGATGAAAGATCCCGTTGATTTGCCATCGCTTTGAGATGTGGATGGTTTATCTGGCTTTGAAGTTGGGCCCTCGATTACTTTAACTGGAGCTTTGGTTGGTCGAGGTTTTTCTGGTGGTGTACCATCAGGAACGATAACTACCTGACCTATTCGCAAGCTAAGATTTTCTCCGATGTCGTTGAAAGGGAAATCTACGATTCCTTGCGGGTTGGTGTCATATTTTTTAGCAATACTGTATACCGTATCGCCACGAACGACCTGATGTGCGACTCCGACTACTGGTAAGATTTTTAATTTTTGTTTTGGTTTTATTGAATCATTGTCTTCGATATCGTTGGCCCACTTGATAGTGTTTGTATCGATGCCATATTTTTCTGCTATTTGAGAAATGGTTTCTCCACCCTGGACTTCGTGTTCAATAATGGAATCACGCGGCTTTTCGGAGATAATGGTTTCTGTGCTCATGTCGTCGAGAGAAGCACCTATGAATGATGCGAGCTCTGCTTGAGGGATTTGTTGTGGGGTAGCAGCATCTACTTCAGGATATTGAGAGGAGTTATCTGCAGAGCCTCCTACAAAACTACCGCCAACTAGTACTCCCGCAACAATTCCTGCCATGCCGAGATGAACTGTAGGTCGAGATAGCTGTCCTCGCCTTTTTATTATTTTCTTAGTTATATTCTTTTTTTGATTCTCGAACACATCCCCACATTTTTTAGCTTTGTTGAATGAGTATGTGGAGATAAGCGTTGTAAAATCATGAACATCATTTGATAGCGACATATTTATATTTTTTGACGCACGAATTAACTACTTGGATGTAGTATGGATATGGAAAATATAATGCCGGTTTTAAGTTGAAATGTCAAGGACAGTGAGGTGCTTTTGCTTTGAGGGCGCGGTCTGCGTGTCCACGTAACATTTTTCTGTTTTCTGGTTCTTTGAGAAAATGCCACGCTCCTGGTGCGACTGAAGAGATAATGATTAATCCAATAATTGGTAACAAATACTTATCTACATCTGGGATAAGCTGTCCCAGGAAATATCCACCTAAGATCATAGAGAAGACCCAGACTGTTCCACCTATGACATTGTAGAATACGAATGTTCCGTAATTCATATTTGCTGCTCCTGCAACCACCGGTGCAAATGTGCGGACTACTGGCATGAATCGAGCTAGAATAATGGTTTTTCCACCATGCTGCTCATAAAATTTCTCAGCTTTGATTAAATGATCTTTATGGAATAACCATGAGTTTTCTTTTTGGAATAATTTCCTGCCAGCCTTTTTGCCAATGTAATAACCTGTTTGATCCCCAGTTACTGCTGCAACCCAACACACGGCTATAAGCACCCAAACATTGAAGATTTGTACTCCACCAAAAGTCTGTGATGCTAAAAATCCTGCAGTAAAGAGCAGACTGTCTCCTGGAAGGAAAAATCCAAAAAGGAGTCCAGATTCAGCAAAGACAATACCGAATAGTCCTAGATATCCTGCTTGTTTAATTAGTTCTGTGAGATCGAAATGCATAGTTTTGTAATTCTATCACATGCTTTGGGGTAATGGCAACGTAGCGCTTTTTTTAGCTCGTTTTAATAGCTGAACTAGTAACCCTGTCTCGATGAACGTGGTAGCGATGATGATGGTTAAGCAGGTTTTCCAGAAGTCTTCTGGGTACAGCCTGATGAGCGTTGAATCTACCGGAAAGGCCCAATTCCCTTGCGGGAACAAGAGCTTATGGAAATATTCGAAGAAGATTGTGAAGAATGGAATACTGAGAACCATGAGGATTATGAGATCGATCTGTGCAAACTGTATCAGCTGAACTTTTTCTTCCCTGGTTTTATGTTTGAGAATAACGAATGTGATTGCTATTAATAGTGGGACCAGAAATGGAAGGTACATATATATTTTTTGGACGTCTTGGATATGGCTGAACTCTGATGGTGTGAGAACTTGTACGAGATTTCCTGGTCTTCCTGTAAGTATAAATTTCAGCATTTGACTATGTTCGCCTGCTAATAATTTGTCGTGAATGAGTGACGTGGGTGTGAAGGTTAAGGCATGCGTAAGTAACAAGGCATTAGTAAGAAGGAATGTTAGGAGGATTGTGAAAGTGATTAAGTGAAGTTTAAATCTAGTCATTAATACATTCTATATTATTAAAAAAGAGACCTAGCAATGAAACTAGATCTCTTATATTTACAATTTTAAACTCTATTGCTTCATTGTGTCCAAGAACTCTTTGTTAGAGGTGGTTTTGTTCAAACGATCAACGAGTACCTCTGTGCGCTCTGAGTCGTTCAGCATGGAGAGCATGCGGCCCAAGGTGACAATCCCCTTGTAGTTTTCCTCATCATAGAGAAGGTCGTCACGGCGTGTACCAGATCGCTCTGGGTCGATTGCTGGATAGATTCTCTTTTCTGCGAGTTTACGGTCCAAATGCAATTCCATGTTACCTGTTCCCTTGAACTCTTCGTAGATAAGGTCATCCATACGTGAACCTGTATCGATCAAGGCTGTTGCGATGATAGTGAGTGATCCACCTTCTTCACAATTACGAGCTGCACCGAAGAATTTCTTTGGTGGGTACAAGGCTGCTGGATCGAAACCTCCAGACAATGTTCGACCTGATGGTGGAACTGAGAGGTTGTATGCGCGAGCGAGACGTGTGATGGAGTCGAGTAAAATTACTACATCTTTGCCCATTTCAACTAAGCGCTTTGCGCGGTCGAGTGCAACTTCTGCTACCCGGCACTGATCCTCTGCTGGTTCGTCAAAATTTGATGCGATAACTTCGCCTTTAACTGAGCGAGAGATATCGGTGACTTCTTCTGGACGCTCACCGATAAGCGCAGCGATTAAATGAATTTCTGGATGATTTGTAGTAATACCTGCTGCGATGTCTTTAAGAATAGTTGTCTTACCTGCTTTTGGCGGGGAGACAATCATACCTCTTTGACCTTTACCTATTGGAGCAACTAGATCAATGACCCGGTTGGATAACGGGAATTTGCCCGATTCAAGTTTAATACGTGAGTTAGGGTAGATTGCGGTGAGGTCTTCAAAGCGAGTGCGGCGACCCATCATTTCTTCTACTGGCTTGTCGTTAACTTCTTTGACTTCGAGTAAACCATAATATCTTTCGCGCTCTTTCGGAGGGCGTGCAATACCTGTCACCATGTCGCCTGGTCGGAGTCCGAAGCGGCGGATTTGTGACTGGGAGATATAGATATCTTTGTTGGACGGTGAGAACTTAGGACGGATATATCCATGGCCTTCGTTGGCTATGTCTAGGATACCTTTAACTGGTAATGTCTCTCCTGACATGTCTGGAACGTAGTAGTTTGATCCATTTTGATTGTCTAAGTTAGTATTTTGCATCTGTTGATCAGAGCCTTGAGCCGACTGTTGTGAATTATTATTTGCGTGAGGTGTAAAGGCATATCGTTTGCGAGTGCCTGTACCAGTACTTCTGCTTGCTCCTGCGCGATCCTGACGATCAGCCTGCATACGAGGGCGAGCTGTCCTGCTTGTATTTGGAGCTGATGACTCGTCGGTGTTTTCAACTTTTGGTTGTGCTTCTGTAATTACTGGTTCAAAATATGTTTTTGCGTCGTCTGACTGAGGATCTGACATAGGAGTAATACGGTACTTTCTTTACCGCGGAGCCTTTCTAATAACTTTTATTAAACATTACCATGATTGTTTTTAACTAATTGTGGAACAAGACATAAATACGAGATTTTGCTATATTGAGGGAAATATCTGTTTTCTCCCCTATTTTTACATGTCTTTAAGAGACTGTCAAGAGCAAGTTTAAATTTACTTCTTCGTAATATAGTATGTTACGAAGTGAGCGTTTTCGTAGTCTGAATTTAGCGCATCAAACCTACCTGACATATAACAGTTGTTGCCAGACGCAATTTTTTCTGCTTTTTTGGTGATGCTGTTAATTACTTCATGATCCCATCGACAGGTATACCCTCGTGGTAGACCAGATATGGCCAGGGATTTGAACCCTGGCTTGATATCTCCTGATTGGTAAAACGGATGTGGATTACAGCCGTTTACCTTATATATTCCGACTTTTAGATTTTTTGCTGATGGATACGTAGTACCACATTTATTTTCTGAATTTTGCCAGTAGGTTGTTCCTTGAATAATTCGTCCTAGGATAGCTGTGGTTTTTGCGGTTGCTGGTTTTTTGCATGGTCCTTTAGGAGATTGATAATATGTCCCCGCAGTTTCAGATATTTCATTTACATGGATATCTGTTTGGGCAGAGCCACAAGAAATGGCAAAACTTGGCGCGCTGAATTTGTATGTTCCACCAGGCCTTAAGGTGATGACTGTTGTTTTTCGTGTAGTAACTGGTGTGTCACAGCTCTTTCCATTTTGATCTGGGCATATCATCTTATAGATTGTGGCACTGACCGTGTGTTTATTATTTAAACTACAGTTTTTAACCCAGAGTTCGGATCCAACATTACTTACTTTTCCTGATCCTGCGAATACAATTTTGTCTAAATGCTTCCCAGTACCATTTGGAGGTGCGCAGTCTGCATCAGTGTAGCTACTGGCAGCGAATGCTGGCGTTGCGTGTATATATAGAGCTCCAATAATGAAAACTAGTGCAAATGAAATGTGTTTATACATATGTTCCTTATTCAACATGTTTACTTAATTTGTATCCAAATCCAGATACGATTAACATGGCAATTCCGATCAAAGTAGTGCTAATCGCACCAGTTGAAGGAAGTGTTTTTGTGGTTGTCGCTGCGAGTACTTTTACCTCGCCTGCTTTGTCTACTCTGACACAGGCTTGCGATGTTGATACTACATTACCATCTTTTTCAATTTTTGCATCGTTGCAGTAGTTTTTATCTTCTTTTTTGCCTGTGGTTCGGTAACCAAAGTTTATTTCTTTGCCTTTTTCAAGAAGACTGACTTTCCATACTAGTCTGCGGTTATCGTCGCCGGTGACATCCTGGATTTCTGGATTAGTATTAATATCCCCTTCTGTAGTGTTTTGGTCGTAGGTGAAATCTGGTGGTAGCGTGTCGCGTACTTCGAAGTTATTGAAATTGCTGTCGCTGTTGTTTTTTACTTTTACTCTGTATTGGATACCTACTTTATCTCCGTCGACCCGACTGCCATCGACTCGCTTTTCGATTGTAACGTTGTAGTTAGAGTTTGATGTTGTGACAACGGGAGTTGGCGATGGACTTGGTGTAACTGAAGGACTAGTCGTTGGACTAGCTGATGCAGTAGCTGTTGGTGCCGGTGTGGATGATGGAACAGGGTTTGGTGTGAACGTGTTTAGGAACCACATTACTTTGACATCGTCGATGGATGAAGTGTATCTGTAGATAAGATTTGTTTCTGGTAACCCATCGTCTGCACGCGCTCCGTCTGCAAACATTGCAGTCATTCTCCATCCTTGTCGAGCTTCTTCAGTCACTTCGATCTGTTTGTCTGCTGGAACTGTAACGATAGCGCAACCTTGTGACCATACATGCCACCAGTGACTTTCAACTATATTTTGTTGTCCATCTATTGTGTAGAAGAATTTCCAAGACATCGTGTTCTCTCCGTTGTTGTGTACTCCATCTCCATTATCATCTTCATACTTACAGAATTTTAACTGTGTTGTTGCTGAAGGTGATGCTGCTGGAGTTATGGAAGGTGTGGAGCTTGGCGACGCTGTCGGTGTGATGCTTGGCACTATAGTTGGTGTCGCGGTTACAGTTGCTGAAGGGATAATTATTGGTGTGGCTGACGCAACGGGTGTACCAGTTGGAGTTATGACTGGGGTTTGGGTTGCGACTGGTGGAGTTGTGGAAACTGAGGATGGAGTCGCTGTTATATATGGAGTAGCGGATGGTGTGATCGTAGGTGTTGATGATGGCTGTGACTGTTCGACTATTGCCTCGACTGTTAGTTGTAGCGTTTCAGCTGATCCATATTTAAGTGATCCATCTACCCAGATATATCCTGTGGTGGCGATTTCATCTCCACACATTTTGTATTGTCGCTGTTCTTTCCAAGAAAGTTTGCACGATCCTCGACTGGTCAGCTCTGCATTATTTAAATATCTGATAGTGCCTGCTTGCGGGAGTGTAAATTGTGTTGTGTCGATAAGCGTTTCTGCATTGTCTGCAGAGAGATATGCTTTAACTGTATGCGTTGTTGCTGATGTAGTTGGAAATTCTAGACGAATTTTTAGATTTTTTGCTTCGGTGTTTGGAATAACGTTGCGTGCATATACACGGAGTCCAAATTCTTGCCCCATCTGGAGAGATGTGTTTTCTGACCATGGAGTTGGAAGTGTCGTGATGTCGTTGGTGCCTGTAAGTGTGTTCTCTACTTCAGCTGCTGTTAATTTGTTGAATTCTGGTTTTGTAATATTTGTAATGGTTACACTATTTGTTTCTAGTTTTACTGCAGATTGTTGTGTGTATCCTTTTGAAGTAAGTTGTTCTGTTGCGTCTGAAGAAGCGAGTGATGGTGATCGGAAGCGTGCTTGTACTGCTTGATCTATGGTGTTTGCTGCAAGAGATGGAACTGTCCATTTAATATGTGTAACGTTGCTGTCATAGGCACCTGATGGAGTATATGCGAATGAAGTTGCGTTGTCGTTGGAGTATGTAATGGTTATGCCGTTTGCTGTTGGGTCGGCTGTGCCGGTGTAGAAAGCTGCTCTGTTGCCTGATGATGTGACAGGCGCTTGCATGACAACTTCTACATTATTCATTGCACTTGCTGTTTTGTTTCCATAGAATTGATAGAGTCTGATGGTGTGGTCTGGCTGTGCATATATGGAATTAGCAGAATGATATGGTGGTTTATTGAAATCTTCGTACGTTGAATTGCTTGCTCCTAGTTGCGCTTGCATCTCATTTGCAGCTTGTGCATAAATTTCTGTGAAGTTGAGATAGAAACCGTAGGTAGTGACGAGCAGTCCTACTACTAGAAAAATGCTTGTAGTCTTTTTTAAAAATGTTTTTAGTTTTTGTAGTTTGTTCATGGCTGCCTTTCTCTTCCTAAATTCGTATACACAGCTCCAAAAACTTTGCTAGCTTCGAGATCTGCGCATGTATATATATATCTTTGATTGCTTCCTAGTGGTTGATCTATAAATAGATTAAATTCTTGGTTTTCTGGGGTGTTATTTAATAGCCTGCCGTCAGATACCATAAATTGGTTACCTTCTTGATCAGTTCCCAGGATATATTCGCCGGGATTTTCAGCTAACCATTGGAGTAGCTTACCCCACTGTGATGTTTTGTTCTTCTCAACAACGTATTCAAATGCAATTTCTTTTGCTTGTTTTTCAGAGTATCCATTTTTAATGGCTTCGTTTTTTGCTTTGAGGAATTCTTGACTGCTGTAATAATGGGCGCCTAATACTTCTGTGCCATTCCCGCTGGTGAATTTTATGAAAGTACCATCCTTCCAACCCTCTCCTTCAGTGAACTGTTGATTCCCAATTGTGATCACTTCAGTAAGTTTCTTCTGTGTATCGATATGCGCGCTTAATTCTGTGCGAATATTTCCTACGCTCATTCTTGGTACTTGAGTAGGTTGTTCTCGTGGAACTACTGGCTGTGAAGTGGGAGGTGTCAGAACTTCAGTTGGAGGAAGTATTGGTACTTCACTTGGTACTGGAGTACTCGTTGCAGAGGGTGGTCGTCTTCGCTCTTGTGGTGGAACAGTTTCTGTTGGAGATGGGCTTGGTATTGCAGTCTCAGTTGGCGGAATAGGTGTGCTTGTAAATGCAGGGGTTAACGTAGGTTGAGCACTTGGTGGTACGGGAATTTCTGAGGGGGTTACTGATGGAAGTATTATTGTGTTGGTTGGTTTACTTTCTGCCGTTACCGCAGGCTGTGAAGTTGGGAAAGAAGTTGGTTCTGTAGTACTGCTTGGTGCTTCTGTTGGTGGCGGTGGGAGTGTTGCCGAAGGAATAACGGCTGTAGCTACAGCTGTTGACTGTTCGGTTGGAATCGGTGTGCTGGTTTCTGAAGGTCTAGGAGTTTCAGAAGGTATCGGGGAGCTTGGTTGTGATGTTTCACTCGGTATAGGCACTTGGCTTGGTTGTTCAGTTGGTGGTACCTGTGTATTGGTAGGTTTTATTTCTGGTGTTGCGGTGCTTTCGGCAGGTTGAATTGTTGGGATTTCTGCTGTGCTGACTGGTCCTTCTGTTGGAACAGTTTGTGCATGCACTGAACGTACTTCAAATGAGTCTCTGTTTCCTATATATATTCCTGCAGATGCTGCGGCTAGAGCGGCTGAAGTGAGCAACGCCCTTCCAGTTCGAGTCCTAAAAAGCTTGCTTCCAATATCTCCTAATGAAAGATTAGGCCAATTGATTCTTCTTTGATTTTGCTTTGGTTGTTCTATCGTCTTAATTGTGGAATCGTATTCAGCTAATAGTGCAGGGAGAAATGTATCTGTTTCAGGGTCTATTGGTAGATTGCGTAAAGGTTTGGAATAGCCCCCACTGAGGATTTGTCGGGCTGATTGTCTATCGTTATGATCGTTTACGATTTGGTGGAAAGTTCGCACGTCAGGAGTATGGGATAGTAGGTCCGCTAAAAACTCATTGTCTTCGCGTGCGATTTCTTTCGCCATAGTGATACACCAGGCAGATGTTTATAGTGGTATTATAACTTTTTAGTGGAAGAAGGTCAATTTGGATATGATTATTGAATTCTTTCCTCTTCTTGTCCGTAAGCCAGAATATGAACATGATGGAGCGATTTTTATGGGG
This sequence comes from uncultured Gammaproteobacteria bacterium, assembly GCA_964525495.1. GTDB lineage: Bacteria > Patescibacteriota > Microgenomatia > JALYQM01 > JALYQM01 > CAZGHS01. Next base: position 67,548 of record CAZGHS010000006.1, read on the forward strand.
CTTCTAGTCTTTTGCAGTCTCTCCTTAACCGAGAGCATTGGCCTGCCCTACCAACGCCCTCGTTTAAAGAGAGATTTTTGACATAAAACCACATAAAAATCGCTCCGTGTTCGGACATCCAGCTCACGAATAAGAAGACGAATTTTACATTTGTTTTTACTTTTTTATATTCGGGTATTGTATTCGGGTTTATATTCGGTCATCATTTTGGGTTGACGACTTTTATCTAATACTCTATTGTTAACGTACATTAGTTGTTCTCCGCTGCCTGGAGAATTACTTTTGGATTATAAAGGCATTGCTACTCGTAGGTCTCATTTATCTAGCGGTAGTAATGCTTTTTTATTGCCCGAGTTACCCCGTATCTTACCCTATCTTATTTCTCTTAATTTAACCTTAAATCTCTTGTTTTACTTAAATTAGTTTCCTACCCTCAAAATTACAGCTTTGAGCGTATGGGAGAATTATACCCTATTTGAGCCTATTTGTCAATCCTATAGTAACCAGAGTCCTCTATATTCTCCTGTCCTATAATTATCATCCAGTCTTTCATTCTTTGTTTTTATTTATCTTAGGCTATTTTCTTTCCTGTGGATAACTTTTTATTTTATGTTTTTTAGTGCTGTGGATAACTTTTCGTGTATAAGTAGGTGCTTATTGGAGGGCTTGGAAGGTGTCGACTGTTTTCTTAGCAATTTGGGCGATAATATTCTCTGCTTTTTTCTCGTCATTAATCTTCTTGGAGAATACAGAGATAGCAATCGGGCGGTCTTCTAGGAGGATTATGCCCGCGTCGTGGATTTGAGCAGTGCCTGTGCCTATCTTGTGCGCGACTATGACGTTGTCTTCGAGTAGGCCAGGAAGACGCTGTTCGAAGTCTGAGTCTGTCATGATGTTGAGTAGAGAGCCTGCGAGACGAGGGTTTTCTGCTTTCATTTTAAATAGGTGCACTAGCATGAGATTAGTGTCATAAGCAGTTGTAGTGTTTTCAGCAAGGTCGGTGTTTATCATATTAAGGTTAGCAACATATCCCTGGGTATTTGCTCTTCCAACTTTAGTTGCGAGCACAGATGCGGCAGTGTTATCGCTTTGCTTGATCATGAGTTCGGCAAGATCTTCGATACTGTATGTTATTGGTGTTTTTTTATAGCGAATTGAGCCAGTGCCGTAGTCTTGGATTTCTTTGTCTGTAATAGTGATGGTGTCGGTCAGTTTTACTTTGCCATTTTCAATTTGATCATAGAGCGTGAGTAGGATGGGGATTTTCCCAACTGAGGCCGCGTCGAAACTTTCGGATTCATTGATATTTATCTGATCACCTGTTTCAAGGTCTGTAACGACTACTCCAAACACCCACTCTTTACCGACAGGAGTTTCCTTGGTTATTATTTCTTGAATTTCTTGTTGGAGTTTTTCTTTGTCTAGCTTTATTTGCTGGCGTCTTACTGCTTGGATCAATGGTGTGGATGTTGGAGATATGGTGGTTGTCTCATCTGCGACTACTGGGTCGTATAATCCGTCAGGTTTTGATTGTATGGCTTGTACCCCTGAATAGCCTGCGACTGCGATACCAGTTGCAGTGATGAGGAGCAGAATATTTTTTAGGGTTTTACGAGTGCCTTGAATGGTATTGTCTACCGGGCGATTTCTCATCTCTTGATTCTAGTATATATGTTAGAGAAATTACAAATAAACCTCTTTGATATATTTTACGTCGACACGCAAGCGCTTCGCTTAGTTGCTCTCTTCGCCACAAATGTATGGCTCAGAAGGTCGACTTTAAAACATATCTACAGCGGCTTATTTTGAAAACTACTTGACTTGAGTGAAGATCATTTTTCCTGCAGCGGTTTGTATGACACGAGATACTCCCACTTTGACTGTTTGACCGACCATGCCTTGAGCATTTTCTATTACTACCATTGTGCCGTCGTCGAGATAGCCTACTCCTTGGTTTTTTTCTTTTCCTTCCTGAATTATTTTTATTTCAAGATCTTCACCTGGCAGTGTGACTGTTTTGATGGCGTTGGTTAATTCGTTTACATTTAATATTTTAATGCTTTGAAATGCAGCAGCTTTATTTAAATTGAAATCTGTAGTGATAATTGCTGCTTTGAAAGTCTTAGCAAGACGGATGAGCTTGTCGTCCACTTTTTTAATTTTTTCGTAGTCGTTTGGAACTACTTTTACCGCGATGCGATCTTTTTGAGTTTTTAATTTTTTTAATTCGTTGAGGAGATCTAGCCCTCTTCGTCCGCGGCCCCGTTTTAGTTCGTCTGCACTGTCTGCAATGTATTGGAGCTCTTGTATTACGAACTGAGGGACGATGAGTGTTCCAAAAAGGAATCCCGATTTAATAATTTCACCTATGCGTCCGTCGATGATAGCTGATGTATCTACAAGCATTGGGTTTGGCATAGATTCTGTTCTTCGTTCTCGACTTTCTTTACGTCTGCGGACTGTTGTGTCGTTGGTGTCTATCTCGGTGATTACACGCTGGTAGAAATCTTGCAGTGTATCTCCGATGATTGTGCGGATGAAGTTGAAGAGCCAGGTGACCAACATGCGTTGGTATGTGATGAACGCAAAAGGAAGGGCGAAGAATCCATAGACTGAACATGCCAGTGTTATGACAAACTGGTAGAAATTGGGTATGAAAAATACTTGGGTATGAGGAAGCAAGGTGCTTGAGAAGAAATATCCCAAGGTACCGAGTAAGACACCCAGGAGTAACCTGGTAATAAACCGCAACATAATGTATTAACCGGTTTATATCCTGTTTTGAGATAATGCCATGTATTTTTTTATACAGTATTCAATTTACTGTGTGCCTAATTAAAGGCTAGAAAAACAAACTTACGTGCTCGTTACAGAGCTTGTAAGGGATAAGACCGGTTACCTTTACAGGTAATTTTTAGATAAGACCTACCCTAATTATATACGCCCGAGTGGCGAGTGCAAGGGCTATTTGGATTTTAAAATCTGGTTAATACTGGCGAGGTTTTTGGTGTTTTCAGGGTATATGAATTTTTCAAAACCTAGTTTTTTTGCTTCTTCTAGTCTCTTTTCTTGTTTTGTGACTCGACGTACTTCCCCTTGTAACCCTACTTCGCCGAAGGCGACCATGGTTTGAGGAAGTGTGATGTCTTTGAATGATGAGAGAATTGCGAGGCAGACTGCGAGGTCTGCTGCCGGTTCGTTGACTTTGATACCCCCTACTACGTTGAGAAAGATATCTTGATTGAATAATTGAAGATTTAATCTTTTGGAGAGTACTGCGATGAGCATCTGAAGACGATTGATATCGAAGCCGGAGGCAGTGCGGCGCGGGATAGCGAGAAAGGACTGAGTGACGAGTGCTTGGACTTCGAGAATGACTGGACGAGATCCTTCCATAGTGACTAATGCGATGGCACCTGGTGCTGTCGTTCGCTCTTCGAGAAATATGCCAGAAGGGTTTGTAATCTCTTTTAGACCGGTGTCCGTCATCTGGAAGACTCCTACTTCATCTGATGCACCAAAACGATTTTTAGACGCTCTCATGAGTCGTAGATCATGATATCTTTCGCCTTCGAGATATATGACAGTGTCGACCAGATGTTCTAATACTTTTGGTCCCGCGAGTGTGCCGTCTTTGGTGATATGTCCGACTATGAAGATAGGCGTGTGTGTTTGCTTTGCAAATCTGACAAGGCGTGCGACTACTTCTTTGACTTGTGAGACTGTGCCTTGTGGGCTTTCGATGTCTGTGGTGGAAACTGTTTGGACTGAGTCGATAATTACTATTCTATTATCTTTTTCTTGTTTATTGAGGAATTCTAACACTTGATCTATGTCTGTTTGGTTATATATGATCACTTTTTCTGGAATCTCACCTATGCGCTCTGCGCGGATTTTGATTTGCTGAGGAGATTCTTCGCCGGAGATATAATACACAGTTTGGCCGGCGTGCGCTGCGACGATCATGGCGATCTGCAAAAGAATTGTGGATTTACCAATACCTGGTTCACCACCGATGAGAACGAGCGATCCTGGAACTACTCCACCACCGAGTACGCGATCGAATTCAGAGAGTGTTGTGGGAACACGGAAGAATTCTTTTTTGGCGACTTGTGCGAGACTGATTGGTTCGATGTCTGGAAGGTCGAGGTTTAGTAGCGGTTGTGCGCGAGAGGGTTTGACTGGTTTTGAGAGTTGGACGTCCTCGAGGAAACTATTCCATCCTCCGCAGTTTGGGCATTTGCCGAGCCATTGCACTGATTGAAATTCACATTTTTGACAGACGTAGCTGGTTTTGTAGCGAGGCATTTAGTTAATATACAACAGATTTTTTGTTTTGGGTATTGTTTGGAAAAATCTTATTTGTGAATAGTATACAGCACGAGATTTTTTTATTGAAGGAAGGCATAACCTCAGATAACTAGCATAGCTAGTCAGTGTGGTTATGCCTGCGTTTTTGTGTCTCGTGCTGTATGTGAATGAACGATAATGAGTTCTGTTGTCGTTATGTCCTTACTGCGATGGTTCTGTGACATAGCACCAAGAAGACTTGGTAGCTATCTCATTCGCAAAACCTCTAATTCTTGTTCTGAGTTCGTGGTCTGTTGCGCGTACAAATGTGATCTCCTCCCCTTTCAACTGGTAATTCTTGATCAGCCACTTGCCGTTTTGCTTGCAAGCTGCAAGTCTTTGCCCTTCAGCCTGGGACCACGTCGCCATATAATTGACTCGCATCTCTAGTTTTTGTTTCGCTTCCAACGAATTTCGGAGTTCAAATCCTAAATACGTCCCAGAAAAAATAGCCAGTGTATCTGGGTTGACTTTTATGCAACCCGTTGACCTGGGAGCTAGAACACGCATTCGCTGTTTCAAGCTTAGGTCAAAGAGCAGATAATCCCCCCTATAGCCAAATGTTGTGACTGTTCCCGCAGCTGATAGCAGCTGGGGCAGTTCATCGCGTAGCCAAAGTAATGGCTCGTATGTTGGTAAATACGTCGTTGCCACTATACCCTCCTTATGGCTCAATTACATAGCACCAACTTTTTGATGCTATCTCTCCGGCAAACTTCTTGATTCGGTTTCTCAGGTGCGCGTCGGTTTGACGTGCAAACATTACGACTTTGTCCGTTCCTGTTACACTTACGCGCACAAGCTCCCAGTCTGGTGAATTTTCGCAGGCTCTTAATCTTTCTCCTTCTGCGTGACTGATCTGTATATAAGGCATGACCCCCATGTTCAAGGTTGTTACACCATGTTTTAGTTCGTCTCGCAGATCGAATCCAAGGTATGTACCACAGAAAATTGCCATTGTTGCGGGATTGACCATCAGGCAGCCTCTTGTCCTTGGGGGACGAACAACGAGCGGCCTATTTAAGACCAACCGGAATTCAATATAGCTGGGGTTGGACCGCCCAATTGTTACTCTCCCTGCTTGCATCAGCAACCTCGGAAGTTCGGGTCCTAGCCACTCCAACTGTTCTTTGATGAATCCGTAAGTTGCCATTCGTGTACTCCTTAAAGTATTAAGCTGCCCACAAATAGGTAGCGATCAAAATATGAGTTTGTTTCTATCTATTCATATTCTCATCGCTACCTATTTGAGTTTAGAAGTTGTTTATTTCCGAAAATTTTGCAGTAAGGATTTTAAGGAACTATAACGAGTTTCAATAAACTCATGCTTTAATAACAAGTGAGCCTATACATATAGACAGATTACTACTAAAGCACGTTTATTTTAATACTATGGGTCTTTTTTATCTTGATTTTTTCTTGAGAGGTGAACCTGGTGAGCTCAATCGTAGAGAAGATAGCCTCGTTTGCGGACGGTTTGGAGGCATCGGGTAGGAATATTGTTTTTTTGGAAGGATTTTCGGATCTTTTCTATGAGCTTGGCGAGAGCTTCGAGAGAATATTTATCTTGAGCGTCTTCTCCCCAGTAAATATCTCCTATTTCTTGAAAACTACAGATTTGAGATCGGTGTTCGATGAGATGTTTGAGTATGTCTATTTCTTTGTTTTCGAGCTCTTGAAGTGGCTCTTCGTTAAAAAATATTGTGTTGTCTTTGTAAGAAAAGCTTTTGGGTAGTGGGTATCCTAGTTGGCTTAGATACTTAGCGCTTTGTTCTGCTATTTCACCTTTGTATTCTTCGAGGAATTCTAGTGCTCCGCTTGATTCTAATTCTGGAAAGTATTGCTTTAGTGAGGTGTTGTTGAAGATAAAATCACTGATACTTTTACGCGCTGTCCAGTCATCAAATTTATCGTCGTTGAATTCTTTTTCTATAGTAACCATGAGTGATATGAAGCTTTTGATTGCGAAGCTATATTTTTTGTCTATTCTGTATGTGATGAATGCTTCGTAGCCGTCTGCTGTTTTGTGTTTATAGTATGAGGAGCCGGTGCCAAACTTGGTTGGAATAATGTTTAGTATTGTGATTGTGTCTTGGTGCGGGAAGAATGATTTTGTGAACTCGAGGACTTTTGGGAAGATTTGTTGGAACTGATCTTTGTCTTCTATGATTTCTGATTCTGTTACAAAGAGGTCGAGCATTTGTAAGACCTGGTCGACTAGCTCGTGGTCTTCGATTCGTAGTTCCCCTGGACTAGTGAGTTGGTCTAATTTATGGGTGAACTGCTGGTCTTTGAATAGTCCGTAGTCTGGGAAATACCATGCATCGGGATGTAGGTTTGGAAGGATGAGAGCTCTGATACGTTGGAAAAATCCTGCTTGGATTTGTTTGGCTTGGCGGATGTAGTAGTAGGCTATGTATTTTTTATCGAAGAGCCAGTTTATTTGCATAGCATAAGTATACTGCACTATCGTTTGATTGTGGTGAGAATTATACAGCAAGAGGAATGGTTACTTAGATACAAAAAAGGAGCCTGTTACGGCCCCTTTTCGTAGGTTTTGCTTATTTACCTTAGGCACTGATTGGTGCGAGTGCAATACGCTTGCTTTCTGCGTTCATAGATTCGATTACTACTTCGATCTCTTTTCCTGGAGTGTAATCTGCAGGATCTGCGATCTTAGAATTGTGGATCAAACCTTCGATTTTATCATCGATCTTTACGAACACTCCGTAGTTGGAGCTCTTTGTAACGATACCTTTGATTTTATCGCCGACGCTGTACTTCTCTGACATCTCTTTCCAAGGGTTTGGTTGGAGCTGTTTGATAGAGAGGTTTAATTTGCCAGCATCTGGATCAACGCTTATGACTGCGACCTTCACCTTGTCACCTTGCTTGTAGTAGTCTGCTGGGTTGTTTACTTTTTCCCATGAGATTTCTGAGACGTGTACGAGTCCTTCTGCGCCATTGATGTTAACGAAAACACCGAATGGTAATACTGAAGAAACTATACCTTCGTACTCTTGTCCTGGTCCGAGGTTGTTCATTGCGCTCTGACTTTCTTGAGAGTGCATAGACTTTTCGGAGAGAACTAATCTGTTTGCTTTTTTGTCTACTTCAATGATTTTTGCGGTAATCATCTTACCTACTAAATCTTGAATCTTGCCGAGGTGCTGTGCTGAGAACTGTGAAGAAGGAATAAAGCCACGAATACCGTCGAGTTCGACGATGAGTCCGCCTTTATTAACTTCGAGACCTTTTACGTCTACTGCTTCTTCGAGTTCGTTCTTGTCATAGAATGTCTGCCAGCGCTTTTCGCCTGAAGCTTGTCGTAATGAAAGCATTACTTGTCCGAGGTCGTTTTCTGGTTGAATAACAGTTACTGCTACTGTGTCTCCGAGTTTGTAGTCTTGGAGCATATCGCGTACTGCGTCGAGTTCACGTCCAGAAACAACTCCTTCGGATTTAGCTCCGACGTCAACGAGTATCTCTTTTGGAGAAACTGCTAAGACTTTGCCGTCTAAAGTTTGACCTTTAAACAGACCCATCTGTTTGTTGCCATAGGTTGCTAATAACGATTCCATTGTGTCAGCTTGTGCTGTTTTTTCTTCTGTTGTGTCTGATTTCTTTGCCATTTGGGTCACCTCCTAACTTGTCCCATTCGGTATTAAACTGCCTTAACGGAGGTCCAAGACGCGAAACGCCTTCTTGTTTTGAATCAAGAATATGCGTGTTTGGGAATTTGGGTAATTTTACCAATTTAGGTAGGCTGAGGCAAGGGCTGTTATTGTTCTGAATTTTGTAACCTGCTACCATCAAGTTATGGATCAAAGGGGATATTCGCTTATTGAGTTGGTTATAGTCATGGGTATTATGGCTGTCCTCTTTACGCTTGGATTTGCTGGTTATAGCCAATTTAATGCTCGCCAGGAGCTTGTAAGCTTGGTTAATCAAGTTAAAACAGATATCCGCTCTACTCAGAACCGTGCGCTTAGTGGTGTGAGTTATGAGAATGAGCGTGCCGCGTGGGTGTTTCAGTTCCATACTAATACCGTAGCGAATAATAATTATTCTATTCAAGCCTGTAATGGGTTAAGCACTAATCCTACTTTGAGTAAGTTCACTGCAACTGAGAGAGGTTGTTTTGAAGATGATTTCCCAGATGAATTGACAGCTCCTGAACTTGCTGACTGTGGATCTGCCGGAAATAATATTAAAGTTGTTCAATTGGCTCCGAAATTTCATATCTATACTTCGGATAGTGGATGGACTGGCGAACCCGATGTGAATATGAATTTTAGCGCTATTACTGGTGACGTGAAGCTCCATGATAATGATTACAAACCATGTACTCCGGGTGGTAACCCTATTTTAGGATATACTCCAGATCCACGCGCAACGTCGGTGCGGATTTTCATTAGAAGTGATAGTTATGCTCAGGCGTGTTATGTATTGAATGTAAATAAAGACGGAAATATTACTGAAGAAGAGCGTACTAGCTGCCCTTAGTTTCTTACCTAATCCCTAATAAGCTTATTACATGTAGCGCACTGCCAATGAGCACGAAGATGTGCCAGATCGCGTGATGGTATTTCTTGTGGTCATTGAGATAGAAATATGTACCGAGCGAGTATGCTACTCCCCCTGCAATTAATAATGTGACTGCCTGAGTTCCTGCACTTTGCTGTAGAGGCTTCAAAATGAATACTGCGAGCCATCCCATGGGGATATAGAATGCGGGAGCAATTGTTTTTATTCGCTTGCTGAATACAGAACTGAGTGTGATTCCAGTTATAGCGAGAATCCAAATAACTATTAACAGTACTATATTTAATGTATTTTTTAATCCAAGAATAGCAGCGAGGAATGGCGTGAATGTCGCGGCTATGAGAATGTAAATTGCTGCATAATCTAGAACTAAGAATACATGTTTTGCTCGTTTGCCAGATATACTGTGATGTAGTGTGGATAAGCAGTATAATAAAATTAAACTGCTTCCGAAGATAGTATAAGAGATAATATAGGCTATTGAATGAAGAGATATAGAATGCAAAATGAGAAGAATTAATGCGACGATACTGAAGATGGCACCAATGCCGTGGAGGACGCTGTTTGTGATTTCTTCGCCGAGAGATTGTGATCGGATATCCATTATTTGATTACTCGTACTTTTTTCTGCTTCCATTCTTCGTCCTCGCCCGTTCTTAATTTTCGCTCAGCCCATGTGGACGTCCCAATGTAAGCTGCGGCTATAATAGTGGCTCCTGGGACAAACTCAGGATGTTGGAGGGCATTTGAAACAACTGCTATACCAAGTGCCGCGCTCGTTATTTTACGCTCAGAATCGTTCATTTATTTATTGTAGCCTAATTTTAGGTACAAAAAAACCACCTTTCGGTGGTTTTAATGTTAATCCCGGCTATGAGCTATTTTCCCGAGGACTTGCGTCTTTAGTATCGTCGCCGCTAGTGCGTTTCACTTCTCTGTTCGGAAAGGGAAGAGGTGGGGCCACACTGCTCGAATAACCGAGAAATGTAGTACGAACTTACGTTCCTAGTACAATTTTCGATTACTAAGCCAATTTTTTAAAGTATTGTCAGTACTTTAACAAGTGAATAGAAGCAGTATCGAGAAGTCTGAAACCAGAGGATCCATGGAATTGGTTCCTTTAACGGGAACCTTGTTTGTCCCCTGATTTCGAACTCCTGTCAACAAAATGTGCAACCACTAAATATATTTAAAACATGCTCGTCACGCGCTATTAGTATTGCTTGGCTAAATACGTTACCGCACTTACACCTGCAACCTATCAACCTCGTCATCTCCGAGGGCGCTTAAGAGATCACTCATCTTAGGACGTGCTTCACGCTTATATGCTTTCAGCGTTTATCACTTAGAAACGTAGCTACCCAGCTATGCCGCGGATGCGACAACTGGCACACTAGAGATTTCCTCATCCCGGTCCTCTCGTACTAGGGACGACCTCCTTCAATGATCTAACGGTCACACAGGATAGAGACCGAGCTGTCTCACGACGCTCTGAACCCAGCTCGCGTACCGCTTTAACTGGCGAACAGCCAGACCCTTGGGAGCTTCTCCACCCCCAGGATGCGATGAGCCGACATCGCGATTCGTCAACTGACGAATGCACTCTCGTGTTACCACGAGCATTGACTATACCTTCATCTTTTCAATCACGAAAAGAGCTAGTCTAATTATAGAAGTCATAGATTTATTCAAAGTAAACTTCAAATATAAAACTTCTATCCTGCTTGGCTTTCGAGGCCAAACAAAGTCGATACGGGCACTGAAAAATTGCGAACAATTTTTTAGTGTTCCCTCGGTATTGACCAATATCTGTTCAGAATAATGGTGTCCACCGATATTAACTAGTTGATTTATTATTACTAACGCATTCTCTAACTGCGTTTTAATTTAGAATAACCAGGCATATACTTCTCAGTATAGGCGCCCCGATTTTTGTTCAAGGTGCCAAACCGCACCGTCGCTATGGACGCTTGGGTGCGATCAGCCTGTTATCCCCGGGGTAGCTTTTATCCGTTAAGCTGTGTGCGTACCACTACGCATCACAGGATCATTAAGACCTACTTTCGTACCTGCTCGACTTGTGGGTCTCGCAGTCAAGCTGGCTTATGCCTTTACACAATGAATCACGATTTCCATCCGTGATTAGCCAACCTTTGTACAACTCCGTTACGATTTAGGAGTCAACCTCCCCAGTTAAACTGCCCACCTGACACTGTTCCCTTGCCGGATTTTTATGCGGCTTAAGAGTGATAATTGATCATTCAAAATATATGTATTTCACTAATGACT
>CAZGHS010000007.1:0-8900 GCA_964525495.1 uncultured Gammaproteobacteria bacterium
GTAATGATAGATGTTATCTATCTGCCCTTTGTGTGTGCTAAATACATCATTAAGAAGCTCAGCATCTAAATCAAGAAGACTTAAGGAAATATGGGGTCGTAACTTTTTAACAAACAGAGAATGAGTAGCAGGACCACAGCCTATTTCCAAAATACTTTGTGGATTAGCCAACAAAATTTTGAGAAGATATTCGCTATGCAATACAAGATTAGATGTGTCAGGCGTATGCTGCTTATAAAAGTCATTCCACGAAGAATAATTCATAATTAAAGCCCTTGAAAAATTTCAATCATCTGAGCTGCACTTTTATTCCAATTAAACTGCTGAGCAAAAGATTTATTTTTAGCAATAAGCTGAGTGCGCTCAGCTGTATTTAAGTTTAACATGCTTTGAGTACAATTAAAAATAGATTCTTTGCTATAAGGATCAACAAGCCATGTATCATCTGGCATAAGTTCAGGCATAGAGCTCGTATTAGAAGTAATCACTGGACATCCACTCGCCATAGCTTCAACAATAGGAAATCCAAACCCTTCATAAAACGAAGGATATATAAAAAACCGAGCATACTTATACAAGCTAATAAGTTGATCTTCAGACGCATAACCATAAAGCAAAACTCTGTCCTCAAGATGATATTTCGCTATCTGGTCTTTGATCACCTGAAGTTGATCATCAGAGATAATGCCTGCAACAACATAAATTAAATCACCAAAATCATCAAGATGCTCACCAAAAACTTCAAGTACGCGCAAAATATTTTTTCGTTGGGGATGTGTGGTTAAAGAAAAGAAGTAAGGTTTATCAACCAACCGTCTTGGCATACTCTCCTTCAAAAAAACTTCGTTTAGTCCTAAATGCACAACACGCACTTTCGCTTCATCAATACCGTATAACTCTACCACATCTCGTTTCGTACTATGAGAATCTGTAACAACAATAGTCGCATTTCGTAAGGATCTTCCAGTTATATATTTAAAAACAGCTCGAAATTGCCATGTGGTCAACTCAGGAAACCGGACTAGTGATAGATCATGAATGGTAACTATACATTTTTGATGGCGTTCTTTAAAAAAAGGCAAAAAATGTGCAGGGCCATGAATTATGTCTACTTTATTAACGTGAGCAAGGCGGTGCACATACCAAAGGTCAAAAAGCAAGCTACCAAGATATCCGCTAGGAACAGGTTGAACCAAAGTATCTCCAAGTGTTTTATTTAGCTCAGTTTGGAAAAAAATATAAGAATTTTCTTTATCAATCTCAAGTAGTTTAGAATAAAGACACTGAATATAATACGGAATGCCTGTATTTTTATTTTGATAAATCCGAGAGTTCACACCGATCTTCATAAATTCAATCTCTTACGAATTATTCTAGGCAACTCATAATATATATACATACCCTTGCTAAAAATCCATTCTTTATGCATAGGAAAAATCTTAAAAATTATCCTAAAAACACCAGTTCCAATTCGTGGCAACAATCTAATCTTGTTTGTTTTGTCAGTTGGAAAGCGCCAGGCTAATACCTCTGTCTTAGCATAAGGATTAAATCGAGTGAGATATCCTCCGGCATGAAGATCTTGCTGCAACGCATAATCCTCTGCCTGATTCCAGTACAAGGTTTCATTCCATGGAACTTCAGTCAAGATATGTTTTTTACCAATATGCAGAGATCCACTCGAGTAAGAAGTAGGCGACCAGTCCGCATAGTCTTGGTATTGCATAGGGAAGAAATATCCACCATTACTAAACTTCACCACAACATCTGGATCAACATGCAACCAATCCCCAGCACGATCTCCGTTATAAAGCTGGGGCAGTCCTAAATGCTCAAAACAGTTACCCCATTTTTTCATTCCTTCATACCAATTCTCAGGAAAAACTATACGGTCATGAATAACACACACATTCTCATACTGGGCACTTTCAACAATTAAATTTTTCTGTTTTGTGATCCAACCCGCTCGTTTGTTATACGGGATATACCGAATATCAGGCTCTTTCCTATCATAGTAACTTCCACAAAGTACAATCTCATAACTTGGGATTTTCTGCATGCGTATGGAATCGATCACTTTCTGAAGCCACTCTTCTCTATTTCCCATAGTTAAAATACCAAAAGTCCACTTATCCATAGAATCATTTTCAACAGCTGTAGCGTTAATTTTTTGTAAGATTAGCCGCATATATCCATCTTGTTCAGACGGCACTTTGACTACAGGGAAGGGAGGACCTAATTGTCTACTTACATCGAGCTGTTCTTCATATGCAGAAACCTTATCACTAATTTGTTTTTGAAGTTTCTCAACATCTAGATCTTCAAGTGATTCAGGTAACGCTGGTTCATGACACACGAGATCATAATAGTCGCGCATGAATTGCCACAAGGTCTTCTCAATAGGATCAAAACTAATATGCTCACTAGGTTTATAATCAAGCACCAAGTAACCATCATCTTTAAGTAAATAAAGCCACTCTTTTAATATAATCGGCAAAAACGAATAATTTGATTCACCAAGAACGTCGCGAGCATAAATAATTTCTGCGGTATCTTGACCAAACGTACTTGTTGGCCTATAAAGCTGATCTATTTTTTCAAACCAATGCGTAGAATTATGAAGAAAATGTGAAGGAGAAATATCTATATGCATAAATAATATAGAGATTGTAACACGGCTAAATTTAGAATTTTAAGTTGAAAGTTAGTTCTTATGAAAATGAGACACAAAATTCTCTAAATCTTTTGGAGTACCCAGCCCCCATACTTCTGGAATAAGAGCAACTTTTACTTTTATACCTTTCTTAATGAGGCGGTTATAGAGAGGAGCTAGATAAAACTCCTCTTTACCAGCAGGCCCATACTTGTCGTTCTGTGAAATCATTTCCTCACCTTCACGTACAAAAAGAGCACCAGACGAAAAATAATAACCGCCGATATTAGCATGCGCTCCTTGAGAGGCTAAGTTCGGATCTTTTTCACCAACGGCATGAGCAGTATGGTTTTTATCAAACAATGTATAGCTCCATTTAACTTCATTATCTGGAGGAGGAAAAACAGGTATAACCCCGACAGTATCTGCATCTTTATGAAGAATTGCCTGATACAGGGTTGTACCATCAAAATAATGATCACAATCCGAAACAATAACAGCTTCGTCATTATCTACTAAGTTTTTTGCTTCAAGAGTATGATATAGGGCACCAAGTGGTGGCTTGTGGGTGATAATTACTCTAATGTCTTTTCCAAATAGTGATTTTAGCCGCTCTGTAATGTGGTGGTCAGTTTCATGATCCGGTCTGCATATAAAGATAAGATCACAAGATAATACCTTAAATTCTGTAGTCGCAGGTCGCCGCGGTAGATCTACAAAAGGTAAACTTTCAAGTGCCCACTCAATCATTGGCTTACCTAAAACATTAATAAAAGGTTTGGGGTTTTTATAATCTGGATTTTTATCGGATTCATTTATAAAACGTGAGCCTTTTCCAGCCATTGGAATAATAATTTTCATAAGTCTCCTAAGCACTGTTCTTTAAGTACCGTTCAAAATCTTCTGGAGTTCCTAATCCATGCATTGATTGTCGTGAGATATGCCATGTTTGAATAATCTTATCATCAAGTATCATTTCATTATAAACAGGACATACATAAAATTGATCATTAACAGTAATATTCTTTTGAATCATAGATAAAGAATAGTTAACAAATTGTCTACCTTCTCGGAAATAATAAATGCCAACAGTAGCCTGATTTGAAATAGCTTTCTTCTCCGCAACTTCAATAACTTGACCATTAGTGTTTGTTCTCACAAAACTCCACCGAGGATGGCTAGATTCAAAGGTCATAATTACTCCATCCGCTTGCGAATTGCGAGCAAATTCAATAAAGTCATCAACCGGCACATCGATAAGTTGATCTGCATTAGCAATCATAAGTTCATCATCATTATTAATAAAATCTATAGCAGAGAGTACAGCACACGCAGCACCTTTTGTCGGAGCCACAAGTTTAATAGTTTCAAAATTTTTCTTACTCGCATTACTAAAAACTTCATGTAAAGAGTAGGTATCATAATGCTCCCTCTTACAAATAAATATAAATCGACTGGGATGTGTCGGTCGAATATTCTCTGCAACAGCCTGGACCATCGGTTTACCATTTATATCAATCAAAGGCTTAGGAAAGGTATAACCAGCTTTAGAAAAACTAGTACCTTCACCTGCAAGGGGCATGACAATATTTATAAAATTACTCATAAATTAAGATAGGTACTTATCCTCCGGCACAGATGGGACTTTAACAACCACCGTAGCACCAGACTCAATACATTCAAAATCAGTACTTTGATTGGGATACATACAAACAATTTCTCCTGCACGATAAATAGTATCTTCCATACGAAAAGCACCGTATACAACTGCAGTATATTCTGTCGCAATCCTATGATGGTGTCGTGGCTCCTTGTCTCCTTTAATATACGGCTTGAGTGCAACTTCAAAGTCTTTAGTTTTGTGTAAAGCTTTTTCAAAATCTCCAATAAACCAGCCTTTATTAAATTGTTCTAGCCTAAAAGATTTACTATTATATCGGTACAAATCATCGAAAAGCTCGAGTGTTACATCGTCGTAACCTTTAACTTCAATAACAAGTGCCCCACTTGCTTTAGCAGCTTGAATACCATGGGGTGCATCTTCCACAATTATTACTTCCTCTGGCTTAACCCCCAGTTTTTTAAAAGCCTCCAGATAAATATCTGGAGCAGGCTTTGGACTAAACCCTTCGTCATTACCCATTATAAGATCAAAATATCCTTCAATCTGGGATCTTTGCAACATGTTGATTACCGAATATTTTTGTGCATTGCTACAAACCGCAAGCATATACTTATTTTTTTTTAAATGCTTAAGCATAAGTTGTTTCTCATGACTAGGTTTGCACAATTGTTCAACGCGAGAATCAGTAAAACCACGTTTCATTGCTTTAATCACTGAATGTAATCCAAGAGGAAGTCCCTGTTGTTGAGTGAGCATGTTAAGTTTCTCAACAGTAGGAAGTCCGTTATAAACCTTTAGATGTTCTTCTCTTGTTATTTCATATCCAAACAGTCGCAACGCTTCATTCAATGCTTCGTAATGCCATTCCGTAGCATCAACTAACACACCATCTAAATCAAAAATAATTGCTTTAATCATAGGCGAGCAAGAAATTTATAAGTTAGCTCTGATACTACTTAATACAACTTATAATTGCAATAGAATCTAAAGTTGTTAGAATACCGTTATGAAAACTGAGACAATTATTATTACCCACCGCACTCTAGAACCAGGAAATCCTGAATTCAAATGGAGTGAAAGTAGTTATCAGGGCTTCGCAGATCAGCTTAAGAGAGGATTCAGCATCGAATTCGATCCTAATTTTGTTAAGGACGGGGTTATAATAGCTCATGACACAACACTCAAACGTATAACAAGAGGAAAAGACGAACGACCATTTTTAGAGCTAACAGTAGGAGAAGCTCTTACTTTGCCACTCGATCATGGTCGGCTCTGTACATTTGCAGAAATAATGGAACTCATTCGTGCAAGTGAATCACAAATGAATGCGCTCCATTTAAAAGGCAAATTTCAGGAGCCACACTATCTCGACAATTTGTTCGAGCAGCTTGCACCCTATCAAGACATGTTTTCTCGCATGATGATCTTTGATGTTAATCCAGTTACAGCAAGATACTTAAAGGCAAGAAATTCAGCACTCGTTCTCGCACCCTCGGTGGCACATCCATACGATATAGAGCGATATAACTCTGCGGTCCTGGGAACACTTATTACTATTGAAGAAGCTATTGCTGGCAAAAACGAAGGTATTTTCGATTGGGTTTGGGGAGATGAGTGGGATCTCGTAGGTCCAGATGGAACCAAAAAAACACTTTACAACGCAGAAAATTTTCGCAGATTGCATGAAGCAGGGCTAAAAATAAGTCTCGTTACACCTGAACTTCACGCAACATCCCCTGGTTTACTAGGAGGAGAGGCACATCCAGATGGTGTCGACAAAGAAAAGTTATTCAGGAGAATCGAAGAGATTCTCAGTCTTGGACCCGACGCAATTTGTACAGATTATCCAAAAGATGCGCAAGCAATGCTACAAAAAACAAGCTAATTTGACAATACACGTTGACTACATTTATTATGAGGGATATGAAAGAAAAACTACTCAATATTGCTCGCTTCTTTTACCTCTTTCGAACAGACGTCAATTCAATGATGAAATATTTTTCCCTTAAAGGAAAAGACAAGTATGCTTTTTTTCAAAAATATTACTACAATCGCCATGCAGAAAAAACAAACTATACACAAGAAACTAAAAAAGACGATGGCGTTGTCGGTACATACGAGCAGCATAACTACTGGCCAGACTACGATATATATCTAATGAAAAATATTGATGATTCATATAAAGATAAGATCGCTTTAGACTTTGCCTGCGGACCTGGAAGAAACATTGTGCAATATCACAAAAAATTTAAACGAATCGACGGGGTAGACATAAGCGAAACATTAATTGAACGAGCAAAAGAAAACCTTCAATATCACAAAATAGAATTGCCTAATTTATACTCAAACAATGGATTCGATTTAGCAATGATAAAGGACAACACATATGACTTTATACTTTCAACTATAGCAATGCAGCATATCTGTGTACACGAGATAAGGTACAATCTTTTTAACGAGATGTTTAGGATTTTAAAACCAAACGGTCGAATCTCATTTCAAATGGGTTATGGAAAATACTCTCCATATACAGTAGGGTATTTCGAAAACAATTACTTAGCACTAAACACCAACAGAGGATGTGACACACGTATTGAGGCACCAGACCAAGTCCAAGGTGATTTAGAAAAAATAGGATTTAAAAACTTCACTTATGATATCCGACCTACTGGCCCAGGCGATTCACACCCTGCATGGATATTCTTTCAAGCAACAAAGTAGTTATTTCATTGATTGAGACAGCGCGCGGTCAAAAATAACCGGCCAGTTGAACTGCTTCGCGTACTCGATCGCATTATTCCTGTATCGAATTAGGTTCAATTCATCTTGCATTATGGTAATAATTGCCTCAGCAATTACCCTAGGGTCTGTATCAATAACACGCCCACATTCTCGTGTCTCAATCTCACGAGCATTATATGAAACATCTGACAATAAAACAGGCAACCCTGCGGCTAAATAGTTTTTTATTTTTCCAGGATCAGCAAAATAAGTGAAACTAAGTTCTCCATCAACATACTTCTCATAAGTTGCAATAGCGACGCCACAACGAGAAAGCATAGACTCGACTTCGTGATGATCCCGAACGAATCCTGTAAACTGTACAAATTTTTCAATATGTAAGTCCTTAGCCATTAACTTAAGACTATCAAGATAATCACCACCACCGATAACTAAAAATTTAAAATCGGGAACTGTTTTGATAACTTCTGGAACAGCCTGCATTACATGTTGAACACCTTGTTTTTCAATAACATGTCCCATGAAAGCAAGTGTTCGCTTATTAACATCAGACGAGTCAGCGCGTTCAATTCGGTCATACCAAGCGCCAATCGGTACAGTCACCTGATTTCCTTTATCAAAATTAAAATAGTGTTTGCGTCCCTCTGCCATGCGGGGAGATAAGTTCCAGGTTATATCAGAGTGCGTAACACAAAATTGATCCAGCCAGTGATAGCAAGAATTAAGCAGCTTGTTAGCAAAACGCCTTGGATTATAATCTATGACATAGTAGGAAACGCAACGCACACGCCCTAGTTTCTTCAATACAATTCCAGCGAGCGCATTCAGTGGATCATTCCCTACGTATAAATCCCACTTATCACCAATTCTTAAAACATAGTAAAGATCGAGGAAAACATCCTTAAAATACGAAATAATTGAAGGAATCTGCGAAATTTCACCATACTTTTCTTGTACTTGTTCACCTTGCTTGTACAGTTCGTAGCCAGATCCTTTAAGCTTCTTATCATAAAACAACGGATGACCAATAAATAAAAGTTTCTCTAATTTAAGAGAAACAAGATAATCACGTAAATCAAAAGCTGGGCCAGTAGCATACACGTGAGTTGCAATAATTATTTTTTTTGAAGAGATATCATCCATAGATAACTTATTATACTAAAATAGCGATATAATGTAATAAAAATCGTATGAATAAGAAAATAATTAACTGGCAACGAGTATTTACTATTGTTACATTACTATTGACTTTCTGGGTATATAAAAATTGGTTTATCTCACCAGTAAACATTAGTACCGACTTAAACTTTGTGGACTATAGCGAATTAAAAAACCATTATGAAAATGGTCCAACTGTATGGTACCCACACATAGCAAACGGTTTTGGAACGCACGCACTATATCCACTAATATACTTTTGGTTCTTCTATCTTTTTCTTAGGGCAACATTCTTCATCGAAAATCCATTTATTCTACACAAAATAATTTTCTTAATACCTGTTTTACTTACCGGAATAGGATCATGTTGGTATTTTACAAAGGTCTTTCTTAAAAAAAACACTGCATCCTTTGTGTTTTCGTTTATTTTTTTACTCAATCCCTATATTCTAATGGTTGCATCAGGAGGCCAAGCGGGAGTTGCGACTGCATATATGCTGACGCCTCTAGCAATAGCTTTTTTTTATCAGATTATAAAGAGAATTCAAAACGAAGAATATATAAGTAGATATCACCAACTTAGAGATTATCTAATATTTACAATAATAATAGTAGTACTCTCAATGCACGATTCACGTATTTTGTATATCGACATTTTTGCATTAGTCTTGCTAGCCACAGGCATAATAATTAGTAACCGAGAACTTGTAAAAAAACTAGGAC
>CAZGHS010000007.1:8910-49618 GCA_964525495.1 uncultured Gammaproteobacteria bacterium
AGGTTTTGTTGGGTTTCATGCAATCTGGATTGTTCCCTCACTTCTCAATACTTCCATTCAATTGCCAACAGGTTACGGCTCAGATGCATCACTCCAATTTCTTAGCTTCACCAGGTTAGCTCACGCCATTACCTTAACCCATCCCAACTACCCTGAGAATATCTTTGGTCAAGTAAAAGAAATAAGTGGATTTGCCTTCGTGTTACCTATCTTAGCTTTCTGGCAGTTGAGAAAAAAAGAAAAAAAAGTAATATTTTTTGCAATCCTATCGCTAGGTGGAATCTTTCTATCCAAGGGAGCAAACGAGCCACTAGAACAATTTTATATTTGGGCATACAAATCACTACCACTCATGAACCTGTATAGAGATTCCACAAAATTTTTCGTACTTATTGCCGTTGGGTTTAGTTTTCTGATCTCGCTTACTCTAGATGAGCTAATAAGCTATAAAATTCTCCAAAAGTATAAAACAGCTATTCTCTCTGTATTTATAGGATTTGTCATTATACTATGGAATCCCACTTTTATCGATCGTATAAAAGGTACATTAGCTTATCGTCAGTATCCAGAGGGATTTAAAAACGTTGAGACTTATTTTAAAAAGGAAAACAATTACGGGAGAGTTCTGTGGGTTCCATACAAAGAAAAATTCGGATTCTCCAACCCTCAGCACCCTTCTGTAAATCTTACTGAGATGATACGGGGAGGTCAATGTTTGCCAACCTTTTGTATCCCAGAGAAAACATGGCCAGATAATTATGTATTTACAAGAGAAGATATTTCAAAAGAAATTCATGAGAATATACAAATATTCCAACAAGGCAGTTCTGAAAAGGTATTTAATAAACTGGCAATAAACTACATTGTGATTCCACCAGACATTGATCAAGAAATCTTTATATATGACAGAAAATACTATCAAACAATAAAAAACGAATATATAAACTTACTCGATCAGGTTTCCTGGCTAAATAAAACGTATGATACAGAAGGATTCGTAATATACAAAACGGCATGGCCTGGTGACCTTATCTCACCAAGTCAGTATAGTGAAGAAACACCAACAAAGTACAAAGTCTTTTTGACAGGGGAAGAGCAAGGAATATATTTTTCACAAAAATTTGATGAAAACTGGATACTAAAAGATAGCACTTACACTATAAAATCATCTGAAGATCAACAAATAAACTATTTCGCAGTCAACAATCAATCAGGTGAATATAAATTGGAGTATCAACCGCAAAAATACGCAGATACTGGATTTCAAATCTCCACTGTAACCATATTTATTCTTACTTTATTAACAGGATTCACAGCTCTAAAATCTGTAAAAGTATAGTCCCTGAGCAGTCTTCACAGGGGCAGCCATATTCCCAGACTGCAAGCATGTATACGACTCGAAAGCAAGTAAGTACTGAGTTCCGATGCGGTTCATAACTTCTGAAACCTTCGACGTATCGCAGTTAAGAAGGCTAGCCCGCAAGTCACGTAGATTTTGTTTTCTCACATCATGCTCTTTACCAAAGTCAAACACAGTTGAAATAGTTTCAAGATATGCAGTTCGCCCAGCAATCGGGCCTATCAAACCTCGCTGTCCCCAATCTAAATCTTTAGTAACCTCGTCGTAGCGAGGAAGAACTGTCACATATTGGGTCTCAGAAACAGTTTTTTTCAAAGTCATAAGTACAGACTCTTGATCCTTTGAGAGAAAAATCCCTGTAGGTTCAAAAACATATCCTTTCAAATGTAAATAGATCTCAACTCCGGCTAAAAGGCCGACTAAAAGTAAGCAAATCGTTTTAACAATATACCCTCTTGCAACAAATAGATTACCTAAAGAAATTCCAGCAGGTATAGATAAAAGAATCATACCTATCCACATAAACTGTGTGATATCAAATATGGAGACTGATTGAATAAAAAAAGAGATCATAATAAGTGGAACTAAGAAGCAAACAACTAGTATCAAAACATAGGGATTTCGCCAAAAGGAGAGACTGAACATATTTCGTATGTCTTTCAACATAACTAACTTTGTTCCCAAGTTTATTATCCAAAAAACGCTCAAAGCTTCTGCATATAAAATAATAAGTCGAGGGATATTAGAGTGTTCTAAAAAAATTACACGGCGCTGCTCCCAGTTCCATTCATGAAAAAACCATTGGCGCATAAAGTGGTCATAAAACACCAGAGGCGCCCACACAAGCGTAACCGTTCCAGAATTATTAATAACAAAAGTAAAGTAGGTTAATAAAGCAGTGAGAACACACGTAATAAAAGTGACAATAGATGTAGATAATGATCTTCTCTTAAAAAATAAAACTAGACAATACACAACCAATGCCAGTATCCCGATAAAGCCAGCGTAGACTTTTATCTGGCTCAAAAGTCCTAAGAACAAAGCAGTTAGAATAACATATCCTCGTTTCTCTAATATTTTAGGTAAGAAAAAAAGTCCAGATAATAAGAAAATTAAAGACAAGACCAAGGGTGGATTAAGCAGCAATCCTACACCATAAAAAAGTCCGGAATAGAAAAGAGCATAATGGTAAGTAAATAATGGTGTAAAGCTTTGTAATGTAAATACAAATATAAGAACAAAGCATGCAACAACTCTTTTATGAGTAAAAAGGCGTGCCCAAACATAAAAAACACTTCCAAATAAGCACGAAAGAAAAAAAGGAAACATTCTAAAGTACAGATCATATAGAGGAAAATTGAAAAAAAGTGTAAATCTACTCAACAAAAAGTCATAAAAATAGTGATAGCCTCTCAGTTCAACACCTGCAAAGGCCAAGTTTTTAGGCGGGAAAGAATTCATCAAAGCGTGAATATAAGATAGATGCGTTAATCCATCTATTGCATTTACACCAATAAACTGTAGGCCCCGATTACCATACCACCCAGAGAAAAAAGTAATACTTAAGTGGATGAGAGCGCCAGTCACTACGGTAATAAGCACAAGAGGATTAAGTCGATAAGAATATAATAGAGGTAATTGCTTGAATCGTAATAATCGATATAAAAAAACAAAATCGATAGCAAAGAAAGTAAGCAGTACTAAATATGGAGCTTGTAGCCATGCAAAAATATAACTGACTATAATGAAACATGCAAGTCCGATACACCACGAAAGGATAAATTCATCGCGTTTAGCAAGTGGTATTTGAAAGAAATAGAGTACCGCGCGCCCGGGTAGAAAAAATAATACAATAGTTAAAACAATAAAAAGAGTTAGCCAAACCAAAAGCATAAATGTAGTATAAAACAAATATGAATACAAAACACCTAATACTCATAATCGGCATTTTATCAGTTAGTTTGCTGTTAAGGATTGTTAATTTAGATATTAGTCCGCCTGCTATTACAAATGACGAAGTAAATGCTGCTTACAATAGCTACTCATTAGCTACAACAGGAAAAGACGTCTCAGGGCAATCTTGGTTTAAAGCTGCTTTTCTAACGCCTCAAAACTATACAATGACCGAGTTTTTGGCAGTCGCCGCGGTGCCTTGGATCAAAGTATTTGGACTTTCCATGGCATCAGTAAGATCGTGGTATGCAGTTCTGGGCGCTTTAACAACCGGTCTCTTGTTTTTAATCACAAAAAAACTCACACACAATCAGGCAATTGCGATTCTAAGTGCCGGGATATTAGCAGTGATGCCTTGGCATATTCACTTCAGCAGATTAGGGTATGACGGGATGTTAGCTTTGTTTTGGCTATTGCTTGGAACTACAATAATTCTATACGCAAAAAGTAAAACCATTTTCCTAGCTATTCCATTTTACATTCTATCGTTTCATTCGTACCACGCTTTTAAATTGATAGTAGCTCCATTTATCATAGCCTTAGTTATATATTTAAGTAAAACAAACGCAAAAAAAACAATTGCAATTGCCCTTTTTGTAGTCATTTGGATGGCGATATATCTTCCGCTGTTTCAAAAATATAGCGCTGCTCAATCTAGGACAGACGAACTTCTAATTAACAGTGAAGAAGTTACAAAAAAAGTTAATCGAGATCGTCAGAATTCACTAGTATATCAGCCCATTACAACAGTTTTCAGCAATAAATTCACCTATTCAATAAGAAAAATCACTGATAACGCATTCAGTTTCTTTAGTCCAAACATGTTGTTCCTAACTGGTGAAGGAAATACAATTTTCTCAACACACGAGCATGGATTATTTTATTCTTTTGAAATTATTTTTTTGATTATAGGGATACACGCGATATGGAGAAGAAATAAGAGACTAGCCTTATTCCTAATATGCACAATCCTAATTGCCATTCTACCATCGGTACTTAACGTTTATAATCAAGCGTATGCGTTGAGATCTCTTGCGGTAACACCTTGGGCGGCAATTGTTATCGCGTACGGGATCTATGCGTTAGTAACAAGTTTTAAAACAAATTATATAAAAAAGGCTTCAATCATCACGATCACAATTTCGTATACACTTGGGCTAGGGAACTATTTAACAATCTATCATGGGCTATATCCAGTCAACGCCGCATCAAGCTATTTATTGCAAGACCGAATACTTGCTAACTACCTACAATCTGTGCCCAAAGACCAAACCGCTTATATTATCGGTCAAGAACCGCGCGGTTACATGTTACGCTATGCTTTTTACTCCCGAACCAACCCAGCCATTATTCAAGATCAATGGTTCCAGAATGAGTATAAAATAGACAATGTTATATTCACCTCAGAATGCAAAAATGCATCACGGGGGATAACTATCGTTCATAAAGATAAACCAGATTGTATAAAGGAAAAATTAATAGAAAGACAAAAGCTTTCAGATAATAACCAAATATGGATCTGGCAAGGTGATCAAGAATGTTTACAATATGCGTCAGATCATACAAAATTCATATATCCAAAGGATAAAAAAAGCTGGCAAGATATAGGAAAGTTTACTAAAGTAGATTTGTGTAAAAATTGGATAATTAAAAGAGAAATATGAAACCACAAGATCTAGTATTTATAGCAGCAATCCTATTTCTAATCATATATAAGAAAGGCAAGTATATGTGGTTCGCCGGGATGATTTCACTTCTACTTGCCGGACTACTTTTCCTAGTCAACAATTTATTCACATCACAAAGGCTAAGCTGGTATGCTTTCGGGTTCCTCTTACTCGCAACAATTCGTCAAGCGAGTATAATAATCTCACATGAATCCAAAAAGAATAATTAAATCTGCTTTAGTGATAGTTATCTTAGTCAGTTTTGGACTCATCCTCTATAACAATAAAGAAAAATATACGACGTTTGACTATTGGAAACGGTTCCCACAGTTAAAAAAAGATTTTTATGGATCGCAATATTTTAACAAGGATTCAGTTGGATTTACCCCAGACGAACACGTTTACTCGTTTGCAGGCGGGGCATTAATCCAAGGAGAAAATCCAATACTTATTCTTCCCGAAGCGCCTCCCCTTGGAAAATACCTTATCGGCCTCTCAGCAAAATTATTCAACAATGAAAATATTCTCATCATGCCAGTCGCTGGAATCATCGGACTAGTCTTCATGTATCTTATTGGCCGTCAAATATATACTTCATCCATCACGCCTCTTATTCCTCCGTTGTTGGTCACTCTCGAACCCCTATATAGGAATCAATATAAATACGTGCCACTCTTCGATATTGCCCATCTCATGTTCTTATTAATTTCGCTTTATTTTTTCAACAAAGCGCTAACAGCTAAAGAAAAAGATCTGAAATGGTTTATTGCTGCTCAAATTGCATTCGGTTGTTTTATTTCAACTAAGTTCTATATGGCAGGTATTACAATTGCCGGGGCTTGGGTCCTAGTATTGCTCTACAATAAAAATAAATCAAAACTTATCAAACTATTCGCTACATTCCCAATCTCAGTATTTGTGCTATATCTCACCTATGTTCGAGTACTTATCATAGGATATCCATTTAACAGGTTTCTAGGGATTCAGCGTTGGATTTACAACTTTTGGACAGGAAAACTAAGTTTGCCATTCACGGTTTGGCCACTCATTTTTCTAAATCAGTGGTACGTCTGGTGGGGTGACGTTCCGATCCTCTCAGATTTTCAATGGCAAATCACATGGCCTGTCGTTACTGCTTTGTCATTTTCAGCACTCGCATTATATATACTTAAAAAACTACCTCAGAAAAAAGAAGTCGAAGTAATTCTCGCATTTACACTTACCTATGGAGCATTCGCAAGTATAGGACAAACATCCGCACGTTATCTCGTTATTTATCTTCCTATCCTGTATCTAGCGAGCACGTACCTTCTTGAACATATCATCATCTCTAGGCGAAACAAACAAAAAATCCTACGCTAATCTTGCATAATACTGAGGCTATGATATCTTTTTCACCAGACGCGAAAGATTCACATGAACATTCTCATTATTCATTGCTCCTTTATTTATACCGGTGGGGGAGAACGCATAGTATTAGAGCAAATAGATCACCTCACACGTCGTGGCAATAAAGTACTGTGTTACACACCTGTACTCGACACCAAAAACTGCTTCCCCGATATCATAAAAAAATACCAAATAAAAACTTTTCTGCCGCAATTACCTCGATGGTTTCCAATACGCCATGCAATCGTAATGTTACTAAGCTGCATTATTACACCCCTCTATGCTTTTAAATTTAAAAATGTAGATATTATCATTGGGGAAAACCAACCTGGTGCCTGGATTGCCTACGTATTATCAGTATTAACAAAAAAACCGTACATCGTATATTTAAATCACCCCAATCGAATGATTTATCCTCGGGACAATGAAGACTGGGCGTCAATAAAAGACTTTAAATTATTAAGTTATCTATTTTTTCTATTCAAACCAGTATTAAAAATCTTAGATAATATAAGCATTAAAAATGCGAAACAACGTTTAGTTAATGGTATCTTTATTGGAAAAGAAATTGAGAAAATCTACAACATTTCATGGATGGCCTGTCCGTCTGGGGCAATAAGAATAAAAGAATATAAAGACAGAGAAGAAAATAAATCTGGAAAAATAACTATAAACGGTCGAACGATCGATAGACCATTTATATTATTTACTGGTCGCCATCAGAAATGGAAACGTATTGATTGGTTAGTGGAAATAGGATCAATTATCAGCAAGCAACATCAAGATTTCTATATTCTTATTCCGGGATCTTCAACACCATATACAGAAGTCTTAAAAAGACTAACAAAAAAATTGCACGCGCAATCCTATGTACTGTTCTTAGGAAGAATAACTCAAGAAGAGCTCAGAAAGCTTTATTTGCAGGCATCGGCATATGCGTTTCCGTCTGAGAAAGAAGATTTCGGCATAGTTATCATCGAAGCAATGGGTCATGGAGTTCCGGTTGTTGCTTGGAATGTAGGTGGACCAACCGATTCAGTAGTGGACCATAAAACCGGCTACTTAATCGAGCCGTACGACAAAGAAAAATTCGCACAAGCGCTTCTTTCTATTCTCACAAATAACAAGTTACAAAACTCACTTGGAAGGAACGCAGTCGAACATATAGCAAAGAATTTTAGTTGGACAAGACACACAAATATCCTTGAACAAGAATTAAAGAAAGCGGTAGTAGTAAAACACAAAAAGGTGTGATAGGTTAGTCGTATAAACATGAACCTGCCCAATCCTGCCCAAAATGCAGTCTTTGCCATCGAAAATAAATTAAAGCGCAATCACGTAGTCCAAAGCGAACTATTTAAACGCAAAATTCGTTGGGATTTCCCAATGTCTATCAATCTAGAAACAACCAATCATTGTAATTTGCGCTGCATTATGTGCCCTCGACATCTCACCGACCGGGGATTTGGTCTCATGGATGACGGTCTTTATCAAAAGCTAATTGATGAAATAGCTGAAAAAGGTCCAGTTCTAACACTCACTTTGATAAAAGACGGCGAATCATTAATCCATCCCCGCGTTCATGAATTAATAAAATACGCCAAAGAACGAAAAGCTGCGCATCGTATCGAAATTTTTTCAAATGGAATTCTACTCGATGAAGATAGATCAGTAAAAATAATTGAATCAGGCCTCGATGTATTAAATATTAGTATTGATGCAATGAATCCAGAGACCTACAAGAAGATTAAAGGAAGAGATCAATACGAAATGGTTGTAAAAAATACTAAGAGATTTGCCGAAATTAAAAAAGAAATGGGAGCCAAAACACCTTTACTTGTAGCTAAATTCATAGGAATGACAGAAAATGCTGAGCAATTACAAGAGTATAAAAGCTTTTGGAAACCAATCGCTGATCAAGTACTTATCTCTCCTTATCACAATTACGCAGGTGGAACGTCAGACCGAAAACTCAAA
The DNA here is from genome assembly GCA_964525495.1 of uncultured Gammaproteobacteria bacterium. Classification (GTDB taxonomy): domain Bacteria; phylum Patescibacteriota; class Microgenomatia; order JALYQM01; family JALYQM01; genus CAZGHS01. The sequence continues at coordinate 17,257 of CAZGHS010000007.1, forward strand.
TCCCAAAAAGATGCCAAATGTAGATATCCCTGCTTAGTCACATGGTTCAATCCAGTAGTTTTGTGGGATGGTCTCGTCACACCATGTTGTGTCAATTTTATGAAAAACGAACTCATTATGGGTGATGTTAAAACACAGACTATCGAAGAAGTGTGGCAAAGCGATAAATACAACAAACTTCGAGCAGATATGATACGGGGAGACATGTCAGAGTGGAAAACTTGTTCACGTTGTACTTATTGGGAAAACTTTGTAAATATGACTGGTTGGCTGGAAAATAAAGAGAAGAATCTCGAAAATCCCTATCTTCCACAAAGTCAGGTTTCAACGGTATAATGCACGCATGAACAAACTAACTGGTGATCAAATCCGCCAAAAGTACTTAGAATTCTTTAAAAAACGTGGTCATGCAATCATCCCTTCCGCACCACTTGTACCTCAGAACGATCCGACCACACTTTTCACTAGTTCCGGGATGCAACCAATGATTCCATTTTTATTAGGCGAAAAACATCCAGAAGGCACACGCATTGTGGACTCTCAGCGCTGTTTTCGAGCTGAAGACATAGAAGAAGTAGGGGATAATCGCCATACAACTGCCTTTGAAATGCTTGGCAATTGGTCACTCGGTGACTATTTCAAAAAAGAGCAGCTACCGTGGTTATTCGAATTTCTAACCAAAGACCTGCAACTTGATCCTAACAGAATCTATGTTTCAGTTTTTAGCGGTAATAACGAAATTCCACGAGATAATGAAGCGGTAGGCATTTGGAAAGAAATATTTAACCAAGTCGGTATAACTGCTCAAGATGTTGAAGATTCCAGCACAAAAGGTATGCAGAGCGGTCGCATTTTCTATTACCCTGAAAAGAAAAACTGGTGGTCACGTTCTGGTGTTCCTTCTAAAATGCCTGTAGGAGAACCAGGCGGACCTGACTCTGAAGTATTCTATGAGTTTGACTATATAGAACACGACCAAGCTTACGGGGAAGTTTGTCACGTTAACTGTGATTGCGGACGGTATATCGAATTAGGAAACTCAGTCTTCATGCAGTATCAGAAACAGTCAGATGGATCTTTCAAAGAACTTGCTCAGAAAAATATTGATTATGGAGGAGGCCTTGAGCGCATTCTCGCAGCAGTTCAGGATACCCCTGATGTTTTTGAAACAGATTTATTCAGTCCAATAATCAAAAAAATAGAGGAGATATCAGGCAAAGAATATAAAGGAGAAAACCAGAAAGCATTTCGAATCATCGCAGATCATATCAAAGCATCAGTTATGCTTGCATCTGATGGCGTTTTTCCATCAAATAAAGCGCAAGGCTATATGATGAGACGGCTTATCCGTCGAGCAGTTAGTGCAGGAAATACGCTAGAAATTCAAAATAATTTTACCGCTGATATAGTCTCCATAGTTCAGGATATGTATAAGGATCTCTATCAGCATGTAAATGATTCAAAAATAAATGAATTAATCTCAGAAGAAGAGTCAAAGTTTAGAAAAACTCTTCACGCGGCTCTATCAGAAGTTAACAAATATTTAAAACCACAAATAGAAGTAAGGGTCGATGAGTTGGCTCAAAAAGCATTTGATTTCTATCAGTCCTTAGGTTTACCTAGTGACATATTCTTAGATGAAGTAGAAAAGCATTTTGTAGGAAAAATTAATTTAGATATCCGTCAGGAAATCCAGGAGAAATACTACGTGCTCTTCAAAGCCCATCAAGACCTGTCCCGATCGTCATCTGCAGGTATGTTCAAAGGAGGACTCGCAGACCAGTCAGAGATCGTTACGCAGTACCACACAGCCACTCATCTATTGCATCAAGCATTGCGAACAATTCTTGGCGAGCATGTATTTCAAAAAGGCTCCAATATCACAGCAGATCGTCTGAGATTTGACTTTTCCCACACAGAGCGCCTGACGCCAGAGCAACTCAGCAGGGTAGAGGAGATCGTCAATCAAAAAATCCAACAAAAACTCCCTGTATATTTTCAAAACATGGCGCTCGAGATTGGCCGTCAAACAGGTGCAATCGGTCTTTTTGGTGAAAAATATCCAGATATGGTCAAAGTATATACAATTGGGCCAAAGCCTGAGTCGGGGAGAGTAGGGGAGACGGTCCAGAGTGTCGACGAAGTGGTACAAAGAGACGCAGTTTACTCTCGAGAATTCTGTGGCGGCCCTCACGTTTCTAATACCGAAGAAATTAAAGGTAGATTCAAAATACAAAAAGACGAAAAAATCGCAAAAGACGTAGTTCGTATCAAAGCAGTGCTAGAATAACTACATGAACAAGATTATTCCACAGAAACTAAAGCACGGAGACGTCGTAAGAATAATTACTCCGTCTGGCTCTCTCGCATCCAAAACGCCGGAAGAAGTACAAGTAGCTCAGAAGCAGTTCGAAGAGCTCGGACTAAAAGTGACCTATGGAAAGTCTATATACGAATCAGACATGCTTACATCTTCCTCAACAAACTCTCGACTACAAGATCTTCATGAGGCATTTGCAGATAAAAATATCAAAGCAATAATCTGTGCAAAAGGTGGATTTAATGCCAACCAACTACTAGATCAAATAGACTATGAACTCATAAAAAATAATCCCAAAATTATATGTGGTTACTCAGATATTACTGCCCTCAATGTTGCAATATATGCCAAGACAGGACTAGTCACCTATATGTCGCCAACATTTTCAAGCTTTACCCACGGCACAATAGATCCGTATACCCTCAGCTATTTTAAGAAAGCTTTATTCACCAATGACGAATACGAAGTAACACCATCAGAGAGCTATAAGGATTGGACTAATATAGATGAGAACGGAGTAGAAATGGAAATTAAAAACGAAGGATATTGGATCATCAATGAAGGAGAAGCCAACGGCACACTTATTGCAGAGAACCTTTGTACTCTGAATTTACTACAGGGAACGGAATATTTTCCTGATATCACAAACGCAATTCTTTTTATTGAAGATGATTACGAGTCTAAAGAAGGCAATTTTCTCAGGGATCTTCAGTCTCTACTCCAACAACAAAATGCCCACACCATTCAAGGTCTTGTGATAGGAAGGTTTCAGAAAGCAAGCAACATAGACAAAGAAAAACTCATCTATATGTTAAGCACATTTCCACAACTAAAAAAAATACCGATCATAGCCAATATCGATTTTGGTCATACCGAACCAAGAATAACAATGCCTGTCGGTGCAAACGCTAAAATAAGCGGGCGAAACAATAAAATACATATAGGTATTCAGAATAGATAAGGTTGACAAGACGGACGTCAAACTCGTACCATATTGTATATGAGTGATTCTGCCCAAAATCTCAACGCATTTTCTGCAAAAAATAATTTTGATAACTCCCAAAAAAAGAAATTATCTAAATCTAAAATAATCTTACCGTTAATATTAATTGGATCATTATTGTTAGGCTTAGGGGGATATTTAGCGTACCGAAGTAATGTCCTACAAGGATTACGCACTTCAGAAAATACTTTTGCCTCATTTCCATCAGGCCTAGAAGTAGAGCCAACTTCTGGAAATTGGAATAAACCGGAAAAATTTCGTATAAAAAACGTAGGCAGCAATCAAGTAACCGTATCATGGTTCCTAGATTGTTGGGATACAAAGGTATGTTCAGATAGCGTAGGAAATAGCGTACTCAGTCCAGGTCAATCATTTGAACAAGGGTTAGGATATATCTGTTCTAAATGGCAATTAGATATAACGACTAAACCTGTAAACCCGCCATGGCAAAGTCCTAACGACATCCCAGACAATTTCCAATGGGAATGGGGAGGTGTATCAGAAAAATCTAATACCTGCACTCAGACTCCTGTTCCTACAGCCAACCCAACCGGCACACCTGTGGCAACTCCCGTAATAACACCAAACGGTAGCCCGAGTGGAACTCCTAAATCATCCGGCACACCTAAGCCAACTGCGACCCCAACCGGTACGCCAGTACCATCAGGTTCTCCGCCAATCGGTGGACCATCATCAACTCCAACTTCTGTACCAACTGCAACTCCTACGGGTACACCAGTTCCAACAGCAAGCCCGACCCCTGGTCCAACAGAACCTGGTTCCACACCTACCCCGACTCCTGGTCCGACAAATCCACCAACTGAGGTCGCAAATGCTACATCGACTCCTCAACCAGAACAACCAACAGCGGTTGCCAACGCTGAACAGTTACCTAAAGCAGGTATAGAGTCTTACACAAACTATCTGATATTCTTAGCCATCCTCGCACTAGTTACTGGAGTAGGTGTATTACGGAAAAAGAAGACGTATTAAGAATTGCACGCTAGCATAAGCTTTTGGTACAATCCACGCATGTCAACAATCGATGAAATCTATCAAATTCGTCTACAAAAGCTAAACGATCTTCGCCAAAAAGGCGTGGACGTTTACCCTACAAAATTTGAACACGATAATGCTATCAAACCAATACTAGATAATTTTCAAAAATTTGAAGGAGTAATTGTTTCAACCGCCGGTAGAGTAATGTCATGGCGTGAGCACGGAAAGTCAGTGTTCGGTCACCTACAGGACGAAACTGGCCAGATGCAAATATATCTCAAAATAGACGATATTGGAGAAGAAAAGTATGAGAATCTTAAATATCTCGACGTTGGAGATATTATCGGAGTTAAAGGTACCGTCTTCAAAACACACCGTGGCGAAACAACGATTCTCGTAAAAGATTGGCAACTACTCACAAAATCACTTCGACCACTTCCAGATAAATGGGAAGGTCTACAGGATAAAGAGCTCAGGCTTCGCAAAAGATATCTCGATCTTCTCGTAAACGAAGACACACGCAAGATATTCAAAACCCGCCATGATATTGTTCGCGGTATTCGTGAATTTTTAGATAAAAAAGGTCTAACCGAAGTCGAAGTGCCTATATTACAACCACTATACGGCGGAGCAAATGCAAAACCATTCACAACACATATCAACTCATTAAACAGTCTTGCATATCTCAAGATAGCATCAGAGCTTTACCTCAAACGGTTAGTCGTAGGTGGCCTCGGGGGTGTGTATGATATCTCCAAAAACTTCCGTAACGAAGGTGTAGATCAAACGCATTATTTCGAGTTCACAATGCTCGAAGCGTACATTCCATACATGGATTACCAGCAAATGATGGATCTACTTGAAGAAATGATGAGATACATCGCAATGGATGTACTCAAAACAGAGATCGTAAAAGTTTTGGATACCAGCGTCAATCTCAATCAAGAGTGGAAACGCATCACCATGACTGATTTAATCAAGCAAGATCAAGGAATAGACGTAAATAGCATGTCAGATTCAGAATTGCTTACCTACGCAAAATCAAACAAAATAGATCTTGAAGGCAATACTCGTCGAGGTGAAATCATTTTCTATATATTCGACAAAATATCTGCTAAAAAATTAATCAACCCAACTTGGGTGTATGATTACCCGTTTGAAGTATGCCCTTTATCAAAACGCAATTTTGATCGCCCAGAGATCGCCGAACGGTTTGAACTATATATCGGTGGAAAAGAAGTAATGGATGGTTGGTCAGAAAAAAACGATCCCATCGATCAGCGCGCATCATTTGAAGCAGAGAACTACAGAAAACTTGATGCTGAATCTGAAGCAGCACAACCAATTGATGAAGATTTTATTGAGGCAATGGAATACGGTATGCCTCCAACTGCAGGAGTAGGCGTGGGTATTGAAAGACTCACTGAATTCTTTACTAATGTCTGGGTCATCCAAGAAACAATACTCTTTCCATTCAAAAAGCCAGTGATCGAAGAGTCAGAAGACGGTGCACTGCTTTCAATCGACAAAAGAATATTTGAAAACCATCCAGATTATATGATGGGAGTAGTAATAGTAACTGACATTCAAACAACAGAAAGCTCAGAAGAAGTAAAACAATTACTCCAATCAGAGCAACAAAGAATCAAGTCAGAGTTGACAGAAGAAACACTAAAATCAAACGAGAAAATAAACACATGGCGCGAAGCATACAGAAAATTTGGATCAAAGCCCAGTGAATACCGATCATCAGTTGAAAATCTACCGCGAATGATTCTCAAAGGTCGCGAGCTGCATTCACAAAATTCCCTCGTCGATATCTACAACTATATCTCGCTCAAAAACATGCTCCCGGTTGGTGGCGAAGACTTGGATTTAATCGACGGCACAATAAAACTCGCATACGCATCACACAACGAAGCGCCAGTTAAATTGCTCGGCGATGACAAAGAAGAGTCACCATACGAAGGTGAAATAATTTATAAGGACGACAAGTCAGCAATCTGTCGTCGTTGGAATTGGCGCGAAGTTGATCGATCAAAACTTACAAGTAATACTAAAAATGCAATTCTCATAATCGAAGCGCTTGCACCAACCACTAAAGAAGAAATTGAAAAAGCAACCAAAGAGCTAGCACAGTTAATTAATACGCACACAAAAGCAAATGTTCGGATTGAGATTTTAGATAAATCAAAAAAGACCGTATCAAAATAATGTAACCGCCTCTTGTTTTTTTATTCAGCTTGCTTTCATACTATAGATATATGCCTAAAATAGCAGCGTATTCTAAAAGTACGAGCAAAAAGAATTTTAAAAAGTATCTCTCACATTTCTTAATTGTTGCAGTTGCTCTTTTACTGACCGTTCCTCTACTTAAGTCACAAAATTTAATTTCTATGTTACAAAAAACAGAAAATAATAGTGCTGCTGCTATTTCCTGTCAAGGTCAGTTCAATATCGGAGTATCATTAAATGGAAATAGTCCTACAAGTGCAATCACTGTTCCGCGCACTGTGCCACGATATTATCTTCACTTAACATCTGGTGGTCAAAACTGCAGTAATCAATTTGAAGTACTTGCATCTCTCTGTGATTTAAATGGTGCTAACTGCAGTACGCCAGCCCAAACTAGTCCTTTTGGCCTTTTTAGAAGCAATAGTAACGGGATAGCTCGTTTAGATTTATTTCCATTCAAAATAGGTGGCGACGGAAAAATGTCACCGTGGTCGGAAACTACTGCACAAGATGGCATATATAAACTACAGTTTAGACCATATTTAGGTACATCTTCAAATAACATTGCGTGGAGTAATCAGGTCTCAGTTACCATTAACAACACACTATCCAATACAGCCTCAGTTCCTCCAAATCAAAACATGCTCGACTACATCGTATATCGCCCTGGTGATACATATATATATGATTCAATTAGTATTCGTAAAAACGCTGCAGGAACTGTTGACACGCAAACATATAAATCTCGCTTACAATTAGAACAGGAAAGATTAATTTGTGGAATACGGGTTACTCCGTGGAGATTTACAAAAAACAATATGCGTGCCTACTGGGAACCACATACTACTGACAGTTTCCGCAATCTTCGTTGGATGATTACTTCACCGAACTTCGCTGCATCAAGTTCCACAGGAACTGTAGTTCCAGTTGTAAACGACAATTTTATCTGGGGTCTGCGCGACAAACTGTACTATCACAAACCAATAGGTTCAGCAGAGACGTATCAGACTGACGATATGGGATTACGGGATATTAATCCTAATCAGTACATGTATGGCGTATTTTTCGGAAGCGTAAACGGACGCCTCCCAGCATACTCTCTTGCTCAAAAGTCACAAAGCATACCATTCCTCTCAGCATCAACAGGGGAGTCAAACTATTTTGAAGGGGACAGAGATAATCCTAATACTACAGGATCTGCATGTCCGCCATATATGGTAGATCCGAAACCTCGATACGGTGGTAGTTGGATGTATCGTGTCGAAAAAGACAGCATTACTACTCCTGCTGGTACATATAGCGATGTTGCCCGCATCGACTATTTTGAAAGTACAGGTGAAAGAGTAAATCCATTCACTGACAACGATCCTTTCCTAAGAGAGTCCTGGTACTATGCCAAAGGGATTGGCTTGGTTGAAGTTAGAGGAAAGTTATATAACGGGGTAATGTTCAACGAGAATGGGGTAAGTACTCAAATCAAAAAATGCAGTGCAGATTCAGATTGTTTGAACGACACAATAGAACAACCCTTTACTCGCATGACTTTACGCCAATATTTCCCAAGTACAACTCAATTTAATGCACAAGTCAGCAAAGACGGAAGTTCCTATACAACTGAAATCGCAACAACACCTTCGGCAGGTTACTTTATTAAAGTTTCTCCAGGCTACACAGGTTATCTAGAAGTAATAGAATCTAATACCATTTCAAAATGGGTATGGGTTGAAAATGGAGTAGGAAAACTCGATCTTCCTGCATCCATACAAAGAAGGAAATATGTTGCACGAGTCAGGATATGGGCTCCAAACGACAAGTTTGATAACGAACAATTACTTAATAACTATAATGCTCCATGGTCAAACGAAGTAGTTGTAACCGTTTCAGATACGTTGCCTAATAGATTACCTACAGGAAATTTTGATAGCGCAACTTCGAGTGGAGGCGCAATACGTGTTAGCGGATGGAGCTATGATCCTGACCAAAGTGCACAAACCAACATGATACGAATTTATAACGGCACCACAAAAATCTCAGAATTCTATACGAATTCACCTCGACCCGATGTTAATAGCGCATATGGTATAACAGGAAATCATGGTTTTGATGCAAGTCTTACAGGTCAAACGGGAACAATAACGTTGAAAGTTGTCGCAGTAGACATCACAACCGGTCAAGAGGTCGAACTAGGTAATTCTCCTCGCACTGTAACAGTTTCAGGAAGCCAAACTAATCGCACACCAACCGGTACAGTAACATCTGTTACTTCTCCCGCTCTTAACACGCTAAGTATTCAAGGAAATGCTCAAGACCCAGATACGGCTACAACACCAGTCACCGTAACAATCTACGATAATGGAGCGACCATAAAAGTAATAAGTGGTCCTACATTCACGCAAATACTTACAGGAATAGTAGCAGGCACGCATACCATCCGCGTAACCGCACGCGATACGACCACTAATCAAGAAGTCGATCTCACTGGTTCACCAAAACAAGTTGTAGTGCAAGGTGAAACAGCACTACCTCCTGTTGCAGTTGGACAGGTAACTGCATCATGTAACGCCACTGGAACTCAAGCAACCATAAATTGGACATCATCATCACGGGCAACTAATTACTTATTCCGCGCCGATCGACAAAAAACTCCTGGAGGAGCAACAGACGGATGGATCGGGACATGCCCTTTCACCACAGCAGGCGGAGGAGATGTCTGTCTTAACGGACTCACAACAACAAGCCAAAGCATAACGACTAATCCAAATACTCCCTACAATGTCTGGGTACACGCAGTAAATGATTACGGTATTTCTACATCAACAAATGTACTAACCAATGGATCTCCAACATTTACTTGTAACGTCGCTTCTAGCACACCAGTTCCTACTCTAGCGCCAACGGGTACACCACGCACAACTGCCAGCCCAAAACCAACAGACGCTCCAAATCCATCAAAGACACCAGTCGCAACCAAAGCACCGTCTCCAAAGCCTACACCTGTCAAAACACCGACTCCATCCCAGTCGCCAATCATTGCAGGCAATGGATTAAAAGCCGATTATTATGACAACATAAACTTTACAAATCTAGAACGAACCAAAACAGACGCAAAAATAGATTTTGACTGGGATGACGACGAACCAATAAATGGTGTAGACGACGACACTTTCTCTGTACGATGGACAGGCTCAGTAATGCCAGCAAATTCAGAACAATATAGATTCTATACGCAATCTGACGATGGCGTACGACTCTGGATAAATAACACGTTGATTATCGACAATTGGAGCAATCATCGAGTAACCGAAAATTCTGGAGTAATAACCCTCGCTGCTGGAAAGAAATATCCTATTCGACTAGATTATTTTGAAAACAAAGGCGATGCAGTAATGAAATTGTTCTGGAGAGCTAACTCTTGGGATAGCAAACAAATAATTCCACAGAAGAACTTATTTACACAGTAGGCGCATTCTATTCTAAAACAGGCTTATTCTCGCTTAGCCATTTTTTTAACCACTCAATACATTCCTGCGTGTCATATACATAGCTATCTTGAAGAAACTTAACGGCAGCAGCACGATCATGTCCTCCGCCCTTACCTGTTTGCTGACCGATCATTCGTACGTTCACACTTCCAGGACGTGATCTCATTGACCCACTCACACTCCCATCAGCTCGTGGAGAGAAAACCATTCCCCAAGAGCATTCAGTCATTGATAATCCATATTGAGCTATAAAAATATGAGTTGCAGCGCTGACCATTCCATCATCCAATTGATGTTCCGCAATATATTTCCTATCTATATAAGAAATAATAAACTTCGGCCAACCGGGAATCTCTTCAATTCTCGCATTAGTAACAATATTCTGAATTATTTCAAACGTTTTTACCGGATATGTGCTGTATCGTGACTGAAAGCCTTGAATACTAATATCAGCAGCATCAACTAATCGCTTAGCAACGAGAAACACATCGGATTGTTCAGAAGAAACAAATCTAAAATTGCCTGTATCACCCAAAATTCCGAGCAACAAAGTTTCCGCGGTAATTTTTTCTAAGGTACCTTCGCTAAAAAATATATTATGAACAAGTTCAGCATTTGAAGAATAATCACCTAGCACTAAGTGTGCTGTAAAATTATCCGGATCATTTTTATGATGATCTATACATACAGACTCGCCTTTAAAGGAATCAAAAAAATCTTTCTTAGGATGAAAACGAGAAAACTGGCACGCATCAACTCCGATTAAAAAATCAAACCGAGAAAAATCATAGGAGTCTTCTATTACAAAATGAATCTTGTCAAAATCTTGAAAACTACCCCATCGTGTCTCAGGTATAGAAAAAGTAAATAACTCTACATTTTTTTCAGGATATTTTTTTGAGATATATCGATAAACTCCTAACATTGAAGCAATAGAGTCATCATCAGGACCTTTATGAGAGACCACCATTACAGATTTTTTGTCCACAATTAGGTCATCAAAGCGTTTCTTAAAAGATTGAATTTGTTCTGCATGCATCATATGAACAGATTATACCGTCCAGATTCAATTGACACAAACGCGAAATATTCATACTATCAAAACCAGATGAAACCTATGCTAAGACAAGAACCCCAAGACCCGTATTCTCAAGCTATTAGTGGACTTGTTAAAAAGACCCTCATTATCGTCGGAGTATTCGTTGTTTTGGGCATTGTAGGAGTAGGATTTCTACTCATCAAAACTTCAGGTAAAAAAACTAGCAGTAAAGCAGAACCGTCTGCCTCACCAGAAGTACTGTCAGTCCAGCAGGAATCCTCAACTCCTCCTCAGCCAAGCAACTCTCCAATACCCAGTCCCACAAGGTCGGCAACATCTATACCGTCAGCATCACCATCTGTAACTGCTAGTCCTTCCACAGCTCCTAGTATGACTCCCACAATCATGCCCACCACAAGCCCATCATCGACTCCTCAATCAAAAACAATCAATGCAGACGCAGCATTAGACGGATATATTGATGGAGTAGGGAAGTTCACAACCTCCGGAGATATCCGAGTGGGGAGTAGCACAAACGCAGCTATCAGAGGATTCCTATCATTCGATATCACTTCTATAAACATGCCGCAATTTAAGTCAGCAAAATTTCGAATATTTCAATCATCAGTAAAAAATAATCCGTATACAACTGGGCAAGATATTCGAGTAGATCTTGTAAATTATGGTGGATCTTTAGATCCCGGAGATTATTCAACTGCGTCTGTCACACCGAGTTTCGCCATACTTTCTACTTCAAACTCACAAGGGTGGAAAGAGTTAGATATATCACAAATCGTGAAGCAAACGCGCGAATCCGGGAGATCAACGCTACAACTACGATTACATTTTACAATCGAGTCCCAAGGTGATGAAAAATATGCTTCTTTTGAATCCGGAGAAAATACGCTTAAAACTAACAATATTCCGCAGCTTATCGTAGAATATAAATAAATTATTTAGTTAATCGAAAAGAATCGAAGATTGTTTTATTAATTCCAATCGGCCCAATAGGTTCTCTCGTTTCTGAATTAGAAAGGAGATGTAATTCATAGACTAAACCATTGTGTTCAAGCACTATGAAATCACTCGTAAGATATGCGGGCATTCCCTGAACAGTTATTTCTTTTACCGTATCCTCACCTGAAAGCGATTTAATATACATAAAATCATTGTAGTTAGATGAATCCGAAGTAGGGAAAATTTTAATCCAAATATAATCATTATCAATAAAAATATCCTGAGGTAAGTTTTCAACCAGTCCAAAAGCAATTCGCTTTTCCTGACCAAATGCACCTGTGGGAAACTCTTTTGTCGCCCATGTTTTTGGAATATGTATTTCAAAAGCAAACTCAGGATTAATATACGCACTGAATGTTGATTCAGTTGGTGCAGGCGTCAATAAAGCTTGAGTACTTTGTAGATCTGTAACCGCGACTGGAGTTAAGCGTGATCTAATAAGAAAAAAAGCGCCAATTCCTATTCCTATTAAAACAAAAAATAATAGAAAAGATATCCTTATAGGTTTAGAAGAAGATCGCTCTGTAGAAGTAGGTTCTTGAAAATTTTTTACTATTGGTTGAACAAAAACAGGGTGCTCTTGTTGATATTGCAAAATAGCACCGCTGACAACTCCCGGCTCCCAACCCTTAGCAACGAGCTGCTGCTTGATTTGGTCCATGCTTTCGCCCTGAGCAGCAGCATCACGTATAAATGCTCGTAGTGATTCATCCATTAATCAAATAATATCAAAAGCTGCCTGTATTTAAAACGAGATATAATAAGCGTATGGGGCAAAACTTACAAAAACATCAAGAAATGAAGAAAATAAAAGAAGAGATTCTTAACCTAAAATCTTCTCCACTATACAATTATCGAACAGAAAATAACTTTTTCCCTGTCATAGGTGAAGGTAACCACGATGCAAAAATTATATTTATAGGAGAGGCTCCAGGGCTTAACGAAGCCAAAACAGGCAAGCCATTCTGTGGAGCCGCAGGGAAATTCTTCGATGAATTACTCGAAGCAGCTAAAATTGTGAGAGAAGAAGTGTATGTCGGAAATATTGTCAAAGATCGCCCGCCAGAAAATAGAGATCCAACTCCGCAAGAAATCGCAGTCTACGGCCCTTTTCTCATCAGACAGATAGATATTATTCAACCAGAAATTGTTGCCACACTGGGAAGATTTTCTATGACATATATTATGGAGCAGTTTGGTCTGAAGGAGAAACTCCAACCAATTAGTAAAATTCACGGGCAAGTCTTTGAAGCAAGCGCAAGTTACGGCAAAATAAAAATAATTCCTATGTATCACCCAGCCTCAGCGCTATACAATCCTAAAAATAGAAGCGTAATGATCGATGATATTAAGATTTTATCGACATTTTAAACGTACGCATTATCTCCCTGTAAACCTCTTCAATCATTCGTAAGGACTGTAGGTCAACCCATTCATTTTTGGTATGATCCCCACCACCAATTGGCCCTACAGTAACAACTGGTATGCCTAGTCTATGTGCAAAAACATTTTCATCAGCTACAGACGAAGTATATCGAGGTTCAACTCCGTGCTTATTAAAAATTGATTCAATTTGCTGCACAAATTCATTATCACGATCAACCTCGTAACTCGATGCATAAGGAGTCGGACGTGAAACCAAATGCAAATCATACACTATGTTATTTCCCTTACAAAATTCTGCAAAAGACTTTTCAAAGAGTGGTAAATCTGCGTTGGGTGTAGTTAAAACAGAAAATTGCAGCCTACATGAATCGGGAACAGAAAATGAATCAGAAGCACCGTGCACCGAATGAATAACTATCACAGTCTTTCCCAACTGCGTATGAGCAAGAAAAGAGTAAATAGACAAAAATTCTACACACAAAGCCATCTGTTCAATTGCATTCACAGCGATCGAACTCTCAGCTGCATGTGCAGTTTTTCCTGAAACAACAAGTTCATACAAAACTCTGCCCTTCCGACCATAGCAAACACTAAACGGCTCTTTCAGATCTGCAGCCTGTCCACTCTCCGCCACAATCATGCAATCAATGTCGGAAAGCTTTCCAGAAGAAACAAGATCATGTGCCCCTTGAGAAATATTTTCTTCGTCCACTCCAAAAACCAATTTTACTGGCACACCATTCTGTTTTCCCCACACACCAGCCAAGAGACACGCGGCAATGCCGCCTTTCATGTCCGCGACACCAAGTCCATGTGCTCGTTTTGCATCGCTCTCAACTTTAAAAGGGTTATGGGCATAGTGAACATCAGGTGGGACTGTATCCATATGCCCATAAAACCCAACAAAATGAGAAGAAGGCGAACTTGTCGCCACAATATTAAACCGATTCCTTGAAGTTAAGACCCGTTCCGTAATAAACTCGTTACGCTTCAAAAAATCTTCAATAAACTCCGCAACCCGCTGTTCCTTTGGAAAAACCGAGGAAATTGAGACCAATTGTGTCATCAACTCTATAATATCCATACAAATCTCTTACACAAATACAAACCCTCTGTCACTCAAACGTCGACGAATTCCATTAATGTGACCATCATCACGTCCAGCAATAAATAGTTTAACCCTATCTGAAGCGAGGATACCGTTGTCTCGTGTAACAATGCTCCGAAACGCTTGGGGAACGACTAAACCCTCTCCAGAAGCCTCACCAAAAGCGAGTCCTCGTCCAACAATTTCAATATAATCCTCTGCACATGTCATTATGCTTGGCGCCGTAGCGTTTATATTCAACCAAGCCGCTGCTCCGATTTTGTCAGCCATAATCTGCGGAGGAGTATTCGCTGTTGGTCGAGCATTCAATTCAACCACATATACACGTTGTGTTCCGTCAGGTAATCGAATCAGAAACCAATCAACTCCCTGAATCCCAAAATATCCATTATCTTTTTGGTTATATGCTCCGACACTTTTTACCTGATCCCAAATAAGATTATGCATAGATGCGTCATGAGTATTATCAACAGAAAGTGGACTATTACCTTGGTATTCTCCTAAAGCTGAAGTCTCCTGCCGATAATGTCCCTTAAAATAGATTCCCCCTGAACGCGTCGTGACAAGTTGAGTACTACCATTCAACTCGAGTGTACCTAGATTACGTGCATCGGCTTCAGCTACCAGCTTTAAACCTTCTGGAGCAAATCTATCCTCTGGCCAATACTGCGAACCAGTCATACCAAAGTCACCTTCCACAAAAGACTGATGAACGGATCTTCTTATAGTAGCAATACCTTCCCGCAATGACGCTTCTGAAACTTCAGCAACATGATAAACCAAATCACCACCTGACCCAGTTGGAAATTTTAACCACACACCATATGCAGAATTGCCGAAACGAGAGACAACGTCATGCAAGTCACTTTCAGACGAAAGCACAGCCCCGGGTAACATATCAAACGAGTTATCATTTGCCGCTCCTCGTAGCGATGCTTTATTATTTACTAAATGAGCAGGTGGCCTTTCCAAGGCACGTAGTCCATGTCGATCTAAATCGCGCTGAACATATTCACAATGGAACGTAGACACAACTCGTGCATCGGCTGGTAGTCGTGCTATATGTTCCGGCAATAATTTCGCAGCTGCATCAGTCGCGGGATACCCATAAGTAACACTTCCTTGTGGCACTGTAGGTATTTGGATTAAGCGTGCACGTGTAGGAAGGAACCCCAGGTCCGAGTAATATCTCCCAAGTCCCGGTATCATTTCCAACGTTAATGCAAACTCATCATCTTGAAGTGCTGGAACAATGGTTAAATTTAAGTATGCATCTGCCGCTGGCCCAGGCACAGAAGTATTTTTATTAGCTCCTGTATAGTTCACATTAATAACAGGCGTCCCAGTTTCTCCAGTCGCCCACATCGCCGTATGGCCGAAAGAATAACTAGGTTGATTTTCGATTGAATGTCTCATAACAAAAAAGATCATAATATAGGGTCTACAGAATACAAAATTTATTCACAAATTGTACAAAATATAAACAAAATGTTAAAATATTAACATGATATCTATTACAGACGTGCTCGAACAAAAATTAAAAAGCTCCCCGTATATCCTAGAATCCTTGGAGCATGGGCTTCTTAATCATTCCTCACTAGCACGCCTTCTACATAAAGAGATCGAAAAAGAGACCAAAAAAAACATCACCCAAAGCGCGCTTATTATGGCAATAAATCGCCTCGCAAAAAAAATACAAGAAATTCAAAAAACACGCAAAATATTTAGCCAAGCCCCAAACATGATTGTCCGATCGAATCTGTTTGAATGTACGATCATCAACTCAAAAAATATGATCGCCCTCCAAAAACAGATATTAGAAGAAGTCGCTCATCATCAAGGAGCCTTTCTCACGATTACCTCTGGAGTGTTTGAAACTACAATCATAGCCAGCGGAGAATTAGAAAAAAAGATTGTACAAGTATGTGGAAAAGCTCAAATCAAAAGCATTATTACGGACCTTGCATCAGTAACTATCCAACTCGATGATTATATTGTCACAACGCCTGGAGCTTATGCTCACATACTCAAACTCCTCGCATGGGAAGGGATAAACATCACGGAAGTTGTTTCCACTTATGGCGAGCTCACGATTATTCTAAAAAATACTGACAGCGATAGAGCTTTCTCCGTTCTCAAAAACACAATCGCACAATAATTTGTCACAGTTTGCACTTTACTCAAACTTTTACTATAGTAAGTACTAATGAGTATTCTAAGTAAGTTAGTACAAAAAAATAGCTCACCCGAGGAAGCAACTCCCGTCAGTAAGCCTATGCTCGGACTATCTATTTCAGCAGGAGTGGTAAAAGCTACCATTTGGGAACTCAGAGATCACACAATCGAAATAATAGGACTTGGTGTAAAAAACTACTCTGATAGTGGTAAAGAAAATCACCCAGACTTTAAAACCATCTCAGAAAGAGCGGCAGACGCAATCGACCTAGCTTGTCAGGTTGCAGAGGTCGATGTCAAAGAAACAGTCTTCGGGGTACCACAAAGCTGGATTGAAGAAGAACAGCTTTTGCCCGAATATGACGACATCACATCCAAACTTGCCAAAAACTTAGATCTCGAAGCTGTTGCCTACGTATCAATTCCGCACGCTATTTCTTACTATCTTCAGTATCTCCACAAAACTCCCACAACTGCCATTCTCATCGGTAGCTCACGAGAAGGAGCAAATATCGCCTACGTCGAAAACGGAAAGATAAAAGAAAATAGCTATGTTGAGTGGTCAGGTGGAAATCTCGGCAAGAATGTCGACAATGGAATACTTAAATTTGAGCAGATGACCGAATTACCTCCGGCATTTTTTCTTTATGGTTTTGGCGATCTCATAACTGCCCGCAATGAATTACTCAAGTACGACTGGAGCTCATCTGACAGAATGGGAGATACTAAAAAAGTTCCTGTCTGTGTCAGTGCACCAAAAATTACTGTCCTCGAAGAGCATGCAGATTCCTTAGCCGTATCACTAGTCGGAGCAAAAGACTACGCACGTCACCACGAAATACAAGGCAGACTAAGTATTAAATCACTCGAATATGGCACACTTAACTCCCAGATGCCTGCAGTAGTAGAAGAACCCTCACCAACGGCACTTACAGAGACCTCTGCAACTGTCGCATCCGTAGCTGCAATCTCAGCAGTTACATCAGCCACAGCTGCTTCCGCAAGCGACATCCCATTTGGATTTGTTGCCAATCAAGATATTTCAGAACATGGTAGTAAGGAAGCAAAAGAAATCAGCGGCGCAGTAGAAGACGAAGAGTTAGACGTGCTGACTAACGAGGAAGAGCAAATCGAATCAACTCATTCAGACGTACAAGAACCTTGGCATACAAATAATCCAAATCAAAAGAGCAGTTTTATGTCTAATTTTAAAATACCAAAAATAAACATCTCCAACAAAAACATGCGACAAGTAGCGTACATTGCAGTTATCGTAATAGTCTTATTATTCGTCGGCGGAGGCAGTGCTGCCTGGGCCTACTGGAATATTCCTAAGGCAACAGTGACAGTATTTGTAAAACCAGCCAATATTGAGAAGCAAATTACTATCACTGCAAGCGAAAAAAATACAACAGTAGCAGAGAGCAAAATTCCAGCACAAAAAATCACTGTGGAGTTAAAGGACGTTCGTGAAGCAAGTACTACCGGCAAACGTACAACGGGTCAGGTTGCAACAGGACAAGTCTCAATGATAAATAAAACAGGCTCATCAAAAACGTTTTCAGCAGGAACAGAACTACAAGCCAATGGGAACATACGATTTACGCTCACAGAAGGCGTTACTGTTGCATCCGCTAGTGCTGAAACAACTTCAGAGGGCGAAGTCAAAACCTACGGCAAAGCAAATGTAAAAGTAAGTGCAAAAGAAATTGGACCCGAAGGAAACATCGACAAGGATGCATCGCTAAGCGTCGTCAGTTTTACTAAAGACGATTACGAAGCCAAGGTCGTAGATAAACTTACTGGTGGAAGTAAAAAGGATATCAAAGTAGTAGCAGCACTCGACCGTACAAATTTATCTCGAGATCTCAAATCAGACATGCAATTAAGACTTCCACAGTTAGTGAGAGAAAAAGTCGGTGCTGACGATATTCTCTTAGACAGCGCGTGGCAAATTACATCGACCACGGAAAAATTTTCTAAAGCAGTAAACGACGAAACAAACACACTTGGTCTAGATCTCACAATCAAGGCCGAAGGCTATACATTCAAAAAAGCAGATGTAGAAAAAGTTCTGGACGGCATAGCAACAGCAGCAATCCCCGATGGATACGAACCAGGTGACGATACGAAAGATATCCGCACAGACTTTGTATCTCTGGCTAAAGATGGCACTCTCAGCCTAAATGCAGTGAACAAGATTAGTATCATTCCTACTATCAACGAAAAAGAAATCGCAGCAAAAATACTAGGCAAAAAAGAAGAAGCAGCCAAAGCAAGTATCATAGATAATAATAAGATCTATGATATGTCGTTCGAGTACTCAATGCGCGTTCCAGAGCCACTCATGACTCTACCGCACAAAGAGGAGAATATAACTGTGAAACGAGGCATAAGATAAACACATCACCATATGAAAGCATTTGCACTTAAAGTTTTTTCCATTATTTTTGGCGTCATTGCTCTCGTCATCATAGGCATCGTTGCAGTCATATACATCTGGTATAACAACAACACACAACCAGTTTCAGAAACGCCACAAGATACAGAGATCATTGTCGAAAGCGGCGAATCATTCGCTGACATAGCGCAAAATTTAGAAGAACAGGGAATTATAAAAAATGCGTTTGCATTCAGAGTCTGGGCAAAATTATCAGGTGAAGCAATCACAGTTCAAGCAGGCAAGCACACACTCTCTCCTCATATGACCCATACACAGATCGCACACGAGCTCTTGGTTGGCATTGAAGATGTAAAAATCCTTATCAAAGAAGGTCAGCGTGTCGAAGAAATTGCCGAAATATTTGAAATCAACTTTGACCAAACATTTAATAAACAAGAATTTCTCAAACTCGCCAAGCCAAACGAAGGTAAACTATTTCCTGACACATATATTTTTCAAAAAAGTACCAGTGCACAACTCGCATTCGAAAAATTAAACACACAGTTCAAGCAAAAATATGCAGAGCTCGGTGGTCCGACCACACCGCAGGAAATGAATGAAACGCTCACACTCGCATCACTTATTGAACGCGAAGGAAAGACAGATGTAGATCGTCCAATTATTGCGGGAATCTTACTCAATCGTTTAAATAACGAAACAGAAACAGTAGGTTTACTCCAAGTCGACGCAACACTACAATACGCAATAAACGAAAACACAAAAAAGTCAGCAGTTTGGTGGCCAATTCCAACTCCAGCAGACAAAGAAATCAATTCCAAATACAACACATACAAAATAAAAGGACTTCCACCTGCTCCTATCTGCAATCCAGGGATCTCAGCTCTCAAAGCAGCTATCAATCCACAAAAATCTAACTACCTCTATTACATTCATGACAATTCAGGCAAAGCATATTACGCACGCACTTTCGACGAGCACGACGCAAACATAGGTAGATACCTACAATAACGTAAAACCAGCCATTCCTGGTATAATTGCACGACATGATAGACTACCTCAAAGAGAAATTATATTTCCTCGCTGCCTGGTATTTCCGTTTCTGGGCTCGTATAAAACTCGCACGTTGGAATCCACGCATCATTGTCATTACAGGCTCAAGTGGTAAGACCACACTCATGCACTTTGTAGAATCCCAACTTACCGGCAAAGCCAAAATTTCTCATCATGCTAACTCAAGTATCGGCGTCCCGTTCGATATTCTCGGCATCGAGCGTCCAACGCTCAAAGCATCCGAGTGGCCCGGCATCCTGCTCGCAGCACCGCTCAAAGCATTCGCCGGGCCTCCTACACAGCAGTTCTACGTAGTCGAATGTGATTGTGACCGACCAGGAGAAGGAAAATTTCTCTCGGAGTTCCTCAATCCAGAAATAACTCTCTGGATAAGCATCTCTCGCACACATACCATGAATTTCGATCACCTTGTTACGGATAAGACATTTACGACAGTCGAAGAGGCCGTCGCCCACGAGTTCGGATACTTCATCCAAAACACACAAAAACTAGTGATCATAAACGGCGATTCCAAACTCATGAAGCAACAAACCTCCCGCACAAAAGCACAAGTTCAAGAAGTCTCAGCAAACTCACTTCAGGAGTACACTCTCACCAACTCAGGCACTCACTTTACGATCAATCAACAGCACTATTCCTTCAATCAACTTCATCCGAAAGAAGTAGCAATCACCATTCAACAAACCAAATCCCTTATGGACTACCTCCAGCTCCCGTTCGACACAACATTTACACACCTCACCATTCCACCTGGCCGCACAACCATACATAAAGGAATCAAAAATACGACGCTCATCGATAGTACATATAACGCCAACCTGATCTCCATGAAAGCAATTCTCGAAATGTTCACTCTCATTCAATCAGATAAAAAATGGGTCGTGCTTGGAGATATGCGCGAGCTTGGCGCTGAAGACAAGGAAGAACATGAAAAACTTGCTGAAATCCTCGCTTCCATGAATCTTCAAAAAATTATACTCATGGGCTCATCCATCAACAAATATACATATCCGCATCTCAAGAGTCTTCTCAATAACGATCCAAAAATCCTAAGTTGCGAAAACCACACAGACACACTCAAATATCTAAAAGATAATATACAAGGCAACGAAACAATTCTTTTCAAAGCATCGCAGTCCCAAGTGTTCGAAGGATTTATAGAGCCACTACTCGCAAATAGTGAAGATATAAAAACACTGCCGCGAAGAGAAATTTACTGGATAGAATATCGCAAACAAAGAGGCTTGGTATGAAACAAGAAAAGTCATTTGGAGTAGTACCATTCATCCAAGATGACACAGGTATTCGATACCTCATCATAAAGCACCTTGCTGGTCACTGGGGGTTCCCTAAAGGCCATCAGGAAGCAGGGGAGACAGATTTACAAACAGCACTCCGAGAGCTTCAGGAAGAGACTGGACTTACACCAGACCAAATAAAAGTTAATGCACCAATCACAGATAACTACAAGTTTACTAAAAATAATGAATCGATAGAAAAAACAGTAATATACTTCATAGTCCAAATACAAAATAAAGAAGTAAAACTGCAAACACAAGAAATCGCCGAATATTCCTGGGCAAACCTAGAAACAACAAAAAGCCTTCTCACCTATGACGAGTCCAAAATAGTTTTACAAAAAGCACACGACGAAATCATAAAAAATATATGAATAAAAAATTAAACATCGCACTCGTTTTTGGTGGTAAAAGTGGTGAACACGAAGTATCTCTTCAATCAGCCAAATCCATTTACGAAGCTATAGACAAAGAAAGACACAATGTCTCATTAATCGGCATAGACAAAAACGGCCAGTGGCAACTCGGAAACGCAGCGAATTTCCTACTCAACTCCAACGACCCAAAACTCATAAAATTAAACGACCAGACTTCCACAGCAGTAATACCGCGCTCAACAAACAATCAAATTGAGTTGTATACACTTCAAGACAATCAACCAACTCAGCAAATCGATGTTTTCTTCAATATCATCCACGGTTCAACCGGCGAGGACGGGATCATCCAAGGCCTATTTGAAATGCTCGGAGCAGCCTATGTAGGTGCTGGAGTTCTTGGATCAGCGATCGGTATGGACAAAGAAATGATGAAACGGATATTCATAAGTGCCGATCTTCCAGTTGGAGAATTCGCAGTAATCAAAAAACACGAACTCGAAGATATCGATTGGGAATCCATAGTAAAAGATAGAGAACTGCCGTTATTCGTCAAACCAGCCAACGCAGGGTCATCGGTCGGAGTGAGCAAAGCAAAAACTCCCAAGGAACTAAGAACTGCCGTATATAAAGCATTCGAATACGATAACAAAGTCCTGATCGAACAATATATTAAAGGACGAGAAATTGAATGTTCTGTTCTTGGCAACGAAGATCCGATCGCCAGCGTCTGTGGTGAGATCATTCCCCAGCACGAATTTTATTCATACGAAGCAAAATATATCGACGAAAACGGTGCAGTCTTAAAAATCCCTGCAGAAATCCCAGCAGAAAAGCAAAAACAAATACAAGACTATGCAATTAAAGCGTTTCAAATATTAGAATGCCGAGGTATGGCGAGAGTAGATTTCTTCTTAACTGAAGATAACAAAATCTACCTAAACGAAATCAACACGCTACCTGGGTTTACAAAAATCAGCATGTATCCAAAACTCTGGGAAGCGTCAGGTCTTCCCTATGCACACCTCATCGACCGCCTCATTTCGTTAGCCATTCAAGAAAAAGAATCAAAAGATAAATTAAAACGAACATATACATAATATGGCTACAGATCAAAAAACAATAGACTTTTTAACAGAACAAATCCAAAAAGCAGGGGATATACGTTCACGCAAAATGTTTGGAGAATATGCCTTATATTGTAACGAAAAAGTTGTAGCATTCGTATGCGACGATCAGCTATTTATCAAACCGACCAGCATCAGCAATAATTATCTTGACGACTCATACCTTGCGCCACCGTACCCAGGTGCAAAAAACTATTATCAGGTTCCCGAAGATCGATGGGATGATCATGAATGGCTTACCGAATTTGTAAAAGAAACGGCTGCAGTACTTCCACTACCTAAGCCGAAGAAAAGAATCCAAAGATAAGTTGAAACGATCGAATACTTAGATTACTATCAATACATGCCTAAATCAGGATATCTATATAAAATTCTTTTGGTGATATTGTCAATAATTATTGGACCAATAATATTGTGGCTTCTTGAGCTTGCAAGCTTGTATCCCATAATACGGCCGCCGCAATCTTTAGTGCAACTTAATAATGCGGAAAACAGAATTTCCCAGGCAACCACATCTGGTGTTCAAATTCCCGACTATGGCATTATCGACCATAATCCTGATTCATATATGAGACTTCAATTGGTGGTTCTTATTACTATGTGGGTTCTGAGTTCTACTCTTGTATACTTCTTATTAAGACGAATACTACGACGAAAAATGATAAAATAGCTCCATGGAAAACTTGAGCTATATAGAAGTCTCTAAATCAGCAATTCTCCACAACTTTCTACAATTCCGCAAATTTATCCACTCGGACACAAAAATCATCAGCGTACTGAAAGCCAATGCCTACGGTCACGGCATTCAACAACTCACGCCAATAATAGAGTCACAAACAGACTATTTCGCCGTCGACGATATCGAAGAACTACGCACACTCAGGCAGGTAACTCAGAAACCAACGCTCATTCTAGGATACATCCTCAAAGATCAACTCGAAGAAGCACTCGCACTCAACGCAGATATTGTTATCTACGACATTGAACGGGCGACACTACTAGATCAAATTGCACGCAAACACGACACAAAAGCCAAAATCCACATTAAAATAGACGCTGCACTAGGCCGACAGGGGGTACTGCCCTCCGAACTCGAGCATTTCATAAACCATTTATCTCAACTAAAAAATCTAGAGGTAGTAGCTGCCTACGCGCACTTTGCCAACATTGAAGACATAGGTGATCCCACAGAAGGAGCTTCAGAGTTTTCCCACGCTCGAAAACAGATAGAAATATTCAAAAATGCCGTGGAAAATATCGTGAAAAAACAATTTCCACAAGTTTTCACACATATCTCATCCACCGCAGGTACCATTGTGTATGAGAAGAATCACCACCACAGCGACTTCATTAGACTGGGTATAGGGCTTTATGGTCTTTGGCCCTCTCAAAATATACAGCGAGTCCTTGAACCTCAAGGATTTACACTCAAACCAGCGCTCCGCTGGGTGTCGCACATAGCTCAAGTAAAAGAACTCCCTGCCAACTCCTCTATCGGCTATGGTTTAACCTTTACAACATATAAACCTACCAAGATCGCCATTATTCCCCAAGGTTATAGCGATGGCTACGACCGAGGCCTCTCTAATAAAGGAGCAGTCCTTATACAGAGCACCCGCTGCCCTATTCTTGGTCGCGTCATGATGAATATGATCGTGGCCGACATTACCGAGTTAGATGATGTCCAACCAGAAGACGAAGTGATTCTCCTCGGCGCCCAAGGCCAAGAACAAATCACCGTCGAAGAGTTTGCTGAAAAAGCCGAAACCATCAACTATGAAGTAATAGCCCGCATCAACCCACTCCTCCCAAGGGTATTGACATGACGATCTGAGCGTGATACAAGTATTTATACCGTTTTTAGATGAAGTTGTGCATATCTGTAGGTGCAAGCTTCATTTTTTTGCGTTTAGAAACCTATTCCATTTCAGTGTGCTATCCGAGGGGTAACCTTGCCGACAACACAAAATGAATTGTAAAATGTACTGTTTATGTCGCACGAAGATATTCGTGTGATTTTTTGCGTATAAGGAGATTTCATGGCGCAACAGCTTAATGCTCCCACAACACAACCTCTTAAAAGAGTGTTCTGGACTAATCAGAATCCAGGCGTTCCTGAACTCGATTTAAACGATGTTCAGAAAGAGTCTTACAGTGAGTTCTTGCAGAATGGTGTGCAAGAAGTACTTGAAGAATTAACACCAATTGAAGATTTCACAGGCAACAACTGGTCTCTCGCATTTGGTAAGACCATGATAGGGAAAGCAACCTATTCACCTGAAGACGCACTCGAAAAAGGCGTCTCATTTGAAGCCCCAATGCGTGTTGAAGCAATTTTAATCAACAAGCAGACAGGTGAACGAACAGAACAAGAAGTGTTCCTCGGCGACATTCCTTTGATGACTGACCGCGGTACCTTTATTGTAAACGGTATTGAGCGCTGCGTAGTTAACCAGCTTGTCAGGTCCCCAGGTATTTTCTTCTCAAGCGAGTTGGAAATTGGTCAAGCACGCCCAGTGCTTACCGCTGAAGTGCGCCCAATGCGTGGTTCATGGCTCGAATTCTCAATAGGCAAAAACGACGTTATCACAGTAAAAATCGATCGACGACGCAAATTCTCAGCTACAACACTTTTACGTGTATTCGGTGTAGCATCAAACGAAGAGATGTTTGAACTCTTCAAGGATGTGGATACAGATCCAGAACATCCATTTATCGCATCAACATTGGATAAAGATCCAACCACAAGCAAAGACGAAGCAATGCTTGAAATATATAAGAAAATGCGACCAGGCGATCCAGTAGTTATCGACAACGCGAACGCCTTAATGGATGCAATGTTCTTCAACTCACGACGTTATACACTCGGAAAAGTTGGACGATACAAGATCAACAAAAAACTCGAAACAAACACAAGCATCGATCAACAGACCTTAATACTCGCAGATATCATTTCAACACTCAAATACCTCATTGGTTTAACTCGTGGTGAAGGAGAGCTCGACGATATCGATCACTTAGCAAACCGCCGCGTTCGCCGTGTAGGTGAACTCGTACAGCAAAACGCATTCCGCGTTGGTATGCTCCGGTTAGAGCGTATGATCCGTGAAAGAATGAGCTTAACAGCTACAGACCAGCCTGTTACACCAGTCAGCTTAGTAAACGCACGTCCGATCATAGCTGCAGTCAACGAATTCTTCAGAAGCTCACAGCTTTCAGCAATTCTTGACCAAACAAATCCGTTATCTGAAATAGACAACCTTCGCCGTCTTACGGTGATGGGTACTGGTGGTATCACTCGAGAAAGAGCATCATTCTCTATTCGCGACATCAACACTTCACAGTACGGACGTATTTGTCCAATTCGTTCACCAGAAGGTCCAAACATCGGTCTCGTTACCTATCTCGCACTCTATACCAAAGTAAATGAGTACGGATTCCTGGAATCCCCATACAGAAAAGTAACAAAAGAAGCTGATGGACGCATGAAAGTTGCAAATGAGATCACTTACCTCACAGCTGATGACGAAGAAAAATTATTCATCACACACTCTGAAGTAGCTGTAGACGACAATGGATATATCACAGACGAGCGCGTACCAGTACGTTACAAGGGACGATTCTTCGTTACCGAAAGCAATACAGTACAGTTCGCTGACATGGTAGCACGCCAGATAGTAGGTACATCTGCATCACTCATTCCATTCGTATCACATGACGAAGCAAACCGCGCGCTCATGGGTACCCACATGCAATGTCAGGCAGTTCCGCTTATCAAACCTCAAAGCCCATTCGTTGGAACAGGTATGGAAAAAACAGTTTCCGCATCCATGGGACGTGTGTCCTATGCTGAAACAGACGGTGTCGTAACATACGCAGGTGGAGATATCGTACGAGTTAGATATGACGGTGCGAAAGAAGATAAAATATATACACTTCAGAAATTTGTAAGAACAGCACAGTCAACATGTTACTCACAACGCATCTCTGTAGTAACTGGCCAAAAAGTAAACAAGGGTGACCTCCTTATCGACGGTCCTTCATCAGATAATGGTGAGCTTTCACTCGGAGCTAACCTGCTTATCGCCTATATGGCGTACGAAGGTCTTGGTTACGAAGACGCGATCGTTATCTCAGATCGTCTCGTTAAAGAAGACGTACTATCTTCTATCAACATTGAAGAATACGAAGCAGCTGTAGTAGACACTAAGCTTGGTCCAGAAGAAATGACCGCAGATATTCCAAACGTTGGCGATCTCGAGCTCTCACACTTAGATGAGCGCGGAATCGTAGTAGTGGGATCAGAAGTAGGTCCAGGAGATATCTTAGTAGGTAAGATCGCACCAAAGGGTGAATCTGAACTTACAGCAGAAGAAAGACTCTTACGTGCTATCTTCGGCGAAAAAGCTCGCGAAGTCCGCGACACTTCACTCCGCATGCCACACGGCGACCGCGGTGTTGTAGTTGAAGTCAAAGTGCTCGACAAAAACAAGGGCGACGACCTCGAGCCAGGCACAAACCAATTAGTAAAAGTAAAAGTTGTGCAGATGCGTAAAATCACTGTCGGAGACAAATTGGCAGGACGTCATGGAAACAAAGGTATTATCTCAAAGATCGTACCTGAGTCAGACATGCCATACTTACCAGATGGTCGACCAATCGACATCATCATCTCCTCACTCTCAGTGCTTTCCCGTATGAACCTCGGGCAGTTGCTCGAAGCTCAACTCGGATTAGCAGCAGAGAAGCTTGGCTACAAAGTTGGAGTACCAGTATTTGAAGAAATCTCAGAAGAATTAATATCTAGAGAGCTCAAAAAGGCTGGCTTCCCAGAAACTGGAAAGATCAAGCTGTACGATGGACGCACAGGTGAACAGTTCGAACAGGATACAGTGGTTGGAGTTTCACACATTCTGAAGCTTATCCACATGGTTGAAGATAAGACGCACGCACGTTCAACAGGTCCATACTCACTCGTTACACAGCAGCCTCTCGGAGGTAAAGCTCAGATGGGTGGACAGAGACTCGGAGAAATGGAAGTCTGGGCGCTCGAAGCATATGGCGCTGCACACATCTTGCAGGAAATGTTAACAGTGAAGTCCGACGATGTTGTCGGTCGTGTTAAAACATTCGAAGCTATTGTTAAGGGCACACCAATTCCTGAAGCGTTGATTCCAGAATCATTCAAAGTGCTTGTCAAAGAATTACAATCACTCTCAATCCAGGTATTAATGCTTGGATCAAACAAGAAGAAGAAAGACGCTGAGGAAATTGCAAAGACAGAGATAGACGATTCGCCTGACGCAGAAAGAGTTGCAAAAGAAGCCGCAGAAATGATGAGCGTTCTTGATGCAGAAGCAATCGTTGCAAGTCAAAATGACGTAGACGAAGTACCTCCTGGAGTCTCCGTAGCAGAATCTGGGGAAGCAGCAGGTATGACCACAGGCGCCGATGATTATGAAGAAGATGAAGATGGAGAAGACAAGGAAGAAGAGAAAAAGACTACTAAGAAAAAGAAGTAAGAATTAAACTGAAATAAATTATTATTAAACATAAGGAGTTACAAAATGGCTGATATTCTAGATTTTGATGCAATACAGCTCTCCATCGCATCTCCACAGATAATCAAGGGATGGTCGCACGGGGAAGTAACAAAGCCAGAGACAATCAACTACAGAACACTCCGACCTGAAAAAGGCGGACTCTTCTGTGAACGTATATTCGGTCCAGTCAAAGACTGGGAATGTCATTGTGGAAAATACAAGCGTATTCGATACAAGGGTATCATCTGCGATAAATGCGGTGTAGAAGTTACACAATCCAAAGTGCGCCGTGAACGTATGGCTCACATAGGGTTAGCTGCACCAGTAGCACACCCATGGTTTATGCGCGGTACACCTTCAG
Source organism: uncultured Gammaproteobacteria bacterium (assembly GCA_964525495.1). Classification (GTDB taxonomy): domain Bacteria; phylum Patescibacteriota; class Microgenomatia; order JALYQM01; family JALYQM01; genus CAZGHS01. The sequence continues at coordinate 46,199 of CAZGHS010000007.1, forward strand.
TATTGAGTCTCTTACTCGATCTTTCACCACGCTCACTCGATGCGGTCATATATTTCTCTTCATACATCATCATCTCAATCGATGAATCTAAGAGAGAAAAAATTGTTGAACAGCTTAGTTCAAAACTCGAAACACGACGCAATGAACTCAAAGAGAAAACAGACGAGCAAACAAAGAAGATAGAAGAAGAAATGGCTGAAAAACTCACAGGCCTCAAAGACGACACACTCAAGAAAGAAGCAAAAGAGCTTTCTAAATCAGAGATAGAGCTCAAAGCTCGACAGAAAGTACAACAGCTTCGCACAGAGTTAGCAAAAGAAGAAGGTCGTTTGGAAGAAGTATACAAAACAGTTAATGAAATGATTAACACAATCAAGCCATTAACACTCCTTTCAGAAGACGAATACTACAAACTCTATGAATACGATGCGATCGACTTCATGGAAGTTGGAATGGGTGCTGAAGCAATACTCGAGGTTCTTACAAAAATGGATCTCGGTAAAATGTCAGCTGAACTCCGTGAAGAATCAAACAAAACAACTGGTCAGCGACATCTCAAAGCAGGCAAGCGTTTAAGAATCATGGAAGGAATGAGAAATGCAAAGATTGATCCAAGCTGGATGATCTTACAGGTGCTTCCTGTTATCCCACCAGAACTCCGCCCTATGGTACAGCTCTCAGGTGGTAGATTTGCAACATCCGATCTTAACGATCTCTACCGACGTGTTATCAATCGTAACAACCGTCTTAAGAGACTTATCGATCTCGGTGCACCATCAATCATTTTGCGCAACGAAAAGCGTATGCTCCAAGAAGCAGTTGATGCACTCATCGACTCATCACGCAAAACAGCATCACGTCTTTCAGCTCAAGCCGAAATGAAGTCAATCACTGACATGCTCCAGGGTAAGCAGGGTCGTTTCCGACAGAACTTGCTCGGTAAACGCGTTGACTACTCAGGGCGTTCAGTTATCGTTGTTGGTCCAGAGCTCAAGCTCAACCAGATGGGGCTTCCAAAAGAAATGGCTCTGGAAATGTTTAAGCCTTTCGTATTACACGAGCTCATCGTTCGTGGCTTTGCGCCAAACGTTAAATCAGCAAAACACGTGCTCGAGCGACGATCAGGTGAAGTCTGGGATATTCTAGAAGAAATAACTAAGAACCACCCAGTGCTTCTTAACCGCGCTCCTACTTTGCACAAGCTCGGTATTCAGGCTTTCTACCCAATATTGGTAGAAGGAAACGCTATCAAAATCCATCCTTGTGTCTGCGCAGGCTATAACGCAGACTTCGACGGAGACCAGATGGCTGTTCACATCCCACTCTCACAGAGAGCACGAGATGAAGCAGTCGAATTGATGCTCGCATCAAAGAACTTGCTCTTACCATCAAGCGGTGCACCTATCACACTTCCAAACCGTGAAATGTCACTTGGCTGCTATTACTTAACATATACTCTCGAAGAAAAAGCAGATCCAAAAGCAATATTCTCGGATTACGAAGAAGCAATCTATGCACACCAGGCTGGTAAGCTGGACTTACACACCATGATCAATATCCGAAAAGACGGAAAAATGATCCAAACAACAGTTGGACGTATCTTCTTCAACGAAGTACTGCCACTCGAACTCGGATTTGTAAACAAATTAGTTGAAGGTAAACTGATCCGTAACTTGGTAATGCAAGCATACGAAACATGCGAAAACGAAGTTGTACGACAGTTCATCGACGACCTTAAGACTCTCGGATTCAAGTACGCTGACAAAGCTGGTATCTCAATCGGTATCGCAGACTGCGTCATGCATCCAGATCGTGACAGCGTTATCGTGGAAGCTGATCGACGCGTTGCAGAGATCGACGAAAACTATGCAAATGGTTTGATCACACGAGACGAAATGAAGACACTCGCAAACGACGTATGGATCGAAACAACAGAAAAAATCCAGAAAATGACATGGGACTACATGAAATTCCTCAACCCATTGAAGATGGTTGTGGAAGCAGGAGCTCGTGGTTCTAAAGACCAAGTTAAACAGCTCCAAGGTATGCGCGGACTCGTCGCTGACCCTACAGGACGTATCGTTGAACTTCCAACAAAGTCCAACTTCCGTCTCGGACTTATGGTGTTCGAGTACTTCACATCATCACGCGGTTCTAGAAAAGGTTTCGCTGACCGCGCGCTTCGTACTTCAGCATCAGGTTACTTAACCCGCCGCTTAGTCGATGTTGCACACGATGTGATCATTCGCGAAGAAGATTGTAATACAGGACATGGCTTCCCACAGACTCGTAAAGAGTTTGGTAAGCGCTTCCGAGAACGACTTGTTGGCCGTTTCTTATTCGAAGAAGTAAAAGACAACAGTGGAAAACTTATTGCAGACACATCAACTCTTATCACTGAAGATCTCGCAACAGCAATCGATGAAACAAGCCTCGATGTAGTATTGGTACGATCACCAATCACCTGCCAAACCAAATATGGTATGTGTCAGAAGTGCTATGGATGGGACATGTCTTCAAAGAAGCCAGTTACACTCGGTACTCCAGTTGGAGTAATCGCTGCTCAATCAATCGGAGAGCCTGGAACACAGCTTACAATGCGTACCTTCCACACCGGAGGTGTTATCGGAAACGACATTACACAAGGTCTTCCACGCGTTGAAGAATTGGTCGAAGCACGTACACCAAAGAGTCCAGTTCCAATCGCTGAGATTACAGGTAAAGTTGAAATATTCGAAACTGCAGACAATATCGTAATCCGTGTAAAGTCGGAGCACATGAAGGCTGTTGAAGAGCGCGAATATGTATTACCACTCACCGCAGATTTGAAAGTTGAAGACGGACAAATGGTTGAAGTTGGTACTGCACTTATGAGCGGTCACTTGGATGTAAAACAAATTCTCCAGGTACAAGGCTTACAAGCAGCTCAGAAATACTTAATTGCTGAAGCACAGCTTGTGTATGAGTCTCAGGGTATTCCAATTCACGACAAGCACTTCGAAATTATCATGAAGAAGATGTGCGATAAAGTTCGTGTAGACACACAAGGCGACACAGTACTCTTGCCAGGTGAACTCGTTGACCGCAACAGATTTGATGGAGAAAACGCAAAAGTCATGGCAGAAGGCGGAGAGCCAGCAGTCGCTCAGATCGTGATCTTAGGTATTACCAAAGCATCACTCTATACTGAATCATTCTTGTCAGCTGCGTCATTCCAGGAAACAAAGAATGTACTTACAGAAGCAGCTGTACTCGGAAAGATCGACAGACTTATTGGTTTGAAGGAAAACGTTATCATTGGACGCCTTATCCCAACAAGCCCAGAACGCGCTCGCGATGTTCTGTTAACACACTAAACACAGCAAAAAACAATGAAATAAAAAAGCCCTCACTCCGAGGGCTTTTTTTGTACCAGCCACG
>CAZGHS010000007.1:49628-72281 GCA_964525495.1 uncultured Gammaproteobacteria bacterium
AGCAGAAACACTTGAACTCGATCAGTTTGATCAACCGCAGATAGCACGAAATTAATAATCCGCGCATACGTCTCATTACCCGCCAAAATCGCCATCTTGTCAAACTTAGCTCGCTTCGCCCAGCGCACTCCAGCCAGTCGAGTCGGCACATCAATCACAAACCCTTCATGAATTTTAGAAAATATTACTGCAGGTAAATTCTTCTTCTGCATCTCCTCAATCACCCCATCCAATTGGTGAAGTGTCTCAAGCAAAATCGCTTCCGTCTGGACGTCGTAGTACTCTACGTGAATAATATTTTGATCATCAACAGTAACTGTATTAGTCATATAAATACCTAACAATTCTTTGCTTTGCGCCACCCAGCAGCGACAGCTTCATCTTCACTACAAAACATTCGTTCCCCGGCAGATGTATCAATACTCGTCTTCTCATAACTCCCACATCCAGGCACATGATAAATCTTCCCACCCGACGAAATATTTCCTTTAATCACACATCCGCCGCTAGTAGTAGACTGGCTAACTGCAGGAGCATTCGTTACAGAGTTTACAACCGGAACAGAAGTAGGACTGACAGTCGCAGCCGAGACCACACCCACAGTCTGCGCTCCCAAGACAGGGGAGCTACTCTCTACCTTTTTCTTCTCATCTACCTGACACCCTGCCCACAAACCCTTTTTTGCGTCCTGTGCTGCTTTCTGCGCCTCTTTAAATATCTCCTGATACTTCACATCTGGTGGATATGAAGAAGAGTAAGCAAAGCCTTCATCCACTAAATATTTATTAACAAAAATATCGCCGATATAGACATATCTCAGCAATCGACCATATCGATCTGTCTCCGAAACATCCTTCTCAAGCTCTACGATCTTACCTTCAAGCAGCTCTTTGTTCTTAGCCGAAGCCTCTTTTCCAAAGCACTGCACCGGAGTCGCCGGCTTGACTGTCTCCGGAGTATCCACCCCGATATACCGCACTCGAGCTCCGCCTTCGATCTCTATAGTGTCACCGTCCACCACTTTCACTACACGAGCACGTACTCGACCAGCAGTAGTACTCTCATTCAACACTGCTGAATCAGACGAGAAATCTTCATCAATAGTATGAGTAGGTTGTGAGGAAGCTCGAACAACTTGTTCTAAGCCACTTGGACTAGGAGAAGGGGAAGATTTTTGAGTTGAATTAAAAGCGCCATTTACAAGCCAACCAGCAGAAAAGACAAATGCAAAAACAAGCACCACAAGAGCGTTCTTTAGTTTCGGAGATACTCTGCCTTCCATAAATTTAGTATACACCTAATTTTGACCACCCAATTATCCTATAGTTGAAAAATCAGGTAAAAAGGCGTAAAATCTGCATTTATGATCAATGAATATGGGGCAAACGGACTGTCCCAAGACATGCTAAAATACTGTGAAAATGAAGGTATAAATCAAGCTGCATTGCAGGAAGATATTGCAGCGATTCGAAAACCGCATAATTTAGAATCACAGGTAAAAGCTTTAGTCAGAAGATTCTCTAATATATCGTTAAAATCTCGCCCATTAGATATAGATAGTTATGCGAATCTCGAACAACTTGATATGGGTTTGCTTCAAGACGACATGGGTGAAATAAGAAAGCAGAGTACCATACAATATAAAGTCGGTAGCTTTCAAAGACGATTAAAAGATGTTGGAATAACCCCTGGATTAGTAGAGACAGGACTTTTAGGTGCAGACAGCTTAATCTGTGGAGAATACCAGATACCTGCATATTTATTCTATGAAGCGGGAGGTAGTTTAACAGAAACAAAAACTATTGCTAAGCGACGTTTAATTACAGCAGCAACTCACGCAGCAAATATGAGTGGAATTGTCATGGCTACATGGGGGGCATCCTCAGAAAGTCCTAATAAATTAATCGGCGCAGTAGGAGTAGGAATACAAGCCGCAGCAAAAGTAGTAGATAATCCAACAAGAAATAGATTAGGCAATCATTGGCATCTTCGTATTGGCGAAGTAATGTGTACCAATGAACATTTACTTGGAATGCTTCGTAATGATCTTATTCAAGCAGGATTTTCAGGGCAAGAGATAAACGATTTAGAAAATCTGAGCAATTATGCGTACAGCACAGAATTAATATCATCGCGACTTGATAGGCTATCAAATTTGGTAACGCCCTTTGCTGTAGGCGGTGTAATGGCGTCCTATGAAAGTTATTTTCTTGCAAAAGCCATAATAACTTTAGGCTTAGCTGCGATACCTATTGGCGAGATCTCTTATCTAAAATCAAATGTCCAAAAACGAGCCGCCAACCGTGCTGCTCGAAGCGCTAAAGCTACAGATTGGCTACGAGTCTTAGGGCGAGATCATATAAATTTAGTCACCTTTCTTAATAGTGTTGCTCAATCAAGCAGATTTGTACAAGCGTTAACCTTAGGTTTTAGCTATTCTAATCCAAACATTGTTTCAAATCTGTGGGGATTAGAGTTTGGATTAAATGGATTAAACGGAGCGCTTTCACAACAAAGAGGGCGTGAAGACGCTCGCAGATATACTAAAATGTCAAAAAAGATGATTGAGCTCTTAAGTTCTAAGTATTTAATTCTTACGGATAAGCGATGGAGAGAGCACATCGAGAAAAACGGAATAGATAGTTTAGAAGATCCTATGATTGAAAATGGAATAATAATTCATGAATTCAAGACAAAACTGCCAAACGGTAAGGAAACAAATTTGCCACCAGTAAACTTAACAGCCGAACAACATAAAGTAATTATTTTAATAGGAAAATCAGGAGATGGAAAATCAACATTCTTTTCAGGTCCACTCCATGTAGCAGAGCATACCGGCGATCTTTTTATTGTAAACAATGGTAAAGCAATGAATGTACATGAATTGCAAGATGCCCGCGATATAGACAATTATATAAGATTAGTAAGTTCAAACAATCTAGTGCCAAGTTCACGAATTGTCGACGCATTTAAGAAGCAATTCTCTATAATCTATAAAGATGAAACTTCAGAAATTCATGATGACGACAAAATGTTATGGAAACATGCTACGCAAGTATCTGATAATTTACTTGAAACACAGATAAATGACTTAGAACAAAATAATGACCATTCATTCTATCCTCAAAGATTATTAGAGCCATTAAAAAAACTACGGATAGCCCGAATATCTTGGGTAAATAATTTATTAGCGCAAGCAGGTGGTAACTTAATAGTTCCAGGCATATCTGCGACAAGTGGTATTGGGGACGGCACAATCAATGGTGGATTATCTCAAGGACAAAAGCAAAGAATTACTATGCTTGTTGCTGAGACGTGTGCGCAAGTAGAGCCCGAGTTAAAAGCGATTATTCTGGATGAGCCTTTAGATAAATTAGACGAAGGGGAGAATCTTCAGCTACAACTCGATTCCATAAAAAGGATTCAGCAAGCTAACAATGCACCAGCACTCATCATAATTTCTCACCAGCATGTCTATGCTTTACAAAGAAAAACAGGTGCGGAGATAATAGATTTAAATAATCCTAACCACCAAAAAAGCGAAGAAGAAATTATAAAGTCAAATGGCGTATTAGTGCATTAATGATGTAGATACTTCTCTCTCAAATACTCCAACAAATACGTCGACTGCACTTCCTCACCAGTCACGCGTTTCATCAATTCCTTCGGCGTATACACACTCCCATGCTTATAAATATGCTCAGTTAACCAATCCTTGATCTTAGCCGTATTCCCACTCCGTATCGTACCGTTCACATCTTTGTCTACATGCTTATACGTATTCCATATCTGCGCTGCATTCAAATTCCCTAAGGTATAAGTAGGGAAGTATCCGATACCACCATGAGACCAGTGAATATCCTGCAAGACCCCATGAGCATCATCCGGCACCTCGACACCTAAATACTCCTTATACTTCGCATTCCACACTGTAGGCAATTCTGGGACCTCCAGGCTGCCTTCGATCAGTGCTTTCTCAATTTCAAAACGTATCAAGACATGCAAGTTATATGTCACTTCATCAGCATCCACCCGGATCAGCCCAGGCTTCACTTGATTGATCCGACGATAAAAGTCTCCTACCGGGATGTGACCAAACTGTTTAGGAAATTCCTTTACCAAAGAATCATAATGACAATCCCAAAATGCACGATTTCGACCGATCATGTTCTCCCACATACGGGACTGAGACTCATGGATTCCAAGCGATACACCAGTATCCAAAGCAGTCCGACTCAGATCAACGCTGATTCCTTGTTCATACAAGGCATGTCCACCTTCGTGCAAAGCGCCAAAAATAAATTCAACAGCGTGAGGATTATATCGATTAGTCACTCGACGATCGTTGTGTCCAAATCGCTCCATAAATGGATGAGGAGCATTATCCATCCGCCCTCGATTGAAATCATAGCCGATCTGCTCAAGCAGATAATGTGCATAAGATTTCTGGTGAGGCTCATGAAGTGTGTCATCAAAATGAATACCGTCCTGCCAATGCTGACGTGCCTGAGCAGTCAACTCAATCAAGGGCTGTTTTATTTCCTCAAATACCCGCGTCACATCCGCTGTCGTCAAATCTTCTTCATACAGATCCAACAGCGCATCATAAGGATGTTTCTCATATCCAAGATACTCAGTTTGCTTTCGTACCATCGCAACGATCTTAGTCAAAAAAGGAGCAAATGCACTAAAGTCAGATTTTTTGCGAGCTTCTACCCAGGCACCCACAGATTGTGATGTCAGTTTCGAAAATTCAGTCACAAATTCAGCGGGTAATTTTGTTGACTGTTCGTAATTGCGCTTCATCACACGTACTAAAGCTTTGTCCTGAACGGAATAACCTTCCTGTTCAGAGGCAGCTCTTTCCAAAGCTTCATTTAAATCTTTCGCAATCTGGTATTCATGTAGTATTCCAGACAATAAAGCCAACTGATTAGCTCTATCCTGCACTGCACCGTGTGGCATATATACTTCCTGATCCCAGGCAAGCAATGAGCCAATGCATTGCAAGTCATATATTCTCGCAGACAATTCTTTTAGTGTATCGATAGTGCTCATACAAACTACTTTCTCTTGGCAGGCAAAATTGTATCTCTAATAGCTCCCATAAAAGTTTCATCGTCCTTCATCTGTTCTTCCAATCGCTTCTCGATCAAATTCCGATCAAGCGGCTTCATCATCGTTTCTATCTCAGGATCATGCGCCACATCAAGCTTGAGCCCTTTATACAACCCATACACCATTTGCATGACTTTAGTTATTTCTTCTTCAGCCGTCATATTCACTTGCATATCGATCTCTGCACGCAGGTCAGCAATCTTTGACTGTCGATTCTGACTTATCAAGACAAATATAGACAAGAATATCGCTTCAAGTGAAACAATCATCGTCAACAAACCAAAAGGAAACGGATCAAATGCAGGAAGTCCTGGAATCATTTCAGTATTAATAATTATCCACACTGCGAACCACACAAAATTTAGAACAAAAAACTCGATGCTCCCACAAAAATTCGCAATACTATCTGCAGCTCGCTCAGCAGGGCTTCTATTCTTGTTATACTTAGTAACAAAACTTTGAATCGTTCGACGACGTGTGCGTACTCGTTCGGTAAACGAATTTGGTGGTGTATTATTTTGCGGCATATGCGATCATCATAAGAGTTACTGCTCAAAAATAAAAGTATGAAGTTCAGTGAAAAACTCTATTTATTCCTCGAACGTATTCCTAGTTCATTAATCATTATTATCCAGATCCTCTTGATCGGCCGTTTTCTCATCAAATATCTCGAAATAACTACACAGAACCCCGGCGTCAATATATTATTAGACGCTACATACTTTCTCACACTCCCTGTAGCCTTAGTACTCAAACTCGTCCATATTCCTGAAAACACCATAGTGTTCGAAGCACTACTATTAACCGCTGCCAGCATATACGGAGTGCTGTACGAAATTATCCGCATTATTTTACAGGCAATCACCCATACGGAAGAAGAGTAATCATATATTGATTAAAAAAAGCTTGATTGAGCTATTTTTGACAAACGAGAGACTAGTGTTATAATGTCTTTATAAACATAGGTACAGTATTAATGATACCTATAGTATAATATTTGAGCTGAAAAAGAGCAGCTAAATATGAAAAACATGCAATCAAAGTTTGCTATAAATAGGCAATTAGATCGCGAAGAAAAACCCATTAAAGCGATATATATTTCCTCATATATCCCTCGCAAGTGCGGTATTGCCACGTTCACTAAAGACCTCACAACGGCTGTCAATAATCTCAATCCACGGGCATTAGCAGAAATTATTGCACTTACCGACGAGGGTCAACAGTACGAGTACCCATGGGAAGTAAAAGTCCGAATACACCAAAACAACCCACAAGACTACATGATGGCTGCTCACTATATTAACCAGTCATCAGCTGACGTGGTAAACCTCCAGCACGAATATGGATTATTTGGTGGTGTCGACGGTGATTATATTCTCCCTATGCTTGACTCTATCACCAAGCCCATCGTCACAAACTTCCACACGATTCAACCAAACCCAGACGAACACAAAAAATATATTATGAAGCGCATAGTTGAAAAGTCAGCAGCGGTGTTGGCTATGACTCAGAGCACTCGCCAAATATTGCGTGACGTCTATGGCTGTGATATCGACAAATCCGTCGTAATCCACCACGGTGTACCAGATTTCTCATTCAATCATGTTGAAAAGTTTAAAAAGCGATTAAATATCAAAGCTAAAAACATGATACTCGTCAGCGGGTTAATCAGCCCAGGTAAGGGGATCCAATACGTTGTAGAGGCTATGCCAGAGATTATCAAAAACTTCCCTGAGACAGAGCTATATATCGTGGGTGAAACCCATCCTGTATTAAAGCGCAACGAGGGTGAAAAATACCGCGAATCACTCGAAGCGTTAGCACAGAAACTGAATGTCTCAGACAACGTCAAATTCGTAAACAAATATCTTGACCTAGATGAACTCATCGAATTCTACAAAGCTGCAGATATCTTTATCACACCGCATATCGACAGGCAGCAACCAACCTCTGGCACATTATCGTATGCACTCGGAGCAGGAAATGTTGCGATGTCGACTCCATACAACTACGCAACGGAGGTTTTGGCAAACGACGTAGGTATTTTTGTTGATTTTGAAAATGCTAAATCTATTTCAGACAATATTAATAAAGTATTAGGCGATCCAGAGCTCATGAAGATGTACAAAACAAATGCCTACAAACTCGGCAGGCTCATGACCTGGCCAAGCGTAGCTCAACGCTACCTTAATTTATTTAAATTAGTTAATGAAACCTATGAAACAGACACACCACGCACAGACCAACCATCTCGATCACTTGACGGACGACTTCGGGGTATGGCAGTTCTTTGAAAACGGTAAGATATTACGATCAGAAGGCTACGCGCTAGACGATTCATCGCGAGCTCTCATCGTATACTTACTCTATCAAAAACCCGACAAAGCAAAAATCTGTCTCGATTACATTGAGCGATCAATCAAAGACTCAAAGCTCGTCGGATTCTGGGATGAAAACAGAAAACCAATAGTCTATCCTTCCTCAGAAGACGCACACGCACTCGCAGTCTGGGCGCTATCCTATGCAATAGCCAACAATTTCGAGAAAGAAAAATCTCAGGAATTACTAAGCAAAATAGACATAGGGCTACTCGAAAACTCACAATATATCCGGACTCAATGTTACGCCCTTATAGCCCACAACCTATTAAAAAATACTGAAAAAGCAGACACACTCGCACAGAAAATAGCATCCCGATTCGACGAAGAGCTTCAATGGTTCGAAAACAAACTCACCTATGCCAATTCAATCATTCCCTACGCACTCCTCACATATCTACAGGAAATCACACCATCAGAGCCAAAAAAATATGAAGAGATAGTCAAAAAATCATTCCAAACACTCGAAAAATACATGCGCATCGGTGTCATCCCTGGCCCAGTAGGCAGCAATAAATGGCAGGAAATAGGGGAGGTACTGCGAGATATCTATGGCCAACAGCCAATAGACGCAGGGTTTATGGTGCTCTTCTTAGTCAAAGCCTATGCATATTTCAAAGACGATCAGTACAAAAAAGCTGCGGATGAATGGATGGAATGGTTCCATGGCAATAACATTATGAAAGCCAATCTCATCACTCCAGAATATGCATGTTCTGATTGGATTAAAGAACAAGGTATTAGTACAAACTACGGCTCCGAATCCACCATAATATATCTCTGGGCGCAACAGGTATACAATACACTGTATGAGTAAATATCCCAAAGTTGCCATACTTTCACCTATCACACACAATCTTCCTCCCGAAGGATACGGACCTTGGGAGCGCGTGGTATACAACCTCGAAGAAGAGTTAGTCAAACTAGGGGTAGATGTCACAGTCTTTGCCACCAACCAAGCAAACATAGCAGCCAAAAAAGAATACTTGTTTGAATCGCCAACCGGAGATAAAAGCGGCGATGACAAACTTGCAGTCGCACTGTTGCACACGACACACATGCTCAAACAAGCAGACAAATTTGATGTACTACACTTGCACCACAATATTCCACCCGTACTTCTCACAGAGCTTACCAAGACTCCGAGTGTCACCACACTTCACGGCTGCGGGGTAGAAAAGTCGTATGACATGTATTACCCATACATCAAAGACCATAACTTTATCTCGCTCTCAGATTTTGAGCGCTCCTTCCGACCAGAACTCAACTATCTGGACACAGTCTTCAACGGAGTGGACCAATCTCTCTACGGATTTAACGAACAACAAGGAACATACCTACTGTTCTCAGGCAGAGTAGTCCAATCTAAAGGCATCATGAATGCCATAGAACTCTCACACCAGACAGGCATTCCACTTAAGATAGCAGGTCCCAACACAGAGCCAGAATTTTTTGAGCAAACTATCAAACCGCACATCGATGGAACTAAGATCGAATACCTGGGCAATCTGTCTCAAGACCAACTAGCCAAAGTCATCACGGGAGCTCTTGCATCCGTATTCCTCACAGAATGGCCTGAACCGTTCGGTCTCTCAATCGTCGATTCCGTCATCTCAGGTGTGCCAGCAATCGTCAACAAAAAAGGCGCCCAACCAGAACTCATTAACACACCAGAACTCGGCATAGTTGTCGACTCTATACAGGACGCCGCAACCAAGATAGAAGAAATTAAAAAGATTAATCGCAAAGAATGCCAAATCGCAGCCAAAAAACTATTCTCACGCGAAACCATGGCAAAGAAATATTTAGAAAATTATCTCAAACTTGTATAACATGATTCACGCACACAGACTCAACAACAGCCAACCAATCATCAAGCCTCGACCAGGAATTTCTTGGGAATCCAAAGGCATCTGCAATCCTGGAGCGATCATCCACAACAATAAAATTTACCTACTCTATCGAGCCTTCGATCAACACACTCACTCAAGTTTCGGATTGGCAAGTAGTGAGGACGCTATACATTTCACATTCGCAAGCGATAAGCCTGCCTTCACCAAACAGTCAGACAAAGAGTACGAAAAAGATGGAATAGAAAATCCGCGCATCACGACTATAGAAAACACGCATCACATTCTCTACACATCTGCAGCTCGCTACGACCAGCCAGGTCAGACACCAGATCACATCTGGAAAACCGCGGTCTGCCTCGCCACCACACAGGACTTCGCTACATTCGATCGCCAAGGAATGCTCCTAAATTCCGGACTCGACAAAGATGCCGCACTTTTCCCAGAAAAAATCGACGGCTGGTACTACATGCACCACCGCACCAACGAGCTAAACATTGGACTGTCCCGCTCACAAGATTTAAAAAACTGGGAACAGATCACAGATTCACTCATGACTCCTATCTCTAATGAGTGGGAAAACGAACGCGTCAGCATCGGACCACCACCTATTAAAACAGCCAAGGGATGGCTTTCGTTCTACCATGGTCGCAACCAAGAAGGCATCTACTCCATCAGTGCATTTCTCGCATCACTACACGACCCGTCACATATCCAAAACAAACTCACATATCCTATCCTACAACCAGAATTCGACTATGAAAAAAACGGCAGTTTCCCTAATGTTGTCTATACCTGTGGAGCCATCGAAAAAGGCGAAGAAATATATATTTATTACGGCTCCGCCGACTACTCGATCGGACTCGCCAGCATAAATACAGAGCAGCTCCTTTCAGAACTCGCATAACAACAGTACAAATTAAGTATTCAAAATATCTCACCAAACCTATAAACTAATATCTAGACTACCATGGCTGCCGTATCCCCTTCCTACAACGATCTCATCAAAAAACACGTTAGTGCCTCGCGTCATAAGACGGGGGCAGTACTTCGTTTTGATGGTATTGGAGACAAAGACATCTACAATCCTTCAATCATCGAGGACCACGGCAAACTATACATCGCTGCTCGAGTCGAATCGCGTAATTCTGATTGGATGCTCGAAGATCAATACGACCCGCAGGTTATCTTTTTCGAAAAACAACAGTACGGACCATGGGTACCAGCCAAAAACGCGCCAGTGTTTGGTCCCATGGAAGATCCACACGCGACGTGGATCCACGACGAAAACGGCAAGAAAAAATTAATTTTCGGTGGAGTAATCCTCGAGCGCACCAGCAATCCACCCACATACATCACCGTTTTCTATAAAGGTGACAGCATCTTCACACTGGAAAAAGAGCCCTTTGCTCAAGTCCGCATGATGAAAGATATCCGCCTCGTCGAACGCATTCACAAAAAAGAAATCATCATCTGCACACGTCCCATGATCAACGGCTTCCACACCGGCCGCATCGGAGTAACACGGATAGAGAAACTATCCGATCTCGCCACAGTTGATCTTGAGCAGGCAACACTCAATTTAAACCAAGTCGCACAAGGAACCTGGCTTGGAAGCAATCGACTCTATCTCATCGAAGACAAACAAACACGCAAAGAAAAAATCGGCGTACTCGGTCACATCGCTACAGTCGATCCGGACAACATGCAACATTATGCTGCAATGGTCTTCACATTCGACGCAGACAAAGCTTTCGACAGCGAACAAGCAGACATCATTCCTCGCGTCATAGCTGTCAGAGAAGATTTCGAGGACGCCCCTGCCAAACTCCCAACCCTCAAAGACGTAGTTTTTCCAGCGGGACTCGAACACCTCGACACTGGCATGGTCAAACTCTATACAGGCTTAAGCGACTCTCGCATTGGCACCATTCTCATCCCCGATCCATTCCACACAGAACGCAGTGCTTGATAGTCTAAATTTTTGCGAATTAAATACACTTATGCCGCGAGGACATCCGCTGCAGCTCTTTGTAGCGGCACTCAGCGCGTAACAAAGAGCGAATTTCTGTCAATACAATTCATTATCCTAAATTGCAAATATACATTTATGGACCACAGTCTGAGCATCCGCAGCAAATAAAGTGTATTAAAAGCAAAAATTATATAAATCTACCTCTTTACACTTGCTTTAGACTATGAATAAATATAACCCTAACGCAAATAAATGAGACCAATTCCAGTTAAAGTATTAATCATCATGCAAGGAGCTGCCCATGCATTCGCCGTACTATTTTTCACAAAAACTAATTGACCGCTTCAACGCTGCCGTCTGGCGCGACCACGAAACCGGCCATATCTTCCTCATGCCTCGCGAAGTCAAGCGCGCGGGAGCACATGGTGAACCCGACAAAGGCACGCTTATCCTTCTTGAAATAGATCAGTCAGGCGAGATTATCCACGAAATGGAAGTCTGGAAACCGGAAAACGACGATCTTCACCTTGAAGATCCCCGAGCACTCGCGCTCTCAAACGGTCAAGTAATTCTCGGCCTTACAGCTGTCATCAAAGAAGATGAAAAATATAATCCATACCCTGCAGTTATCACACTCGATACTCACACCTGGAAAAAAGTACTTCCACGACCGCTCGTCTACAAACACATCGGGCAAGGCAAAAATCTAACACCAATTAGCCAAGATACCTTTTTCTTCCGCAAAGAAGGACCAAACAACAGCCACAAGCTATACGTACTCAACTGGGACGGCAAAAACATGACCGATGCCGGAGATATCCACTTCTCACTCGACATTCCATGGGCAGAGTGGAGAATCGGCACCACCATGCCGCCGATCTGGGTAAACGAAAACGAAGCCTTATTACTCATCCACGGCATCAAGATTGAAAATGGCAAATACGTGTACTCGCTTGGCCGCTCAAAACTCAAGAGAACAGACAACGTATACCATATCGAGGTTGACCACAATCCGATTCTCACCCCAGACGACTTCGTCGCCAACGGCCAGTCTATGGTAGGCGAGCTCCATCCCGAGCTCAGACGCGTAGTATATTCCTGCGGAGGTGTAGTAAAACGACAAAACGACCAGGACGTGCTTTCATTGTTCACCAATGTAGGTGACAAACAGACCGTCGAAGTACCTTTCCAGCTTGCTCACTTAAAGCAAGGTTGGTGGTAACCAATTAGCTATCTTTGCTTTTATTTTGGTATAATATAAAATTGCATTACAGTAAAAATGTAAAGAAAAGATATGGCAATGTATGTTACAAAAAATAAACGACGTGGCCTTGAAGCTACTATCGCATCTAAATACCGAAGATACATACAAATTCATAGTTGAAGAAGCCGAACGTCTAGTAAAGGCCAAGCACGGCTCCATTTTCCTTGCCAAAAACAACTCATTACGCCGGGTATATAGCTCAAACACAGAATTAAATTCCATTCAAGCACGCAAAAAAGGCTACACGTACAGTGCCTTTAAAGAACGCAAACTCTTCATACTAAACGAAAACGACGTCGAAACTATTCATCCCAAACTCATCGATATGGGAATAAAAAGCGTGGTAATGGTACCGCTTTCCTATCACAAAAAATCCATAGGGGTACTCACACTCCAACTCACCAAGGAGCTGCAACAGGACGACGAACTCCTGGCCTTCTTAAAAATATTTGGAGCCATGGCAAGTTTAAAAATACGCAACAGCCAGCTACTTACTCAGACCAAAGAAGCCGTAGAACTACGTGACCTTTTCATCTCCCTCGCTTCGCATGAACTGCGAACTCCTATGACAACTGTGTTTGGATATGCTCAGCTCTTAGAGCGAAAGCACAAAGACTCGGATCTAGCTAAAAAATTAGTTGAAGAATGTAAAAGATTAAATAATCTTATAAGCGAGCTACTAGAAATAAACCAAATCAAAACAGGGAAGCTGCAATATAATATTCAAGATTTAGATATCAACAAAGTAGTAGACAAAGCTATTCAGTACTTCAAGTTTGCCTACCCAAAACACAAAATTAAATTCAGCAATAAATTAGAAGAAGGCAAAACAAAACTCTTAGCTGATGAAGACAAGCTGACTCAGGTACTCACTAACATATTAAATAATGCTCAAAAATTCTCTCCGCAGTCTGAGCCAATCCAAATAAAACTATTTACTGAGCGAGGAAAAATAAACATAACAATTCAAGACTTTGGAGAAGGCATTGATCCAGAAGACCTACCACACATCTTTAAAGGTTTCTATAAAGGCAAAAGCTCAAACAAACAAGGTATGGGACTCGGACTCTTTCTGGCAAAGGAGATTATAACCAAACACCATGGCCAGCTCACCATCAAATCCGAAAAGCAAAAAGGTACCACAGTAAAAATTAAACTGCCCTTTATACGCTAATGTCAGAACTTGTATTATCTCAACTACAATCCTTAGGTCAAAGTTACCCTATTCGAGATAACTTAGCTGCTGTACCAGATTTTTGCGGTATCCAATCAGGCAAAGAATTCGATAAAGCAATTGCAGATCACGAACGAACGAATCCTCGTACTGTCGTGATAATATTTGGCGAGCCTGTAACCGCCAAAACAACATTGATCGGAGAATTAGCGAAGAGACGGGATACCCTACTCTCGCGAAGACGGCGCATCTACATGCCCTGGGGTGGTGAAATGCTTGTATCAACAGGAGGGGATCCAAAAAAGTTCGGCACACTAACAAAAGAGGGCTTCCTAGAAACATCCAAAAGTTATGAAGCGAGAGTGCGTAGAATACTAGAAGACCCTAACATAGAGAACATTACTGTCTTTTGTAAAGTACCTGCTGTCACGGCGCATGCTGGATACCACCGGGCTACACGTGTTCTCACGCACGTTGCACACGACCACGACGCATTTGTCGCTTCAATCATAGTTCCTGAAGCAGATCGTAGGGGATATATTCAGCTTCTCAGGAGCATCCATGAACTAAAAAGCCCTTTAGATACAGCAGGCAAGAAGCAACTAAAAGATATCCTTAAAGAATTTGGCATGACAGTTCCGGGAGGTCTCAACCACGACGAAATTCTCCATGGACTCCAAATGGATGGCGCAACCGAACATGCAGTAGGAGTGATCAAGCAACAGGTCAATCAAGCAATAATAAATTTAAAGCAGAGAGGGACTTTACCTGGTCAAATTCCAACTATGGAAGAACTCAATACTGACGATGATCTACGAACGACTGAAGTAACAGAATATCTAAAATGGCTACTTAACGCCGCATATAACATAAAGCCCGAGCGAAGATTTCTTCCCATTAACTACACTATATACGGCAAAATAAAGTTATACCAAAAAGAATTGGATAAAATTAATCATTACAAACACCTTCCAAACTAAAGCTTGCAACTAACTGAAAATAATGTTACAATAATGATATAACATTATTAAATATCAATGCATTATGATCATTAAAGAACTGTCCATCTTCACAGTACATTTCATCATCGGCACCGCAGTTGTATATCTCGGTATGATTGTCATGAGAATAATCCAAGAAGTAGGGAACACAACCATGCTTCAGCAACTACTAGTTTACGTTTTACTCGGCGCAATGATTGTCACTTATCTCAGAATATACATCTCCACAAAATTCCAGGTATAATACCAAGTAATGGCAAAATTCAAGAAAATATTTCTCGTATCGTTCTTTTCAGCCTTTAGCATTGCCTTCATACTCATATCGTTACATCGATACAACAGTGGAGAGCTCTTCTACTACGACTTCGGAATCTTCGGACATATCATCTGGCAGCTATCTCGCTTCCAGATCCCATATATCAATCATCTCGTCCTTGGAAATGTGATGTTCCTGGGTGATCACTTCAATCCAAGTCTTGTCCTCATTGCACCACTGTTCTGGATTACCTCAGATCTTCGCATCCTTCTAATAGAGCAGGCGATAGCA
Source organism: uncultured Gammaproteobacteria bacterium (assembly GCA_964525495.1). Taxonomy (GTDB): domain Bacteria; phylum Patescibacteriota; class Microgenomatia; order JALYQM01; family JALYQM01; genus CAZGHS01. The sequence continues at coordinate 64,936 of CAZGHS010000007.1, forward strand.
ACCGTAATAGCAGCAGCACTTATATACAAAATCGGCAAAAAAATGAATCTCACGTCTCTCATAGCCTTCGCCACATCCGTAGCCTATCTCTTATTTGCCGGTGTTCAAAACCCACTCGTCACTGACTGGCACCCTGAGTCCACGGCAGCAGTTTTTCTCCTCGCCTTCGTTTACTCACTCATCGCCAAACAAAAAAGAATATACACCATTCTTTTCTTAGTAATTTTTCTAGGATTCAAAGAGAGCAATGCAGCCACCGCACTTTTTGTCTTTTTCTGGCTCTTCATCATCTTCAGGGACAAACGTAAAGAGATCGCTATCTATACCGTATCAAGCATTATATATTTTCTCATCATCACCAGACTCGTCATGCCTGAGATAGCGCAACACGAATATATGTACACTCCAAGCCCACCATCAAACCCCATACAGCTCGTACAAAACTACACCAACTCTCCACAAAAACAAACACTCATCTACCAGTCATTTATTTCCTTCGGCTTCGTCCCTATACTCTCCGGTGCAGCGCTCCTGATGCCCTTGGCAGAGCTCGGTATCCGACTTGCTCCCAATGGCACAATTTTCAACAATATCTCCCTTGGTCAGCACTACAACGTCTTACTCGGCGTATTGCTCTCACTCGCGACACTCCAATCTTTCATATATATCCACCGCTACAGCAAAGACAAAAAATATATTACATATATCGCAACCGCAGTGCTTGTCCTCGGCTCGCTCTACACCACTCGCAAGATCACACAAACACCGATCAACCTCGTTATCAACCCACTATTCTATTCACAACTCGCACCAAACAAAAAAATTCAAGAGATTCAGCAAAAAGTCCCGCGTACCGGCACAGTCATGTCCCACAATAATATCTTGCCGTATCTCATCAACCGCACAGACAAGGTATATATGCTCAAAGACACGTTCGAACCTGACAAGCCAGACATCATAGTCATCGACCTACAAACAGACGCAAATCCAAACAATTATTACGGCTCTGGCCGCGAGATAGCTGAAGCAGTCATCACCAAATTAAAAACCAGCGACACATACACAAAACTCGAAACCCAAGACCAGTCCCTATATATTTATAGGCGAAAATAAAGAAAGTTTTAAAACTATTGCAGACATATTTAAAGGCGACCTTCATCGACATACAATTTTGTCGATGCAGAGTTTCTACGCGCATATATTGCGCGAAACGAGTCGATGTAAATATGTCCAAATAGTTTTAGAGGTTCTTGATACTCCTTGATATAATAAGGCAATGGGAGACACAAGAAACTTCATCATTGTCCATCTTATTCCGCCTGACAGCTCTCCTGAAGAAGCTGAAAAAAGTTTGGAAGAAGCCAAGTCGCTTATCACGACATTTGGTGGTGCCACAGTAGTCAAAATAATGCAAAAGCGCGACTACCCAGACAACGACACCTATGTCGGCAAAGGCAAAGCACAGGAAATAGCTGACGCAGCAAAATCAGAAAAAGCCCAAGTCGTCGTACTCAACGGCATCGTCAAACCTGGCCAGATCTTCAATCTCCAACGCTTCATCACAGGCGGAAAAGAAGACGTTCACGTCTGGGATCGTGTCGATCTCATTCTCAATATTTTCAATAAACACGCCAACACGGCAGAAGCCAAACTTCAGATCGAACTCGCCCGCATGCGTCACATGGGACCTCGTGTCTACGGTCTCGGAGGCACTGTCCTCTCCAGACAAGGCGGCGGTATCGGTACACGCGGTATCGGCGAAACCAATATCGAAATTATGAAGCGCCATTGGCGCGACCAGATCAAACAAACACAAGACAAGCTCAAACGTCTCACCGCCGAACGCGAAAAACAAATTGCCCGACGCAAAGAACTCGGTCTCAAAACAGTCTCAATCGTCGGATACACCAACGCAGGCAAAACATCACTCTTCAATCTACTCTCCAAGAAAAAGAAACTCGTCGAAGACGCACTCTTCGCCACTCTCGACAGTACAGTGGGCGAGCTCTACATCCCATCACTCCAATCGACCATCCTCATCTCTGACACCATCGGATTCATCCAAAACCTACCTCCGGCACTCATCGACGCATTCAAGTCTACACTTCTCGAATCCGTCCATGCACATATTCTCGTCCACGTCATCGACATCTCAGATCCGTCCCGCGAACAAAAGATCCAAGCTGTCGAAGAAATCCTTACAGATCTCAACGTAGAGAACAAAAAACGTATCTATGTTTTCAACAAAACAGACAATATAGCAGACCTAGACCAAATCCAATACGAACTCACAGAAAAATACAAAGAACACTCACCAGTCTTCATCTCCGTAAACAACAAACAGAATATAGATCAACTCGTTCAAACAATCGAGCAGTTTATATAAATCCTATTTGACGTACAAAGCACAATAACAGATAATCATCCCGTGTTACGCCATGCCCGCATTTTCGAAAAAGTGTTGCACTCATGCATACTGACACTCCTTCTCACCCCGTTACTCTTCACTACAACAGGTATGACATCAAGTGCTTTTCGAGTCGATACTATCGGCTACGATATTTCGTACCCACAATGCGATAAAGAGTATCCAGAATATCCTGCTTATGCAATTATTGGAGTGAATGGCGGACGGCCATTTACAGACAATAAATGCTTTGAACATCAAGCCAAATGGGCACGTAAAAGTTTTGCTCCTCTCTCTGTCTACCAAAACCTCAGCTTCATCAGCCTCCGTGCAGTTGAATACACACTCAAAGGTCCGTATGACTGTTCACCTATCGATCAGGCTTGCCTCTCATACAACTTCGGCTATCAAGCATCGAAATATGCGCACGAGAAAGTAAAACTAGCAGATATGAGACCTCGCCAATGGTGGCTAGATATTGAAACCATGAATACTTGGTCTGAAGATAAAACTCTGAACCAAGCAGTGATCCAAGGAGCAATAGACTATCATAAGGAACAAAATCATAATCTGGGCATCTACTCTACAGGGTACCAATGGAATGTCATCGCGGGGAACTTCAAACCAGGGTTACCTGCCTGGGTCGCAGGAGGGAAAAATCGGGCGAACGCGCCTACCAAATGTGAAGATCAACATGCCTTTACTGGTGGCGAGGTACAAATGGTCCAATACATCAAAGACAATTTCGACCACAATCATCAATGTGGATAATGCTATAGTAATATAAAGATGAAAAAATCCGGCATAGTCAAAAAGATAAGATCCTACTGGCACATCCTCGGCCCGGGTCTCACCACTGGCGCCGCCGACGATGATCCTGCTGGTATCACTACATACTCTCAAACCGGCGCGCAATTCGGCTACCAACTCACCTGGCTCTCTCTCTTCACATTCCCACTCATGGGAGTCGTCCAAGAAATGTGTGCACGCATCGGACTCGTAACAGGCAGGGGACTAGCCGCAAACATCAAACTTCACTATCCACGCATCCTGCTCTACACTTGCGCCATACTCCTTTTCCTCGCCAACACCATTAATATCGGCGCTAACCTCGGTGCCATGGCCAAAGCCACGCAGCTCCTGCTTCCATCTGTAGACTTCACCATTCTCATCCTCCTTTTTTCTTCACTCACTCTCATTCTCCAAATCTACGTATGCTATGAAAAATATGCCAAAGTACTCAAATTCCTCACCTTCACACTTCTTGCCTATGTTGCAGTCGCATTCACCGTCAAACTCGATTGGGACCAAGTCATCCGCAGCACTCTCATACCTTCATTTTCATTCACCAAAGAATATCTCTTCATCATCTGCGCTATCTTCGGTACGACTATTTCCCCTTATCTCTTCTTCTGGCAAACCAGCCAAGAAATAGAGGATGAAATATCTCACGGCAAAAAAACCATCAAAGCCCGCCAAGTCACTACACCAAAAGACATCTGGCGGATGCGCCTCGACGTCTGGTCCGGTATGCTCCTCTCCAATGTCATAATGTTCTTTATCATCATCGCTTGCGCAGCCACGCTCTACCAAACAGGTCAAACTAATATCCAAACAGCAGCCGATGCTGCCAATGCGCTTAAACCAATAGCAGGCAACGCAGCCTACTTCCTCTTCACAGCCGGTATCCTCGGCACGGGTCTCCTCGCTATACCTGTTCTCGCAGGATCTTCCTCCTACGCTATCTCCGAAAGCCTCGGCTGGAAAGAAGGTTTACACAAAAAATTCTACCAAGCCCACTCCTTCTACGGAGTCATCATTCTCTCCACACTGCTCGGACTCATCATCAACTATATCGGACTTGACCCGATCCAAGCATTGCTCTACTCCGCAGTCATCAACGGTATAGTTGCACCGATCATGCTCGTCTTCATAGTCCTTCTCAGCAATAACAAAAAAATTATGGGAAAATTCTCCAACGGACCAATCACGCGGACAATCGGTTGGATCACTGTCGCAGTTATGACATTTGTCGCCCTCGCGACAATCGCGTCATTTCTTGGTTAACACAACTTGGAAAGATACTATAGGTAGGATATAATTGAAAGCAAATATTATATGGCAACTATCTATGACTGAAAAAGGCACACGATCATTAGAAGAACTTATAAAAGCCCAAACAAAGTTTATGGAATTTGCTGCAGTACTAGATGCAGATAGGCGGCGACTTCAAGATAAGCTAGCCCTTATAAGAGGTAGTAACGACGTAGTAAATCAACTCATAGGAGGTATGAGTCGAGAAGAATATCTAGAAATAAAAAGGCGATTGCTTGAAAGTACTACAACGTCACAGTCAAACGGAGTAGTAAATCATCCAAATAGGGATACAAAATAAGTTAACGGCTAGAACGAACAAAACGTCGAATACCTATTGTAACTCGCCAAGTAAAGCCTTCTTGATTAGCAATGATTCGACGCCTCGTCTCCAACTCATCTACGTGGAGGACATTTTTGCGTAAGCCACTTACTGCAGTTTCCGCTTTTTGAGCAGCAGTATGCATTTCTCGAGGAGTAATTTTATTGAAACCTTCGTGTATCATAAACCTATTATACCAAATTAATTAAAAGTAACCTGAGAGCCAGAGTAGAAAGAAACAAAGCACAAAACGCTTAACACAGTGATTTGCAATAATGCAAAGCTGTATTGACTGCGCTAGGCACTTCGTATTTTGCTTCTTTCTACTCAAACTCCCAAGCTACCCTTGCCGGCGGCGAGTTGGTGGATAGGCTGCCATCACTTCACTCGCACGATCGAGATCGTGTCGGAGCAGATTCGATGGGTGATCGCGGTATGTTTGCCGCACAGGCTCTTGCGGAATTGGCTTGCCTGGCTCAGGATGTGCCGCATATTGCATATGCTGACGCGGGTGATTTCCAACGGCCTTGATTCCTTCAGCAAGTCTATGAAGCGTTGCTTTTGGAACAGTGACGTCCTGACGCTTTCGCATGGTTTCTCCTCTATGTGAATTCGGATCCAGTTTGCTGCCCGCTTCATACTTCAAGCATTGCTGCTTAAAATATCGTCCCATCCATAGGACCAGCATTGAGATTGTTTGAGCGGGGTAGCATACCTCATAAAATAAGGCATTCTATCCCGCCCAAACGAGTAAAAAGAAGCTCATATGCTATTACACATATGCCTTCATTCATCCCCAAACAGGGGACATATCTGACTCTCATGTAAAAGAACTATATTCTGAAACAATATTTCAGAATGGCAGTATTATACACCATTTAATCAAATATGTAAATTACTATAGGTTAGGCAGAATCTACCTTTTTGTACTCCGGTACAGCAGGTTCATTTGGGGTAACTAAACCTTTTTGGTCGTTTTGAACTCCTTCTTGAACATCAGCAGTTTTTTGATCAATCTCTCTAGCTTTTATATCAAGCTGAACTTGCTTATCTGGACTAAGTCTAGATGTAAGGGGTGTTTCACTATTTTCTGTCATATAAAATACCTCCTAATATAAATTAATTATAATATATTTTGTAATCCCTTTTCGGCTTCAATTTGCCTCATCAGTTAGAGAAGTAACTCTAAAAAGGGTGACAGCGAGAGGAAGAATGGAAGAAACTAGAAAGAATATTATTAACATAAGTATAGAGTTAAAAAGATGCACAATCGCAACTTCAACTTTATAACATAATGTTAATTTTTCTCCTTTCATGTCTTATCTCCTTTCTCCTCGTCACTGTCTGATTCTTTTTGAATAATTCGAATATCGCTAACCATTTTGTGGTCAAGTGAAGAGAAAACTTTAGGATATTCTTCCATAGAAGAGATATCTTGTACATTTTCCCATTTAAGCGAATTATTCTTGCGAACTTGAACAGTAAACATTTATCCCTCCTATATTGCTTATAAAAACTTGATGTAGATTTGCACCAGCGTGGTCGAGTTAAACTCTAGTACATTAGAAATGTACCCACGCTGGTCTCGCTATTCAGTTATTCAGAATTACTTCGGGGGAAGTTGATCCTGAATCTCAGGGAGTATATTCCACACCGGTGGGAGTGGGGGTGCTTCCTGAGCTGGTGTGGCTGGCGCTTCTTCAAAATCGTCGTCGTTGAGCAGGTCAATTGAGCTAGGGTTCATGGTGTTATTCCTTCTTGCTTCAATTCAGATTAGATCAGATTATTCAGCGTCGTCGTCGGACTCATCCTTGTCACCAGCTTCTAGGCGGGCGAAGATGTCATCAAGTTCCGTGTCATCCGTGTCATCAAGTTCGGGAATAACCGCGACGACCAGGGACAGCAGGATCAGGTTGACGATGAGTTTCTTAAGCATGGGATACCTCCTAGATTACCGCACATGCACACATTAGTGTGTACACTTGACCATTTGGCTGCGGCTCGCAGAATTCATGCACTGCTCATGCGGAGTACTACAAAACAAAACCTGCACAAAAGTGAGGTTCTGACAGTATTTGTAGAAATCGACACAAGTAGGAACACAAACCCTGCGAGCCGCAACCAAGACGGTTGGGTAGGTAGGAAGTACCATTCGGCATCAAGCACAAAAACAAATAGAAGAGAAAATTTAAGAAAAGAGATATCTTGCTCCCAGTGGGAACAAGACCTTACCTATCCTCATGGGGTAGGGTGCGGGTGGTAGTGGCGTGGCGCCTTTCGGCGTAGACAACGTTGGGCTACTCCCAAGCTACCTCAGGAGTAATCAGCCTCTCGTTGTCAAAGTGCTACTGAGCTTATTCAGCTCAGACTCATATTGGACTCGGAACTCTCAAATGAGCTCAAACTCCTTTATGAGTATTTACACTATATCATGAAATACCTCATTTGTCAATACTATAGGTCTAAATCGTAATACTTCATAAGCATGGAAACAGTTGCGAAGAAAAGAGACGGGTGTCAAAC
>CAZGHS010000008.1:0-1165 GCA_964525495.1 uncultured Gammaproteobacteria bacterium
ATATATCGATGGATGTCGTACTACTCGTGTCATTACAATCGATTATATAGGTTACTCTGCCTTCTCTGAAAGCCGGTAATCTATGCGCTCCATATCGCGTGGGAATAGCGCCGCTTCACGTACATTCCCCAGATTCAAAATCTGCATAGTGATACGTTCTGCTCCAAACGCAAATCCACCTTCTGGAGGTGCACCGTACTTAAAGGCTTCAAGAAATAATCTAATATGGTCCGGATTCATCTTCCATTCCTCTACGTGCTTGAGCAACTGCTGGTAATCATTGATACGTCGTCCTCCAGAAAGCCACTCAACACCACGACACAACAAATCCATACCTTCGTTAAACTCTGGATTCTCAGGGTTTGGATAGACGTAGAACGGCTTCTTGCGGGTAGGATACCCGTAGACAAACACGAGGTCTGATCCAGTCTCCTCTTTTACAATTCGACAAATCTCTCGCTCGTCTTCTGGATTCAAATCCTTCTCTTCACGAACATCTCGACCTGTTTTATCAAAAATCTTTTGTTGAGCTTCGCGCAACGACATAGTCGGAGTCTTTTCCACAGTTGCAGGCACACTCACACCATACAGTGCAAGCTCCTTCGAACATTTCTCAGTCACTTGTTGAAAAATATATTTCACAACTCCTTCAGCCATATCTCGCACGTCTTCCCACGACTCGATAAACCCCATCTCAGCATCAAGAGAAACGATTTCTGTTAAATGACGAGTAGTCATGGATGGTTCTGCACGAAACACTTTATTCACAGAGAAAACACGCTCAAATGCAGTCATGACAATCTGTTTATACAACTGAGGACTCTGAGTTAAATACGCCTTATGCTCGAAATAATTAACTTCAAACACTTCAGCGCCACCCTCTGCAGTTGCCGGAGCAATCGCCGGAGCTTGGAACTCAAAAAACTCATGCTGTTTCAAATATTCACGAAAGGAATCAATAACCACAGCCTGTACTTTAAAAATTGCCTGCACTCTGGGATGACGCATCGTAAGAGCACGATGATCCAATAAAGTCGGCAACTCCAGATCAAGTTCAGCTTTGCCCATATCAAATGGAAGCGGCTCAGATTTTGCAAGCACGGTGTACTCTTCGACATCTACTTCGTAGCGTCCAGTATCTAAGTCCGGGTTAATCGATCGTTCA
>CAZGHS010000008.1:1175-46084 GCA_964525495.1 uncultured Gammaproteobacteria bacterium
CATTACGCTCTTTTACTGTACCCACGATTTGAACCACATCTTCCTTACCCAAGTCAGCCATTTTTTGAAAACCAACCAACTGCACTATTCCAGAACGATCGCGCAAATCGATAAAAGTAAGCTTACCGTGGTCGCGCTTGTTATCTACCCAACCTTTAAGTAAAACTTTCTCACCAACCTTAGATACTGTCTCTCTCGCAAGTAAACGCTGCATATGTAAGCCTCCTTAAATATAAAAAACACCCTTACAAAACTACCATCATTGATAATTTTGTAAGGGCGCTATTTGATTGGCGCGGTGCCACCTTACTTTGATCTTATTTATAGCGATAACGGGCGTCACCGGAGGGTTCTACTCAGTTTCCCTTTCTTCCCTCTGCTCCCCTGTGTCGCAGGATCATCGCGTTTCTAAATGGATTATATCACACCCTACGCTTTTCACTGGAAAAATATGGAGCATACATTGATTCAAATTCACGAACCACTCCACGACACGAAGCCGTATTACCAGATCTAGATCGAATACATTCCAAAGCCATCAAATACAAGTAATAACGACCATGAAAAGTTTTCAATCGCTGAAACTTACTAACAAGTGGCTCTATCTCACCAACATCGATAATCTCTAAATAGGTGTGATCATGAAGTATATACATCGGATCTTCCACTATATGATTCGAAGAATCTGGATGATAAATACTGGCGACAAAGGGAAGTCGTTCTCCAGTCAACTCACCTCTAGACCACTGAAGGCGAGCCGCAACATCAATCAAACAAGCTTCACGAGGAATATACAAAGGCCAACGACCATTCCACCCATAGAGATACAGTCGCATCAGGTTTCGTCCTGACTCTTCATCAAATATTTTTAACTGCAAACTCGGATGCAAATCATTGGCAAAAATAATAGAGAAATAATAATCATAACGCGCCATAAGTTGTTGACGGGCATAATTTTCAGACTCATTACGATTCTCCTTCACAATATCATCAAGCGGAATATACATCCATTCATTTTGTGGTGTATAAGAAATAAACCGGCCACGAAGCCCAGCGCCTCGCCATACTCGAATTTCATCATGATCGACATCAGGATGATGTGTAATCGGATGACGGTTACTAGCATCAATCGACCGAGCATTAAATGAACACCGAGCCAGATATGATCGAAGTAGATCCTGTGCATCTTCATTTTCACAACGACAATAAATACTCGGAGCAAACGCCTGACGAGGAGATTCACCAATTGCAGAAATACGCTGCCATGACTCATAAAGTGACGGTTGCTCATAGCGAAAAGAAAAAAGGTCTTCGACTGAACCACGATCTTCACGGTGTTGTGAATGATGTTGTTTGTATCGAATAAAAAATCCCAAATGAGAATCGCTAAACAGCTCTGCAAGCTCCTCTTGGAACAATGCTTCATCACTAATAAATTGAGAACGCTGCAAGGAAATCTGTTCATACTCCTCTGGGTATGCATAATAAAAAAGATTATCAAGAGTCTGCGCGCTATTATCTATGCGTAACTCAAGAAGTAGTTTAGCAAACCGATTGAGATATTCTCGTGCCTTAGCTTTTTGTCTTTCAGGAGCAGTAAGCTCTCCTTTACTAGGTAAATATTGAATAGTCGCAGCATTAGACGCAAGATCACCACCAAGTTTCAATGCAAGTACAATTGGATCCTTTGCAAGCAACGCTACTTGCTCCTTCGTAACATATGCCTCTCTTTCATCTGTATCTATTTTGGAGATCTCACCAGAACTTAGGTAAGACATTGCCTGAGAAATGGTAAGTACCGTCGTGCCAAATTGTCTTACTATTACATCCTCTGTATCAACCTTGTCTTCAATATTGTCGTGCAAAAAAAGCGCTACCGTGTGATATCGATTATAAAGACGCTTTGTCTCTGAATTGAGAAGTACTTCGTCCGGCTCATAGCGATAAATACGCGCAAAATCTTCAAGCGTTACAATTGCATCCATAGAACCAGGTGGCTCTAAACCTGTTAAACGCAAAAACGAATCCAAAGGGTGAATACTATAAGGAATCCCATTACCCCGTTTTTTGCCGTCCATACGATCTAAAACATGATTAACACCTCGCATAGCAAATGCAAAATCATCATCATCTTCATAGTACTTTCGTAAGATTATTTCTGTATAAAAGGCAGTGGCGTATTCTGGAGAATGAAAACGGGAATCAATCGAAGAATTATCAAAAACATCTTTAAAGAAAGCGGCCTGCTCTAATTCAGAATTGTTAAAAGAAACGACCCGAGACTCGCTTATTGCTACCATAAAAACATACTACTTGCGTTTATGATGACCGTGTTGTAAACTACGTCCGTTAATTGATAATTATAGTTGTAAAAAACAGTATATAGAAATACAGGTTTGACAGCAAGTAATCAAATAAGATAAAAATTTAAGTGCTTATGAAACAAATCAATCCGTCCCTCCATTCATATAATCATATTCATTGCTTTAATACCCGGATGATTGTGCTTTGGCATTCGGAACTCCTGGAGGGGGAATAAGCACAAATTAATATTTTTAAGATTAAAAACCCCTCCACAAGAGGGGTTTTTTAGTTAGAAAGGACAAATTATATGGCATCACCAGAAAAAGGTAGCAAGGAATACGCACTATTATTACAAAGATATATAGATAACCAGCAGGCTATCATTAAAGCAACAGGAAAACCTTCATCAGAACTTTATGAGAGGGTCAAGCCCCAGATTGAAGAAGCAAAGAGAATAGCGCCACCAAGAAATCCTAAACGTGAAACGAACTAAGCTATAACTCTTTAGTTCGCTGCTCTAAATATTCCTTCGTATTTTTTGAGGGATCATCGAGCACCTCTTCAAATAATTGGTTCAAAACCTGCCCTATTTTTGGACCAGGTGTAATACCCAAAATTCTCATCACATCTTTTCCATCAATCGCCAAATCTTTCACCGTAAACGTCGGCATCAACAACTGTTCTATCCGCTTCTTAAATTCTTTCAGCCTCCACCCTTCAGCCTGTTTTGTACCAGAACCAAGTCGATCCCCGATCCGCAGATCAACCATGTCCTGGATATTGTCGACTCCTACCTTATGGATAAACCGTCGTACAGCAGAATCCGTTTGAATCGTATCAACAGAAAACATATGATAACGCACTAAAGTATACAGTTTTGCTCGATCTTTCTTAGATAAATGCAACCGATATACAATTAGATTTATCATTTTTCCACCAACAATATCGTGGTTATAAAACGTATTAATCCCGTCTCGCACCTCATGAGTCACAGGCTTCCCAATATCATGCAAAAGTGCTGCCAGTCGCACTACTGGATCCGGAGAAGGACAATGCTTGAGTGCCATCATGCTGTGTTCAAACACATCATACATATGATGCCCACGTTGATCCATCCCACGACCAGCTACTAATTCAGGAAAAATATATTCGAGTAAACCAACTGCATCCATCATCTGAAAACCCTCATACGCACGGTCAGTTTTCAAAATCTTCCACAGTTCATCTCGGATACGTTCACCAGAAATATGTCGAATATTCTCAGCTTTCTCTCTAATTGCCAAAATAACTTGATCATCAATATCAAAACCAAGCTGGGCATGAAAACGCACAGCACGCAACATACGTAACGCATCTTCATGGAAACGAGCGCTCGCTTCTCCAACAGTTCGAATCAATTCACTTTGTAAGTCAACTAGACCGCCATACGGGTCCACTATTACATAATCCCCGACCTTCAAATGTACAAATTCCGAATCATCAACAGCAATATCATTAAACTTCATAGCAATCGCATTAATAGTAAAATCGCGCCGCTGCAAATCATCGCGCACGGTCTTTCCCCATTCCACTTTGTCAGGTCGACGAAAATCTGAATACTCTCCCTCACTCCTATACGTCGTGACATGCACTACTTCTTTAACCTCCCCCTCACCTTCGCCCAACCGCACCACAACCCCTACAGTTCCAAACGAATTGTCATAAAAACAATCTTCCCCAAATACTTCTTGAGTTTGCTCAGGAGTCGCATTCGTCGTCAAATCCCAGTCCTGCGGCTGAGTTCCCATCAACGCATCGCGTACAGAACCTCCCACAACATAAGCCTCGTACCCCGCACCGACTATTCGAGCGTATACATCACATACATATTTTGGAATCACCACATCATGTTTCATATGGCTTAAGTATACCAAAAACAATATTTGACTTTTTACTGAGACATGTTTAGATATAAGGATCATGAGAGAAAAGTTTTGGAACATACTACACAAAGAAAAAAAATCTCCAGGCACAGTCCAGGATATTTTGAACATAATTTTCAAGAACCGTTCTCTTACAAGCACAGATTCTATCCAAACATTCCTGACACCAAGTCTCAATTCAATTAACTTTAATATCGGAGACATGGATAAAGTCGTCCAGCGTCTCGTCCAGGCAATTGAAAAAAAAGAAAAAATAATTGTCTACGGAGACTATGATGCAGATGGCGTCACGGCTACTGCCATTATGTGGGAAGGTTTACACTCACTCGGTGCAAATGCTAAACCATATATTCCTCACCGCGAACGCGAAGGCTACGGCATGTCCATCTACGGCATCGATTATTTAAAAGAGACTGAGCAAGCAGAACTAATCATTACAGTTGACCAAGGCATCAGTGCAAAAAAACAAATTGCCTACGCACAACAAAAAGGCATAGAAGTTATCGTCACGGATCACCATCACAAGCCAGCCGAGCTTCCTGAAAATTGTCTCATCGTACATGACCACCATGTCTGTGGCGCAGCTGTTGCTTGGAAAGTTATCACACAGCTACTTCGCCATTATGATATTGAGAAGGGTACGGAACTCCCAGTACTTAGCAAAAAATTATTAGAACTCGTTGCGATCGGACTCGTCTGCGATCTCATACCACTCCAAGGCGAAGCACGAACACTCGTTTCCTACGGACTCGAAGAACTCAAGCACTCCACTCGCCCAGGCATCCAAGCACTCGCTAAATTAACCTCGTTTGATTTAAAAACCATGCAAACCTACCACATTGGATATGTAATTGGCCCACGCATCAACGCAACAGGGAGGCTCGAACACGCGATCGATTCTCTCCGACTGCTCTGCACCAAAAATCCAGAAAAAGCCATGGAATTAGCAGAAAAAATTAACTCAATCAACGGCGAGCGTAAAGAAATAACTCAGACTCTAATCGACGAAGCTAAAAAACAGGCACAACAGCAAAAACAATACAACATGCTCATTATCGGAGACCCCACTTGGAATCCAGGTATCATCGGGCTCGTTGCGTCACGCATGATCGAAGAATTCTATAAACCAACCATCGCATGGGGAGCAAACGCCGACAACCCCGATCTATTCAAAGCCTCGGCTCGCTCGATTAAAGGATTCAATATAATTGAAGCAATTGGCCAGTCAGGGAATCACCTCATAAACTTTGGCGGACACCCGATGGCTGCAGGATTTTCATTCACTCCCGCCGCTCTCAAAGAATTTTCACAATCTATCAGAGGCTATGCAGCGCCACACATAACCGAAGATATGCTGACGCCTTCCATAGATATTGACTGTCCTTTATCACTATCTCTAGCATCCACAGATTTATATAAAGAAATCCAAAAACTCAAACCTTTTGGCACACAAGCGGACGAACCATTATTTGCTTCAAAAAATGTCGAAGTAGTAGACTGTCGAGCACTCGGATCCGAAAACAAGCATCTTAAACTTAAAGTCACGGAGAAAGAAACATCGCAAAAACCATTTGAAGCCATCGCATTTAACTTCGGGGAATACTCAGCCAAAATCAGACCAGGAACACAAGTCGATCTTGCCTTCCATCTCGATCTCAACGAATGGAACGGACGACAGACATTGCAACTCAAAGTTCGCGACATGAAAGTAGCGTAAAGATCTCAAAACCGCTGTAGGCATATTTTTACAGTCGACCTTCTTTGTCATACAATCGGCAAAGCAGAGTTTCTACGCGCATGTATTGCGCGAAACGTGTCGACGTAAAATATGTCAAAGTAGGTTTTGAGACTACTTCTAATTGGTATATAATTACCCTGCTATGAAAACCCTTCAAGAAATCGTAGAAATAGCCAATCTAAAACGCAAAAAGGTCAATCAGGATCTCATTACTCGTGCCTACGAATTTTCAAAAAAAGCCCATGATGGTCAGAAACGCAAATCCGGTGAACCTTTTTTCATGCACCCCGCCGAGGTCGCCTATTTAATCGCTGAAATGGGACTCGACGATAACTCTATCTGCGCAGCTCTACTCCATGATGTAGTCGAAGACACCAGCGTACCCATCGACGAAATCGAGATTACATTTGGCAAAGACGTCGCGGCACTCGTAGCGGGAGAAACAAATCTCGGCCATCTCAAATTCATTAGCGAAAAAAACGAATACCAAGCAGAAAATCTACGCAAAATGTTTCTCGCCATGTCCAAAGATATGCGCGTTATTTTGATCAAATTAGCCGATCGTCTTCATAACATGCGCACCATGAAATACCAAACTCCAGAGCGCCGCATCCGCAAATCCAAGGAGACCCTAGAAATCTACGCACCGCTCGCCTCACGTCTCGGCATGGGACAGATGCGTGGAGAGCTCGAAGATTTAGCGTTCCAATGGGTATACCCCAAAGACTACGAACACATAAAAGAACAAACACATGTGTTATTCAAAGAGAGCGACCGTTTTCTGGCTCTAGTTAAACGCCAGTTACAAGACAAACTAAAACAAGAAAAACTCGAAGCAGTGGTCGAAGGCCGCGTCAAACACATGTACTCCCTCTGGAAGAAACTCCAACGACCTGAAATCAATTATGATTTCTCCAAAGTTCCCGATCTTGTTGCACTTCGCATAATCCTTGAAAAAGAAAGCATCGAAAACTGCTATGTAGTGCTCGGCATAGTTCATCAAATCTGGACTCCGCTGGCTGGCCGTGTCAGCGACTACATCGCTACACCCAAAGCCAACGGCTATCGCAGCTTGCACACTAAAGTCTTTGCTGAAAAGGGGAAGATTCTCGAAGTACAGATCCGCACCAAACAAATGCACGAGCAAGCTGAGTACGGTATCGCATCTCACATCATTTACGAACAACTCAAAATGCGCAAAGGAGTAACTGCCGTCGAAGTCGACTCAGGCATGAAAGCGTCTCAGCAACAACTCGATTGGATCAAAGAACTCACTCGTTGGCAGAAAGAAGCACCAGACAGTGAAGGATTTCTCAAAGGGCTTAAACTGGATATTTTCAAAGATCGCATATTCGTCTACACACCCAAAGGTGATGTGAAAGATCTACCCATCGGGGCAACACCTATAGATTTTGCCTACGCCATTCACTCAGAAGTCGGCGACAAAGCAGTAGGCGCACGTATCGATGGACATATTGTCCCGCTCAACTATCAACTCAGAAGCGGAGAGATTATTGAAATACTCACAACCAAAGAAAAAAAGAACCCTTCCGCCGATTGGCTACAATTTGTCGTAACTAATACTGCGCGCAAGCACATACAAAAAACTGCAACAACTATTCAAAGTCTCACAGAAAATGATGACGAAGAAGAAGAACCTGAGGAAAAAGAGCCAGAAAAAAGACCAGATAGCCTTAAACCCACACCAAGCGCTTTGCTTATCAATCCGCTCTCTTTATTACAAAAAGTACGCTCATCTATCAAAAGTCGCTTCTCGCCTCGCCAACCAAAACAAAAAGCTGCAGTAGTGGTTCACGGTCTTCATGGTGTTGCTACACGCATGGCCAAATGCTGCAGTCCGCTTCCCGGTGAAGATATTGTTGGTTTTGTAACTCAAGATCAAGTTGTTTCAATCCACAGCGCAATCTGCCCCAATGTCGTAAACATTGTACACAAAGAAAAACAAATTCCTGTCACCTGGTCACTACCACAAGGAATGCAAAAAGCACTCCGCATGAAACTTGAAATGGATTACCGCGAAGGCGCACTCCGTGATGTCACACAAGTATTATCAGATATAAAAGTTTCCATCGAACAATTCGAACAGCTACCCGCCAAAGATGGTATTCTCAAAATCCAATTCGTAGTCGGCATCGACACACCCAACCAGCGCAGCACCCTTTACACACGATTACAACGAATTCGAGGAGTTCACTCAATAGAATAAGTAGTGTTAAATACTAATATGGATATTATTGCTGCAATAACTTTAATACCTTCAATACTAATTCCTATGACAATTTTTGGTGGAATAATACTATTATTTACAGTAAGAAACAAAGCATATATTAAAGAACAAACACTGATACGAGTCAAGCCCTTGTATGACCAAAAGATACCAATAAACTCTATATCAAAACTAAGTCTTACATTAACAAAGGAATTGGGTCTGGTAAAAGGACTTGAAATAATAGCAATTTCTAATAGCAAAGAATACCACGATCTCATCCCTATCCAAAAAGTATGGACCAGCAGATATAACGGGATTCAACCTCAATACGGCAGTTATTACGCGCGACTAAACATCATACGCGATTTGATAAAAATAAATCCCAGCATAACCTTAAACGACGATTTACAATATTTTATAAAAAACAACAAACTGCCACCGGAATATGATCAACTAATTTCCGCATTCGGAATTAAATTTACTGAATGGGGTTAGTATAGAGATTTGTGTACTTCTTCGCAGGCTCTGTCCACGAAAAATCCTTAGTCATAGCATTTCGCACAATCGCATCCCACATATCTTTCGCATTCTTCCAGACAGTATATAAGTCAAGAATATTAACAGACACAAAATTCGGATCTACCTGCTGTATAAAAAATCCTGTTTGAGTTTCAGGGGCATCTGAAATAGTATCAACTAATCCCCCAACTTGAGTAGCCAACGGCAAGGTTCCATATCGCATCGCAATCAACTGTGTCAAACCGCACGGCTCAAACACTGAAGGGATGAGGAATAGATCACTCCCCGCAAAAATCTTATGTGCCAACTCCTCATGGAAAATATTAAAAAACTTTACATTTTCTGGATACGCATTTGCCAGATCCTGCAACGCATTAACATACTTCTGCTCACCCATCCCTAAAAATACAAATTTCATCAGTTCTCTATTTTTTGCATTCCGCAAAACAATACGAAGTGAATCGTCAAGCAAACGTATGTTTTTTTGATCAGCAAGCCTACTCACAAATCCAACCAAAAATTGTCCGTCTTCATGTTTCCATCCGGTTTCATCAAATACAACTTTCTTAGCAGCACTCTTACCTTTTTCAAATGAATTTTCATCATATTTTTCAGGCAAAACAGGATCTTTACGCGGATTATATAGCTCAGCATCAATACCATTCACGATTCCATGCATCTTTTCCGAAAACGCTCGAATAATATGCTCAAGTCCAAAACAAAATTTACCAGACGCGAGCTCCCTTGCATAATTCTCGGATACTGGCACCACTACATCAGCAGACGCAATTCCCATTCCCAACAAATTATGCTCTAAAGTTTTACCATTTATCTCAATATTTATCTTCTCATTTTTAATAACACCCTGATTACCAGAATTATGAATAGTCAAAACAAGTCGTGGCCGATTACCAAGCGCTTTTTCATTTTTAATCAAATACAACAAATACGAAGAATGATAATCATTGGCATGAATGACATCATACACAAACACCCCTCGCTCCATCAAAGTAAACACAGCCTTGGAGAAAAACATGAATCGTAGCATTTCATCATCACCCTCTGCAAACGCACTCGGCGACAAATAAATTTCCCCATTCGAAAGATATGTATCATTGTGAATAAGAAAAAGTCGTACAGAAGTATTAGGAATTGGTATACAAAAAAGCTTACAACTCTCCTCTTTCCCCATAAAGTGCACAACAAATCGATTTCCAAGTCCAGTCTGATCAACAATAAATTGATCCATTTTCGCTTGGAGCAAAGGTTCATATAAAGGCATTACTATATCTACAGAAACACCATGTTTAACAAGTTCTTTAGGAAGGGCAGCAATAACATCACCTAACCCACCTACTTTCGCATAGGGAGCACATTCGGAGGCAGCAAATAAAACGTTCATGAATTTACCTATTTATAACCTAGATGACTCTTTGCTTGAGCCTGCTGTTTACGCAATTCCACAGCTCGCTCATACAACTTAACATATTCTCGTGCAGACTTTGTCCACGAAAAATCTTGCGCCATAGCACGTCGTACCAAAGAATTCCAATGCTCAGTATGTTTATATGTTTCTAACGATCGCACAATTGATCCAAACAATGCATAAGAATCATAATTTACGAACACGAATCCAGTACCGCTTTCAGATACCGGCTCGTAGTCTTCCACAGTGTCAGACAAACCACCAGTCCGACGTACCAAAGGAATACATCCATATCGCATCGCTTCCATCTGTGTCATACCACACGGCTCAAAGCGAGATGGCAACAAAATAATATCTCCACCTGAAAAAATATGTCGAGGTAGTGTAAAGTTAGGATTTAAATTAACACCCACCTGCAATGGATATTTTTTGGCTAATTTAGAGAAAAATTCTCGAAACGTATTGTCTCCGCCACCATTTACAATAAACTGCACAGGAGCATATTCATTTAACACTGGTTCTATAATCTGGGTAACTAAATCCAAACCTTTTTGCTTATCCAACCTATTAGAAATACACAGAATAGGAATATCTTCATCCTCAGGAAGTTGGAATTCTTTTTGTAGCGCTACTTTATTCTTCTTACGGATCTCTATAGAATCTTTAGAAAAGTTCTCGACAACTAATTTATCCGTCTCAGGATTAAACTCTTCATAATCGATACCATTCAAAATACCAAACAATTTAGTACGAACCTCTTGCAGCAATCGCTGCAGACCTTCACCATATTCTTCAGTCAAAATTTCAGCAGCATAAGTAGGTGATACTGTATTCACAATATCTGCATACATAATACCGCGTCGCATCATATTTATTTTAGACAAACGAGGCGAATAAAAATCTGGAATATCGCTTTTACCATCATCGTAGTCCAAATCAGACACAAATCTATGGTCGTACATTCCCTGATAAAACAAATTATGAATCGTAAACAATGTCACGATGTGTGACAATCGAGGATCGTCCTTATACCAAGTCGACAACATCTGGCCAACTAAACCTGTTTGCCAATCATTGGAATGAATAACATCAGGTACCCAATCATTTCCCGGATGCTTTATAAATTCCAAAGCTCCTCGGCACAATAGCGCAAAACGCTGTGGATCATCAAAATACCCGTATTCATTCGCACGAAGCTCGTAATATTCCTGATTTTCCAAGAAATAGGTAGTAATACCTTCATATTCCGAACGCTTCACGTTACAGATTAAATTATTGAAACCGTACTGAGTAGGTACCTGCAAACCTTCCAAAGTCATATGCAAATACCATTTTGAAAGATCAATCTTACCATAACGAGGAACCATCACACGCACATCATTACCCATGCGCAACAATTCTTTCGCAAGAAAGTATGTTACTCGACCTAACCCACCAACAGTGGAATAAGGAGTTTGTTCAGTTGCAATAATTAATACTTTCATATAAATATAGTAACAAAAGCTGCGCAAATAACACAAGCTTAACCGAATTAAAATTTTACAAAGTGCTGAAACCGTAATGTTAAGAACTACCTATTACTCTGCTGCAATAACATTATTAGGCAACATCTCATTCCCACGCACAATACCAGTTACCTGTGTCATTATTTCCTTAAACCTATCAGCATCAATTGTCTCTTCTTTCATCAAAGCCTCAGTCACAGCATCAAGCGCAGCTCGATATGTAACCAAAGACTGCTTAGCCATTTCCTCGCTCTTTCGCAATATATTAGTCACTTCCTCGTCAATTTTGGATAGCAGCTCATTTGAATAAGAATCCTTCATAAATTCATCATAGCCATACGAACTACGCTTCTCGGTTGAAATAGGTCCAAGTGCACTCATACCGTACACGGTAACCATATCTCGAGCCAATCCATTTGCTTTCTCAAGATCATTTGAAGCGCCGATAGTCAGCTCGTTGTACACGATCTCCTCTGCCGCACGGCCGCCGAGCATCCCAGCAATTATTTCAAATAACCGAGTGCGTGTTTCGTTATATCTATCTTGTTCAGGACTCGCGGTAGTAAACCCAAGTGCCATACCACGAGAGACAATAGAAATACGATTGACTGGATCAAGATTCTTCATTGCCCACATCACTACAGCATGTCCGGCTTCATGATACGCAGTCATACGACGATCAGATTCAGACTGCATGCGTTTTCGCTCTGGACCAAGTTTCACTTTAAGCGCAGCATTTTCAATATCGGTGATATCTATAAACTTTTTGTTTGCTTGAGCAGCAATAATTGCAGCTTCATTAAGCATGTTCTCAACATCAGCTCCACTAAATCCGACTGTTCGGCGCGCAATACGATCGTAATCAATATCCTTAGCCATAGATTTATTCCGGCTGTGAATACGGATCAATTCTTTGCGTCCATTAATATCTGGAAGATCGAGATGAACAATACGGTCGAAACGTCCAGGTCGCAACAATGCTTTGTCCAACATATCTGGTCGGTTAGTTGCAGCCAAAACAATCACATTGTCATTCGGTGCAAAACCATCCATCTCAACCAATATCTGGTTCAATGTCTGCTCGCGCTCGTCATGACCTCCAGAAAACCCATTTCCCCGTTGTCGACCAATAGCGTCTATTTCGTCAATAAAAATGATCGCTGGACCACTCTTTTTTGCGGTACCAAACAAATCGCGTACGCGGGAAGCACCCACACCCACAAGCATTTCCATAAACTCTGAACCAGCAACAGAGAAAAATGCAACGTTCGCCTCACCGGCAACAGCTTTGGCAAGCAATGTTTTACCAACACCGGCTGGTCCCACGAGCAAAACTCCTTTAGGAATACGGGCACCAAGCGCATGAAATTTTTCAGGTACTCGTAAGAATTCCACGACCTCTTCTAATTCACGCTTTGCTTCATCAACACCAGCAACATCATTAAATTTTGTACGTGGTTGATCTTTGTTAAAAAGTTTGGCTCGAGACTGGCCGAATGAAAAAAGGGACCCCTGAGAGTCCTTCGCCTGACGAAAAATAAGAAAGAAAAAGCCAATAATAAGGAGCATTGGCAAAAACGTAGTCAAAATGTTAAACCATGCATCACCGCTAGATTGGTCTTTTACAGTAAGCTCTACCAAACGCGGATCAATCCCCGCGCTGTCAAGGATCCTAAAAATACTCTCATTATCCTTAATAGCGACCTTATCGTCACCCTCTTTATAATCAATTTCAACCTTATTAGCCTCAACTGTCAGAGATTTTATTTTGTCGTCTCGAATATCTTGAAGCACCTTAGAAAAAGGTATTTGATCCTCTGCCGGTAACGGATTAAAAACAGAAATTATAACAAGTAAGCTTATAAGAGCAAAAACCGAATAAAGCAGGAACCCTTTCCAACGACCTTGATTTGGTGCGTCTTTTTTAGGTGGATTATTCTGTTGTGCCATAGTGTAACTCCAATCTATATATGTATGAACTCATATTTGATTATATCAAAAATACGGGATCAAAGAAAGCGTGCGTAGAAAGCTAAATTATGGTATATTTTGTGAGCTGGTGCGGTGGCAGAGCGGCCCAATGCAACGGTTTGCAAAACCGTAAAACCGCCGGTTCGAATCCGGCCCGCACCTCAATCGTGTTATACAACCTGTCCAAAAACAACTTATGTATCTCGGAATAGATTTCGGATTACGAAAAATCGGCATCGCTTACTCTGAAGGAATCACTGCAACTCCCCTTATGGTGATCTCAAACGCACCCTCTCGTATGCAGCAAATCAAAGAAAAAATCCACGACGATATAAAAGTAGCAGTAATCGGTATTCCAAACAGCATGTTTACCGAGCAAGTAAACAAGTTAGCTGAAGAGCTGAAACAAACATTCGATTGTGAAATAGTTTTCCAAGATGAAACTAATTCATCCAACGAGGCACTGCAAGTAATGATCCAAAGCGGCTTAGCAAAGAAAAATCGTGAAATGGATGACGCACACGCTGCCGCTACGATCTTACAGCGGTATCTCGATGAAGTTGTGAACAAAAATGTGTAAATTGTTCAACAAACGCCTCTTTTGAAAACTTAAGCGAATGCTTTTTAATAAACTCCTTATCAAATGACAACTCTTGAAACTTTTTAACTGCGTCACCGAGAAAAACAGCACTTACCTCATCAAAAAACACTCCAGTCTTATCTTCCACAACACTCTCCGTATACCCCCCTCGACGCAACGCAATAACAGGCACACCATGAGATTGAGACTCCACCACTGTCATTCCGAAATCCTCATCCTCTGCAGCAGCGACAAATGCTCGGGCTCCCGCATACAAACCAGACAGCTCTTCATCAGACACAAAACCAGTAAAAATAATATTCTGTTTTGCTAACTTCTTTAATTTTTTTTCTTCCTTGCCACTCCCCACAATCACCAAAGGCAAACCAAGTTCATTAAACGCATTCACTATTACATCAATATTCTTCACTCGGAAAAGTCTCGACACGACCAAAAAATAATTTTCGGGGATCAAATATTTTCGGCACACCAAGTGAATGTCACTTTCCGACACCGATTCTTTACTACTAGACACAGTCGGTGGAAACATCACCACAGAGTCACGAGCATAAAAGCGTTTAATTCTTTTTTTCGTAGTAAGTGAGTTCGCAATAAAATAATCCACGCGCTGAGCAGCAGCATAATCCCATTGCCTTAAATAACTATCCAAGGGTCCAAGCAGCAACGACAACAATCCGCCACGTTTTGTCTGAGTATTCAGCCCCCACAAAAAACGCGTCGGAGTATGACAATAATTAATGTGAATTTGACCAGGATGAGTAATCACGCCTTTTGCAAAATTTGCAGAACTGGAAATAACCAAATCAAATCCCCGCAAATCAAATTGTTCAAAAGACATCCCAACTAAATACGTATATGGCTTCTGCAATAATCGTGCTCCCCACCATTTCTCAATCACTCCCGGAATGATATTCCATGACTTAAATTGAGCCGGCATTTTTTCAGGAAAATAATACGACGTATACACAGGAGCATCTGGATACATCTCATGCAGCACCTCAAGCACCCGCTCCGCGCCGCCATACTCCCGCAAATAATCATGAACTAAAGCAACTTTCATAAAAGCATTATAACAAGGTAAAAGATTTATAAGATATAATAAAAAAACCGTATGAGAAAAATAATCTTTGCTTTATCTACACTCTGCCTACTACTCTTCTTATTACTCACCCTCGCTGCTAAATTCGATCTCACCAACTCCTTCGATTTTGACGCTACAGTCAAGATACAAGACCACATGCCTGAGCGCCTCAAACCATACTTAATAAAAATAGTCGAACTCGGTGGATGGCAACTAATGTCAGCAATTGTCTTCATTTCCATGCTCATCCAACGCAAGAATTTTTGGAAAATTGGCCTTCTATTCATCCTCATTGCACTTATCGAAGTCTATGGCAAATACGAACTTCAACATCCACCACCACCCCAGTTCATGCTTCTTCGGTATGAACACCTCGATTTACCCAAATACTACGTCCGAGATACCGCCTCATTCCCTTCAGGCCATGCCGCACGACCAGCATTCCTCATGATGATCTGGATTCCTTTTCTTGCGCATTCGCTATTCAGCTACATCAAGCGCCACACCGAAAAACAATTTTCAGAATTTAATCTTAAACTCCCATTCGGATTTGTTCTCACTCGCCAAAATGCATTCTCGTTTGAAATTATAGACTTCGTTCGGATCGCACTTTTTGTTTCGGCATTCGCCGCACTCGCATCATTCACTTTCATAGTTGGATTTACCAAAATATATCTCGGTGAACATTGGACAAGCGATGTATTGGGCGGCTGGCTTTTAGGCACTGGACTAGGATTATTTGTACATTTTAAAATTAGAAACAAACTCCCATTTCAACAAAAAGAAATTGAAAAAACTCACGCAGAAAACACTCTAAAAACGCCATCAAAATAGACATATTTTAGTTTGACTTTCCCACATAGAATACGTATAGTGCCCACACATGTTAACGAACCTGCCCCTCAGTCAGTTACCTGTAAAAAACACTTCTAACAACGCTGACGATATGTACAATACTAACCTTCTTGACCTGAATTACACGGTTGTCGATTTAGAAACAACTGGTACACGCCCTATTACAAATCAAATCATTGAAATTGGTATCGTAAATATTGCACACGGAGAAATTACAGATACATTTCAAACATTCGTAAACCCAGGCACATCCATTCCACCATTCATTTCTCAGATGACCGGCATCACCGACAATGATGTCGAATACGCACCTGTTTTTCCAGACATTATTCAAACCATCATGCCCTATCTCGAAAACAGAATTTTCGTCGCACACAACGCCGCTTTTGATTACACATTTTTACAAAAAAATCTTCGCGCATGTGGTGTAGATTTCAATGCTCCCAAAATTTGCACTGTCCAACTGTCTCGTAAACTCATTCCACAGCTCGCCCATCATAAGCTCGATGACCTGGCCAGGCATTTCCATATTGAAATTCCAAACCGCCATCGTGCCCTCGACGACGCTCTCGCGACAGGCAAAAGTCTTCTCAACATGTTCGAAATCCTCATGCAAACAGGCAAACAAGTATTCGGCTCACTCACAGATTTCACCCAGCCATCAGAAAGTAAGAAATATAAAATTCTCAAACCAACTATCGACGAGCTCCCACTTACTCCCGGCATCTATCTGATGAAAAACAAAGATGACCAGATCATTTACGTAGGCAAATCCAAATGCCTACAAAAACGTGTCCGATCATATTTCTATTCCTCAGAAAAAAAATCTCGCAAACTAGAAAAACTCATTGAGACAGTCGAATCAATCGAACATATCACAACAGGATCGGAATTATCAGCGCTTTTACTCGAATCAAAAAAAATTAAAGAGCACCTCCCTGTCTTTAATAAAATGATTCGCGACTACAAAGCGTATCCATTTCTCAAGATCTCCAAAGAAGCCTTTCCTCGGCTCTACGTTACCCGAGAAATCCGCTCTGACGGTGCAACATACTACGGACCATTCAAATCCTCTTCCGAATTAAAACACACTATAGAGCGTCTCCAGAAAGCGTTCAAACTTCGTCCATGCAAGCATAAAATAAATCCAAAAAAACCTGAGTCATTAAAACTCTGCATGTACTACGAACTCGGAGACTGTCCAGGAGTCTGTGGTGGAAAAATGTCTCAAGCAGAATATCTTGACTACGTTGAAAAAGCCAAAGCATTCCTCAGTGGCAACGAACAAATAATCATGAACAAACTCGAAACACAAATTGATGAATTAAGTGAATCAATGAAATATGAAAAAGCTGCCGAGTTGCGTGATCAACTCGTTTCCCTCGAGCGATTGCTCACCAAACAACAACGCATCGCGCGCTGCGTCGAAGAGAACAACGTAGTCATAATCCAAGAAGGCACCACTCGCGACACCAAAGAAATTTTCTGTGTCAAA
This sequence comes from uncultured Gammaproteobacteria bacterium, assembly GCA_964525495.1. GTDB lineage: Bacteria > Patescibacteriota > Microgenomatia > JALYQM01 > JALYQM01 > CAZGHS01. The sequence continues at coordinate 18,823 of CAZGHS010000008.1, forward strand.
AACGGCATAGTCCACACACGCCTCCTCGGGACAATAAAAAATGACAGAGAATCTGAGTACCTCGATTCAGATACTACATTAAATTTTGATGAATATGCAGAATACCAAGACAAAAAAACAAATCAACAAGAAGACATCTGGCGCCATACTCTTTCATCTATTTACAACAATAAGGACGACTTTAAAGTCACCAAGGAAAACATCGACGATCTGATGATCATCTCAACATGGCTCATGCAACATACGACCAGTTCACACATCTTGCCAATCCAGTCAGAAAGTCAGATGCAGCAAACAGTCAAAGCATTAAGTAGGAAATATATCTTACAGTAAATTACTTAGAAGTTACCTTCAACTCCATGATATAGCGTGAGCCTGACCAAAAAAGTGGATTATGATCAAGAATCTCTTCACGGCTCTTACCATATCCATCATATAACCATCGCATGCGGTCATATAGATCTGCATCCTGCTTGTAAATATAGTTGAACATAGTCTCTGTAGCTGCTTTGTATGCACCAGGATCAGGCTGAGTAGTAATCAAAACATTATATGCGTCAGCAACTTCTGGAGGCAATGAACCAGATCGCGCTGTCAAAAATTCAATGCCCGTATCAATTGCTTCCGCGTGTGAACGTCCACAAAATACGACCACAACAGAATTCTCGTCAGTATATTCAAGATACTGTTCCAGATTAGAAATTTGCTGTTGAGAAGTAACATCATAAGAACTATATTGAATATTCTCAAGCTCTAGATTAAACGATGTACCATCAGCTAACGTCATACCACCTCCCATATTCATAGCAGGTATCTCACCTAATGTATCCACAATCTGTATTGATCCTACTTTTTGAGCTACCATTCCACCTTCAGTTCCTTCGCGTACTATTTCTCCCGGTAGACCTACTCGTACTCCTTCTATCTCAGCATTAGCAGAATGAGCAAAAACCACCCAGCGATCATGTATTTTTGTAACATAAATTTCATTTACTGGAATATCAACAGGAATATTGTCTGGTTCCACATACACCCACTTTGTAACATTAGCATCATTAAGCTCTAAAAATTGTCCTTGCGTAGAAATCGTAAATTCTTGTTTCTTATTAAATATCTCATCAACTAATAGGACAGGTTCTTCTACGTTAACTTCAACAGGGATTACAGCTGCCGGTTCTACAGGAATCGGCGTCTGAACTACTTGAGGTTGTTCAATCTGTTCTACAACAACTGGCTCTTGCACTGGCGGAACATGAGTTTCAGTAGGAGCAAATATAAATCGAGATCTAGCACGAGGTATCTCTTGTATATTCTGCGTTGAAGGCACGACAGGTGATTCTACTGCCACAGGCTTCGGCGCTTCCACAACAGGAGCTTCCGGCGCAGCAATTGGCGTTGGCTGCGATGCAGTATTTGTAAAAATAAACCGAGACTTTGCACGACCAATAACTGGCTCTTCAACTTGTCCTATTTTTGTTTCAGGATGGTTAGGATCAGCATGATCACCCTGCATGAATGCAATTTCTGCAGCACTTGTTCCATTATCTTGTGGAGGAATGGTCATAATCATTTCACCAGGCTTGACCATGAAAGCTTTATCAAAGTCCATTAACTTATTAGCTTCTATTCGCAAATCCTCAGCTGAGATACGTGGATTCTTTGCAACTATTGATTCAAGTACCCGTGTATCCTCTGCACTTAAACGAAAATTACACGCAATTTGATTTAGAAACTGTTCACCTGAACACTCTAAAGATGGATCATATCCAGCCGCATCCAATGTTTGAAAAATACCATCGCCTTTTTCGACTACAAACTTCATAACATCATCTTTAAACTGCCATGCTCGTTCGATCTGATCTTCCTGTAAAACAGGAACCACGCCTTCTGTATTTTGTACTGGTCCGTTTCCTCCATTGCCACTAGTATCGGGCATGTTATTTTCCATACGAGGTCGCCCCATACTCAATTCATGATGAACTACAGTATGTTCAACAGGTTCAGATATTACAGCATCTTTAACACCGAGAGTCGGCATTGGTTGAGCTACCACAATTTCAGGTTCTTTATGAAATAATCCTTTTACCCATTCTGTTTGTTGTATTTTAAAATTTTGAAACCACTCTGTCTGTCCAATAGTATGTTCGAAAATATGTGCACCCACAAAAGCTGGTAAACCTGCAACCACAGGAGCATGAGCTAAACGACCAAGACTCGCCCATTTGCGACTATTCTTACCGTAAATATCAAGCTGAGTATTCACATTCTGAGCTACGTTCTTAAATCTATTTTTTTCTTCCTCTGACCAAACATCAACAGAATGAGTTTCTTGATATCTCACCGAACCAGCATGTGCCTTACTAACATGATCTATAGAAGTTAATCTGCCCGTCCGATGCCCTAATTCCTGTGATGCTTTATACAAAGCTACCATTATTCGTCGTGCTTCCAAACGTGCTTCTCGGGTATCTGCCGTATCAATAGCAAGTTTTGCTTGCTGCATAAATCCCACCAAATTCTCACGAGTCTTTTCAGTATCAGAGGATGAAAGCATTGCCAACGTCTGAGAGGGATCAGTATCATTCACAATGATAGACAAAACTTGAACTTGCTTCTTATGCTCTTCAACGTTATATGATTTCGTAATAGCAACATCAACCGCACCACGAGTTACACCACGATAAGTATTTTCAACTTTAGACCATGCATCATTTTTTTCTTCCTGCATCACACGACTACCCACATGATCATGAAAATACTGTCGTGCACCTTTAGCTGCATAATCTGCATATTCTCTATAGGTATCTCGAACAGCTTTTACTAAAGTCGCACCAATAACTGTGATAGGTTTTCCTGCAATATCTATTGCACCACCTATTGCTGCTGTACCCATTCGTACTGCAGCACCAAATCCTATCCATTTGCCTTTTTCCCACGCAAATTTTCCAGCATCTTGCAAAGCATGTGTCGGATGAGCAATATACTCTTCTGCTTTCTGGGAAACTTCACGAGATTTAATATCAACAAATAAATCTATTTGGGCACGTACTTCAGCCAATTTTCTGCGTGATGCTTCACGAGTTTGTTGAATTCGCTCTTCAATAGAAACAGGATTTTGATCATTATCATGCCTATCGCCGTTATTACGATATTCATGTCCACCATGGAGTTGACCAACTTCGATCATAGGCATCAATTAAATATAAAAAATATGGAATTACTTATGGTTAAAAGCTCGAAATACTTCAAGATTTAAACGATAAGCCCTACTACCTTCAATATTAATTTTTAATACACAACAATTCACATCAACGATCAACTCGTTAATAGAAGATATGTATTAAATACTAATAAATAGAAGAAAGATTATCGTGTGCCGTAGCACAGGGAGACGCGCAGACCCAAAGGTCTTTGCATGAACGCTCGCGCGTCCCCCTAGCTACAACACTACTTGGTGTACTGGCCTGACTTAACCTTGCCGGCGCTCCGCGCAAGATGAATGCCAAGCGCAAATACGCCAAGGATGAGAGCAAGAACAGGCACCAGCCAGACAAGCGTCTTGATGCTTGTCAACGAGAAGCCCTCGTCAGGAACCGGCTGTAGATTCAGGGTAAGACCTGCAAGATCAGCAGCGCCGCCGTTTGGCAATGTTGGATTATCAGCGCCTGTGGATGCAGTTGGGTTTGTACCAGCGACAACGCCGGATGGTGATGTGCTGGCAGCAGGAGCAGCGCGATAGATGACCAGTTGGAGATCGCCAGGAACAGTACTGTCTTCAACCTCGAAGGAGACGGTGATTTTGGCAATCCCGGACTCTATAACCATATTGGTTCCTGCGGCATCGACGATCACTGCATCATAAACTCCAGCAGAGTTCGCATTACCAGTCCAGTACCCACCATGGCCAGACGCGTTAAACGGCGCTCGAGTGTCAGACGTCAATGTCATCGTGAAAGGAGTATTGGCGTTCAGCACCCAATCAAACGAGTCGCCATCCGCGAGTTGAAGCGTATAGCTGATAAGCTTGGAAAGGGCAACCGTTTCGATCGCACCTTGATTGGCCAGGATGGCCGTGGGTGATGGAACCAAGGTCGGAACAACCGTAGTCGAAACCGGCGATGCTGCATTGTATTGCATCACAACCAGCTGGATCTCCGATGTGCTCCCTCGAGTATCGATGGTCGCGGTAACCGGGCCGGTGGCTTGGACAATAACGGCCGTGCCGATAGTCTTGTCAGTCCAGTCCAGCGTCACACTGGTATTAGGCGCGACAAATGTGTTTGAGGCCTGGCCGTCGCCATGATACATATTGCCGGACGAGATCAGGGTCACGAGGACCTTCTCATTTGCCGCAAGAGTGCCACCAACTGTAAAGTCAACAGCCCCGACAATCGTGGACCCAAAAACAGGCGCCTCGTAGTAGCCAGGCAGAAGCCTGGTTGAATTGCCAATAAGCACCCCAACCGGAGTGGGCTGAGGAGTCGCTGCAGGTGCAGCTGTTGGCATAGCGGTAGGCGCCGGGGTTACGGTCCCAGGGATTGCTGTCGGTGTTGGCGCAGCCTGAGCACCAACCGAAGTCGTCGACGAATGCACTGCGAGAAGAGCGGCTAGGATCATCACTGCTAGAAGCAGAAGCGAGAGAGGGCGCGTGCGTGTAAGAATACGCATTGGGTTAGTCTCCTTAGTAGTTGGCGAGTTGTCGAAGAACCACGAATCGAACTATATTCCGAGCGTTTCCACCTCCATAGCTAAATCACGAGTCCAACTTCAAAAACCCGTTTTTTCGGGCGTGATCAGAACTTTCTTTTCAAATCTCCTTTGCTCAAAAGAATCCAATAAAAACGACCACAAGGTCATCATCTTTATAGGATTCTCTCAAATCAAAGGAATAAATAATCTTTCTTTATATAAAGGTAGTAGGGATTGAACAGAAGTTTGAGACCATAAATCAGACTCAAAAAGATATAAATCTATCCCTTCAAGGCCGAAAACAGACTCCAACTTCCATTAGTCCCTACCACTCAAGCTATTAAAGTACCCCTGTTTTAAGACAAAACAAGGATCATATCCCAAGCACAAACTCAGACTATGATCCTTACTTTGCAGAAAAATCCTTCCAATTCACAAAACGCATAATACTATAGGTCAATAAAGCAAAAGCATTATACCATTTTTGAAGGGAAAGTCAATATATTATAGGCTATTTTATACTCTTCATCTCGCCCCAGTTTTTACCAACTGCGAGTCCTACATCAACAGGAACGCTTAGAGGTAGCGCATCCTTCATTTCGCGAGCAACGATCGGCGACCAAATATCCACCTTATCTTCACTCACTTCAAAAACAAGTTCGTCGTGCACCTGTAATACCATCGCAATTTCCTTACTCTCACCAATTATTTTATCCAAATGAACCATCGCAACTTTAATCATCTCAGCTTGCGTACCTTGCGCTGGCATATTCACTGCCATACGCTCTCCAGCAGAGCGTAATCGCTTATCTTGAGACTGCAATTCAGGCAGATACCGTCGTCGTCCCATCACAGTCTCTATATACCCCACTTCACGACCCTTTTCCAAAGTCGCATCTATCCACTGCTTCACTTTTGGAAACGCATCAAAATATGCTTTAATAAAAAGCTGTGCCTGAGAAAACGTTATCTTCAAATCTTTCGATAACGCATGGGGTCCCATTCCATACATCAAACCAAAATTAATTGCCTTCGCGCTTCGACGCTGATCTTTGGATACCTGATCCTGCGCAATGTTAAATACCAACGCTGCAGTACTGGCATGAATATCTCGTCCATCAGAAAAAATCGCTTTCATGCCATCATCCCCTGACAAATGCGCCAGGATACGAAGTTCAATCTGTGAATAATCACAAGCAAGCAACACACACCCTTCAGGCGCAACAAATGCTTTACGAATAGGCGCACCATATTGCCCCTTGATAGGAATATTCTGTAAATTTGGATCGATCGAAGACAACCGACCAGTTGCGGCTATATCCAGACGAAACGTCGAATGGATCCGTCCATCTTCAGCAATATATTTTGGCAACGCGTCAATATAAGTTGATTTTAGTTTATACAGTTCTCGATAATCCAAAATCTTCTGCGCGATTTCCTGAGTTAAAGCCAATTCATTTAAAACTTCTTCATCTGTCGATCGCCCTGTCTTCGTCCTCTTGATCACAGGTAACTTCATGTGATCAAACAAAACTTCAGACAACTGTTTCGGCGAGTTCAAATTAAATTCATGTCCTGCAATCTCATAAATCTGTTTAGTAATTATCTCAAGCTTCTCCCCAAAATCTTTACTCAATATTTCCAATGTCTTTGGATCAACCACGACACCATGCTCTTTCATTCGCTGCAACACATCCACCATCTCGAGATCCAAATTCACAATTACTTCAGGCTGATCTTTCAAGAACTCTTTCATCTTTGTTTTCTCATCCACCACGTCCGCTTCCTCACCGAGCAAACTTTCCTGCTTTGACACAGTTTTTTTCCCAGCAGGCTTTTCTTCCTTAGGATTCTCCACACCACGCACACGCTTTACCAAACTCTTAAAGTCCAGTTCCTCAAAAAGTTTAATTACTTTCTCTTTATCAAAATGTTCTGTTCGACACGCTTCCAGATCAATCTTTATCGGAACCTTCGTATCAATAGTCGCAAGCTTTTTTGAAACAGCAGCCATCTCAGCACTTTCAACTAATTTATGTCGTGTTTTCTCATCCACTTCATCCAAGTGAGTATATAAATATTCAATATTTCCAAATTTATCTAACAACTTCTTCGCACCGACATCTCCAATACCCGCAACACCAGGAATGTTGTCCGAAGTATCTCCCCGCAATGCTTTAAAGTCGATCAACTGCAAAGGTTCTTTCAATCCATACTTCTCACAGAATGCAGCAACATCCATGATTATTCCATCACTAAATGTTTTTCCTGGCATCAAAGCCTTTACATGATCACTCAACAGCTGCAAAAGATCTCGATCGCCTGTCACAATAATCGCTTCATCAATATCAGTTTTCTTCGCGTGAATATCCGACTCAATTTGACGAACCAAAGTTCCAATCACATCATCAGCTTCATATCCTTCGATCGCAAAAATTGGAATATTGAACGCTTCAACCAACTGATACACGCGCGCAATCTGTGAAACAAGCGTATCGTCCATCGGTTTGCGCTGCGCTTTGTACTGCGTAAATTCTTGATGACGAAATGTTGGCTTTCCTTTGTCAAAAGTAACAACAACATACTTCGGCTTAAATTTATCGAGTACTTGCATCAACATCATTGCAAATCCATACACCGCATTCACTGGTTCACCATTCGGTGTAGTCAAGGCAGGATATGCATGAAAAGCTCGATACAAAAGACCATTACCATCTATCAAAAAAGCCTGATTATGCGAATTCATAGTGGTAGTATAACACGCACATATACGGAAATAGCCCTACTCCACCCAAACTTCTAAATAGTCTGTACTTGTGAAATTAACGATTTAAGCGATTCTTGCACCAGAGGCAGGCCAGGCTGTCCGTCATAAATTACTGGATTGAAAATATAGTAGTGTGCGACACTAGGAGCCTGCTGTATCTCCCGTAGGGATATCTGCAAACGTTGCCCGGGATTTTCTCTCTGACCTACCCGTTCAAACAACTGTTCAAAACTCTCTGGAACAATAAATAGTGCAACGATATTTGCTTTACCATGAAGTTTTTCTCTAAGTACATCCAACTTATCCACAGTCATCAAAATCATGGCATTACCTTTATGCAAAGATTTTTCTACATTCAATAGTGGAATACCATATACAGATCCATTAAAGATATTGTATTCAATCAATCCATACTCGGACGAAAGGTTCTCAGCATACTCAGGATCTGACTCCTCTTCTCGCTTCTCTCGCATCCACAAATAACTACTTTCTAATTCACCTTCATGTTCCCGGCGAGCCCGACTCGTAGCTGTTTGAATTTTCTGTACAATACCATCAGCAAATAGCTCCTTAGACACTGTATCCTTACCTACTCCCCCTGGCCCACACAAAACAAACAAAAACGGCAAGTCTTTTTGTATCTCTAACTCATTATTCTTAAAAATCAAAGGGATATCGGTTTTCTGCGCATTTTTCAACAAATAGGTCTGGGGATCAAAATTTAGCCTATCGGATTCTGAAATAAGGTGAGAAAGATCAGTTTGTTGCATACAGAATTTATTTCAACAAGTATAGCATATACAACAATACCTAGGGTGAAAATAGCATAAAACCATACAGTCCTATAGTAAATTTACAAATTTAATAGCATATGATATTATTCTGAAATCCTTTAGAGTCTATCTAAACGATACGGCCTCCGGCCGCACTTTAAGAGAGAGTAACACTCAAATTTTCTATTTTAGGTTCATTTCGGCTTCAACGTGTCAAAAACACGTTTTTAATATAACCGTATCCGTCTATAGAAAGGAGCCGCCTGACAGCCAATCGGAACCCACACCTTAGTAGTCGAAGAAGATATAAGGAGTTTTCCGATGTATCGACCTCTACAGGCAAATGTAAAAACCCCGAGTGGAACGGTATCCTTTACGAATCTCCGCTACCAGGTAGGCAATGTACCCGATGCAAACGCTAAAGGACAGCGCAGCGGCACAACGGCTGTCATTACGATTGACGCGGAGCTGCCTACTGAAATACAAGACAAGGCGGTAAAAAAGGTACTGCTCTTAATGGCAAACGGTACGCCAAACTGTACAGCAATTGCTGAGCGAACTCCTCATCATCGGCTGTATCAGGCCCTACCTGAATCCGACCCACTCGGGCGCCCGCCTTCAAGAGCAGCAAAATTCGCCGGAGGGACGACTCCCAAAAACAATAACCGTGTTGCCCATCAAGCAACAACACAAGCAACGCCAGCCAAGCCGCAGTCGAACCCAATCATTAGGCAGCCAGTGCTTGCACGGATAAACCGTCAAAACACAAACCCTGGCCCGCTGAACCTGCGGCACCCTGAAGACCGCGAACGCAAGGTCGAGGATAAGAACAAGGAAAAACGCCTTCAGCCGCGCCAGCGCCGAGAATAATCTGTCCTAAGTCCGAGCGGAGCTTGCAACCATTTTTACATTCCAAAGCAAGCTCCGCTCGCCGGTGTTCCGAATACAAACAGAATAGAAAATTTATTTGTCGAAAACGAACATTTGATGATTTAGTCATTTTCTTTCGTTCGAAACAGATCAACTTGTTACTCTCTTTTTTCCCAATTCTCACAAATTAAAACAAAAAAGACTCCAGCGTTAACTGAAGCCCTTTTTTTTATTTCACAAAATCTTAGTTCAACAATGTCTCAGGATCAGGTGTTGGTTCCATCAACGTAGAATCCTCATCCATTGGCATATTATAGCGATAATCCTCAGGCATATCCTGAATCATATCATCACCATCATTTGAATTATCGGTATCCTCCAACATCATTTTATCTGTCTCATTAGTGTTCAAGTTTGATTTATTAATATTACTAATAGCCGAACCTACGATCATTGAAATGAGTAAACCATACAACACAATCGCAAGTATAAATCCACCGACACCAAACCATACATATTTCTTACGTGTTGATGGCGCAATCTCTACATTCCCACCTTGCAACTGTTTTATATTCGCATACACAATATACGCATATATCATACCGATCAAATTTAAGACAAAAAACACAACACTTGAGGCAAGCGACAATATAATCGAGAGCAAGCCCATTTCCTTAGATCCACCCATAGCAGCTTGAAGCGCGACTACAAGTATATAGACACCTATATAGACCAAACCAAAAACTAACATTCGACCGAATACACCCAATTCTCGACCACGCATATATCCACGACTTGTCAAAGCTGCGGTTAAACCTGTCTTTCCTTCATCAAGTACGACAAATCCTGCAAAACAAAACCACAGAGCTATTACCAAACCTGGAATCAAAAAGAAGGCATATCCTGCCATCACAAGCAGTCCAACAACAAATCCAGTTGTTAAATACGGCCAGATTTTTCCTTTTGCCATTTCGTACGCTTGCTTAACACCTATCTGTTCATTATATTTCGCAACGACCATCAACATTGCCATCTGTGACCACAAAGAAATAACAATCAGAACCACATACGCAATTGCAACAAATAAGAAAAGAAAAATTCCCGCTCCTGCTATGATTGTTGACAGGTCTGTCGTCGATCCACTATTAGCAATCCCCATTCCAACAGCCAAAAGAACCACTACAAGTATCAATCCAAAAGCCAAAACAGTAGGAACTAACGTAATCAATACGAGAGTCTTCCATTTCGCTTTAAAAATCTCCCATGATTTTGCAAACAGAGCGCTCGGACCTAAAAATGTTCCTTGAGTCTCCAAAGTCATATCAGTCATAAAAACTCCTTTATATAATCCTTTTCTTAAGTATGAATATTAGCTGAAAATTATGCAATAGCAAATTACCCTTTACTGATAACAAGTTTTACAAATACAAACGTTGCACGAAATATGCGTACAAATCTGCCCGGATCTTTCATCAACCGATACAACCATTCAAGTCCTAGAGATCGCATCCAGGTAGGCGCACGTGTCACACGTTGGGAAATATAATCAAACGCCCCTCCAACTCCCACAGCCACACGACACCTTAATTCATTCGCATGCGCAGCAATCCATTCATCCTGCCACGGATGTCCATATGCCACCAACAATACATCAGGAGCAAATGCATTAATATCTGCGAGAATATCCTCTTCTTGCTTCATATCAGGATCTCGCACATTGTCCAAACCATTCGAACTCCGAAAATGAATCGCTTCATTAAACTCTGAGAGACGATTCACTGCTTGTGCCGACACATGCTTCTTCCCTCCCAGCAAATACATTTTTCGTCCGCGCATAAACTCTTGCTGAACCAAAAGCCAAATGAGATCTACGCCGGTCAGTCGAGTTATGTTCTGAGGCTTTTGCCCCGCAATAAGCAATTGTATATACACCACAAAAAATTTCAAAAATCCAACCAATAAAGAATCTTTCTCCACCCCTCTCGTCCGCAAGTATTCAAGAGCAACAACAAGTCCATACCCATCAACTAACTGAATATCGGCTTGATTTAAAATATCTTTAAATCGGCTATTTTTCTGCGCTTCCACAACAAACTCTGGATTAATAGTCACAATATGATGCAAAGAAGACGTATCGAGATATTTTTCGATCGCATTTAAAACATCCTTATTCGAAATTGACGAAAGTCTAACTCCAAGCAATTCCATACTTATGACTCCAATACTTTCAGCGTTTCCTTCGCAGCTTTCTCCCAGCTAAAACGCTTAACATTTTGCAACCCTTTTTGTCGCAGTAGTTCAGCATACTTTCTATCAGTAACTAATTTCTTCAAACCTTGTGTAATTGCTTCCACGCTAAGCGGATCAATATACAACGCTGCATCTCCGCCAACTTCAGTCATAGGCTTTTGATTTGAAGTTAATACCGGTGTTCCGTAGGATTGCGAATCCAAAATCGGAATACCAAAACCCTCAAACAAGGAAGGAAACGCGAAACATAGAGCACTTTTGACCAGTGTAGCCGCCTCATCATCGGGAACATGTCCCAAAAACAACACCCGATCTGGAATTTGTTGTTTCTCTGCCTCCTCATAAATAGCTTTATCCAACCATCCCTTGCGTCCCACCAAAATTAATTGCAATTTTGGATACAACTCTTTAACAGCAGTATCGTCCACTAACTGACGAAACGCTTGGATTAATCGAATCAAGTTTTTGCGAGGCTGTATTGTTCCAACAAAAATAATATAGTGAGTTCCAACAGAATACTTTGTCCGCGCCACTTCCCATTTAGAGTTAACAAGCGAAGCAGGATCAAGCCGCATACCTACACCTTCATAAATCACGGTGATCTTTTTTTCCTCAGCTTTAAGCTTACGCATCAAATCATCTCGAGTCGCCTCTGACACCGCTATCAATTTGTCTGCATGCGCTACAGCATATTCAGTAGATTTATTCAACCACAAGCGATGAGGGAATTTATGATACTGAGGCAAATACTCATAACCCAAATCATGGATAGTCACAACAGTTTTAATACTTTTTTTACGAATATACGGCAATGTATGCGCAGGAATAAACAACACATCCGGAGTACGTTGCCACAATTCCCAGGCAAGTCCAGCCTGAGTCCATAGTCGTTTATTAGTAATCAAAACAAGTCGAAAATTCTGAGTCCGAGGAAGAGATTCTGTCACATGTGTAAGCCAGGCTTTTATACCAGGCTTGGTCTGAATTACTTCGGCAGGAAGTCTGAGATAAATTTTATACACATTCTTTCGATCAACATGAAGCAGCTGAGTAAGCAAATTAAATGAATAATTTTCCGTACCAGTACGTTGAGTAACAAATGCCCGTGATCCATCAAATCCGATTATCATATTTAATCATTCAAAAAATTAGATTTTAATCTTCTTTGTTTACGATCCTCAAGTTCTTGACGAAATTGTAATCGAGTTAATTCAATTCTTCGTTGCCTCTGACTTACTCGACCGCCTTCTCCAGACGTAACCTTTGTAGTTAATCGATCAATCTGTTCTTTACGTGAATTAGAACGAGAACGGGTTTCAGGAGATGACATAATTACCTCTTATTAATACCTCTTTTATACAAATCTATATTCTCAATAGCAATTCCTGTTCCCATAGCCACACACATCATCGGATTCTCAGCTAGGTACACAGGCACGCCTGTCGACTGCATCAAAAGCTTATCCAAATTCCGTAGCTGCGACGTACCACCAGACAACACGATACCCTTATCTATAATATCCGCAGCTAGTTCTGGCGGTGTCTGTTCCAACACTGTCCGAGCCATAGATACAATAGACTGCAGACTCGGCAAAATCGCGTCTGTAATATCCGAGGAAGAAATTTCAATAATTTTCGGCAATCCATCTATCGCATCGCGGCCTTTAATCTCCATTTTCAACGGAGGATCCATCGGTGTTGCGGACGCCACATTAATTTTAATTTCCTCAGACATTCGCTCGCCTACAATTAAATTATGCTTTCTTCGAATATAGGTAGCAATGGCCTCATCAATTTTATTACCTGCCACACGCACTGATCCATGCACGACCACTCCACCAAGTGAGATAACTGCCGCCTCAGCAGAGCCACCACCAATATCAATAATCATATTTCCTGAAGGGTTCGCAATCGGGATCTTCGCACCAATCGAAGCAGCAAGCGGCTCATCGATCAAATACGCAGTCTTCGCACCAGCCGCCATTGTTGCATCCAGCACAGCTCGCTTCTCTACAGATGTCACACCAGACGGCACACATATCATCACCTCAGGTTTAAAAATACGCGATGTTCCACATACTTTATCAATGAAATAACGCAGCATCGCTTCAGTAATAATATAGTCAGCGATCACACCATCTCTCATAGGCCGTGACGCAACAATATTAGTAGGAGTGCGACCAAGCATCTCTCGAGCTTCGCTTCCAACCGCGACAACCTTATTATCATCAACAGAAACTGCCACTACAGTCGGCTCGTTTAAAACAATTCCCTTGCCAGCCAGATAAACCAACGAATTTGCCGTTCCTAGATCTATTCCCAGTCTTTTGGTAAAATTAAACATAGTATCAGAGATTATACACTACGAAACATAAATTGAGCTCAAAATTATAATTAAATTAAACTAAAGTATTGAAGTATATACTTTTTTCGCTCGTGAATGCTATGGCGACTATGTGGACGGCGAGTAGTTGCGATTAGTCAACTTGAGCCGTTCACGTTATCAGTTAGTATTAATATTAAGAATTGATAAAGGAAGCTTCATTTACAAGAGCCAAAGTATATACGAAATACGAATAGACTTATACTTAAAAAGCCGCTACTATAAACCTTATGGATAAAAAAACTAGATTTCTCGTATCAGCTGCATCACTCGTCATACTCGTACTCGGAACTGTCATAGGCATCATGCTTGTGCAGGGATTCACCTTTGACACTAAAACAAACAAAGTCATTCAAACCGGCGTTCTCGTAGTAAACTCAGTACCAAACGGCGCCCAGATCTTCATCGACGATCGATACCAAGACATCACCAATACAAGTATTTCTTATCTTCCTTCCAAAAAATACAAAATCCAACTTAAAAAAGAAGGCTATGTACCATGGGAAAAAGAGCTCGAAATAGATAATAAAATAATTACAGAGGTCGAAGCGATCCTCTGGCCTGCTATCCCAAGCGTAAATCCAGTCACTACTACAGGTGCAATCAACCTCAAAGCATCACCTGACGGACTCAAAGCTGCATACGGAGTACGTTTCAATGAACAAGAAAAAGCGGGACTTTGGATCATCGATATGGCCAAGCGTACAGTATTCTCTGGCGCATCAACTGAGTTTACTCAGATCGCACGGAACACCAATGCCCTCGACTTCAGCACCGCAGACTATGTCTGGTCTCCTGATAGCAAACAAATTCTAGTAACCCTCCAGGAAAACAAAGATCCGAATCCACGATTCCAACGAAATTATATTCTAGACACGACACGTTTAAACAATAATCCAAGCGATATCACACTCACCAAAGAAGGCATACTCGAAACCTGGCTCGAAGAGTGGAATACGCAAGAAAACACACGCCTTCAGAAACTTGTCGGAGACGCCCAAGGTGAACGTATCGCATCAAATTCAGCCATACCTATCCGATGGTCATGGGATAACACCATGTTCCTCTATGCCGAAGCAAGTAGCGTGACAAACGTACAATCTCCTACATCACAACCACGCATAATCCCAATCCGATCGACTCGCACTTCAACAGAAGCAGCAGTCCTCGAACAAAACGAGAGTACCTCCTCCTCACAAATGTACCGCAAAGATATTGAGGCTCTTTCTGCAAGTGTTTCAGCTACTATGAAAGTAAAAGTCTATGATGTTAAAAAGAAAACCAGCTACGACCTACCGCACGCAAGTTATTACAGTTGGTACCCTGCAGAAGAAAAAGCCGATCGAGCAATCCAACACCTTATCATGGTCGAAGATAATGCAATCTCAATGATAGAAACAGATGGTAAAAATAAATCCACACTATACAGTGGACCATACGAAAAAGGCCGCGTCTTCCCATGGCCAGACGGTGGACGACTCGTGTTCCTCACCAATTTCAACGCTGGAGCAGGATCCGAACCGAATCTATATACGATTAACTTAAGATAATGAAAAAAATAGCAATTATAAGCGCAATAACCGGCATCATATTAAGTTTGTTAGTTGTTTTTATACATAAGAATATATTCTCGTTTGATAGTTTTGTACCTGTAGTAGGTTGCATGTATAAAGAACTTGGATCAACTCAAAAAAAACTTTCAAACTCCGAAATTGAAAATTTTAACTTAAAACAATCTGCAGTCCGACTTGCTCAAAATACAAAGTATCAAAAAGGTAATATGCGATTTACAAGCTATTATGATAATGATGAGTCTACTCGAGATATTCATTATCCAGATATGTTTAAAAGCCAGCCTGAACTTTATACAAATTGGAATAATACTCCAGCAGAAAAAACAAACAGACAAATTCTCTGGTTACGAGATTCTAAACAAATCCCAAACTCGATAGAAAAAGTACTTGTATCGATTGATATTACTTTATATCAAGGCAATCTCTCAGTAGAAATCTTATCCAATGGAGCGATTCCTTGCAGTACGCCTGTATTGGTAGCTCAACAATATGTTAGAGAGATGATGGATGAGGTTTATCTCCCAAGCGCTGCAAATGATTTTATAATAAGCAATACAACTTGGAATATTATAAGAGAACCACTACTTAATTTCTAATCACCTATCCAGCTTCGCTCTCACTACTAACCGCTGCCAGGTAGTTCCTGGTGGCCAACATGTTTGCAAAGACAGCACTGGTTCAGAATACTTAGTGTCCAGTGGCGACAAATCTTTTGGACTATGCACCTTCTTGTCAAACACAATATAGTCAAATCGTTCACCCTTAAAAAATGTAGTGATCCGATCACCAGCTTCTAAGTTATGTAACAGGAAAAATATAGCATTATATTTTGGAATATCCCACGCATTCAACGTATTATGCGCAAACATATACACATTTCCTACATCTCCAGGATACTGCGTATCTTTAGCATGAGCGACTCCCTTTTTCAAAGCTGCATCATACTGATCTGCATTAAACGGATCGACATCAGCAACCACGGCCGAATTCGCCTTAATTTTAGGAATTAAAATTCCAAAATCTGTATTGACTGGCTTTTCTTCAAGCTCCGGCAACGGCTTTGGTGTCGATGCAGGGATAGCAGACTCTGTCGAAACAGTTGGAATAAATACAGAGTCAGGAATCTGCGCTTGCTGATTCTCCTCGGGATTCACTGTACGATCCCATCGATACCCAACTTCAGCTGCAATCACAGGATAAAACTGCGACAATACAAACAAAATGGAAGAAAGAATTAATACGTTTCCTGCAGTACGAATCAAGAATATTTTACGAAACTTATTCTTATGTTCGCTCTCAAAAAACATATATTTCATATCGGAAAATGTTCGAAATTTCATGCTGAGAGTATATCAAAAAGTAAAACTATTGCACAACTTATTTCCATACTATACGCTATTATTATTACTACTACCATTATCAAGATATTCAAAACTATGAAAAAAACATCTGCCCTAGATTCCAGAAGCAGTAAATGGCTTCCACACATTATTATTGTTGTAGTTGCAATTACGCTCGTAGCTGCACTATCCGGATATCGAAATAATGTCGATCCACGAGCAGCTGATCAATCCGCTGCCGCTACCCCAAATCCAACAGTGGGATTTGATCCCTACGGAACGTTCGAGCAAATGACTGTATTCGAGGAGCAGTCGATATACTACGCTCGCTTAAAAGGATGGGTGGTTAGTCAAGAAAGTTACCCTGCAATCTACTCAGAGATCGACGGTGATTTATCGCTAGACTATGCCTGGACTACTGCTTCTCGAGATCGGCCTGATATCGATGCGCTATATGGGGTGAAAGGCGCAAGAGGATTTAACAGCATAATTCGGTTGGGTCCTGAGAAGTGGAATTCACAAGTGCACCTCTACGTCGAAGGTAGGTATCCAAGACCACCAAACTTGTTAGACGGTGGACCAAAATCTGTGTCAGTTCGCCCTCCAAAAGGAAACCTCACTGTTGTAGCTGCGGGTAATCCAGCTCAAAATGTATACCCTCAGTTTCAGTTGTTCGTTAAAGACGTCGCCGTTGGCAGTCCAATCACTGTAACAAACCAGTTGAAGTCATACCAAGTAGAGCTCGCAGAAAATTCCATACAAGATCTTAAAATAAAATATACTAATGATTTAAGCACTGTAATTAACGGTCAGAGAGTTGATCGCGATCTACGAATTGAAAAAATTACATACAGAGGTGAGACCTATCAGTCGAGCGCAGCTGATACTTATTCAACGGGAACTATATCAAACGGAAAATGTGGAACTCCTGGATTCTATAAATCTCAATGGCTACATTGCAATGGGTACTTCCAGTTCCAGATGTATCCCAACATGGTTCCGACTCCTGTCAGCTCTGCAACCCCGGCGCCAGTAACTCCAGCTCCTACAACAGCAACACCATCCTTAGGGTTTATTCAGGCGGAGGCTTTCACTTCAAACACAGGAATAGAGACAGTTGGAGGTATCCGTGGTGTTGAAAACAAAGGAACCTACATTGCAAGATTCGATAAAGGTGACGCAGTAGGATATGGTTCTGTCTCACTTACAGGAAAAACCGCAGTAACTCTCAATGCTTCATCAAGAGGTAGTAACGGAACTATCGATGTTCGGATAGGATCTAGCACTGGAACAATAGTCGCATCGTTTAAGTTTCCTAAGGCAATTGGTTCCACCGGCAATTTTGTAAAACTAACCCCGGCAACGCTCCCTGCTTTAAGCGGAAAACAATCAGTTTACTTAACCGGCAGAGATACATACGGCATAGCTGATATCGATTATATTGAGTTCCAATAAAATAATTTGGACAAGTTAACAAGAGGATCTTTATATATAATAAGGGTCCTTTTGATTATAAACCACGAATAAAAATGCTAAAGTATCTGGACATTTCCAGTCTCGACCCGTATTAGCTGATCAAACTTAAATTCTTCTTCCTTAAAGAAATTCTCCTCAGTTCCTGTGACAAAAGTCTGATACCCCACACACAGTGCAGCGATCTCATTACGATGCTTCACATCAAACTCAGAGAAAATATCGTCCAAGAGCAATACAGGCTTCATCGCACGCACTTCCTCAATATACTGCACATGTGCTTTCTTAAACGCAAACAAAGCAGCTCGCTGCTCTCCCCGTGAACCAAACCGCCCTATATCCCTATTGTCCAACATAAACACATAATCATCTTTATGAGGACCATATTGCGATGTCGCACTCATAATCTCTTTTTGTAAATTCCCCTCAAGTCGTGCACGATACGCTACTTCAATTCGCTGCAAAAACAATTCCTTCTCATCACACTGCTCGCACACAATATGCGGCTTATACTCGACTGCAAATTGATCCAACCGCTCAAGAATATATCGAAAAAATCCATACCGATAGGTATAAATCTCGCAACCAAGTCGCACCATCGAGTCCGTCCAATACTCCAGCTGATTCTCCCGTGCATGCCCCTCACGTATTTGATCAAGCAACCTATTCCTCGCAGTAATAATCTTCCCATACTGCGCCACAACTCGACGATAGTACGGAAACACCTCGCTCACGCACACATCAAGCAACGCCCGCCGAGACGACGGCGTACCATTCACAATCTGAATATCCTCAGGATGAAACAAGACCACTGGCAAATACGATGTAAACGTCTCTTTTTTACGCGATATATCATTCACTAAATATTTCTTCTTCACACGATGTCCATACTCCTGTCGCTCTACCAGAAGCGCCAGAGACACCATATCTTCACCAATCTTCCCGTCCACCCGACAAAAGTCCGCATCAAAACGAACCAAATCAATATCTCCATCCCCGCGCCAACTACCTCCCGTCGACAATAAATAAATAGACTCGATCAAGTTAGTCTTGCCTTGACCGTTATCTCCTATCAAACCTACAGAATGTCCCTCAAAAGTGAGCGAACAATCTATTAAATTACGATAGTTTCGTAAAGAAAGCGAATGTACCTTCATCGTTTAAAGTGGAGCATTTCAGTCACAACCCGTCGAGATACAAGTCCGAGGCCGAGCACCAATATAACCAAAGAAATAAAAGTAAGAATAGATACTGTACCAAACACATCAGCTAAAGATCCAATAATGATCACCGGCACAGTAGCAATAGAATACATAAACATATTCAAAACGCCAAACACCCGACCGCGGATCTCCTCATCTGTATTCTCCTGCAGCACGGTCTGAGCTGGCACCACAATCGATACGTTAAAAAATCCAAGGAAGTATGAGAAAAAGCTAAGTAATCCAGACAACCCAATTACATGTTCTAATGGCCGTCTCAAGCGTGGTGGCATATCCAATGCCTGGAAAGCCAGAAAATTAGAAATGATCGGAGCAAAGGCAAATAACAATAGCATTACACTCACGCCAATAATCGAAACTTCAACCAAACGTCGTCGCGAGAACTGCCTTCCATATGATCCGTTGAAAAACGCGCCTGTTATTAATCCCAAACCAAGCGGCAACATAATAATATAGCTCGCATTAGTTGCAGGAATTTGCAAGACTTTATCAATATATTCCGGGATGAGCACTGACAACGTACTCACAAACGCCTGCACAGAAGTCAGAAGCAATATTGAAACGAGCAGGATCCGCTTCTGCAAAATATACTGCACACCTTCCCGAATCGCCAACCAGGCATGAGTAACAGACTGCGACACATGCCGCACTACTCCCAGCTCAGATGCAATCTGCTTATCCGAAGGAAATCGCCAAAACCATAAACTTGCAACAGTAGTAATAACACCCGCCACCACAAACGGCATCGTATAACTTCCACTTAAATTAATAATTGGACCGGCCAGAGTATAGCCTAATATCAACGATGCATAGATTGTTAGCGAAAAAAGCGAATTAGCTTGAACGAGTTGTTCGCGTGGAACAATAGTCGGAATCGTAGCTGCTTCAGCAGGCAGAAAAAATTGACTTACGATACTCACCACAAAAGCCAGCAAAAAAATCAACGCAATCGAATTCCCAATAAACAGAAAGCAGAAAAACAATACAGCCAAAGCAACATCAGTGATCTGAATAATCCTCTTTCGATTAATCCGATCCGCCACTACTCCGGCATACATACCCAGCAAAACGGGCGGTAAGGCAATAAAAAACAACAGCAAGGAAACCGTTGTATTATGTTTTGTTAAATCATAAACCCACAAAATAAAGGTGAAATTAATCAACGCATACGAAAACTGTAAGCAGAATTGATTAAACCACAAAATTAAAAATGCTCTATTTCTAAATAAAGCATGAAATGAAGAAACATCTCGTTCGGGCAACATAAATTATTTAAAAAACATCTTATCTAAAATCTGTTTCAATAAACTAGTCTTTTCTTTCTCTACCTCGTCCCATTCACCCATTTTATACTCAACGTCAACTTTTGCAAACGAACCACGGCGATGCGCTTGCCATGCGATTAACATCAGTTTTACCAAATACCCAACATGCCCCTCTGTCTTCAGACGGCGAACATCAGTAAAATATTTAGGCTTTTTCAATACAACAAACTTCCCACCCGCATTCACACATCGCTTAACCAAATCATTATCCTCGGCAACTTTAATCAACTCATCAAAACCTTTAACTTTTTCAAACATCGACCGGCGCACATACATATTCATACCAGTCGCAAATGGCCAGGCAAATCTCGAAAGATCGATCACCATATTGCCTCCCAACCAGAATAACCAATCCAAAGGATTGCGACTATCTGGCCAAATATACGCTGTGGCAATATCACCTTGGGCCTTCGTCACTTCTTCTTTAAAATCCTTAATATAATCTTCATGCAATCGACTATCCGCATCTAGAAACAAAAGATGCTCTGATGTCGCATTCTGCGCTCCCAAATTACGCTGGTGAGCCACTCCACGCTTATCGCTTACAACAACTTTCAGTTGAGGCAATCCCTTTTTATACGAATCAATTACTTCAATAGTCTTATCATCAGACTTTCCGTCTATTACGAACAATTCAAAATCCTGATCAGATTGGATCTGCAACGTCTTCAACAGTTTTCCGATATAATGCTCTTCATTCAAACACGGAATAATTACCGAAAAATGCATATACTCCTTATTTATCTAAATTCATTGCTCGTAATAATTTATCCCACATTTCTTCTTTTTCTTTCTCGTTCGTCTTAAATTTCACTGACTCCGCTTCTTTCTTGAACTTACCAAAGTCATATTCGATACTATCGTGTAGCTCTTTATTATTCATCAAGCGATACACTTCCGACAGCACTGCCTTCTTATAATAATTCAACCGTCCCTCATCATTCAAGCGACGAACTGAGATATACACTTTTCCTTTTTTCAAAACCTTCAAAAGCAATCCACGCTCTGCAGCCCGATTCACATAATCATAGTCTTCACTACGCGCCAAATTCTCATCAAAGCCACCCAGTATTCCATGAGCATTCTTTGTACTAAAAATACACACACCCATCGACACGGGTTCAATATACTGTTGTACTTTTACATACAAATTCCCCATGAAATACAAAAGCTTATCATCCATCCGATGAGTCAAAGGCTCAAACTCGACAGTCGCGAGTTCCAAATGTTTTTTTTCAATTTCAGCCAGTGTATTATCTAGAAAAGAAGGCCTCACTTGCACATCCGCATCCAAAAAAAGCAGTCGGTCATACTTGGCAAGTTCAGCACCATAATTGCGCTGGCGTGACACGCCCTTAGTCGGACTTACAACAAATCGTAAACGGGATTTAAGCATGGGGTGGGAGCTGACAGCACGCTCCACAGATCCCTTGGTATCATCCTCAGAACCTGCATCCACAACAATAATTTCAAATTGAGAATACGTCTGTTTGGCCAGCGATCCAAGCAATTTGCCTATGTAGTGCTCTTCGTTTAGGCACGGAATTATGATCGAGACATGCTCTGCCATATATCGCTCAGTATAGCACAAAAGAGGTCAGACCTACTTTGTATGTTTTAAAGTCGACCTTCTGAGCCATACAATAGATGGCGAAGAGAGCAACTACGCGAAGCGCTTGCGTGTCGACGTAAAATATACAAGGTAGGTCACCCATATGATATAACTTTTCTATGCCAGAACTTCCCGAAGTAGAAACCATCAGACTTGGACTCCAACGAGCTGCACTAAATCAGCAGATTAAGTCTATTCAAATACTCTTACCAAAGATGTTCTCAGGAGATCCAGCATTAATAAAAAATACTCACATCACCAATACAGATAGGCGTGGCAAACTCCTCATAATCAATCTGAC
Organism: uncultured Gammaproteobacteria bacterium; assembly: GCA_964525495.1. Taxonomy (GTDB): domain Bacteria; phylum Patescibacteriota; class Microgenomatia; order JALYQM01; family JALYQM01; genus CAZGHS01. The sequence continues at coordinate 41,402 of CAZGHS010000008.1, forward strand.
CAATCAAGATAAACAATTCCATCTCCTCATCCATCTCAAAATGACCGGCCAACTCATTTTCGAAAGCACATCGATTCCTGGTTTCGCCGGAGGCCATCCAATCCCTCCACTCAATACACCACTCCCCAACAAAAGCACTAAAGTAATAATAGACTTCCACTCTGGAGATAAGCTCTATTTCAACGACATTCGCACTTTCGGATATATGAAACTCATACACGCCCACAAATTAAAGGACGACAAATTCCTACAGCAAGTCGGCATCGAACCGCTCACTGCAGAGTTTACTTTAGAAAAGTTCCAACAATTACTAGCCAAACGACCCAAAGCCAATATTAAAGCATTTCTGCTCGATCAAACACACATCGCTGGACTCGGAAATATTTATACAGACGAAGCGCTCTTCCGAGCACGCGTGCTCCCATGGAGACTTGTAGGATCACTTACTACAGAAGAAATACCGTTACTCCATTCATCTATAAAGGCAGTGCTCCAGGCTGGTATAGAGCTCCACGGAGCCTCAAAAACCTCATATGTGAACATAGATGGCCAGAAAGGTACTTTTTTAGCTAAAGTAAATGTCTACCAGAGGCAAGGCTCCCCCTGTCTGATTTGCGGTCACCCAATCCAAAAAACCAAGTGGGCTGGTCGCGGCACACATTATTGTGTAAACTGTCAAAAATGAAAGGAATATATGAGTAATCAAGAAACTACATGGCAACTTAAAGACATTGTCAGAACAATGCTCCAGCAACCAACACAAAAAGAAGAACAACTATTTAGAAGACGCGGAATAAAAGATCCACAAGAAAAAATAGTATTACTAGCTCAACAAGTTTACAAAAAAGCTAAAATTGCAGGAAAAAACCTTGATTTACAAGGCATTCCGGAAGAGACACTTATCGGACCACCACCAGGTGGAAGAAGAAACAGACGAAGAACAAATAACACTCAATAAAACCAAAAAGGCACCGATCGGTAGTGTTATATAGAGCGTCAGCATAAAGCTAAACATCTCATCACTACCTCTCGGTGCCAATCTGTCAGTTACAAATTAGGAGCGTACTCTAAGTATTTCCCTCAAAACATCTCTGATGTCCTCTCGAAGCTTTGGCTGGACGCCAGTAGGTTTATCATAAAACTCTTCCACCTGCGAATACCATCCGGCAGATCGAGCATCGCCTTCAGTACTATCGTAAAGCAAGACAGCGCTAATAACAGACAACGGCAGGCCTCCAGCACTCACCCGAGCATTAAGCGCTTTATAGACAGGACCTTCCGCCAGCGAAACTGACCTACCCCGACGATTCCTTGAGTTCCGCGAACCATTGTCATCTCGCTTGGGCATGACTTCCTCCATCATAATGGTAACGAACAGAAAACGAAATAAGAGTACCACCACTCAAACCTCATACGAGATAAAAGCTTAGCTACGCTTAATAGGCGCAAGTATAGCAAAAATATGCAAAAACTGCAAACTATAGGATATTGTAAGATTCTTAACGCTTTGGAGAGCTCTTCTTAGCACGAGCCTTCTGCGCATTACCGTACTTACGGCTTTCCTTCATGCGTGGATCTCGTGTAAGTAATTTGTGCTTGCGTAATTGGGCTTTCAAACTCTCATCATACTTCATAAGAGCTCGAGCAATACCGTGTACAACAGCTTCAAGCTGTGACTCAGTACCACCACCATTTACCTTAACACTAGCCGAAAAACGAGCCAATGTATTAGTAAGCTTAAATGGTCGCAAATAAACCTGTTCTCGTACTTTACCACTGAAATACTGTTCGATTGGTTTATCATTAACAGTCATTCCATCCTTACCAACCTGCAAACTTACGCGTGCTGTGGAAGTCTTTCGTCGACCTGTTGCATTAAAATATGTTTGTGCTTCTGCCATAAGTTATTACTCCTGTGCTTTCTCTTTGTTACTAGCCAGCTTAGACTCGTAAGGATGAGTTGCATCTGAATATACATACAATTTCGTAAACATTGATGCTCCAAGCTTTGTCTTTGGAAGCATACCTTTGATAGCATGCTCAAGCACTCGGCGTGGATCTTTCTCTAACTGCTGTTCCAAAGTTCGTGTTCTCAAACCACCTGGGTATCCGCTGTGGCGATAATAGATCTTCTGCTTTAACTTATTACCTGTAGTCTTAACCTTTGCAGCATTAATAACTACAACATAATCTCCGGTGTCCTGATGAGCGACAAAATATGGCTTGTGCTTACCGATCAAAAGTTTCGCAATCTGTGAAGAAATACGACCCAATGTTTGATCAGCAACATCTATAACATGCCACTTTCTCTGTACCATACTTGGTTTAATTCGTGTTGAACTTTGCATATCTAAATCCTTTTATTCAGCCTTTACTGCTTTCTTTCGTGTAGTTTTCTTCTCTTTTTTCTCTTCTTTAACTTCTACTTCAGGAACAACATCAAGCATCATACTAATCTTCATCATTCGTGAACTATCTCCAGCTCGAGGAGCAATGATAATCTGAGTTGTTGAATACCCAGATGTTCGTGATCCAAACTTTGGAAGTAATTCATCAAACAATTTAATATGAACTTCTCGCTCAGTTAACATACTTGCAACCATACGACGAGCTTGCAAATCATTCTTCTTTGCTCGTGTTACGATCTTATCAAACAATGACTTCAATGCCTTAGCTTTCGCTTCGGTTGTAACCATCTCGCCATGCTTAATATATGATGTAAGCAAGTTCTTCAACAAAGAATCTCTGTGATCCTTGTCTACATTAAATTTTGTTCCGCCAACTCTGTGTCTCATACATTGTTCCTATACTAATTACTTAATACCTGAATAACCCTTATCTTTTAATTTCGCTTCTACTTCCTTCAAAGACTTCTCACCAAAATTTGGCATCTTCAAAAGAGCATCGCGTCCAGCATTCATAACATCATCAACTGTCTCAAATCCATTTTCCTTCAAACGATTTGCAATCTTTGGAGGAAGGTCGAGTTCATCAACAGTTACTTTATCTATGTTATGTGCAACTACCTTTGGCTTCTCTGTTACAACATCTGAAGGTGAATTTGCAGTAGCGCCGCTCAAGAATGTATAAAACTCATTCAAGATCTTAGCTGACTGTTGGATTGCATCCATAGGCTGAATAGTGCCATCTGTATGAATATCCATATTCAACTTATCAAAGTTTGTAATACGTCCAACGCGTGTTGACTCTACTGTGTAGTTAACGCGTGTTATAGGTGAATAATGTGCATCGAGCAAGATTTCACCAAGCTTCTGTGCAGCGCTTGCGTCATTTGATACGCGCTCTTCAGCGGTAAGATAGCCTACGCCTCTCTCAACAACCAATTCCATATCTAAATGAGCTTTTGCATCAGCCAAGTGAGCCAATACTAATTCTGGGTTTACGATCTCAACATTTGCAGCCTTTGCAATATCTCCAGCTGTAACTGTTGCAGGACCCTTCACAGAAAGCTTTAAAGTAGCTTCTTCTTCACCATGCATTCGAAGACGAATCTTCTTAACATTCAAAAGAAGGTCAACCACGTCTTCAGTCATACCATCAAGCGACATGAACTGATGAGGAGCACCCTTAATCCGAACTTTTGTAACAGCAGCGCCTACTAAGCTGCTCAAAAGCACTCTGCGAAGACCATTACCTAATGTATGACCATAACCGCGCTCAAGAGGTTCAATCGACACAACAGCTGATCGAACATCTTCAGAAAGTAGTATTACTTTTGTACTATCTAACATATACTTGTTGAACCTGGGAACACACCCTCAGGTCCTCCTTCCACCTATTACCTAGAATAATATTCTACAATTAACGACTCATTAATGTCATTTGGCGCATCATCACGACTTGGCAATGCAGCTACTTTACCTACCAACGCTTTTCGTGAAAGCCATGCTGGTACGTCTCCCTCTTTTACTACTTCAACGCTGCCCTGCACTACTGGTCCGCCAGATGTTCTTTCAGATACAGTGATTACCATTCCTACATCTACGAGAAACGAAGGAATATTAACACGCTCTTCATTAACTTTTATATGACCATGTGAAACCAACTGTCGAGCTGCTGCTCGGGTTGGTGCTAAACCTAACCGGTATACTACATTATCAAGACGTCGCTCGAGTAATTGCAAGAACAAATCTCCGGTTGTACCTTTTGATTTGGAAGCCAAACCAAAGAAACGAACAAACTGTCGCTCGCTCATACCATAAATAGTACGAACTTTTTGCTTCTCGCGCAATTGAATACCATATGCACTCGTCTTACGCTTTCCCTTAGGACCATGCACACCAGGTGGAACAGACAAACGCTTCAAAGCGCTTGTTTTTCCAACAGACTTCAAACCGAGATCTGTACCCTCACGTCGCATTAATCGTACTTTTGCTCCAGTATATCTTGACATTACACTCTCCTCTTCTTCTTTGGTCGTGAACCATTGTGGGCAAGTGGTGTCACATCAGCTATAGATGTAATATTCATTCCAGCCGCTTTTAACGCGCGGATAGCACCATCTCGACCTGCTCCTGGTCCTTTAATAAACACTTCTACTTCACGCAAACCCATATCCATAGCTTTACGAATTGTCTGATCAACAGATGTTGTTGCAGCGTATGGAGTAGACTTTCGAGCACCCTTAAAACCAGATGCTCCAGCTGATCCCCATGCAACAGT
>CAZGHS010000008.1:46094-63491 GCA_964525495.1 uncultured Gammaproteobacteria bacterium
TTACCAATGTGTTATTAAATGTAGCGGTAATATATACTCGCCCATTTGCTAACCGTTTTGTTTGTGTTTTTGCTGTTGCCATAGATTACTTCGCGCCTCCAGATTTTGCCGCTACCTCTTTACGTACTGTACCAACTGTCTTTCTCTTTCCTCGGCGAGTACGAGCATTATGTCGTGTGCGCTGTCCTCGAACAGGCAAACCCATTTTATGTCGTAAACCCTGATAAGTACCAATTGATTGCTTATGTCGAATATTTTGAATCACGTTTCGGCGAAGATCTCCTTCAACCATATAGGTGTCAACCAAACGCTGAATGCGCAAAACCTCTTCTTCTGACAGATCTTTTACTCGGATTGAAAATTCAACTCGAGCATTCTCTAAAATCTTCTTAGCATTTGTTGGACCAATACCATATAAATAGCGGAGAGCGATATCTACTCGCTTATTATTTGGTAAGTCTACACCTGATACACGTGCCATACTGCTCCTTATCCTTGTCGCTGCTTGTGGCGAGGATTTATACAAATAATACGTACCACACCCATACGGCGGATAATCTTACAATCTTTACATCGAACTTTTACTGACGCTTTGACCTTCATAATTTTTTTACCTTATCAATTATCAAACAAAAAAATTATATGTTTACAACCTTTGAATATCTATTTTAGTTAAACATATAACAAAGCCATTTCGTTCAGGCTCAAATCACGTTTCACTACTTTACCACAAAACGGCTAGATTTCAAGCCGTGAAATTATTTAGACCGAAACGTGATTCTTCCACGAGCCGGATCGTAAGGTGTAACCTCAAGTTTCACCTTGTCTCCTGGTAAAATTCTAATGTAATTCATTCGCATCTTACCAGAGATCGTACACAACACAGTCATTTTTTTGGCAGAATCGTTGGGATCACTTACCTCTACCCGAAACATTGTATTTGGCAATGATTCAAGTACTACACCTTCAAACTCGATAACCCCGTCTTTATTCATGATTAAAACATTAAAAAAATTGCCCTCTTTACGCTTCTCGTAAACAGGCAATTTACCGGCAAAAAGCCTTACGATTACTAACCGCCCAATTGTACCAGCTCGCTTACCAAGCCGTCAATACCTCAGCTCCAGCAGCCGTTATCGCCACTGTCTGTTCATACAATCCAGACAAACTATAATCCGCAGTTGCAATAGTCCAGCCATCATTATTCTTAAACGCCACACCTGGTTTTCCGTATGTATAGATTGCCTCAATAGCCAAAACCAACCCTTCCTTCAAAACCATTCCCTCGCCAGGAGTACCTCGACCAGGCACTTGAGGTGGCTCATGAAGATCCTTCCCCACTCCATGTCCTATCAATTCCCGCACCACACCATATCCATTGCCTTCCAAATATTTCTGCAACATAGCCGAAATATCCCCGATATGGTTTCCAACCTCAGCCTGTGGAATAGCTTCCATCAGAGCCCGCATCCCGACAGCTAAGAACTTCTTCTTTTCTTCCATAGTAGGAGATTCTTTACTCTTCATGAGAGGTCCGTACGTCACAACCGCATCTACATCTGCCTTCTGAGGCTCCCAGAAGCCGTTTTCCGTCACTATTACCGAGTATGACAGATCTGTGTGGAAACCCTTTAAATAGGCTCCTGTATCTATTCCTAGCACATCTCCGGCAACCAATGGTTCATTGTCTGGCAAACCATGTACCACTACGTCATTCACACTCATGCAGGTTGAATACTTATATCCCGGCACTTTCTTAAACGATGGCTCTCCACCCAGGCGACGCATCTCTTCTTCAGCGATTTTATCCAACTGCATAGTCGTCACCCCAGGTCGCACAGCTTTCTTCACCGCACGCAAAGCCGCCGAGGTTATTTTTCCACCCTCGCGCATAATAGCAACTTCTTCTATGGTCTTAATTGGAACTTTCATGACATTAAATCTAGCTCACCTATCTGTAACATACGTTTGATTCTATCATAAATATCTCTAAAAATAGTATCAGGATCGCGATTACCATCAACCGTCTCCAACATTGCATGTGTTTCGAAGTATTCCAAGACCGGCACCGTCCGCTCTTTATACAGTCTCAAACGCTCGCGGATCACATCCGGAGTATCATCAGCCCGTCCCCGTTCCATCAGTCGAGCAATACACTCATCTTCCTCAACATCTAGATAAAACACGCGATCAATATGCTCACTATATCGCTCTGCTTGATCCAAATCTCGAGGGAACCCATCTATCACTACATGGTCTTGATACTTAGCTTTAGTCAACATCTCATGAATCACCGCATCAGCATCAGTCTTATTCACCAACTGTCCAGAAGCCAAAGCCTCCTTCACGCGTCGTCCGAGCTCGCTATCCTGAGTAGCAATCTCTCGAAATATCTCACCGGACTCTAGGTGTGGAATACCAAAAGCTTTGGAAATTTTTTCTGCTTGAGTGGTCTTCCCGCTTCCCTGCGGTCCCATCACGATAATAACCATAAAAGCACTATACCAGATTCAAGCTAGAACTCAAATAATAATTGATAATTACTATAGGATATGCTATAATTTACCGAATAGTCAGACAGTCATCAGTTAATGATGATAATTTTGAGTCTGATATTAGCACATTTATAGCGAAAGGACAGTCAACTCGAGTCTGGGAGGCCGCAAAAAGCCGCAAAGCAGTAATCGAAAAGGTGCTTGTCAACGCTGGCGCTCACGGATACAGCAAAAATAAAGCCGACTACACGATTCAAGACCAATAACGAAGGAGTACATAATGCAGAAATCAGATGAACTCAAAAAACGAATTGCGGAGTACAAGGCAAAGAATCCTAATCCAGCCAGGGTTGAAGAAATTTCACCACAACTCAAGCTTCGGATCCAGGCGCATCAACAAGGAACCACCGAGTGCCCCCACTGCCATTGCATCGACACGCCCAAAAAATCAGAGTTCTGCGCTGTCTGCGGCATAAATTTTGCGACCGGAAAACCTGCAGTCAAAGCACAGAAAACACCTCCACAAGTCCACCACAGCATCGCTCAGGGAACCACAACTAAGCTCACCAGACACGCCACTAAATAGGTCGTCCTTCGCTCCCGGCTCAGACAATAACAGTTACAACACAACTGTCTGAGCCGGATCCCCTTTTAAACACAATAAATATCACTTAGACCTGTATGCCAGATGGTATAATGACCAAATGGTTAGACAGCTTACAGTCTGATGTATGCATGTTCTGACTATGAATTCGTGAATTGTATAGCAGGAGACATTGATGTCCTCCCAACCAATCAACACTCGACCGGTAATCACACTCGCACGCGAAAATGGCCAATGGGTAGCAAGAACAACGACTCAAGGAAGAATCGTTGTTGGGAAAGGTCGTTCAGAAGATCACGCAATAACAGATTTGTTATCTGAACCACCAATACCTAACGACAAAAGGCTACCCAAGTGCTATACTATATCCATCAAATTGTGCTTGAAAAAGACACTTTGAACTCAATTAACTCTGCTCCTTCACATACACCTAGGGATTATTGGAGACTCGATATACACACGAATTCAATTATTCCCAATCTCTGAGTATAGGAGAATTCGTTTGCTCGAATCCCCAACCATTCCCTACTACCTTATTTAAACAATTTCTTATCTAGTTAGGATACTTTAGATACAAACTATATGTTTCAGCCTAAAGTGTCCTAATTAGTAAGGAGTTGCCTATCGAAATATACCTGTCATACCCGTCTTCTTTTGTAAATCAATTATGAAAGGATCTAAACCATGACGAAGAAGCCAACATCACCAGCCAAACCTAAAGAAGATCCAACACCAACTCAGCTTTACGTCCCAAAATCACCACCTATAATTCATAATGTATCCCACTCCCAAGGAACGCCTTACACTGAAGACGAACTAAGAGAGCGGGGATTTTACGATCTAGAGAAAGAAAAGAAGGGCAAATAATAGTCAACGCCGTCTGAGAAAGACGTTAAATTTCTAGAAGTACCAAGGGAAGGCGGGCAGATACTATCTGTACACGCAGCTTACGCGGTACTTTGCGGGGTCACAATTGAATAACAATAGAATATAGTGAAATCGGTCGGAAAGTTGGACACAGAAGATGAGATGGTTCTCATACATGTGACCCTCTTTCTGCTTGTATCATTAGTGACAAGATGCAATTCCCCCTCAGGGGAAACTCATATATTAGGCATCAGTAAAACAATAAATAAGGTAGTAGGGATTTTTTCGTTTTATCCCAAAAACTTTTCGTAATTATGCGTCACCAACAATGACTGAAGCTGTTTACTTGTTTCCAAAATAACAGAAACAACGATCAACAAACCTGTTCCACCAAGCATCGCTGTAGTCACCCCGGTCATCGCACTCGCGATAGACGGCAATACTGCAACTGAAGCAAGGAACAATCCTCCCACAAAAGTCACGCGATTCAAAATCATATTCAAGAAACTCTGAGTTGGCTTCCCCGGTCGTACTCCTGGAATGAATCCACCATTTTTCATCAATTGATCAGCAATATCTTTCGTATTAAACGCTATAGCCGTATAAAAATACGTGAATCCAAACACCAATAGGAAATACACCGCATTGTACGTAATACTTGTTGGACTAAACGCTTGTGCAACCTGCACTGCAAACTCAGCTACCTGACGATTAGAATTCCCAGTCAAAAACTGTCCCATCATACTTGGGAGCAATACGAGTGAAACAGCAAAGATGATCGGGATAACACCAGCTTGGTTCACACGAAGTGGCAAATGACTATCCTGTCCACCAATCACATTCTGACCACGTACTCGGCGTGCATATTGAATCGGTATTTTACGGGCTCCCTCAGAGATAAACACGATCGCAGCAATAACTGCAATGCCCATCACCCCAAACACTCCCCAGTTAAACCAGTTGATAGAAGTCGAAGCAGACACTGACTGCAATAACACGACTGGCAATCGTCCGACGATACCTGCAAAGATAAGCATCGAAACACCATTACCCATACCATGTTGTGTGATCAACTCACCCATCCACATCAAAAGCATAGTCCCTGCAACCAAAGTCAAAACAATTGTCAAAACAGTGATAGGAGTAATCTGTCCGATCACACCTGTTGATCGCAAAAGTGAAAGCACACCAATACCCTGCAACGCAGCCAACGGAATAGTCAGCCAACGAGTATATTGGTTAATCTTCTCTCGTCCCCGCTCACCTTCTTTGGAAAGCGCTTCAAGCTTCGGGAATACCATAGTCAAAAGTTGTAAGATAATAGACGCGTTAATGTAGGGGTTCAAACCCAACGCAATGATTGAGAAGTTAGCTAAAGTACCACCAGAGAATACATCCAAAAGCCCGAGGAACTGACTTTGGCTAAACAAATTCTGCAAAGCCTTAGTGTCCACACCACTGACCGGAATAAACGCTAAAACACGAAACAATACCAAAATTCCTAATGTAAAAAGAAGTTTCTTACGAATCTCGGGAACCTTTAACGCGTTCACGATTGGAGAAAAAATATTTTCCATAGAGTTACTTACTCTCTATAGTACCACCAGCACGCTCTATTGCTTCTTTTGCGGAAGATGAAACAGGAATACGAACAGTCACAGCCTTCTTTAATGAACCCTTGTTCAAAACCTTAACAGTTACTGTTCTACTTACCAAACCTTTTTCAATAAGTGTATCCAACGACACTGTTTCGCCTTTGTTGTATGAAGCTTCAATTTGTGCGAGTGTAACTACAACAGCTTTTAATGAAACATTACCGTTACCAATACCTCTTCGCTGAGGTAAATGCTTTATCAAACGACTTCGTCGGCTACCACCAACTCTATACCATGGGCTCTTACCACGAGCCTTATCACCTTTGTGACCTCGACCAGATGTTTTACCACGTCCGCTTGAAGTACCACGTCCGACACGCTTTTTTGTTCTTTTTATTAATGATGGCATTTCATGTAGATTCATATAATTACTTCACTTTCTTCAAAATATCTTTCACTGATGCTTCTTCATCATCTGCAACAGCTGGCAACTCATCAAGAGCAATCTTTTCATCTTTCTTCAAAATAACTTTGCGACCTTCGTCTGTCAATCGTCCAGCGCGCAACTGCTTCAATGCGTGCAATGCTGCATACACATTTGATGCTTGGTTGTTTGTTCCCAAAATCTTAGAAACAACATCGCGAATACCTGCAGCTTCAATAACTGCACGAACAGGTCCACCAGCGATCACACCAGTACCCTTAGGAGCTGGCTTTAACAAAATCTTAGCTGCACCCAATTTAACCATCACGTCATGTGGGATAGTTGTACCCTTCATAGGTACATCGATCAAATGCTTCTTTGCATAGTTCGCACCCTTTCGGATAGCACTTGCAACGTCTGGAGCTTTACCAAGACCAACACCAACGCGACCTTTTCTGTCACCAACGACGATAACAACTGAAAAACCCATTCGGTTCCCACCTTTAGTCTTTTTAGAAACTCGGTGAACTTGGACTACCTTCTCTTCGAATTCTTTTGGTTCTGATGAATTATAGTGATTTGTATTCATATTTTTATAATTACATTGATAATCGTCGCCGCATACATTTTTGGAGTGTTTGTCCTCTGGACTTAATGTAAAAAATGTGTGCAAAGAAGATTATCAATTTCCTTGCTTAGAACTGTAATCCCCCTTCTCGTGCCGCATCAGCAAACGCTTTAACACGTCCATGATAACGATATCCACCTCGATCAAATACTACTGCAGAGATTTTCTTCTCAACAGCTTTTGCTGAAATTGCTTTACCCAAAAGTGTAGACTGTTCGACCTTTGTCATTTTCTTATCTTTAAGTTCAACAGGTGAAACGCTTACCAAAGTCTTGTGTGCAATATCATCAATCAACTGACCATAAATACCCTTATTTGATCGGTATACAGCCAAACGTGGTCGCTCTGCAGTTCCAGAAACCTTAGCACGTACTCTTCGATGTCTTTTAGCTCTCGCTTTATTAAATGCCATATTTATTTCGCTCCTGCTTTCTTAGCTTTACCTGCTTTTCGTCGAACAACTTCTCCAGCATATCGAACACCCTTACCCTTATAAGGTTCAGGTTTACGCTTGCTTCGAATCATAGCGGCCATTTCACCAACCATCTGCTTGTCTATTCCAGCTACAGTTACTTTGTTACCGTTAACAGTAAATGAGATACCAGGAAATGGTTCAACCAACACTTGATGTGAAAAACCTAAAGACAAATTCAATTTAGGTCCCTGCAAAGCTGCGCGGTAACCTGTTCCAACGATCTCAAGATCCTTTGTCCAACCCTTTGAAACACCGGTGATCATATTATACAAAAGTGTGCGTGTCAAACCGTGCAAAGCCTTAGCTGACTGTGAATTATCATCACGAGATACAACGACTTTATCTTCGACCATAGTCACACCAACCCCAGTGTTAATCTTCTGAGTTAATTCACCCTTTGGTCCTTTGACTTTAGCTACTCCATCCTGAACTTGGATAGTAACATCTTTGGGCAAAGTAATTGGTAATTTTCCGATACGTGACATATATTTTTATCCTCTACCAAACCTTACAAATAACTTCTCCACCAAGCTTCTGCTTTTTAGCTTCCTGCCCAGTTAATAATCCTTTACTTGTAGACAAAACAACCATTCCCAATCCACCCATAATACGAGGGATATGAGTTGAATCTTTGTATGTTCGCAAACCTGGGCGTGATATGCGAGCAATACCAGTAAGTGCAGGCACTTTAGTTAAAGAGTTAGGTGCAGTCACATACTTAAGAGTGAGCTTCAAAACTTTTTCGTCTTCCTTAAAAGAAGTGATATATCCTTCTTTATCAAGCACAGTTGCCAAAGCAACCTTCGCTTTAGAAAGAGGAACTTCAACATTCTTCATCCGAGCTAAATACCCGTTTCGAATTGATGTCAACATGTCTGCAATAGGATCTGTAACCATATTTAATTCCTTATTATAACGATGCCTTTACTACACCTGGCAATTCACCTTTCTGTGCGAGTCCTCTGAAACAAATTCTGCACAGCCCGAAATCTCTAATATAAGCACGAGGACGACCACATAGCTGACATCGGTTACGATATCGACCTGCAAATTTTAACTTCTGTCCTTCTCGTAATATATTAGATTTCTTTGCCATAATAATATTCCTTATTTATCAGCCTTTTTAAACGGCATACCAAGTTTCTCGAGTAATGCGTATGATTCCTTCTCTCCTGGAGAGTGAATCGTAAAAGTAATCTCAAGACCTCTAACCTTATCTACTTTCGAAATATCTACTTCTGGGAAGAGAGTCTGTTCAGTTAATCCCATTGAGTAGTTACCTTGAGCGTCAAAACTATCACCTTTTACACCCTGAAAGTCACGAACACGAGGCAAAACTACGTTAAGTAAACGATCCATTAACGCATACATACGATCGCCACGCAAAGTGACGCTCACGCCAATTGGCTGCCCTTCGCGTAACTTGAAGCTAGCGATAGCTTTACGAGCTTTAGTTATAACAGGTTTTTGCCCTGAAATCAAGCTCATCTGTTCTACAGCCTTTTCAATCACGTTCGAATTAGCAACAGCTTCTCGTCCCAATCCCATGTTCAACACAACTTTTTTGACCTTAGGAACCTGCATTGCATTCAAATTGAACTCTTTAATAAGAGCTGGGCGGATTTCTTCTGTATATTTCTTTTGTAATCTGTTCATATCCTTATATTTCCTTCCCTGACTTGACAGAGATACGTACTTTTCGCTTATCCTTCATTTCATATCGAACTCGTGTTGCTTTTCCATCAGCTACCAAAGATACGATACTCGATCGAACTGGCTTGTTTATCTCAACTATGACACCCTTTTCGCCGTCTTTTCGTGGCTTCATATGTCTCTTTACTACATTCACATCTTTAACCTTCAACAAACCGAGCTTAGGCATAACGCGCTCAACACGACCTGTCTGACCTTTATTCTTGCCAGATAAAACTATAACATCATCGCCTGTTTTTATTCTCATTTTCATAAAATTTCCTTTACCAAACCTCTGGTGCCAACGATAATATCTTGCTATAGTTTCGAGCACGCAATTCACGAGCTACTGGTCCAAATACACGGCTTCCAATAGGTTCACCATTTGCACTAACTACCACAGCTGCATTCTCATCAAACTTAATATATGACCCATCTTCGCGTCGAACTTCCTTCTTCGTACGTACCAATACAGCTCTCACAATTGTTGAGTCTTTAACCTGACCATTTGGATCAGCACCCTTTACAACACAGATCAAAAGTTCACCAAGACGACCAAATCGGTGTTTTGAACCACCAACAGCCTGGATAACCATCAATTCCTTGGCACCACTATTATCTGCTACATTGACATAAGACCGATGTTGTACCATATTATTTAACTACCTCCACTGATTTCCATCGCTTCTTCTTCGAAATTGGCTTTATTTCCTGAAACTTTACCGTATCTCCCTCTTGAACACCCATCTCATCATGAATCAAAAAACGCTTAGTTCGCATCATTCGCTTCTTATACTTTGAATGCACCACAAAAGACTCGACCACAACTACTGCGCTCTTTTCACCTTTTGTTGATACAACTTTACCCATTAATATTTGCATATAATTAACCCTTTCGTGATAACACAGTCATTACCCGTGCTATATCACGTCGAAGCGACGCTATTGACCGTACATTCTTTAATCTTCCCATTACTTTTTCTAATCGTGTCTGCTCTAAGCTCTTTCGAAGCTCAGACAACTTAGTTGCTAAATCTTTAACTTCCATACTTGCTAATTGTTTTACATCATTGCGGCGCATACTTACTCCTTAACAATAAACTTGACTTCAATTGGTAATTTATGGCCAGCAAGTCGGAATGACTCTTTAGCTACTATTTCTGATACTCCACTCAACTCAAACAATATGCGGCCAGGTCGAACTACAGCTACATAATGCGCAACATCACCCTTACCGCCTCCCATTTTCACCTCCAAAGGCTTCTTTGAAACTGGCTTATCTGGGAAAATTCTAATCCAGAGTTTACCACCACGCTTTGTCTCGTGTGCAATTGCTTTACGAGCAGCTTCGATCTGGCGGCTTGTAACCCAACCAGCTTCTTGTGCTTGTATTGCAAATGTTCCAAAAGAAATCTCAGCTCCGCGTGTTTCAACACCTCCGCGCTTTCCTCGGAATTGTTTTCTGTATTTTGTTCGTGAAGGCATTAATAAAGCCATAATAATTTCCTCTTATCTAATTTTCTTTTCACCTCTATTAATCCAAACCTTAACACCGACATATCCTGATTTAGTCAAGGCTGGCACATTAGCGAAATCGATGTCAGCGCGCAAAGTATGTAAAGGGATTGTCCCTTTCTTTGCACTCTCACGTCGAGCAATCTCAGCACCATTAATACGTCCTGCAAGCAAAATCTTAACACCCTTACCACCTGCTTTTGTTACCCGCTCTATCGTCTGATTCAACACGCGTTTTGAAGGCACGCGCTTTGCAATCTGGTCAGCAGCATTTGTAGCTACCAAATATGCAACCAAATCAGGTGACTTAATCTCTTCTACCTTAAGCTCTAAATTCTTACCTTCAGCAATCTTCAATTCCTTCAACAAAAGTTTCTTCAATTCTTCCAATCCGCTTCCACCACGTCCAATTACCACACCAGGTCGAGCAACAAACAAAGTTATTGTCATTTTGTTTACAGCGCGATCAATCTCTACTCGAGCAACAGACGCTGTTTTTAAACGCTTCATCAAAAGCTCGCGCACTTTTACATCCTGTAAAAGAAGCTCTTTATATTTCCTAGGCTCAGCAAACCAGCGCGACATATGCGTATGATTTAAACCTAAACGAAATGATATTGGATGTATTTTCTGACCCATAGATAGTTGTAATCCTTTATCCTTCTAAAATTACTGTTATATGACTATTCCGTCGCTTATAAGAATGAGCTGATCCACGTGATACTGGTCTAAATCTCTTCAAAACAGTCGCACCCTCAACAATTATATTTTTAATAGATAACTGCTCAGGTCCTAAATTGTGTACATGCTTCGCATTAGCTACAGCAGATGCAATCAACTTAGACAATGGATTTGATGCTGCACGATTTACATAAACAAGTCGAGTAAGTGTTTCAGTTACAGGTGTCTTTTTGAACACGTTAGCTAAAACCCTCACTTTTCGTGGGCTCATTCGAACATTTCGTGCAATCGCTTTAATTTCCATACTAACAATCCTATTTCTTAATTTTACGTCTTAGCTGATGACTTTTCTGTCATCTTTCCGTGACCTCTAAAAGTACGAGTTGGTGAGAATTCACCGAGTCTGTGACCTACCATAGATTCAGTAATAAATACTGGAACATGGATACGACCGTTGTGAACAGCAATCGTATGTCCTACGAACTCAGGGGCAATCTGACTTCGGCGTGACCATGTCTTTATTACCTGCTTACCACCGATCTGATTCATCTTTGTAATCCGACCGTATAGTGTCGCATCTACGTATGGTCCTTTTTTTGACGATCTTGACATCTTTTTATCCTTCTATTACTTTAAAAATCACGTTTTCAGATTATACTAAAAATTCCCTTTTTGCGCTAGGTATAACTAGCACGTCCTAAAACTACTTTTTACGTCGTGTAATAATGTACTGATTTGACGACTTCTTCTTAGTTCGAGTACGAACTCCCAATGTCTTCTTTCCATATACGCTCTTCGGAGTCTTCATACCGATACCAGACCGACCTTCACCACCACCGTGTGGGTGAGAGCCTGGATCCATCGCAGTACCACGTACGCCTGGGCGAATACCCCGGTGTCGTGAACGACCAGCTTTACCAAGCGAAGAGTTAATATGGTCAATATTTCCAAGCTGCCCGATACTAGCCAAGCAGCGCTCATCAAAAGAACGTATTTCAGTTGATGGCATTTTAATAACAGCTCGTCCCTCGCCTTTTGACATGATTATCGCACCCGTACCTGCTCCTCGCACCAAAACTCCACCAGTTCCTGGTCGCAACTCAATATTATGAATTGTGGTACCAACTGGAATATTCTTCAAAGGCATTGTATTTCCTGGCTTTGTCTCAGTTACATCAGCTGACACAACCATATCACCAGACTTCAAACCCTCTGGAGCCAAGATGTATCGCTTCTCACCATCTACATAGTTGATCAAAGCAATATTTGTAGTTCGGTTTGGATCGTATTCGATTGTGCTTACACGACCTTCAATGTTGAACTTACTACGCTTAAAGTCGATCAAGCGATAATAACGCTTATTTCGTCCACCTTGGTGGCGAACAGTGATACGACCTGTATTATTTCGACCTGAATTCTTCTGCAAAATAACAGTCAATCGTCTCTCTGGTCGTACGTCGTCTACCTTATTAACTAAATCCTCTCGGTGTCGTCGTGATGGTGTTGTAGCAAGATGCTTTTTTAACATAATAAATCCTTTAACTCTGTGTTACGTCGAATAAGTCGATCTTCTCTCCCTTTTTCAAAGTAACAAACACTTTCTTCCAATCAGATGCCTTCAATGCTGTTCGGCGCTTACCAACTCTATGTGTCTTACCATGCATAACTGCTGTTCGCACTTCTGTAACAGTCACATTAAACATTCGTGAAATTTCTTTACCAATCTCTTGCTTTCGTGCGTCTTTGTGTGCTTCAAAAGTGTAAACACCCTTAGCTGCATTACCAACTGATTTTTCTGTAACAATAGGTCGCTTTACTATATGATTCATATTATTTCGCCCCCAACCAACTCTCTAAAACTGGTAATGCCTCTTTAGAAATAACGAGTGTATCATGATTCAAAACTGTGTAAGTATTCAAATCTTTAACATACATGAAATTGTATTCACCGTTATTCTTCAAAGCCTGCTTAGCTTTATTCATCTCATCTGCAAGTACAACTAAAACTTTTTTTGCATCTGTAGTTGCCTTATCAAGAGCTGCAACAACAGTTTTAGTTTTACCATCAGCTCGTACAAATCCATCCATAATAACAACTTTTTCAGCTCGAGCGGACAAAGCACTTCGCAATGCTGCGCGTCGCATCTTTACAGGGAAAGCCATTGTAAATGAATGAGCTACTGGACCGTGGACAATACCACCACCGACGAACACTGGAGCTTTAATGTCTCCGTGTCGAGCGTTACCAGTACCTTTTTGCTTATACACTTTTCGTGTTGAACCAGTTACTTCACTTCGGCTCTTAGTATGCGCATTACCCTGTCGTTGATTAGCAAGATACACGTATATAGCTTGTGCCATCAAAGATTCTTTCACAGGAACACCAAACACTGCCTCTGGCAATGCTATTGTTTCTTGTGATTCACCCTGTAATGTGTATACTTTTGCGTCCATATTAAGCCTCTTTTTGTTCCTTAACTTCAACTTCTGCTACTTCTTCAACCTGAGCCTCTTCTACAACTGCTTCTGACTTCTCTTCTACTACTGGCTCCTCAGCTACTACTTCCTCAGTTACCGTCTCTGCTACAACCGCAACGTTATCTGCGTGCATTGTTTCAATTCCACCAAAATTCTTCTTTTCGCCAATTTTTGTAATCCGTACCAAACCATTGATATGACCTGGGATAGGACCACTCAAAAGTACCTGGTTATTGGATTCATTAATATGGAGGACAATTAAGTTGCGAACTGTAGCAGTTGCGCCACCAGATCGACCAGCCATACGTAAACCACGGAATACGCGGCCTGGAGTAGTACCAGAACCGAGGGAACCACGTGCTCTGTGTCGATCGCTCTGACCGTGGGTCTTAGGACCGCCACGGAAGTTGTAGCGCTTCACAACACCAGTAAAACCCTTACCTTTAGAAACACCAGTTACAGCTACGAGGTCACCTACTGTAAAGACATCTGAGATCTTCACTGTAGCACCGACTGCAACTTCAGAATCGCTTCGTATTTCTTTTATATGTTTAGGGATTTTTCCTGTTCCAGAAAGTTTTGTGCGTAAAGCTTTAGTAGCATGTCGCTTTGAACCTATACCGAGCGCAATACCGTTATATCCAGCTTTTTCTACGCTTTTCTTTTCAATAACAACATTAGGTTCAACGTGTACAGATGTAACTGTCAAACGCTTTCCAGCACTATCGTACCGGGTTGTCATCTCTGATTTTGTTCCAAGTAATGTATTCATACACGTTCCGCCATACAAAAAATCGGTTGTGGCCGATTTTTATATTTCTACAATTGCAATCTACATTTTGATTGCGATATCCACACCTGCAGGTAACTCAAGATGCATGAGTGAATCAATAGTTTTACTGGTTGGCTCTATAATATCAATCAACCGCTTGTGAGTTTTAAGCTGAAAATGCTCGCGGCTGTTTTTATCAACAAAGGGGGATCTGTTAACAGTGTAACGGGTGATCTTAGTAGGAAGTGGGACAGGCCCAACAACCTTAGCGCCTGTTCTAAGCGCTGTATCAAGGATCAATTGGCATGACTGATCGATTACTCGATTGTCATAAGCCTTAAGTCGTACACGAATTCGTCCTTTTGCCATATTAAAGAGCGTACCTTACTGATAATAAATAAGCAATACTAGTAAATTTTGACAAAAATAATACGAGCCCTTATTAGGCTCATATTTAATCTTTCGAGAATATACTACATATACCGCAACTGTGCAAGGGGTACGTTCAAATTTAGGCACTAAAAAAGACCAAAATAAAACGCCACGCTCAAAAACCCGATCACTGTGCTATAATACGCCCAAGCACATTTACACCATGTAGTGTTTAAAATATAGATAGACAAGCAACATAATGACCCAAAGGAGGTCACTATGGCACAGAAAGGGATCAGCTTAGTCGAAATCCGAACCCTGATTATCCAAAAATTCGCACGAAAAACGCGGAAACCAGAGCATATCGTCTGGATTCCAGTCCATCCACCACCGGTCGGAGAACCAATAATTCTCAAACGGCCATCCGAAAAAAAATCACCGAAAAACAACAAATGAATAGCCAAAGGAGGCAGAGCATGTTCGGACTTCAAACAATAGCTCGAGCGTTTGGGTTGCAGCAAGTCGGACAAACCGCCCAAACTGGAACGAGGCCTTCACCCAAATCCATACCACTTTCCCGACAGCAAAAAGGAGCAACGCTCCAGCAAAACTGGTACGGGTTGGGATGGACCATTCCTACCTTAGCAAGACACACAGGTATCCCAGAAGCTACACTTGAAGCACTAAGCCGTGGCGACTCGGTCAATTTAAGCCACCAGCAAATCAGTGCACTAGCGCCGGCTATATCACGATACGAAAAGAATGAGCTAGGGCAAGTTACCCATATGCTTGCAAGTCTAAAATGAATAGACTTAGGGCCGTCTTGCACATCTTTTCAACACTACATGCAACAAAACGTGCAAGACGGCACCAGGAGCAACTCACCTATCCATCCGAGCCTATGAATTCGTTCATATCCCTCGTTTGCATAGCTATCCTCCCCTGGTGCCATTTTCCTATAATCTCCTGAGTCTCTCTTGCATTTCTCAGTAACAATAGTAAGCTATGAAGTTAGAAATACAGGAGGAAAAATGAGCATAGAAAGCAGTGAGGATTTAAAACCAAAAGGTAAATATAGACCAAAAGTCAAAAATTCAGATGGAACTATGCAAGCGCCAACCGAGGCTGGACTCGCATTAGAAGACAGATTTCGAACAGAAGGTCGTCTTACAAGCGGCTATCCTAATCGCCGCCTGCTAAGCGATGAGGGATCAACCGGACGCAAAGTTCCTCGAAGAAGTAGGTAATCAAACTCTCTAAATAAAGACAAATAAAGGCCGATAGTGTATAATCCAATGCAACACTGCAACCTCAGTGTTTTGCACCTTAGAATAAGGTAACCTTCCTCGGTAAAGGACGTTGTGAAATGAGCTCAAACTCGTTCCCCAGCGTCCTTTACTGCAAAGGGAACCAACGAATAGATGCAGTAAAGAGCATTAGGAGGAATAATGGCCAAAAAGACAAAGACTAAAAAAGTCCGAAAGCCCAAACTTCCATCGCACCTTACCCAAATCAAAACAATTCCCGGCCGTCAAGGATAACAGGAGAAGTCACCAATGGCAACGAAGCAGGCAATGGACAAGGCCGCAGCCGACGCAAGACGGATGCTCAAAGAACTCACGCAACCAGCTCCAAAGACGACACGAAAGTAACCGATCCATCCCTGGTGCGCTTTGCATCTATTCACATCACAACATTCTAAGATGCAAAGCGCACCATGGGCACTGTTTCGGTCAATTGATTGCAAGGAAAAAAGATTTCGGTCTTTCCTCTCCTTCCTTTCAAACCAAATATCCCATGGTGTGCATTTTCCAAATATCCATTACATACAAAAAGAGAGAGTCTTACGACTCCCTCTTTAAGTTTCAATTATCAAGCAAAATTACTCAACAATCTTTGTTACAACACCAGCTCCAACTGTATGTCCACCTTCGCGGATAGCGAATTTAAGACCTTCTTCAAGAGCAATAGGTGTGATCAACGTAACAGTAACTTTGGTGTTATCACCAGGCATTACCATTTCTACACCCTCTGGAAGTCGTACTTCACCAGTTACGTCTGTTGTACGTACATAGAACTGTGGTCGGTAACCTGTAAAGAATGGAGTATGTCGTCCACCTTCTTCTTTAGAAAGAATGTATGCTTCACCTTCAAACTTTGTATGTGGCTTTACTGAACCTGGCTTAGCGAGAACTTGTCCGCGCTCTACCTGATCTTTTTCAATACCACGCAAGAGGATACCAACGTTATCTCCTGCTTGACCTTGATCAAGCTGCTTACGGAACATTTCAACACCTGTAACAGTTGTTGTCTGTACATTCGTAAGACCGAGAATTTCAATAGTATCACCAACTTTTACGATACCGCGCTCAATACGTCCGGTTACAACTGTACCGCGACCCTTGATTGAGAACACGTCTTCAACAGCCATCAAGAATGGCTTATCGATATCACGTGCTGGCTCTGGAACGAATTCGTCAACTGTGTCCATCAATTTCTTGATAGCTTCAACATTTGCTGCATCGCCTTCAAGCGCTTTCAAAGCTGAACCACGGATGATTGGTGTTGTATCACCAGGGAATCCGTATTTTGTAAGAAGTTCACGAACTTCCATTTCAACGAGATCCAAAAGTTCTGGATCATCAACCATGTCGCATTTGTTTAAGAACACAACGATAGCTGGAACTCCAACCTGTCGAGCCAAAAGAATGTGCTCTCGAGTCTGAGGCATTGGACCGTCTGGAGCAGAAACAACTAAGATCGCTCCGTCTGTCTGTGCAGCACCAGTGATCATGTTCT
>CAZGHS010000009.1:0-54910 GCA_964525495.1 uncultured Gammaproteobacteria bacterium
TATATATTTTAGGGTTGCTTGTTATCTGCTTGGCACTGTTTCCTGGTTATTCTTATTATAGGCACGCTTCGTACCAGTCGATTCGACCTGCGTATCGGGATTTACCTGCGTTTTTTGTAAACCGAGACTTTGCGTTGTATCCTGCTCGAGTGGGTGAGGTTGGCCCTCCTGACTTGAGTGCTGAAGGAGTATTCGTGATCGATGTGGACTCGGCTGTACCGATTTACGAAAAAAATTCAAATAAGATTCTGTATCCTGCATCTACGACCAAAATGATGACTGCACTTGTCGCGAGAGATTTATATGATTTGGATGATGTTGTGACCGTTCCTGAAGCCACGTATTCTGGTTCGACCATGAAGTTATTCCCACGAGAGCGAATTACAGTGCGTAGTCTGTTGTACGGTTTGTTGATTAATTCTGGAAATGATGCCGCCGAGGTGTTGGCCGCTCATCATCCTGGTGGGAGAGAAGGTTTTCTTAATGAGATGAATAATAAGGCACAAGGAATAGGGTTGCGCTCTACTACGTTTAAAAACCCTTCCGGGCTACCTGAGTCTGGTCATGAATCTAGTGCCTGGGATTTGGGACAAATCGCCGTGCTTGCTATGCGCGATGAGACAATTCGATCAATAGTGCGCCAACAGGAGTTGACAGTGTATGGACTCGGCGGTGAACGACATGTTTTGAAAACAACTAACAAATTGCTGGGTACTATTCCTGGTTTAGACGGAGTAAAAACCGGATATACAGATGAGGCAGGTGAAGTGCTCGTGTCCTCTGTTATGCGAAACAATCATCGAGTTATTGTTGTCCTCCTTAAGAGTAAGGATCGATTTGCAGAGACTCGTTCGATTGTAGACTGGGTATTTCGTAATCACGAATGGACGAGTGTGGAACCCTCGGAACGATTATTGAACCGGTGATGAATAGCTTGCTGCAGGAACAATGGCGCGGAAGAGAAACTTACTATCATCTACTTTGTCGCCTTCAAAGACCCAGACTGGCTGAATATATTTTGCTGGAATCTCTGGTTCAAAATATGCCATATATACTTTGCGGACGTTAAAATTATCGCCTTGATTCACCGCGTTTAAGATGTACCCTTTGCCTGCTTGTAATTCTTGCCATGCTTGAAGTGTTGGTTTAAGAGGATAGATACCCTGATCTTGTATCGGGAGTTTTCCAGGTTCTTCATCGATTGGCCAGAAGATGATTTTGCCATAAAGAAGTCGATACTGCTTTTGATTAGGATTACTCGATCCACTGGAAGTTATTCCCGTATATGCAAATTTAATGAGCGAATCTTCAGTTGATGAGGAAATGAGCGGCGTGCCGTTTAGAGGAGGGCGAGTCATGTTTAGTATGGTTATATTTGCTTGCGGTTGCGTGCTGACTTCCTGTTGCTCGCCTGAAGCTGGTTGTACATACGTATATGACGGTCGAATCATCATAGTGTCAAGGATTTTTCTGTTAGATCTTAAAATGTCGGGACGTACCGTGTTTATAAAAGTTTTTGCCAAGTTTTCTGCGTCTTTGGCTGTTGGAGACGATCCTATTTCGAGTGATACGTAACTTGTTAAATTCTCGTATTTATATTCGATGTTGTCGTACACGTAATGGAACGTCATTCGCTGATTTTGGTCTGCAGGATTTATGAAGAGGAATGTAGTGTCTGAGTTTTGTTCCTGTTGGGCACCTTCTAGACCAGCATTGTCAGCAGCTGCTTTGGCACGTTGTGCGTAATCTAGTCCCGCACCTTTTTGTGGAATTGGATACACATATGCAGTTTTGGTTGCTTCTTTTGGAATCTGTCCGTCTACCGTTTCTAAGTTAAAAGTGACACCGGAGCTGAGTGTTGGTTTTTGGGCGAATTGTAAATTCTCCAGTACACCAAATGTTACATTGACTATGGGGGAAGGTGATGCTTTTTTGGTACAACATGCTTCGTAGGAATATCTTCCTAAATTGTATATGAGAACAACTCCGACGAGTCCAAATATGACAAAGATACCGTATTGTCTGATACCGTATGAAAGTTGGGAGAGCTGCGTGGACATAATCTTCCTTTCAAATCCATTTTAAGTATACGAATCCGTATGATAAAATGCAAACATGGTTAGAACACGAATAGCCCCTTCACCAACAGGTTTTCCACATATTGGAACTATATATCAAGTGCTTTTTGACTATGCTGTCGCGCATAAAGCGAATGGTCAATTTGTATTTCGTCTCGAGGATACAGATCGAGCCCGTTTGGTCGATGGTGCTGAAGAAGCTGTCTATGAGAGTTTGGCTTGGTTCGGTTTGAATCCTGATGAGAGTCCCGTGGTAGGTGGACCTTGTGGACCATATCGACAATCTGAGAGACTTGATATTTATCGACCGTATGTAGATGAACTGATTGTGAAAGGTCATGCGTATCACTGTTTTTGTACTAAAGAGCGTTTGGAAGAGATGCGCAAGCAGCAGGAAATAGAGCATAAACCTCCGATGTACGACAGGTTGTGTCGGGGATTGTCAGCAGAGGAAATAAAAAAGAACTTAGATGCTGGCATGGCGTATGTTGTGCGTATGAAAGTACCGGATGGTGAGGTATTGGCTTTTGATGATGTTATTGCTGGTCATATTGAATTTAAGAGCGAACTGATCGATGACCAGGTTTTGCTTAAAACTGACGGTTTTCCTACATATCATATGGCTGTAGTGGTCGATGATCATTTGATGAAGATCACTCATATCTTGCGTGGTAAAGAGTGGATTTCTTCAACTCCTAAACATGTATTGCTCTATCGATTTTTTGGATGGGATATGCCGATCCATGCACATTTGCCTTTGATTCTTAATTCGGATGGTAAGGGGAAATTGTCAAAGCGACATGGTCATTCATCGGTTAATTATTATCGGGAGCGAGGATATTTGCCTGAAGCGATTTTGAACTATATGTCTTTGATCGTCTGGAATCATCCAGAGAAAAAAGAGATTTATGGTTTGGACGAGTTTGTGAATTTATTTGAGATATCTGGTATTACTTCTCAGGGTCCACGGTTTGATTTGGCAAAGCTTGATTGGGTGAACGGACAGTGGATCCGGACAATGCTGACGGATTCAGACTTAATACAAAGAATTAAAGCGTATTCAAAGTATTCTGTCGAACAAATTGAAAGGGTTTTGCCTTTAGTAAAAGAGCGTTTAGTGCGACTTGATGAGTTTGATGAATTAGTTGCGTTCTTTTTTAATGACGTCGAAGCTTACGATTCTAGTTTGTTAATTCCTAAGAATAAGAGTGCAGCGGATGTTAAAGATGTTTTGCCCACAATTATTGAGCGGCTTGATGTGATGTCGACATGGACACATGCTGATTTGGAATCTGCTTTGCGTGGGATAGTAGAGGAAAAGGGATGGAAGGTTGGAGAGTTGTTTATGGTCGTGCGTGTTGCGGTGACTGGTAGAACAGCTACTCCTCCGTTGTTTGAGACAATGGAAGTTATTGGTAAACCTGAATGTTTAGTTCGTCTTCGAAATTCGCTTTCACTTGTATAGTTAGTTGTTCACACAGGCGTGGATTTTAGTACCGTTTTGATCGTAGTCGTAACAGCCATTTGCATCAAGTTCTACTTCTTTGCCATTTAATTTGGCATATCGTTTTCCGTTGCGTGAAACGATCTCAACATTTGTTCCATTTGAACTAATGTTTATATCTGTGTTTGAGTTAATTGTGGTCTCCGACTTTACTTCAGCTTTGGCTGATTGTGTTGGCTTTGGTGAAGGTGTCTTTGTGGCGGTTGGTGCTGCAGTGGTCGTTGGATTTGGTGATGCAGATGGTGTTGATGTAGGACTTGCGGTGGGTGATGGAGCAGGTGTGCCTACGGATGTTTGCACCTGTGCTGTGCAGGCTGTTAGTCCGAATAATGTTACTAATGAGAGTGCTGTAATCTTATTCTTCATCTCTTTACTCTAACATAATTAGAGCTAATTTTGAAGTGAGAAATCCTATCCTACCCAGACAAAGTTTGTGAACTTGTTAATGAAAGTAAGCTGTATTGCGGCGAATATGAAGAGGATGATTCCTATAATATATTTACTCGGTATGAATCTACTCATTGCGAAGAATATAGGAAATGCCAAGTAAACGTAGCGGGCCATACTTGTTGTGCTGCCGGTAGCGAGAGGTACGAGTATAATGCCAAATGAGTAGATCCAGTACTGTCTGGGGAATGTTTTGATCATGGTTGCTGCGAATATGAGAAAAATTACAGAGAAAGCCCAGTTGTATGTGTCTTCATTTACTCCGTCGGTGCTGAGAGTGTTAATTGATGGAAGAATGGTGAATTTTTCGTAGAGAGTTTGGAGTGGAAATGTAAGTGTGCAGTTATTGTTGATTTCGCACCAATGTTTTTGCGCTACAGAGAAGTAGAGAGGGTTGTTGTAGTTTATTAAGAGAAATGTGCAATACATGAGTAGACCGATAAAACTGATAAGAACAAGTGGAATCCGTCTTAGTAACGGTATTGGCAACACGGCGAAAATTGCAGGCATAATGATTCCAACTAAGCGAGTGGCAGATGTGAGCCCACCGGTGAGTGCTGCTGCTAAGTACTGCTTTTTCTCAATAAAGTAGAAACTGAGTAGTGAGAGGACTAGAAAAACTGACTCAGTATATCCTGCGTGGAGGAATATTGCTGCTGGAAATGTGATGAAGAGAAGGAGCGCGGCCTTTGCTTGAGGAAGGCTGAGGAGGCGTTTGGCTATGTCGTAGAAAAGAATGCAGGTAGCTAGTCCTAAAATGAAGGTGAGAATATAGCTTGAGAGTTCAGTATTGCCTGTAATAAACGAGCCTAGATGGATGAGAAAAGGCCAGGCGGGAAAGAAGTTCTCAAGAGGATAGACATATCCATTGGTTGCGATATTTAAATAATGACCTGCGTCCCAATAATTGCTCCATGAGGTGAAAAGGCGTTCAGAGAGTGTATCAGAAAAGTGGGATGTGGCAATGCTGGGCTGAAGAATGATTTGATAAAGGAAAATTAGTGCTCGCCAAATGAGAAATACGGCAATAGGGAAGCGGTGGTTTCGTAAAAATGATTGAATACGGGAATTTGCCATATAATGGCCATTTTAACACAGATAGGCATGTAAAATGTGGTTTTTTGTGTTAAAATAGGAAGGAATTTGATACTGCCAGATGGTGAAATGGTATCACAACGGACTCTGAATCCGTTTTTCTAGGTTCGAATCCTAGTCTGGCAACAACATAAGTTCTATAACTTCAACTATAACGAAACCGGAATGAATAAAATCACTGTAGAAACTATTATTAACGCTCCTGTATCAAAAGTATGGGATTATTGGAATCAGCCAGAGCATATTACTCAGTGGGCGTTTGCCTCTGATGATTGGGAAGCACCGGCTGCTGAAAATGATGTGCGCGTTGGTGGAAAATTCAAAACCACCATGGCTGCCAAGGATAAGAGCGAAATTTTTGACTTTGCTGGTACCTATTCTGCAGTGCAAGAACATTCGCTTATTGAATACGATATGGAAGATGGTAGGCATGTAAAGATTGAGTTTCAGACAGCACCAGAGGGTGTGAAGGTCATCGAGACTTTTGATCCGGAAAACGAAAATCCTGAGGATATGCAGCGAGCTGGTTGGCAAGCAATTTTAGATAATTTTAAGAAACACGTTGAGAGTAACTAAACTGTTAGTATGAGTAAAATCCTTTTATTCGATTTTGATGGCACTCTTGCGAATTCGTACGAAAATTTTCTTTATATAGTTCATGAGCTTTCTTTGAAGTATAAATTGCCGTTGTTGTCTCGTGAAGAGTTGGAAAATCTGCGGTCTGAGGATGCGCGGACTTTAGTTAAACGTTTGAAGATACCTTTTTACTTATTGCCATTTCTTGGTCGAGATATGAAGCAGTTGCAAGCTCAGGCAATATCCGAGATTAAACCATATACTGGTTTGCCAGAAGCCTTACATGAGTTGAGAAGTTTGGGTTATACCTTGGGAGTGTTAACTTCGAATGCGAGAGATAATGTCACGGCCTTTATTACAAGTAATAATATTGATATTTTCGACTATATTTATAGTGACAGCAGTATCTTTGGAAAAGATAAAGTGCTGCGCAAATTTCTGAATGAACGGTCGGTTACAAAAGAAGATGTGCTTTATATTGGTGATGAGATACGGGATATTCAGGCATGCCAAAAAGTCGGAATAAAGATTGCGTCTGTCACTTGGGGATTTAACTCCAAAAGTGGACTTTTAAATCATCATCCCGACTATTGTGTAGATTCTCCACAAGCGTTAGTCGAATTAGTTCACCGTGCTTTTTAAAGACTTGTCGGTGAGGGTGATGCTGTACTTGTATTAGTCGGTGATGCACTTGCAGCTGGTGTACTGCTTGCTGATGCTTTAGGCGTTGGACTTGCTGTCGGTGTAGCAGTTTTTTGTACAACTGGAACTGGTGATCGAGTTGGTGCAACTGATGGGCTTGCTGACGCAGTTTGAGTAGGTGATGCTGTCATTGTTGCTTCCATTGATGGTGATGGGCTTGGAGAAGCTGTAGAGCTTGCACCCATGTAATAAGAAGATAATCCTACTACTAATATGATAAGTAATGATCCGCCGATAAGAATGATTTTTTTATTGTTGTTCATATGATTTTTAAATAATGTTATACAAGTAATGTTAGATTTAACAATAGCGCCTCTATAAAGCAACGTCAAGGGTTACGTTTGATATACTTCCCTTATGATCACTACAATAATTTTTGATATGGACGGAGTGTTGCTTAAGAGTATTCCTATTCATTTCCAAGCATGGAAGAGATTGCTTACTCCATATTTTGAACTTTCACGAGAGGATTTTAATCAATATATTGGTAAGTCTACCGCGGATACATTTTCGGCACTTCAGAAAATTCATGGTTTTAATCTGGATGCCGATGATTTTGAAAAACGAAAAGATAAAGTGTACGCGGAGCTAACTAAAGATATTATGTTGTATCCGTATGTGATCTCGGTGCTTGAAAATTTACAAAAAACTTCATTGAAGCGCGGTGTAGCGACTTCTGAGTTACGTGAGATTGCTCATTCGATACTCAAGACTACTGATGTGTTTAAGTATTTTTCTGTTGTTGTTGGACTTGATGGAGTACTACGCCCAAAACCATATCCCGATTTGTTTTTGAAAGCTGCTGAATTACTTGGAAGTCCTGCCGAGGAATGCTTGGTGATTGAGGATTCTCCACCGGGAATTGCTGCAGCTAAGAAAGCGGGGATGTTTGTGGTGGCAGTGACTAATAGTTTTGCGCGAGATAGGCTAAGTGAAGCCGATATTATTACGGATGACCTCCCGACGACACTTCGTGAATTAAATTTGTACTCATAGTATAATTATTCAAAATCGCATTAGCCTGAGGCTTGGCTTAGAGCCTACTTGGCTGATCCGATTACCGCTTGCTGTCTTTAGCAAGTGGAACATTCACAATGAGAGGTTAGAAGGAGGGTTCCAATGGCTGCTGTAGTAATTCAAGGCAATAAAAAGGCACGAGCGCCAAATGGGCATAGAAAGTGCTACTGTTGTGGTAGACACATGCCTGCCAATCAGATGGATAAGAGAGACGGACGGTATATCTGCGGACCTACAATTATCACGGGCTGTCACAGGCGGTTGCACCGATTCGCACTAGCAGGTGAACAAACTTATGAACTTCCGGCCGATTTCTAATTTACCCAGCGTGGTTAATTGACGGAGCGATTTAGCTTCAACGATTAATCACGCTGACTAGGTTTTCTAACCTCTTATTTTTCTTTTTTGGATTATACTAATTTTTATGCATACAGAATTTGAAACAAAAGTTTTAGATATTGATGTAGATACTGTTGTAGCTAAGTTGAAATCTTTGGGAGCGACAGATTCTCCTGAGTTTTTAGCACGCAGGTATGTTTATGACTTTAGTAATGAAGCTGTGGAATGGATTCGATTGAGGCAAATAGGGAATAGGAGTACGCTGACGTATAAATATAAGGTGAGGGGAAATGTAGCGTTGGGGAAGACTGTTGAGATCGAGGTAGAGGTTTCAGATTTTGATAAAACTGCTGAAATTATGTCAAAACTGACTTTTAAGGATGTGTTTTATCAGGAGAATAAGAGTCATATTTTTCGGCTTGATGATATTGAATTTTCTATAGATACATGGCCGATGCTGCCGACATATTTGGAAGTAGAAGCTGGTTCTATTGAACGGGTGCAAGAAGGATTGCGGATGTTGGGCTTGGAGGGAAAAGACGCGGGAGATAAGGATATTAAGATTATCTATGATGAGCGCGGAATTGATATGCATGCAAACAAAGAACTTAAGTTTTAGGCTTTGTTTTGATTTTTATCCTATAGTTTGTTATTATTTGTTTTAAGATTTTCTCAACGGAGAGATCGGCTCTTTACCAGCTCGCATATATTGTAGAAAGGAGTCTGGACTAAAGTCTGGATAGTCTCTTTTTTGATCTAAGGAGTAACTCTGACAACGAAAGTGAGAGATCATTATGACACAAGTACCACAGCCGGCCGGAGCTTCAAAGCCAACATGGACGATTAACATTTTTTATGGAGGTATGAAGTATATCGAGAGCTTTCCGCATGCACCTTCTTCGAATTCCTGTGCAGCTCGATTGAGGTTGCGAGGCGTGCTTCCGCAGAAGGCCAGAGTATCTTCAAAGTATGGGACAGCTCAGCAGCCGATACCACTACAAGAGGCCTTGGCGGACGGTAGTACGATCTTTCTTGAGTAGCTTCTCCTCGTTAACGCATATTCTATTTCTAGAGTATATTAGTAGATATTTTGTGACGTAGAATATGCTTGTGCGAGTTGCCGTTCGTAGGGTTAAGAATCTAAGGAACATGTGTAAACGTGTTTTTATAGAAACTTAACCCTTTTTTTATCCTATAATATTTGATTTTTAGGTCATTTTGTGCTATAATATATCTATTCTTTTTGGCAGTTTTGCCTATTTTGAGGCTATTTCTTGTTGAGAGAATCGGAGCGTATCGCTCTTGTATTTGTTCTTTAACAGAGAGATAGCATAGATTTTTAATTTCTCCTTTTCTTCTATGTAGTCGTCAAGAGAGCGTGGCTGATAGCCGCGTTGTCTTGGCGGCTATATTGATAGTGAAAGGACACTAGAAGTGAATAATCGTGGTCGAGTTGGCGGATGTCTTCTCGTGTTGGTGGTCCTCCTTATCCTTGTAAGGCAATGCGGAGGCAACGTTGTATTAATTAACTACGGCAATGGTAATGGCACCACTAGTAATACAACTATGGGTGGCCTGGACCTCCCGTTTGCTGCGACCGCGACACCTCCATCAAGCCTGACCAAGTCGGATATTGCAGTAGCTTCGAAAATAGAAGTACGCAACGTCCCTGCCTTGATCGAGGTGATTGTCGAGACTCGTAATGATGTGGCAGTCGAGGTTGTGGGAAGGGAGGATGTCGTCAGTACCCTCACAATCAAGATGGAAAATGAGGCTTTGGTTGTTCATGGTGGATCGTGGATCTGCCGTCGGCCGGGTTGGGAAGCCAAGCTCATATTGAACACGCTGAATCCAGTGGTTTTTGAAAACTGCGATTATTCGCAGACTAAGATTACTTTCAGAGTTCCTGTCGAGATCGGTGTTCGCATTGTTGGCATGCACGGTAATGCGACGGTTGGTGATACGCTCGGAGTTCTCGAGGTTGACAGCTCTGGCGGGAGTAGAGTACATGCTGGCCATGTCACGTATGCTTTCGTTAGCGGCTCTGGTGGTAGTCATACCATTATTGAGTCGGTTGATGGGGAGATCGACATTGTTTTGAGTGGAGGTAGCACTGCTACCATAAACTCGGGACGAGGATTAGTCTTGGAGGTCGACTCGAGTGGAGGCAGCGTTACTATTGTCAATGCTGGAGTTGCTGGTAACGCGAGTATCTATACAAGTGGTGGGAGCCAAGTGCACATTGGAGGTTCGATCGACGGCAACGTCACTTTCAACGGTTCTGGTGGTTCGTCGTTAGGTCTTTCGTGTGTCCGTGGGGATGTCCGTGATGATACTTCTGGTGGTAGTAACTATTCCCGCGGTACATGTGACTAGCTGAGTGTTTTTACAGTGGCGCGCAGCCTCTACAGTGTTATGCTGTGCGCCTTGTTTGGATTTTTAAAATGTTATCTCTCTGTATTTTTTTCTATTTCCTATCTTAATCATCTTTCTTGGTGGTTTCTTTTTTTGTCAATATCTGATATTATTGATATAATGTATTAGTATTGCTCTGCTATAATAAGGAGGTGTTGTTTATGACTCCTAATTACGATCCTGATAGAAAGGCTCATGACTTTCTTTATGATGAGCCGGATGATATTTTTGATAATCGTATGAGTAACGATTACTTTCCCATGCAGTCAAACCCTCCAGTAAAAGATGATTTAGATGAAGATATACTTTATGACCCGAAAGGGTAAGGAGTTTATATGACATGGAAAAAGAAGTCTGTAGAGAACACTAATTTGGAAAACGATCCCCGTACGATAGATTTAAATAATAGTATCGTCGGAACTCCGATCGATATGGTTACCGATTATGAAGTTGTTATAGATTATAGTGGCTTTGGCGAAATTGATGCTGATATGGATCCGGGATATAGAGATGTAGTATATGATTCTGGTCAAAGTAGTCATAAAACAGGTCAAGAAAAATAAACACTAGTGTTGATTGGTGCAGGCGGGTTATTATCCGCCTGTTTTTGTTCTTGTTGTCTTATGCAATTTTTATATACTATTGAATAGGAGGTATTTATGGCTAAAGGCGAAAACCGAGATAAAAGTAATAAGAATAAAAAGAAACCAAAAAAAGATAAGAAGTAATTGTGTTTTTGGTTAATTTATAGCAGGCTTATACGCAAAGTATGAGTCTGCTTTTTTTGTAAAAAATATGCTTTAGGGTGTGTTATATTATTTACGAATATGAATGATGATCTAAAATGTCCATCGTGTGGAGAAACAATTCAAGTTACTCAAGCGTTAATGTCGCAGTTGTCGACACAGATTCGTGATGAGATGAAAGCGCAAGGAGATGCGGATAAAAAGAAATTTGAAATGTTGGTTGCAGAGAAAGAAAAGGAAACGGAGAAACTGAAGCAACTGATGGAAGATCAAACAAAATTGCAAAAAGAAAACTTAGAAAAAGAGAAGAAACGAATTGAAGAATCGCTGGTTGATCAGATGCAACAACAGATGGCGTTGACTGAGAGTGAGATAAAGAAAAAGATCACCGAGGAAAATAACTTGCAGCAAAAAGATTTGATGAATCGATTGGCGGAGCGCGAAGAGAAATTGAAAAAGAATGACGATATGCTTTTGGAGATGATGAAGCAGTTGCGGGAGAAGGATGAGCGGGAGCGGGAATTGCGTTTGGATATGGAGAAGCGTTTGGGTGATGAAATTAAAATCACGTATTCTAAAGTGCAAAAGCAGATGTCTGAACAGTACGACATGCAATTGAAGGAGCGAGATAAATTGAACGATGATCTGCGAAAGAAGATTGAAGAATTGCAGATGAAAGCCTCTGAAGCATCGGTACAGATACGGGGAGAGATCGCGGAATTAGAACTTGAAGCGTTGCTGCGTGAACTGTTCCCGATGGATATGATCGAGCCAATTGGAAAGGGTAAATTCGGCGCTGATATTGCGCAGAAAGTGCGTGATCAATATGGTCGGGTCTGTGGAGTAATCTTATGGGAATCGAAGCATACAAAGAACTGGATGCAAGAATGGCTGCCGAAGTTGCGTGAAGATTTGAGAACTTATAAAGCGCATGTTGCGGTACTCGCGACTCTGACTATGCCGGATGGGTTTGATACCTTTGGCATGAAAGATGGCGTGTGGATTACTAACTATGAGTGTTTGGCTGGTCTTGCTACTGCACTTCGTCATCAATTGATTTATGTTGCGTATGAGCGAAATGCTGCGAGTGGTAAGGGTGAAAAAATGGAAATGCTCTACAATTATTTGATTGGTCACGAGTTTAAACAGAAGATTGAAGCTATAGTAGAAGTGTTTACGACTATGCGTGAGGACTTGGAAAAAGAGAAAAACGTAATGGAACGTGTATGGAAGAAACGGGAGATGCAGCTTACTCGTTTGGCTGTGAATACCTCGCGTATGTATGGAGAGATGCAAGGTTTGGTCGGGTCTGCATTACCAACCGTTTCAGGATTAGAACTCGAAGCGCTTGATTCTGGTGAGAAAAAAGAAGCAAATAGTTTACTTGATTTAATGGGATGATTATTCGCTTAAGAGTTTTTTAGCTCTAGTTATAAGTCTTCTTGTAGTCCATTTGCAAGGCTCGGACGTGCGTAATCGTGTAAAGAGGATGCCTGCTTCGGCTGTTTCATTTACGTTATGAGCAGCTTTAGCACTTAACTCTTTTTGGCCGACTTTGTTTATGAGTTCCTTCAATTGCTGAGGAGTAAGTTCTTGTGACTTACGCATAACTATTTACCTGAAAGTTTTTTTGGCGACACTCGTACTTTTACGATAAGATCTCTCTGATTGCCTTCATGATCGTCGATTTCTTTGACGTGCATTGTTTCGTAGTACTCGAGTAACATATCTGAAAGTGATTGTTCTTGGTCTTTGAGCATTTCTCGAGATTCGTCAAATTTTCCTTGTAGTGTACGCGCTTCTTGAGTACCCATTATAGTTGCTTTGACTTGCTTTTTTACTTTCATGGCTTCTTTCGCGACTTTATCTGCTTTGTAGTACTCTTCACTGTTTGCCATGATGTCTTTGAGTTGTTGTCCAAGCTCTGACATTTCAAGTTGTGATTTTTCAATAATGCCGAGTCTTTGTCGGATGACATTTTCTAATGCAGAAAGTGCGAAGGCTGTACTTTCAGGATTTTCCATGCTGAGTGACTCTTCGTCATCGTCGAATTTTCCTTTTAGTGCTGGTTCACTATCTGTGAAGGATGTTGCGGGAACAGCCATCATGTGTGAGTCTTCTTTTGTTTCGATTGGAGTATCAGTAATATTTTCTTCGGTTGGTTTTAGGTTTGGATCATCAGGCAGATTTGTATTCATACTTTGGTATACTAATTGAGATTTTTATAATTGTCAAACTTTTTATGATATTGGCTTGGAAAAAAAGATATCAGACATGTCTAGAAATGCTGGAGCAGCTGCGAGTAGAAAAATCGGAGTTGCGTGACGCAAAGTTGAGCTACAACGGAATACTCGACCCGATGGCTGAAGGTGTTGTGCCCGTGCTAGTTGGGGACGAAGAGAATAAAAATAGAGATGCGTTTACGGGATCTGAGAAAGAATATGAAGTGGGGGTTTTAGTGGGTGTATCGACAGATAGTGGAGACTTGTTGGGGATTATTAAAAACTTTTCTGATATTAGTGTGAGAAGTGATGTGATTGTAGAGGCGGTAATGACTAGTGAATTGGAATTTGAACAGACAGTGCCGATGCATTCAAATCGTAAAGTACAGGGAAAGCGCTTGTGGTGGTGGATATTGAACGGAGTGCATATTCCAGAAGAAGAGCGACCAAAGAACAAAGTGAAGATTTTGGAGAGAGAATTTTTGGGGGAAGAGGTTATGCTGCTAGATGATTTGATGAAGGAGATTACAGTGATGCGTGAGAAGTTTGGCGAGCGATTTCGAATGCAACAAGCCGGGGAGAGTTGGAAAAGGTATTTTGAGAAGAGTAGTGCCGAAAAGTATGTTGTTGTGAAATTTCGATTGAAAGTGTCGAGTGGATTTTATGTGAGGACGTTTGTGGAGGCTATCTCAAAGATTGTGGGAGTTCCGTTGCTTGTATTGACGTTAAAGCGGTCAAAGGTACACTATATATAGTCGTATGGTCAGTCTTTCATTTCCTATTTGGGTATATATTGCTTTCTTCTTTGCAATAATTCTGTTTTTAATACTCCTGTTTTTTCTGGTTTTTAATCTCCTTAAGTTTCTAACCCTTGCTAAACATAAAGCTAAATAATTCTAATGTGATAATATGCTTGTTAAATAGGGGTAAATATGAAGCCGACATGGCAAAAATTGCGAGACAATCCAGAATTAATGAAAAGTTATCTTGCTCGAGAGAAGGTAATAGATGCTATTCGTGCGTATTTTAAATCGTCTGGGTTTTTGGAAGTTGAAACTCCCTTGATGGTGAAGATGCCTGGGATGGAGCCTTATTTGGAAGTGTTTGAGAGTGAATTGTTGGACGCTCCAGGAGATAAACATAGAACTTTTTTGATTACTTCACCAGAGTATGCAATGAAGAAATTGTTGGTGGTTGGGTTGCCTAAAATCTTTCAGATCTGTAAGTGTTTTCGTAATGGTGAGGATTTACGGAGTTCAACTCACAATCCGGAATTTACAATGATTGAATGGTATCGGATTGAGTCGAATTATACTGATTTGATGCGCGATTGCGAAGAGATGGTTTGCTCGATTTATGATGCGGTTGTTGGCGATAGGATAGACGGGAAACGAGTTTTGAAGTATCAGGGGCAGGAAGTATCGGTTGATGGACCGTGGGAACGAATCTCTGTGGCTCAAGCATTTGAAAAGTATGCAGGAGTAAACGAGGATTGGTTGCAGAATAGTGAAGAGATGAAGCGAGTCGCTATTGAAAAAGGATATTCCGTTGATGACGATACAACTTGGGAACAAGTGTTTCATCAGATATTTTTGAATGAAGTAGAGCCACATCTTGGATATGGTAAGCCCACTATATTATATGACTATCCTGCATCTATGGCTGCGTTATCGCGTAAAAAGCCTGGAGATGACAGATATGCTGAGAGGTTTGAGTTTTATATTTTGGGTAAGGAATTGGGAAATGGATTCTCGGAGCTGACTGATGCGGTGGAGCAAGATGATCGATTGCGAGCAGAGTGGCAAGAGCGTAAAGATTTAGGTAAGAAAATGTATGATGTGGATGAGGATTTTATTAATGCGCTGAAGGTAGGAATGCCGGAGGCTGCGGGGATTGCAGTAGGGATTGATAGGTTGATAATGCTGTTTGCGAACGTGTCTACGATTCAGGAGACTTTGTGGTTTCCAGCGAATGAATCATTTTTCTAAATTGCGCTCATTGAGCTATTTGTATATAATCCCTTTCAGTTACAGTTTAGATACGGGTATTTTTATGGCAGTAATTGCAGTTTCAGAACTCAAAAAAGGTTTATATATTGTTTTTAAGGACGAGCCTAATCAGGTGAGTGCTATGGATTTCGTGAATCCAGGTAAGGGCTCGGCTTTTTATCGCGTAAAGTTAAAAAGTTTAAAGACTGGTCGTGTGGTAGAAAACACGTTTAAATCTGGTGAAATGGTTGAAGATTATCCAGTGGATACTCGTGAAATGCAATTTTTATACAAAGATAATGACAATGGGTATTTCATGAACCCGTTTACA
Organism: uncultured Gammaproteobacteria bacterium; assembly: GCA_964525495.1. GTDB lineage: Bacteria > Patescibacteriota > Microgenomatia > JALYQM01 > JALYQM01 > CAZGHS01. The sequence goes on from CAZGHS010000009.1 coordinate 15,461, forward strand.
TATGAGCAGATTAGCATGCTTTTGGATTTGGTCGGTGATTTTGCTCAGTTTTTGCAGGATGGTCAGACATATCAGGTGCTGATGCACGGTGATGATGCTATCGGTATGCGACCACCAAAGCGAGTTGTATTTAAAATAGCCTCAACTGAGAAGACTGCAGCAGGCAATACTGCTGGTCGTGTGTTGAAGCCAGCTACGCTCGAAAATGGCGTAGAAGTCCAAGTCCCTGCCTTTATTAAAGAAGGCGATAAAGTGGCTCTGAATCCTGAATCAGGTGAGTATTTGGAGCGGGTAAACGACTAGAATTGAGTTGGTTTTAGTTAGGTCTTGTTGGTTTATCCCTTATTGGTGCCAATATCTGTAGTATGTGTCTAGGTAGGCCTATAATATAGACGGTTTCCCTCAGTATATAATTGACTCTAAGCTTATAGTGTGCTATAATCCACCAATCTTGCGTACAGTTTAACCGACTGTAGGCTCGTTTTTTATACTACAATATAGTCTTCCTGCCCAGGAAAGCGATGTGTATGCGACGCACAGCATTTTTTGGGGCAGTAGCCTTCATTCTTACTTCATTATTTCTGACTAATGTGCCAGCAGTTTTTGCTGCACCACCTGCAAACTTTCAGTCAACCTTAGTTGCGGGAAGTGGTTTGAACGGTCCTTCAGCTTTCGAGTTCGCTCCTGACGGTCGTATTTTTATACTTGAGCGTGCTGGTAAGGTAAAGATATATAAGAATGGTCAGGTTTTAGCCACACCATTCGTTGATCTTCCTTCTGCAGCTTCAGGCGATCGTGGTTTGATCGGTATCGCTTTTGACCCTGATTTTAATACTAATCACTACGTTTATTTTTGGTACACCTCTTCAGGTGATTTCATGAATAGACTCGTTCGTTTTACTGCTACTGGCGATGTTGCTACAGATGGTCCAGTGCAGATTTACCAGACAGCGCTTCCTTCTCAAGAACTTCACGTTGGTGGAGGTTTGGCGTTTGGTTCTGATGGAAAGATCTATATAGGTATTGGGGACAACGGTTATTCAGCCAATGCGCAGAATATGGCTGTGCCTTTTGGAAAAATGATGAGAATTAATAAGGACGGCACGATCCCAGCTGATAATCCTTATGTAGGCCAAGCTAATGTGTTGCCAGAAATATGGGCACATGGACTCCGTAATCCATGGAGAGCTCAGTTTGATTCCGTTACGGGACGACTCTATGTTTCTGACGTTGGAGATAATAGTTGGGAAGAAGTAAACATGATTAGCCGTGCGGGGAATTACGGATGGCCTACAGTTGAGGGCATGTGTACCGTCAATTGCGGCAATTTTATAGATCCAGTTCATACATACTTTCATGATGACGTGAGTTCTGCTGTTACAGGTGGACCTGTGTATCGTGGTGACATGTTTCCCGAGTCATATCAAGGACGTTATTTCTTTGCAGATTATGCTCGTGGATTTATTAAGAGTCTGAGTTTAAATGCAGCTGGTACTGTTGGTACACCTTCAGATTTTGATTTGAGTGCAGGTAGCGTTGTTGATTTGAAGGAAGCCTATGATGGCTCTATTTATTACATAACATACTATCCAGGTCGTTTGTATCGTATCAGCTATTCAGAAGGTAATACTATTCCGGTTGCGAATGCTGGTGCTGATAAAACAAAAGGTGTTGAGCCGCTTACGGTTAACTTCACAAGTGCAGGTAGCTTTGATCCTGATGGTAGTCCGTTAACCTTTAATTGGAACTTTGGTGATGGCACAACATCTACTGCTGCCAATCCTATAAAAACATTTACTGTTAAGGGTGCCTATACGGTTACTTTGCATGTAAGCGATGGAGATAATATAGCTGAAGCTGTTCCTTTAGTTATTCAAGTTGGTTTACCTCCGACAGTTCGTATTGCTGCTCCTGAGAATAATTCTTTGTGGAGAATGGGCGATACTATTTTCTATACTGCTTCAGGTATAGATGGTGCTGGCTTTGACTTGCATGATTCAGATTTTACGACTGAAGTTTTGTTCCATCATGATACACACACTCATCCATTCCTCGGACCAATCCAGAGTAAAACAGGTACATTCGCTATTCCTCTCAGCGGAGAGCATGATCCAGATGTTTGGTTTGAGATCATGATTACAGCTCACGACACTAATGGGCTGTCTACAACTGAACGCGTAAATATTTATCCAGTTAAGTCTTTGTATAAAGTTCAGACGAACATTGCTGGTATGAACATCAATATTGACGGAGTTCCGACTGCGGCTCCTTATGAGTCACTTGGTGTTGTGAACTATCAGCGTGAGCTAGAAGCTCCAATGTTCCAGACAGTAGCTGGTAAGTTGTATCAGTTTGAAAGTTGGTCAGATGGCGGCGCTGCGAAGCACATGGTTTCCGTGCCGGAAAATAATGTTACGTGGACAGCTACCTATCAAGAAGTCCCAGCCTTTACAGGACAGTATTTCAATAATATGAACTTGCAGGGAGCACCTGTGCTTACCCGCCAGGATCCATCAATTGATTTTGAATGGAATGCAGGTTCACCAGCTCCCGTAGTTAATGTAAATAATTTCTCAGCACGCTGGACACGTACTCAGATCTTTGGCGGTGGTACCTACACATTTACTACTACAACTGATGACGGCGTACGTTTGTATATCGACGACGTGATGATTATGGATAACTGGCAAGATCAGGGAATGTTCCCGGCTGACAGTGTGACTGTGGATATTGCTGCAGGTGAACATGAGATTGTTATGGAATACTATGACAATCAGTTTGACGCAATTGCAAAGCTTACCTGGTCATTTGTTCCAGGCGAACCTACACCAACTCCGACACCTACAACGGGTGGATATAATGCAGCGTTTTGGAATACTCCAACAGCAGGTAGCGCTCCAGCTATCCCTGTTACAGCTCCAGACGTAACTCGTGTTGATACTGCTATCGACTATGATTGGGGAGATGTTTCACCAATTGCTCCAATCGCTAAGGATCACTACGTAGTGCGCTGGACAAAGGCGGTGACTTTACAAGAAGGTTTGTATAAGTTTACTACTGAATCTGATGATGGTATCCGCGTGTATGTTGATAACCTTCCGTTGATTGATCAATGGAATGATCATGGTGTGACTACACATACTGCTGAAAAAATATTAACAGCAGGTGTACATGATATTCGCGTTGAGTATTATGAAAATGGTTGGGACGCAGTTGCTAAATTTAAGTACGACTTTATGGGTGCTGCTACTCCAATCCCAACAGTTACACCGACTTTGGCTCCAACTGCTGTGCCTACTGCGACTGCTAGTGCTACCCCGGTAGCTTCAGCGAGTGCAACACCAGTTGCGACTGCATCAGCAACTCCTACTCCAGGTGCTGGTTCGGTGATCACCGTGTATGCAGCAGGCATACCAGCCTTAGGAGTATATCCAAACATGAATTTGTTAATCAACGATGTGGTAGTTGCTACATTTACTAATGTAGACGGCAATGGCAATATCCCTACTTACAAGCCGTATACTTATACACACGCTTCTGCTGTTACTGGTGCTCAAGTAAAAGTCCTGTTTACTAATGATGCATATGCAGGGGATGACAACGATCGTAATCTGCGTGTTGACCGTATAACAATTGATGGTGTGACATATCAGTCTGAGGACGTACGTGTTTACTCAACAGGAGCTGATCCAGGACCAGGATGCGCACCAGGATATCAGGTAACAGAGTGGCTTAATTGTAATGGATATTTCCAGTACTTTAATCAGGCAGTACCAACAGCTACCCCTGTAGCTACAGCAACGCCTATCGCTACAGCCAGTGCTACACCTGTAGGAACAGCTACACCAATTCCAACTGGAACACCAGTTTCAACAAACTATTTTGCGGAATACTGGAATAACAAAACACTAACAGGTCCTGCAGCTTTGACACGAAATGAAACCACAATTGATCATGACTGGGGAATGGGTTCGCCAGATACAATCGTACCGGTTGATAACTTTTCAGCTCGTTGGACTAAAACCGCAAATCTTCCTTCAGGTATCTATCGATTTACCGTGACTGGGGACGATGGTGTCCGTTTGTTTGTAGATGAAGTTAAGGTAATAGATAAGTGGATTGATCAAGGACGAACAACATATACAGTCGATCTTCCATTACAAACAGGTAATCATGCGATCAGATTTGAGTATTTTGAAACAGGATATACCGCTGTTGCTAAGATGAGCTATACAAAGACAGCTGAACTTCCAGTTGGACCTACACCAACTGCAGTCCCAACTCCTACAGCAACACCATTTGATGGATATGTAGCTCAATACTGGAATACACCAGGTGTTGGTAGCGCTCCAGCTATGCCAGCCGGTGCTCCGACTCTTACGCGAAATGAAGCAAAAATTGATAACTACTGGGGCGCAGGTTCACCAGACGCGTCAATCAGTGTAGATAAGTTTATTGCACGATGGACACGAACTACTACATTCGCAGCTGGAACATATCAGTTCTGGACTGAGTCTGACGACGGTATCCGAGTTTATATTGATGATGAATTGGTAATCAATCAGTGGAACGATCATGGTGTAACAGCCTTTACTGGAAATAAAACATTAACAGCAGGTGCGCATACTATCCGTGTTGAATATTACGAAGGCGGATGGGATGCAGTAGCTAAATTTAATTGGACACAGTTATAAAAATATGAAAAAAGTTGTTGTAGTTTTACCAACATATAACGAAAAAGAGAATATAGAGCGTATTCTTGATGCTATTCTGATGCAAGCAAATAAGCTTGTTGATATGTCCTTGCATGTGCTAGTTGTCGATGACAACTCACCAGATTGCACAGGCGCAATTGTTCGCACCTATATGCAATCTCATCCTCAGGTTTCGATCTTGGCTGGTCAAAAAGAAGGGCTTGGAAGAGCATATATTCGTGGATTCCAATATGCGATATCACAGATGAAAGCAGATGTCGTAATGGAGATGGATGCAGATTTTTCTCATAATCCACTCGATATTCCTCGCTTGCTTGCACCGATTCATGAAGGGTATACCTTTGTTATTGGTTCGCGTTGTGCAAAAGGTGGGTCAATTCCAAAAGATTGGCCTAAGCTTCGTATCTGGAACAGTGCTATTGCTAACGGTTTAGCTCGTTTTGTTGCCGGTATGATCGCTGCTAAAGATTGTACCGGTGGATTCCGTGCGATCGACGCTTCGTTAGTATCCTCACTGTCTTTGGATACTTTGAATGTAAAGGGATATGCATTTCAGATTAGCTTATTGCATGCAGCGCTTAAAAAAGGTGCTCGTGTATTTGAAGTCCCAATTCATTTTACTGACCGACAGTTTGGGCAGTCAAAAATTCGTATTTCCGATATTACAGAGTTTGTAAAAACCGTATTTGCGCTCCGATTTAGCTTTTTGATGTCACGCGCATTCTATTTCCGTGCTGCATTGGTATTGTTTGGCATAGCCTGTGTTGTTGCAACTTTTGGGCTTAGTTACTATTTATTTATTAATGCTGTGTTTTCTACTGTTATAATCGTTGGTTTGTGTATTTTCTCACTTGTTATGACAGCTCATGGCCTGTTTACGCTATCTTGGATGTATTATGCCTGGGCTGATGGAAGTTATGCCGAAGAGCACAAATCCCCTCGAGTTTATTCTCCAGCATCATTTAGTTTTACGGCTCTTCTTCCAGCTCGGTTTGAAGAGAAAGTAATTTATGATACGGTGATGAGTGTTGCCAAAATAACCTATCCTGAAGACCTCAAAGAAACATTGGTTATTATTCGTGAAGACGACACTAAGACAATTGCAGAAGTTGAGCGAGCAATTCGTGACCTTGGTGGAAATAATGTTCGATTAGTTATATCTAATGATTATCCTATCAACAAGCCACATAGTTTGAATATTGGTCTTGCAGAGGCTAAAAACCAAGTTGTAGCAGTGTTTGATGCAGAGGATGAGCCTCATAAAGATATTTATAACATTATTAACACTGTTATGATCCGTGACAATGCTGATGTCGTACAGTCAGGAGTGCAGTTGATGAATTATCGATCAAATTGGTACTCAACGTTCAATGTATTGGAATACTTCTTCTGGTTTAAATCAGCACTTCACTTTTTTGCACGAATCGGAATTATTCCGCTTGGTGGAAATACCGTGTTCTTTAAGAAGGGTCCTTTACAGAAAATTGGTGGATGGGACGAGCAATGTCTTACAGAGGATGCTGATGTTGGTATACGTTTAAGTATTGCAGGGGCTAAAATCAGTATTGTGTATGATGAGGCTCATGTTACTCAGGAAGAGACTCCACCAACTCTTTTGTCTTTTGTGCACCAGAGAACTCGTTGGAATCAAGGATTCATCCAGATTTTCTTAAAGGGAGCCTGGAAGGGATTGCCTACATTGCGACATAAATTAATTGCGTTGTATATTCTACTTGGTCCAGAGCTCCAGACTTTGATGTTCTTGAGTCTACCGTTTACGTTGTTTATGGTTTTCTTTATCAAGCTTCCTGTCTGGGTAGTGCTGCTCTCGTTCGTGCCATTTTACATTTTGATCTTGCAGCTTTTGACTTATAACATTGGTTTGTATTTCTTTACTCGCGATTATAAGTTGCGTTACCCATGGTGGATGAGTTTGGTCACTATAGTGACATATTATCCATTCCAGTTAGTACTTGGATTCAGCGCAGTGCGTGCTATTGGCCGTGTTATGCAAAAGAATTTGGCTTGGGAGAAAACAACACACGTTAATGCACATCGTATTCAATCAGTAGAAGTATCCTCTGTTGCAGCATATGCACTCGAGCAGGCTTAAGGAAGACTATGAATACTTTCAAATCTTTCTTATCCCGTATTAAAGTTGAGCACATACTTATTTTTGTGTTGCTTGAAATTTCTGCGATTGCTCATGGCTATAACATGTTTAATTTTCCTTATTATGAAAATGATGAAGGAACGTATATGTCTCAAGCGTGGTCTGTAGTGACGCAAGGGGAGCTGGCGCCTTACACATACTGGTATGATCATGCGCCGCTTGGATGGTTTTTCATTGGGTTATGGACATTGGTAACGGGCGGATTCTTTACTTTTGGTATGTCTGTCAATTCTGGTCGTGTGTTTATGCTTGTATTACAAGTTGTTTCTTCGTTTTTCTTGTATGCAATCACAAAGAAGGTGACTGGTAGTAAACTCGGTGGAATTATAGCCGTGTTGCTGTTTTCGCTTTCACCATTGGCAATTTACTTTCATCGTCGTGTGTTGCTTGACAATATAATGGTGTTTTGGCTACTGGCTTCATTTTATGTATTGACTGTTAAAAGATTACGAATTACGACGATTGTGTTTTCGGCTTTGTTATTTGGTATAGCTATATTAACTAAAGAGAGCGCAGTATTTTTTATTCCAGCGATGATTATGATATTAGTTGTTCAGCTGAAAGCTGAGCAGCGAATCTTCTCGATCGTACAGTGGGTTGCGATTGTTGCTTCAATTGTATCTGTGTATATCTTGTATGCAGTGCTTAAGGGTGAGTTCTTTGCAAGCGGTTCCTTGCTTGGTGGTTCGGGGCAGCATGTGAGTTTACTTGAGACCCTGAAGTTTCAAGCCGCGCGTGGTAATGGTGCCCCTTTATGGGATTTGGGACGGAATCAGTTTGTGCATGAAGTGACGCAATGGTTTAAGCAAGATGCGTTTTTGATCGTGTCTGGTGGGATAGCAGTAGTGAGCATGATTTTTGTGAGCTTTAAAAAACGTCAGTATCTTCCTTTCGTAGTTGCTGCTTTAGGATATTTGTTTTATTTAGCGCGTGGTGGAAATATTATTGAGTTTTATGTATTGCCGCTTATTCCGATTATTGCGTTGTTAGTTGGTGGTGTGGTTTGTGAAGCTTCTCGTTTAGTTTTGAGTTTGCTTTCTTTAAAAAGTAACTCATTTAAACTGCAGTATGCGATGTATGGTATCACGACACTCGCGATGGTTGTAGGAATTTCCTATTATTATGCTAATTTTGGCATGATGAATCGTGGACACAATATTTATACTGCAAATCAAACTAAAGCTCAGATAGAAGCAGTTGCGTGGATTCGTGAGCATGTGAATCCGGAAACAGTGTTTACCTTTGATAACTATGCACATATTGATTTGAAATCAACTCAAAATCCAAGTGGAGTATATTTTCCTCAAGCACAGTGGTACTTAAAAGTGGATTCAGATCCTGAAGTTAGATACGATGCGCTTGGAGGAACTGCAGCATCGATATCCATGATCGCCATGACTCCTCAGACGCATTATGATATCGAGCATAATGAATTAAACTTTCTTAAGAGTGCAGCTGATCAGTCAGACAAGGTTAAAGTGTTTTGGAGTGAGGGATGGGGTGTCGAGATTTGGGAAACAAAATTTCCTGCACATTTAATGGCTCGGTCGTGGGATAGCTATAAAAAATCATTTATCACACAAGACGGTCGAACTATAGATCTAGAACATAGCTACGAGACATCATCTGAGATGCAAGCGTATTCTATGTTGCGTGCAGTGTGGATTGATGATAAAGAAACGTTCGATTTGCTTTGGTCATGGAGTGAGAAGAACTTACAAAAGGAGAATAAGTTGTTTGCAGGGCTTTGGGGAGAGTTGCAAAATGGAGAGTGGGGTGTAGAGGCAACTGCATCTCGTAGTAGTGCAGATGTAGATTCTGCATTGGCTTTGATTTTGGCTTCAACTAAGTGGAACGATGCTTCATATTTGGAGGATTCAAAGCAGATTGTTCAAGCGATACGAACTCATGAAATAGCATCAGGAAAATATGTATTGGCTGGAGATGCACAGTCACAGAAAGATATCGTAGTGCATGTTCCTTCATTATCACCTTATGCGTATCGAGCTTTTGCCAGTGTTGATACAGGATATGATTGGAATGGGGTTCTAACTACTACTTACGATATGCTTGCAGGCTGTAGTTCTCTTTCTAGTGTCTATATTTCTCCAGAATGGTGTAGTGTAGACACCAAGACTAAGTTGGCATATAGAGAGGCTCAGGGCGATAATTCAGGTAGAATTGTACGCTCAAGTCAAATCCCTTGGAAGCTAGCGCTTGATTATGTATGGAGTAAAGATGCTCGTGCTTTGGAATACTTGAAAAAAGGATCATTTTATAAAGATGAGTATTCTCGTTCTGGGAAAGTTTTTACCGAGTACTCGTTGAGTGGTAAGCCTACTTCGAACTGGGAATCTGTCGCTGGATATGCAGGAGCTTTAGGTTCTCTTTCGGTGGCTGATAAATCACAATTAGATAAGCTGTATACCAATAAGATTTTGACTTCGTACTATTATGACGATCCAGGATATGTGTATTGGGAAGATCCAGATAATGTATCGGTACAGAATTGGGGTTGGCTTATGGTAGGTCTTTACGATAATAAGCTGTTTCAGCCTACTTTTGCTGCGCAAACAGCTTCAGCACAATAATCCTACTTTATATCTGTAGTAATTAAAAAATACCTCAGTTCTTGACATCAATAGGGCGTTTATACTATCTTTAATGTGTATTATTACTATAAAGTAATGTGTTATGGATTATGTTACGCGTGAGCAATGGAATTTAATTTTTGCTCATACTTCTGAAGCAATTTTTTTTGTTAACGAGAATGAGCTTGTTGAATCAATGAATCCGGCCGCTGAACAGTTGGTAGGGTTTACTCAGAACGAAGCATTAGGGAAATCTATTTATGAGATTATTCGAATTGATCCCAAAAGCGATGCTTCGTTGTATCAGTTTTTGTCATTAAGAGCAGAGAATTCTGAGCTTAAACCAGGTTATCTTGAGTTTCAAATTATACAAAAAAATGGCGAACATGTATGGATTAGCTGTTCGTTTACGCGCATTTCCGACGAGTCTGAAGAGAAAATTGCAATATTTGCTCGCAATATTAGTGAAGCAAAGAAAGCGGAACAGATGCGTTCAGATTTTATTTCGATTGCTTCTCATGAACTGCGTACTCCGCTGACAGTTATTGCCGGTTATTTATCTTTATTGATGGCAGGTAAGGTAGGTAAGCTGGCTGATAAGCAGGCCAATTTTGTGAAACAGATTTATGAAGACACGCAGAGCCTGTCCAGCTTGGTTGAGGATTTGTTGGATGTATCACGTTTGGATAGCGGGAAATTTCGTCTTCATAAAACACCACTGTCATTGTCAGATATAGTTCTTAAAACGGTCGAAAGCTTGAATGACAAAGCACTGGAGAGAAACATTATAATTGTGTATACTATACACAAGAATTTGCCTATGATTCATGGCGATAAAGCTAAACTGCGCCAGGTGATAACTAATATTATAGATAACGCTATTAAATATACGAATCCGGGTGGTAAAATACGAGTAGAGCTTCGAACTGATCGGAACTCATTTCTCTTGACTGTCACCGATTCTGGTTACGGCATTGAGAAAAAAGATCTTCCGCATATTTTTGAGAGGTTCTATCGAGCTGAGAATAAGTTACTTGACCGGGTTACGGGTGCTGGGTTAGGATTGTATATTAGTAAAACAATAATTGAGATGCACGAGGGGGGAATAGGTGTGGATAGTGCTATTGAGAAGGGGACAACGTTTACTATATCTTTGCCACGCGATCATGTTTTTGAGGAAGGGCATGTGGTAGAGAGGCAAGAAAAAGGACCTAACGCTCTTCAACAATTTTTGTCACAGTTTTTACATGGTAGACGTCGAAAGGATTAACATATGAGCGATGATAAAGTAAAAGTTTTATTAGTAGAGGATGATCCACGCGTTCGTCAGCTCTATGAACTTGTACTTACCATGGAAGAATATGAAGTGGTATGTGCAGTTAATGGTGAAGAAGGTCTGCAGAAAGCAGAAGAGGAGTCTCCGGATCTTATTTTCTTGGATTTGCGTATTCCGAAGATAAGTGGCTTGGATTTGTTGCAAATGTTGCGAAATAATCCAAAAACTAAGGATATTCCGGTTGTAATCTTATCTAATTATGATGATGAGGCGACCATCGCAAAGGGTATTGAGCTTGGTGCTCGAGAGTACATTATTAAGTCACGTATTACTCCTAAAGACCTCCCAACAAAGGTTGAAGAGTATACGCATCATGAGTAAGATTTATTAAATCACGCACGACATCTTCATAGTCCGTTCGAACCTTTTTGAGGACATTTTCTTGCTCCTACAAATCCCCAAGTCGCTTGAAAATGTCCTCTGCAACGGTTTGAACTAATCTTGAAAATTAGACTGGGAGTTTGAAGTCTGGGAAGATTTCTTCCATCTTAGGTTCTTTTTTCTCACCGAGGCTGTCTAGAACCTGAAAAAGGACACGAACGCCAGCTAAATTAAGTCCCTGCTTGCGTGTTAAATACTGAATGAACCGGAGTTTGTCTATATCCATAGGGCTATAGCGACGACGGTTAGTCTTTGTTCTATGAGGGATTACGAGGTTTTCGTTTTCATAGAGCATTAATGTACGCTGGTGGACGCCAATTATCTCAGCCGCAATCGACAAAGTGAATAAAGGTTTCGTATTAGTATTCATCATAATGTGCTCCCTCCGAGAGGTAGCTATTAAAGTTTTGTTACACTAACAAAATGTTATAGTAATGTATTTTTAGTCTATATTACTTTTGCATTCTTGACAAGAGTTTAGCAGTCTTCTATACTTACTGCTAGATTAGGAGATGTTTTATGCTCGATTTAACACCACGACAGACGAAAATACTACAGGCTATTGTTGAAGAGTATGTTGCTAGCGGTATTGCCGTAGGCTCAGAAACGATTGATAAAAAGTATAAATTAGGGGTTTCTCCGGCAACTGTTCGGAACGAGATGGTTAAGCTCATTGAAATGGGATATCTGAAGCAGCCACATACCTCCGCTGGGCGTGTGCCGACCACGAAAGCTTTCAGATTGTATATTGGCGAAATTATGAAGGAGAAGCAGCTTTCTGTACGGGAAGAGGTTTCAATCAAACAGCAGTTGTGGGATCAGCGTAATGACTATGAGCGATTGATGCGACATGCTGTACTGTTGCTCGCTGATACTACGCAGCTTTTGAGTATCGCAATTACTGGTGACGATGATGTGTTTTATGCGGGTGCTGCTCATATTCTCGATATACCTGAGTTTTACGATATTGATGTGACGAAGACAGTGCTGACATTAATGGATCGACACCAAGCTCTTCTGACTATGTTCAGAGAGGCGACATCGAATAATCCGGTCAAAGTGATGCTTGGTGAAGAACTTGGCCTGCATTACTTAGAGGCCTGTGGATTTGTATTTACCGGGTATGATGCGGGTAAATATGGACAAGGAATGATTGGTATAATTGGACCTTCACGATTAAATTATCCATATATTGTGCCGTTGGTGCGGTATTATGGAACTTTAGTGAGTGAAGTAGGACGTAATTGGTAAATATTTTTTTAGGAGGAACGTATGTCTGACGATACAGATGTAAAAGATGATTTAAATGCTAAATTGGATGATATGGAGGTTGAAGCAACTCCTCAATCTGATGATGATGTCATTCAAAAATTAATGGCTCAGAATGATGATCTGACAAACAAGTGGAAGCGAGCTGTGGCAGATTATCAGAATTTGGAAAAGCAGGTGAAGAAAGAAAAATCTGAGTTTATGCAGTTTGCGAGTGGTCAGGTGATGGAGCGATTTTTGCCAATTCTTGATCATATGGAGCAAGCAGTGACTGGTATGAATGACGATGAAAAGAAATCGGGTTGGGCAGTGGGAATTTTAATGACGGTGAAGATGTTTAAGGATATGTTGAAAGAAGAAGGAATGGTTGAGATAAAAGCAGAAGGCGAACATTTTGATGCGCACAAAATGGAAGCCGTTGAAGCGGTAGATGGTGAGAAGGATAAGGTTATGAAGGTATTGAGAAAGGGATACGAAATCTTCGGGAAAGTAGTACGACCTGCTCAAGTTATTATTGGAAAAGGAAATTAATTAAAGTAAAGGAGTTATATATGGGAAAAATAATTGGTATTGATTTGGGAACCACCAACTCCTGCGTTGCAGTGATGGAAGGTGGAAAGCCAAAAGTTATTCATAGTGCTGAGGGACGCAATGTTATTCCTTCAGTAGTGGAAGTTGTGAAGCACATCGTCGGTGATGTTGCGAAGCGACAGATGGTTGTGAATCCAGATACAACTATCTATTCAGTAAAGCGTTTGATGGGACATAAGTTCCATGACGATTCTGTCGTACGCGATACAAAGATGCTTGCATACAAAGTGGTTGCTGGTCGTGATGACATGGCAAACGTTGAAGTGCAGGGTCGCCAGTATACACCTCAAGAGATTTCTGCGATGATCTTGCAGAAGATAAAGGCAGATGCTGAGGCGTATCTTGGAGAAAAGGTTACTGAAGCTGTTATTACTGTTCCTGCATATTTTGATGATGCACAGCGACAAGCTACAAAACAAGCCGGTGAGATCGCAGGTCTTGATGTAAAACGTATTATCAATGAACCTACAGCTGCAGCCTTGGCTTACGGTTTGGATAAGAATAACGCTCATACTATATTGGTTTACGACCTTGGTGGTGGAACATTTGACGTCTCGATTTTGGAACTTGGAGATGGCGTGTATGAAGTGAAGTCTACATCAGGTGACACACATCTTGGTGGTGATGATTTTGATCAGAAAATAATCGACTGGTTGATTGCAGAATTTAAAAACGAACAAGGTGTTGATTTGTCGAAGGATAAACAGGCTTTGCAACGTTTGAAGGATGCTGCTGAAAAGGCAAAGATTGAATTGTCTTCTTCACAAGAAGCAGAGATCTCATTGCCATTTATCACTGCCGATGCAAGCGGTCCAAAACACATGCAGATCAAAATGTCTCGCTCAAAACTCGAGCAATTGGTTGGTGAATTAATCGACAAAACATTTGTGTCTGTAAAAACAGCTTTGAAAGACGCAGATCTTGATGTTTCAAAAATTAATGAAGTTGTTTTGGTTGGCGGTATGACCCGTATGCCAGCTGTTGGTGAAGCAGTTAAGAAATTCTTTGGAAAAGAGCCTCACAAGGGTATTAACCCAGATGAAGTTGTTGCTATCGGTGCTTCGGTACAGGGTGGCGTACTTGGTGGCGAAGTAAAAGATGTGCTTTTGCTCGACGTAACACCACTGTCACTTGGTATTGAGACTCTTGGCGGTGTTGCAACTAAGTTGATTGAAAAGAATACAACTATTCCAACATCAAAGTCACAGGTATTTTCGACAGCTGCTGATAACCAGACATCTGTTGAAGTACATGTGGTACAAGGTGAGCGCGAGTTTGCTAACGACAACAAATCACTTGGACGGTTTATCCTTGATGGTATTCCCCCAGCACCTCGTGGCGTTCCACAGGTTGAAGTGACATTTGATATTGATGCGAATGGTATCTTGCATGTTTCTGCTAAAGAAAAGCAGACAGGTAAGGAACAGAAGATTACGATCACTGGATCAACTGGCTTGAGTAAGGATGAAGTAACTCGTATGCAACAGGAAGCTGAACAGCATGCTGAGGAAGATAAGAAAAAGAAAGATGAAATCGAGATTCGAAATCATGCAGATTCAATTGTCTTTACTGCAGAGAAGGGTTTGAAGGAAGCCGAAGGGAAGATTCCAGAAGAGGTGAAGACTGAAGTTGAAAGTAAAATTAAAGATCTGAAGGACATAATTCATACTGCAGGTATTGAGGAAGTGAAGACTAAGAGTCAGGCTCTCTCGGAGAGTATGCAGAAAATTGGTCAGTCGATGTATAATCAGCCAGGCGCACAAGGTGCTGCTCCAGGATCTGGTGAAGCCGGATCAGCAGACGCAGGTGATAAGAAGCCTGAAGATGCTAAAAAAGACGCCCAAGAGGGTGAAGTAGTAGGATAAGGAGAATATATATATGCAGACAGAACAACAGAATGCAGGAAGAGCTACATTTGAAACTGTTAGAAACGCTAATAAGGCTATTAGAGAGGCTCATGTCCAGAAACTTCGTATAGTTACTTTAACGCAATCTCAAAAAAGCCAGGATAAAAGGAAGGTTGGTTAATGGCTGATTACTACGGATCCCTTGGGGTATCCAAGAATGCTACTGCAGAAGAGATAAAAAAAGCGTATCGGCAGATGGCGCGTAAGTTCCATCCCGATGTAAATAAAGACGATGGCGCTGAGAAGAAGCTGAAAGAGCTTAACCAAGCATATGAGGTGCTTTCTGACCCACAGAAGCGACAAACATATGATCAGTTAGGCTCTTCCGCTTTTGAAGGGAATGCTGCTGGCGGTAATCCATATGGAGCCGGAGGCGGTCCTTTTGGTGGATTCGGGAATGGCGGTTATCAGTATTCTTATCAAACAGGAGGTGGCGGCGTAGATCCGTTTGATATTTTAGAACAATTTTTCGGAGGCGCATCACCGTTTGGTGGAGGACGTCGATCTCCTCGGGCACCTACGTATCAGATTCAAATATCTTTTGATGATGCAGTGCATGGTGTAGAGAAAGAAGTGGAAATTGAGAATAAGAAGCGCAAAATTAAGATTCCAGCTGGTGTGGATGATGGAATGCGGATCAAGTTTGATGATTTTAATTTGATTATCGGGGTTGCACCTTCGAATATTTTTCAGCGCGATGGACAGGATGTTGTTGTAGAGAAAGAGATTTCGTTTATGCTTGCTGCAATGGGTGGAAGTATTAAAGTTCCTACGATTAATGGTGATGTGGAACTGAAAGTGCAGCCTGGTACTCAACCTGAAACGGTAATCCGATTGAAAGAGCGAGGTATTCCTTCTCCTCGTGGTGGTCATCGTGGTGATGAGTATGTTAAATTTAAGGTGAAAGTGCCTACAAAACTTTCTGGTAAAGCAAAGAAATTAATGGAAGAGCTGCAGAAGGAGATCTAAATGACACAAGAGAAGAGTGTGAAACATGGCTTGATTGATGCCATACAAGAGCGAGTAAAGCAAATAGAGGTGGTAGATGAACCGGTAATTCAACTTGGGGAAGACGTTCAACGAAGTGACGATCATGGTGAAACTGCGAGAAGGTTAAAGCGAGCGTCAGAACGTCGAGATTTGCGTCCTACAACTAGGCAGCAGAATCGACGAAGACTATTGGGTCGTTAGTTTTTTGTTGGTCTAGTTTCTTTTCTCTTTTCGTCAATTATTCTTCTACCTTTTCCTGTTATTACAAAAGCAGTATCAGCTCGGCCTTCACTTTTTATTACATAGCCTTCAGCTACGGCTTCTGCAAGATTTCTTGCATGGCCGATGGTAGTTCTCTTTGGAACGGTTTCTTTATTTGTCATAACTTTTTATTAACCTCATTATACGCACAATATCTTTTTTGTGAATATGGAATCCTAGCGGCAGGAAAAGTACCGACTTATCTTCGCTCCAGGGGCAATCGGGGAATTTTGTCCAGATATTTAGGTTATGTTTGTTGAGGTACTCGATAAGCTTTTCTGGTCTGTTGTGTTTTAAACCTAGTGGATAGACGTGTAGTTTTCCGTAGTCTGACTCAGGGATGTTTATTTTGTAGAATTGTGAATCTGGTGTAAAGAGTTCCTTTAATAATTCTGTGTAGAGTTTCGCTTGTTCTGTTTTTAACTTTTCTATTTTCTCAAAGTTTATAAAGCTATGTATAAATGGAATCCATGGTAAACCTGGATATGATTTCCAGCTATCACCGATGATGTCGTCGTGAGCTTTGAGAAGTGTGTGGTGAGCAAAATTGCTGAGCTTGCCGCTGTTAAGTAGCTGGCTGAGAAGAAAGGTGAGTCTGAATAGGATGAAAAGCATAGTGGATGAGATTTGGTAGGTCGAGAAGTCTTGGTTGGATTGTTTGTAGTTTAATCCTTTGTGTGTGCCGTAGATGAAGCTCCCGGGAAGTGGTGAGTCTTTGCGGAGGCTGTCCATAACAAAATGGTTGTCGTTTAATAGTTCGACTTCTTTGGGATTGGTCAGTCGGTGGACGCAGTCTTCAATAATGATGGTTTCGGGCGGTATGGATTTTATCCAGTCAGTTTGTTTAAGAAGATTTGTAGTGATCCCGCAAGCGTGGAAGAGTATGACTATTCGGGGTTCGTGTTGATGAATGGCTTCAACTAGGATTTGAGGTGTGGATTGGAAGTTCTTGTCCAGTTCGTATAACTGCCATTTATATCCGTGTTTGGCGACGTTTTCGAGTACATCCATGCAGTAGAAATTAGGAAATAGTATAGTTGATCCGAGTGGAATTTGTTTTTTGCGCAAGAGTTCCCAGAGTGCGTCTTCCCATGAATGGTAGTAATACCGCTTTACGTGTGTCGGGGTTAAGTGTCGTTTTAAGCCCAGAAACGGTAAAAGAAACGGTTGGTAATAATTGACCATAAGGGCTATTTTATCATGTTTTTGTGATATACTTGAGGTTATATGGTTACTAGTGTTTTACATAACGGTGAGAAAAAACAGTTTGTTTTTAGCTGGTTTGGCGAGGATTCGGTTGAAGAGGCGCACGAAATTATTCTGGAGGGCGATGGATCAGAAGCGGATGTGTATGGGCTTTTTTATGGTCATGATAGTCAGAAATATGTGAATAATGTACGAGTTGTGCATAAGGGTAAAGATACTCGAGCTAATGTTTTTGCGTGTGGTGTGGCTATCGATAAGTCGTTTATAGATTTTTCTGGCATGTTGCGAGTAGAACATGGAGCAAAGCGAACACGAACGTTTTTTCGGGCTAATTTGATGATTTTATCTCAGCAAGCTGCTGCGCATACATTTCCTGGCCTTGAGATAGAGGAGAATGATATTTTGCAGGGCGGTCATGCGGCAACTGTGGGTAAGGTGAATGAGGAACAGATGTTCTATCTAATGAGTCGTGGTTTGGATGAGACTACATCGAAGAGACTCGTGATACGAGGATTTTTTGAACCAGTACTGTCGCATATTGATGCGAGTGAGAGTGAGGTATTGAGGGGTAAGCTTGATTCGTATTTAGGCTAATTTTCTGCCAATTTTGACATTGTTTTGCAGTATTAGTGGTGTTACTGTCTAAATATGTTAACGAAACAAGATTTACTGCTTATACGAGAAGTTATTACTGAAGTTGTAAATCCTCGATTTGATGCTTTGGAAAAACGAATTGAAAAAGTAGAAAAGCGATTGGGTTCCGTGGAAAAGCGGATGGATGTCCTTGAAAAGCGCATAGGTAGTTTAGAAAAAAGAATGGATATTCTTGAGTTTAAGATGGATGAGATGCGTGGCGCTTTGAATGGAACCATTGCATATTTGGATAAGCAAAAAAACGTTATTAATAAACGCTTTGAGCGTCTTGAAATTAGAATGGGTATGTATAATTCACAAGATCCACTGATATTGCGAGATAAGGTATAATAATACTAATGTTTGACTCTCAAGCCATAAAACAGCAATTCCCTATCATGAACCGTGAAATAAATGGAAAGCCTTTGGTTTTTCTTGATTCTGCTGCGAGTGCACAGAAGCCGCAGGGTGTCTTGGATGTGATGGATGAGTTTGTAAAAAATCACTACGCGAATATTAATCGTGGTGTGTATACGTTGAGCGAAGAAGCTACAGAGCGAGTTGAACAAGTACGGGAAAAGGTTGCTAAGTTTATTGGAGCGGCTGCTGAGGAAATAGTGTTTACGCGGAATGCGACGGAGTCAATTAATTTGGTTGCGTATTCATGGGCGCGACTTAATTTGAAAAAGGGTGATGTGGTGGTGGTGACTGAAATGGAGCACCATGCGAATATTGTGCCCTGGCAATTGCTGCGAGATGAACTTGGTATTGAGATTAAATGGATTACAGTGAGTGAAGAGGGATATTTGGAGTGGGGAAAATTTAAGTCTGAGAATACTGATGAGAATATTAAATTGGTGTGCGTAACACATGTTTCGAACGTAGTGGGAACTATTAATCAAGTCAAGGGAATTGGTGCGTGGGCGCATTCGATTGGCGCGAAGATTTTGGTGGATGGTGCACAAGGTGTGACGAATATTTCGGTTGATGTGCGAGACATAGATTGTGATTGGTATGTGTTTTCCGGACATAAACTATATGGACCGACAGGAATAGGTGTTTTGTATGGGAAGAAAGAATTGCTTGATGCAATGCCGCCGTTTATGGGTGGTGGGGATATGATTTTGGAAGTGCATAAAGAAAAGACGCAGTTTAAAGCTGCGCCGTATAAATTTGAAGCGGGAACACCCGCGATTGTCGAGATTGTGGGACTGGGAGCAGCTATAGATTTTGTTTTGGAACTTGGAATTGAGAATATTCGAAAACATAATTTAGAGTTGCTTGAGTATGCGATGCTGAGACTTGCAGAGATCGACGGTTTGCGCGTTTACGGACCTGAGAGTTTGGCTGATCGCGGTGGCGTAGTGTCTTTTGCTATGGAAGGCGCGCATCCACATGATATTGCGACTATTTTAAATGAAGACGGGATTGCTGTTCGTAGTGGGCATCACTGTGCACAACCGTTATGTGATCGATATGGTCAGCCTGCATTGGCACGCATAAGTTTTGGTGTGTATAACACAAAAGAAGATATAGATAGTTTGATAGAAAGTCTGAAAAAAGTAGTAGAAACTTTTAAATAATTTTTTGTTTTTGATTTGGGAAAAAGAATACACAAGACGGGGTATAGAGAATTTGATTTAGTCAAACAATTTTTAGTCAACCTAAAAATATATTTATCCTAAGAAATTTTTCTTTACGTTTACTTGATTTAGTAATAAGAGAGGGTGGCGCCCAGCAAACTATCTTGCGGCTGCAAGTCTAATTTACTGGGCGTCCCCGGCGCTGGCAGGAGCTATTTTTTATTCAGTTGTCATTCGCGCTCAATTGCGCTAGGGTTGGTTCATAGTGTCAAATCCTCTCTTGGGCGCTGTTTGTCGCGGATATCAAGGTAGCTGCTGGTCGGTGGGGCGCAGGTGATCAAATTATAGCGCGCAATGCGCAGCGGGTTGGTACCAGGTCATCTGCATTCCTTTCTATTGCGCAGAATCGATTCTACGGCGCAGATTCGATTGGATTTTTTCAAAAGGAAAGATTACCCGCGGGTGCGGTCGGCGGCAATAGTATTAGTATTGCGTCGGCCAGGGTTGAACCCGCGGGTGTTTTTGTGTTCGCGAAAAAGAGACCAGAGCCTGCAGTGCTAAAGGCGCGGCTGCCTCTTAGCATTGATCAACTGCAGGCTCTCGGCGCGTGGCGCGCTGGCTGGCTTATCGGCCGGTGCCGCGGCGGGCGCTCTGGCTGGAGTTGGCGCTGCTCATATAGGTACCAAAACTGTTCGTGCGGATTCGTTTGTTCGGGGGCATGGCGGTGTCCTTTCTGTTGTCCTGATTCTACAGTCACTAGAGGAAGGCTACTTCTGCCTTTCAGCACCGGGACTTGCACTCTTGCGAGTACAAATTGTAAGAATTTTGCACGAGTTCTAGACCTCGAGCTACTTCTTACCTGAAGGCATTATGCACATAACAATTGATTATTATGTAGATAATACCCTCAAAGTAAGATTAGCTTTTGTTTATTACTAAATAAGTCCGTCTTGTGTTAAGGGTCAAACATCCCCGGAGGGACGATCTTCACTATGTTGTGCTCTCTATGAGCTCAATTGGTGTTGATAGGTGCTATTTTTAGCATATTCTATATAATTGTCAATAGGTATTGTTATAGGCTCTTTTAGTGCTGGTATAATAGAGGTATGAATTTGTATCAGGAAGAGATCCTGGATCACTATAAACATCCACGAAATAAAGGCCGTCTGGCTCATTCTACGAGCTCGGGAGAGGCTTCTAACCCACTTTGTGGAGATAGGCTTGGGCTGGATATAGTAGTGAAAAATGGCTTGGTTGAAGAGGTTGGTTTTTGGGGAGAGGGATGTGCTATTTCACAGGCCGCTATGTCGATGGTGAGTGAACAGGTGATAGGGCAATCAGTCGAGGATTTAAAGAAGCTTTCTAAGGATGATGTTTTGGAGTTGCTTGGTGTAGATGTTGGACCTTCACGGTTGAAGTGTGCTTTGTTGTGCTTGTCTGTAATCGAGAGAGTGTAAGCACATTGTTATAATTGCTGAATCTTGTTATAAACTTGAGTGTATGGGTAAATTAATCAAAAAAGTAAAAATCGATCAGAGTATGTGTATCGGAGCTGGTACGTGTGTCGTATTGGATCCCAAGGGCTTCATGTTGGATGCTGAGAATAAAGCATGGTACAAAGATCCTAATAAACCAGGCGTGACGTATATTGAATATGAATTTGGTGTTCCAATTGATGACTTTGATCTGGTACAAGCAGCCGAAGGTTGTCCTGTGATGTGTATATATCTCTATGACGAGAATGACGAGCAGATTTTCCCCTAATTGCACCACTTTATTTCGTGCTGTATTATTAATGTGATCATATTTTTTTAAATTTTGGAGGATGTAATGAGCGAGGAAATTGTAAAAGATTCTATTGAAGAAAAAGCAGAGATCGTTGAGAAGCCGGTAGAGCCAGTTGTGGCTAAACCTGCAAGGATGCATAAAGGTGGTTTTATGAACGGCGGTTTCGCTATGACCGTTTTGTTTTTGTTTGCTTTTTTCTTAGCGAGTTTTAGTCTTGGTATTATGACTGAACGAAATACTAAATTGGTATCGGCACTTGGAAGTGGTGGAAATTTAGCAGCTCAACCTGGCGCTGCGGGTGCCGCAGCAGGTACTGCACAACAAACAGGATTGCAGGATAATGCCAAAGTAACCCAGAAAATTGAAATTGATGAAGGGCGCGTGAAGGGTAATAAAAATGCAAAAGTTACTATTTACGAGTATTCAGACTTTGAATGTCCATATTGTGGACAGTTTTATACTACAACGTATAAAGAATTGATGACTAAATATGTTGATACTGGAAAAGTTAAAATTGCATTTAAAGATTTTCCTTTAAGTTTTCACCCTCAGGCACAGAAAGCCGCTGAAGCATCTCGATGTGCTTTAGAACAGGGCAAGTTTTGGGAAATGCATGATAAATTATTTGAGAACCAGACGACTCTTAGTGTTGAAAACTTTAAGAAATGGGCTGGTGAATTGAAACTAGATACAAATAAATTTAATCAGTGTTTGGATTCAAGTAAGTATGCTGACGCAGTGAAAAAGGATCTTGCCGAGGGCTTGAAACTCGGAGTGCAAGGAACTCCATCGTT
Source organism: uncultured Gammaproteobacteria bacterium (assembly GCA_964525495.1). GTDB lineage: Bacteria > Patescibacteriota > Microgenomatia > JALYQM01 > JALYQM01 > CAZGHS01. Next base: position 37,679 of record CAZGHS010000009.1, read on the forward strand.
TGTGATTGGCGATACTGCATTAGTTGGAGCACAACCAATGGCTGCATTTGAAAAGATTATCGAAGAGAAACTGAAATAATCTGGTTTTGGATCTTATGCGAATATGTCTTGATGTTTCACAGAGTGTGTATGAAGGTACTGGTAGCGGTAGGTATGTAATTGAACTAGTAAAGGCTTTTTTGCGAACTTTCCCGGATGAATCGTATGTGTTGTTTGGGAGTGCGAGTAAAAAATACGAGTCTTTAGTGGAGCTAGGTTCGGAGTATAAAGAGATATCTAAGGATAGTATTACAGAGAAATATTATCGATTTCCTCCTACATTTTTTGAGTACGTTTGGAATAAGTTCCATCTTTTGCCTATTGAGCGGTTGATCGGCCAGTTTGATTTGTATCACTCATCGGATTGGACGCAAGCGCCAAGTAGTGCGGTCAAAGTTACAACTGTTCATGATCTGATTCCCTTTTTGTTCCCAGAGTATGTTCATCCGCGCATTCGTGAAGCGCATGAGCTGCGCTGGAAGCATATTGTTGCAGATAAAGTTGAGATTGTTGTGGATGCCGCGGCGACGAAAAAAGATATTCTTGATAGGTTCGCTGTTGATGCTTCGCGCATACATGTAATTTCGTTGGCGTGTAGTCCGAAATATTATGAGATTGGTAAGGCGAATATAGCAAATAGGTCAGACTTTGTGTCGGCTCGAGATATTGTTTTAGCAAAATTTGATATTCAAGCTAAAAAATATATTTTGGCGGTGGGAACCTTAGAGCCACGTAAAAATATTGCCAATCTGGTGGAAGCCTATACTCGTTTAGATCCGTCAGTTCGGCAGGAGTATAGTTTGGTTATTGTGGGTAAAAAATCGTGGGCAGATGATTTGCCGAAGACTGCAGGCGTGGTGTTGACGGGTTATGTGGAAGAAGAAGATTTGCCGTATTTATATGCTGGCGCGAAGTGCTTTGTAATGCCATCTTTGTATGAAGGTTTTGGACTACCGGTTTTGGAAGCAATGGCATGTGGTACACCGGTACTTTGTTCACGGCTTTCGTCACTGCCGGAAATAGGCGGGAATGATGTACACTATATTGAGAATCCTCAGGACATTGATTCGATAAAGAGTGGTCTCAATACCGTTTTGTCGACCGATCAGACCGTTTTATCTCAAAAAATACAGGCAGCGTATACACGGGCTCGTGAATTTAGTTGGGAGCGGACTGCCACGGAGACGATGGGGGTTTATAAGCAATTAATGGGGAAATAGTGTATAATGTCAGGCTATACTTATGAGAATTGGTATTGATGGTAACGAGTCCAATATTTCGGATCGCGTGGGAAGTGGCATGTATGCGTATCAGCTATTAAAGCATTTGTACGAGCTCGATACATGGAATGAATATACTGTTTATCTTAAAAGCCCTCCTGTCTTAGATATGCCGCGCGAGCGCAAAAACTGGAAGTACAAGGTTTTTGGACCTGAGAAACTCTGGACTCAGTTTGCGCTGCCTATTCAGCTTTTTGTTGATAAAAGTAATTTAGACCTCTTTTTTTCTCCCGGTCATTACGCTCCCCGTTTTTCACCAGTTCCTACTGTTGTTTCAGTTTTGGATTTAGCGTATGAAAAGTTCCCTGAATATTTTAAAAAAAGTGATTTGATGCAGCTGAAGAGTTGGACAGAGTACAGTGTGCGAAAAGCGAAACATGTGATTACTATCTCTGAGTCTTCAAAGCGGGACATTGTAAATTTTTATAAAGTACCTGCCGATAAAGTGACGGTGACGTACATAGGATACGATACGGAAACCTTTCACCCTGTGACAGACCAAGTTCAGATTCAGACTGTTTTGGATAAATATGGGTTTAAGCAGCCGTATATTTTGTATTTGGGTACTTTGCAGCCTCGTAAAAATATTGTGCGCTTGATCCAAGCATTTAAAGAATTAATCGACCAAGAGAAATATGCAAATCTCGGATTGAAGCTCGTGATAGTGGGTAAAAAAGGTTGGTTGTATCAAGAAATATTGAGTGAAGCGAAAAAGTTGCATATTGAAGATATTGTTATTTTTACCGGGTATGTGTCAGATGAAGAAAAGCCAGCTCTTTTGTCTGGCGCGTTAATGTATTGTTTGCCATCTTTGTATGAAGGTTTTGGAATTCCTGTTTTGGAAGCGATGGCGTGTGGAACGCCTGTAGTGGTTTCTCAGATTTCTTCATTGCCAGAAGTGGTAGGTGAGTATGGAGTGTTAGTTGATCCGTATTCTGTAAAGAGTATAAGCGGAGGTCTGAAATTATTAGTAAAAGATGTGGACTTGCGCGAGCGGCTACGACTGAATGGACTAAAATGGGTGCAACAATTTGACTGGATGCATACTGCAAAGATTACTTTAAGTGTTTTAGAGCGAGTGGGAGGTAAATAATATGTTTACAGATAAAAATGGTCAACCAATACCTGCTGATGTTGCTATGGATAAAATTGGGATTCGGTTAGTGTCGTACCTACAAGAATTCCTTTTGCTTGTGTTGCAGATTGTGGGTTTTATCCCGTCACATATTGTCCGAAAATTAGTGTATGCGCTGTATGGTATTAAGATTGGTTCAAAGAGTTATATTCACATGGGTGCGCGGTTTAATGAGCCTTGGAGAGTGGAGATCGGAGAGGGAACGATTATTGGTGATCATGTTTTCTTGGATGGGCGAGATGCGATACGCATAGGTAGCCATGTAGATATTGCCTCTGAAGTGATGATTTGGAACGCAAAGCATGATATTAATAGTCCGGATTTTCGTGCTGTACATGCTCCTGTAGAGATCGGTGATTATGTTTTCATTGGTCCCCGGGCTATTATCATGCAAGGTGTAAATATCGGCCGTGGAGCGATTATTGCTGGAGGAGCTGTTGTGACTAAGGATGTCCCTGCCATGACAATTGTTGGCGGAGTGCCTGCAAAGGAGATAGGAACACGACAGGTTGGAGAGTTGAATTATAGATTAGGACGGCCACGGTTATTTCAATAAATATGTTGGATTTATCAATTATCATAGTAAATTATAATACGCTTGAATTGACGATGAAGTGTTTGGAAAGTGTGTTTAAATATACAAAAGGTGTTACTTTTGAAGTGATTGTGGTTGATAACGCATCGGCAGATAAAAGTACAGTGGAAATAAAAAAGAAGTATCGATCTAAAGTGCAGCTTATTAAAAATAAGGAAAATGTTGGGTTTGGCGCAGCGAACAATCAAGCAATGAATATTGCGCAGGGGCGATATTTTTGTCTACTTAACTCGGATACTGTGTTGATTGGTAACGTCTTTGAGCGAATGATTGAATGGTTTGATCAGAATACATTTTTACCTGTGCGAAGTTCGTTTAAGATTGGGACACATTCTTTTTCTGCGTCTTCAATTCCTTTAAATACACTTAAACGATTGCCTATCGGTATGTTGGGCTGCAAATTACTAAATTCGGATCGAACTGAACAGTATAGTATTGGGTATTTTCCAACTTTGCAGCATATTTTTATGCGATTATTTTTTGATCGTATACCGAAACGGATGCCCCAGAAAGCGGTTGAAACAGATTATGTAATGGGTGCATTTATGCTGATGAAACGTGAGGTTTTTGAGCGTGCCGGTGGTTTTGATGAAAATATTTTTATGTATGTAGAAGAAACCGAATGGTGTTACAGGATCAAGCAACAAGGATTTACTGTAGTGTATTGGCCTGAAGCATCGCTTATTCATTATGGTGGACAGAGTGCTGTCAGAGGTAGACGCGATCAGGTGCTGAATATTTTTAAAGGGTATCTGTATTTTTACAAAAAGCATTTTCGACCAGATCAGGTAGCGGTACTTCGACTTATTTTGCGAGCAAAATCATATTTTTCGATTGTCGTCGGTAAAATTACGCATAACAGATATTTACAAGACACATACTCCGAAGCATTACAGGTTATTAAGGAGAGTTAGTTTGACAGCCTCCTTTGTGTTTGTGCTACAGTAATGGGTATGAAAGAAATTCATTCACGTTGGTCATCATATATTTTGCAGGGAGTTGTGTTTGCGCTTACATTGTTTATTCCTTTGTATCCAAAGATTCCTCTTTTTGATGTTGCGTTTACCTGGACATATATTCGTTTAGAGGATGTGTTAGTTGCGGTTAGTTTTGCTGTTCTGACCGTTGCTTTGATTTTTAAGCGTGCACATATTAAGAATGGTTTGTTCTGGCCGATAGTCATTTTCTGGATAGTTGGTTTGCTTTCGACTATTTGGGCTTTGATGACTTTGGGTAAAGAAGATAACTGGGCGATTTTTAAACCTCATTTGATTGTGCTTCATTATTTCCGTCGGATTGAGTATTTAGGTGTGTTGTTTGTTGCATACGCAGCTATGAGTCAGTCTAAATGGTCTGGTGTTAGGCGGTATATTGGTGTATTGGTTGTGGGACTGACTGGTGTTGTCGCGTACGGTTTAGGACAGAAGTTTTTGCATTTTCCTGCATATTTGACTATGAATGAGGAGTTTTCTAAAGGTACGCCGATAGCGTTGCAGGCTGGTTCACGACTGTCTTCGACCTTTGGTGGACATTATGATCTGGCTGGATATTTAGTTTTGGTGTTGCCGATCGTATTAGGCTTGGCTTGGTATGCCCGTAATAAAATGTATAAAGGTTTGTTTATTGTTTTGTCGGCTTTGGGATTTTTTGTCCTCATGCTGACTTCTTCACGTATTTCGTTTTTGGCATTCTTTGTGAGCTTGGCTGTGTTGGCGTTTCTTCTGATTAAGCAGAAGAGGACTGTTGTTATCGGTGGTATCGTGGCCGTGTTATTGACTTTAATTGTCGGTCGCAACAGTATTGTTGAGCGACTTGGGAAGACAATTCGGTTTAAACAGGTAGTGGTTGAGCAGTCTACAGGTAAAGTAATGGAAATCCCTACCGTTGATAAGGACTGGGGAGGTTTGCCGGAGAGTGATCGAGTTTTTGTGTTGCCGTTTTTGAAGGGTGAGGCAACAGGTTCTGCATATAAAGTTACAAAATATGAAAAAGGCGATATAAATCCTTTGGACAGTACACCTGACGATGTTGTACGAAATACTGTCGAGATACCTCAAACAGCTACTAAAGAAACTATGACTGGCGAGAAGCGGGAAATTATTGAAGAAGTGCGTACTGTGCACGGTGCGTTTGAAAAGAAACTAGCTCTAATTTTTGATATTTCCTTTACTACACGCATTGATGGATCGTGGCCTAAGACACTCGATGCTTTTGCTAAGCGTCCTATATTGGGACAGGGATATTCTACAGTGACTGCTGCGGTTGATAGTAGTTATGTCCGAGCTTTGGGCGAGGTAGGACTGGTAGGAATTATTAGTTTCTTGGCAATCATGGTTATTTTTATTCGTAAAGCATATCGATTTATTACTCATACCTCAAATCCTTTCGCACGGTTGTTTATCTCAGGAGTTTTGGCTGGAGTGGTAGGTATTATGGTAAATGCAACATTGATTGATATTTTTGAAGCGTCGAAAGTTGCGTTTATGTTGTGGCTTACTATGGGTGTAGCTTTGTGGGTGATTGAAAAGAGCGAAGAAGGTCGTCTTTAAACATGTCTACAGCGGTTTAGTAATAGTTTTTAGATTTTTATGAAATATTTTTTTGCGCTTTGTTTTTTCATACTTTTTTTCAGTTTGACTCTTTTTCGTGATATTCCTTCGCTATATTTTTTTTCAGATGACTTTATTTGGCTGTTGGATGCGAAGCATGATGGTGTGGAGAAGATTGGAACTTATTTTGTTGACTCGGGAGGTTTTTTTTATCGGCCAGTTACCAAAGTTTATTTTTGGGTGATGTGGCGAGCAGTTCAGGACCAGGCATACTGGTATCACATAGTGAATATTGTTCTGCATATCCTGGTGAGTTTAAGTGTGTTTTTTACGTCATCACTATTACTTGGTCGGGTGTTGGATAAAAAGAAAAATGGACCGCGACTTTATATTTCTTTCGCAACGGCATTATTGTTTTTCGTACACTCAGCTCACTTGGAAAATATAATTTGGATAAGTGCCGTGGGTGAATTGATTCCGGCTTTGTGTACTTTGGTTGGAATGTGTTTGTTGGGTAAATATTATAGTACTCCACGATTTGTTTATATTGGCGCTCTATTATTGCTTTTTGTATTAGGGCTGGGATGTCATGAGTATATGGTGGTGTATCCTGTAGTGCTGTATCTGACTCATCTGTTTTTTGTTATGACCGAAAATGGAAAGCTCTCATTAAAACAATTGTTGGTACAGCCGTTTAAAAAGTCTCGAAATCTGTATGTGTCGCTTTTTATTATTGAAGTGGTTTACTTGATTCTGAGGGCCGTTGCAGGTTCACACTGGAGTGGGGGAGATTATAGCTACAATTTGGTGTTGTTGCCGTTTAATTTTGTAGGAAACTTGATTGGGTATATTGGTATTCTGCTGAGTGGTGTCTGGTTTGTTGATATTTATTTTCAAGCACGATTCTTGTTGCGGGACAATGTAGTTTTGGCACTGGGAATTTTATTTGCTGGCGGTTTGATATCATTTTTTGTTTTGCGATATTTGTTGCCTTTGCGAAAGACGAAGAGTGCGTATCTCGTTGGTTTTTCCATTCTTTTTTTTGTTGTTACGCTTTTGCCTTTTTTAGGCTTTGGCGGATTAGCAGAGCGGTATGTGTATCTTGCGTCCTTTAGTTTCATACTAATTGTCTGTTATCTTTGCTGGTTGATTTCTGTGTGGGTTCAGAATTTTACTGACTCTGTCGCAGATGTGACAGCGTATATTTTGATTATTGGTCTATTTGTTTGTTATTTTTCATTTGTGATTCTTAAAGATCAGGATAATTGGAAATTTGCGAGTCAATATGTTGCATCGCGCGTTGTGGAGTTTCAAGACAATTGTGATCAGTTTAGTGAAGGCGAATTGTTGGTGCGACATTCGCCACCCAATCGTCTTGGCAGGGCATGGGTATATCAGGTTGGATACGAGGAGTCTGCAAATTTATATTGCGATAAGAACTTGCGTATCCAACGACGATAGACTATATGAAAAATCCTAAAATACTTCTTTTGTTTGGTTTTTTGTTTCTTACTTTAATTTCGTACGTGTACTATAAGCAGTCCGTAAATTTCGCCTACGTTGACGAGGTAAATAATATTGCGGCGGGTTATTTCATGCTGCAAGGTAGGGAATTGTATAAAGAGATCTTTTTTAATCATCAGATTCTGGGAGGATATGCAAGCTATGCTGTTCAGGCGTTACTGCATCCTCAGAGTTTATACCAGTTGATTGTTTATCACAGGGTTACTGTTATTGGATTTTCATTTTTGTGTGGACTTGCGCTCGTGTGGAGGTTTCGTTTGATGGGCTTGGGAATTGTCATGCTTTACGAAATAATCAAATTCTATGTATTTGGACATCTTTTTCTCGCTGAAGCTTTTGTCGTATATCCATTAGTCTATCTTTTTTGTGTATGCTGGTACCGATTTGTAGCTCAGCGTTCTATTGGTCGATTTGATTTAACTGTAAGCACATTGGCTGTTTTTTTTGTTGTATTTATGCGTGAGCCGTTTATTCCGCTTGCGGTACTTTTGTATGGAATTATTTTGTGGAAATCAAAGCGGCGAGAAGCTGCGGTATCTCTGCTGTTTTTTGTGGTGACGAGTGCTGTTTTGATTTTTACTAGCTCGTGGCAAGAGTATTATACGCAGGTGGTGACTGCAAATTTTCAAACTATCATCCCTTCTGAACAAGCGTTGCACGAAACGGGTGGTTATCGATATCTTAAGATGGCTTTTTATCCTGTTTATATTCTGCTTGCTCCCCAGAAAGGATATTTTGGGGTGGTAAGTAGTTGGATCGCGGTATTATTTTTGGTTTGTATAGGATTACTCGTGTTTAAATTTAAAAAATACTGGATTGTTTTGAGTGTTGTTTTTGTATTGGTTTTGGCAAATATTCGATTTGTGCCACCAGCTAATGTGTTTTATTCTGCGTTTCATATGACGGTGTGGTACGGATTGGTGATAGCGTTTATTTGTTTATGTCTGGAATATTTGTTTAGCATTAAGCATAAGAAATTGTATATGGTGTTGCTTGGAGGATATGTGGGATTAGTTGCTGTCGCGTTCTTTTTGCCAGGCTCGGTTGTATTTGAGAAAGTTGATACACAAAAAGCCTTTAATGAAAATTATGGGCATTACTATGCTGCAGGTGAGACTATTCGACGCTTGTCTCAGCCGGACGATCAGGTCTTTGTCGATATGTGGGATATGCTGGTGTACTGGCAGGCGGGGCGGGAATCGGCCTATCACTATAGTATTTTTCTACCAATAATGTTGAGTTTGCCCCAGTATTCTGATGCCAGATCGGAAATGTTTGAGCGTAATCCACCAGATTTTTATTACGTTGGATGTGGATCTGATGAGTATTTTAGCGGCTTCCTTACTCCGGATGTAGCTCAGAAATACACTCAACTGAAGTCTCGAGGTAAATCTAGTTGTTTGTATATAAAAAATGAAAAATTGGATACAATAGCACCAGCATCATTAGAATCTATTAAAACGTTAGGTTATGAACTCTAAAATAAATAAATTTTTACAAAAAATCCCTTGGATTCCTCTTATTTTGTGTGTGATATTTGGAGGAGCTTTTGTATTCCGGTTGTATCACTTCAATAAGCCTATGGCTGATTTGCATTCGTGGAGACAGTCAGATACCGCTGCGGTGGCGCGCAATCTTACTACTCACAATTATGATGTGTTGCATCCAGAAATTCAGAGTGCGGTGAATATTGATGGGATGCAGCGGGATAATAAACCACGGTATCATTTTGCTGAATTCCCTTTTTATCAGTTAGGCGTTGCGTGGTTGAGTACTATTTTTGATAACTCACCTATTGCTCATCGATTTGTGCTGAACTATGGAACCGTTTTAGATGACCGAGTAGATAGAGGCGCACCACTAATATCTGATCTGACTATTCGAATGGCCAACTATTCGTCTGATGACAGCATCGTGAGGGCGGGACGAATTGTTTCGATAGTTTCTTCTCTTGCGTGTATGTGGGTGCTTTATCTGCTAGTGCGTTTGTATTTCTCGGAGCGAGTAGGATTGTTGAGTACAGCTATTTTTGGATGGTTACCCTTTACGGTGTTTTGGTCTCGCGCAGTGCTTCCGGACATGTTCATGCTGTTGTTTATTCTCTTGTTTCTTTACTATTTTAGTCGGTGGATCAACTCCAATAAGCTTGTTTACTTAGTGGTCAGTGCTATTTGTTTTTCCGTGGCGTTGCTTCTCAAGGCATTTGCTCCCTTTATGCTTTTGCCCGTAGTTTATTTGTTATGGTCAAAATATAAATTCGCTTTTTTGAAAAAACCGGTCTTGTGGATTCTTGCACTTCTGGCTATATTGCCCTTTATTGCTTGGCGTATGTGGATGCAGCAATGGCCGATGAGTATTCCGGCGAGCAATTGGTTGTTTAACGGAAGTCAGATCAGATTTAAGCCTGCATGGTGGCACTGGATGTTGCAGCAGCGGCTAGATACGTACATGTTTAACGCAACGGGGTTGTTTTTGATTGGGGTTGGCGTAGCGTTGTACAAAGATGCTGTCGAGTTTTTGCATAATGAAAAGCATTCTCAAGTTGCGAAATATATCTGGTTTTTTCCTCTTTGTTTGCTTAGTTGTTTGATTTATTTTACTGTGTTTGCTACGGGAAACGTGCAGCATGAGTATTATCAGATTCCAATTCTACCTTTTGGTTCTGTATTTGCAGCTCTTGGTTTTTGGTATTTGTGGATGAAAAAGGGTAGTTATATTGAAATGGTTTCCCGACGCTTGAGTGTAATATTCTTGCTTGGAATTACTTTATTGCTTGGGTGGTATTCGGTCAAAGAGTGGTATTCAATTAATAATCCAATGTTGGTATATGTAGGACAGCGAGCTGATGATTTGCTACCTAAAGATGCTGTGGTAATCGCTGACTATGGTGGGGATACAACATTTTTGTATTATGTAAATCGACCTGGTTGGAGTGTGCGAGAGAAGCAAGTCGATCAATTGATCGAGCGCGGAGCAACGCATTACATTAGTATGTACCGCAACGAGTATATGAATCGATTGGCGAAGCTTTATACTGTGGTTGATGAGAGTCCTGAGTATGTTATTTTGGATTTGAGGCAGAAAACAAATAATCCGGAATGGTCAACGATCGAGAGGTACGAGCTTTAATGAGAATTTTACTTGTTTCGCCGCTCTGCCCTTTGCCATTGGAAAAAGGTGGTGCTGTGCGTATTTGGAATATTGCGAAGCATTTGTCTAAAAATTATGTAGTGGATCTTGTATGTTTTATTCGTGATGAAGGGGAAAAGCGGCACGAAGATTCTTTAAAAAAAGTTTTTAATTCCGTTAAATTTATAAAGCGACGCGGACTTCTTGATCGCAGTGCTTTGACTGGCGGTTTACTTGCGCCAGTTCGATTTGTGATTTCTAATTCTTCACTTTTAAGTGATACATTGTTTTCGTCACGTCCGCTCTTGTCTCATTTGTATGATTCTGCTGAGATGCGGGAGTTTCTTCTCGAAGCGGATCGATCGGGGAAGTATAGTTTGATTTATGCAGAAACTTTTTATGGTATTGCATCTTTGAAAGATCAACTAAAAAATATCCGTACTAAAATGCTTCTTGTTGAACAAAATATTGAATCTCAAGCTTATGCAAGGCAAGCAGACCAGCAAGATAATCCTTTGCTTAAACGCTTGATGAAACTTGATGTTGCTAAAATTTATGCTGAAGAAGGGTATTTTTGGAATAATTGTTCTGTAGTCGGTGGTTTGTCGGATGTAGATGTATCTGAGATTAAGAAACGAAGTGGTAACGATACTGTGTGGCAAATTGATAACGGAGTAGATGTTGCTCATTTCTCTGAAAAAGTTATCTCACGTAAAGATGATGAATTATTATTTGTTGGCTCCTTAAGTTATTTTCAAAATATTGATGCGCTTAAATGGTTGATAGATGAGATTTGGCCTTCGATAAAAAATAAGAATGTTAGCTTGCGAATAGTTGGCAGAGGTGCTGACTCTGCGCTTAAACATTACGTGCATGAGCAAGGATTGGTGATTGATGAATCGGTGGAAGATATTCGTGAAGCTTTTCAGAGCGCAACAATGCTGGTTGCACCTATTCGAGCAGGTAGTGGTACAAAATATAAGGTGTTGGAATCTATGGCTTCACATTTACCTGTAGTCACTACGACGGTGGGTGCAGAGGGCTTGCGAATCATGTCTGGAGAAGAAGCATTGATAGCTGATTCCGCTGAGGGACTCGTTGCACATATAGATACGTTGTTACAAGATGACCAATATCGAGACGTACTGGCTCAGAAGGCGTATGAGTTCGTATCAACCCAGTATGATTGGAAAAGTATAGTTAGTCGGTTTGAGGAAAGTTTAGCGACCTTATGATAGATGTTTCAATTATTATCTTAAGTTATAACGGCAAAGCATTACTTGCCCAGACACTAGACTCGGTTAAGAATGCGGCTATTTCGCGCATAAATGTTGAAACTATTGTGTCTGATAATGGATCTACAGATGGAAGTATTGAACTTGTTGTTCGTGATTATCCATGGGTAAAATTGCTCGAAAACGGTGATAATTTAGGATACTCGAAAGGGAATAATCGAGGGATTGCTGTTGCGAGTGGTAAGTATATTTTGTTTTTAAATTCTGATACGAAGATTTCTCAAGGGGTTATTGAATACATATATGATCAGATGGAAAAGGACTCTTCGATTGGTGTTGCTACGTGTCGCGTAGAGCTTGCAAATGGAGAGATTGATCCTGCAAGTCATCGTGGATTTCCTACGCCATGGAGAGCATTTTGTTATTTTGTTGGACTTGAACGTCTTGCTATACAGTCCAATCTTCCGAATCCTGTTAAAGAGTTTTTTGGAGGATATCATCTGGTGGAGCGAGATTTGACTGTGTCTCATGAGGTTGATGCCTGTACGGGAGCTTTTTTGATGATTTCACGGTCTTTAGGCGATCAGATTGAATGGTGGAGTGAGGATTATTTTATGTACGGTGAGGACTTGGATTTTTGTTATAAAGTGAAGTCGATTGGTAAAAAGATACTGTATTTTCCTGAATATACCATTTTGCATTTGAAGCATCAAAGTGGATTGAAAAGAGATACTCGTGCGGATGATGTTGAATTGGAAAAGAAGCGGGCTATAAAGCGTAAAACAACTGAGGCTTTTTATGATGCAATGATAATTTTTTATGAAAAGTTTTATAAGGATCAATATCCGTTTGTTGTGCGATATATGGTTTACTCGTTTGTTCGCGTTAAGAAATGGTATGCGCTATCAAAAATATAAGGAGAGCTATGCGAATTGGTATTGATGTGCGAATGTGGCGTGAGTCGGGTATAGGAAGATATATTCGCAATCTCGTTAGACAATTAGTTGTTCTGGATACACAAAATGAGTATGTGCTTTTTGGTTTAGATAGCGATCGCGATGCTATTCTCGAATTGATTCGCGTAGGGCAACGAAGATGGAAATTTGTATCTGCCAATTTTCGTTGGTACTCAGTTACTGAACAACTTGGTATGCCGACTCTTTTGAATAATGAGCATTTGGATTTGATGCATTTTCCACATTTTAATGTTCCGATTCTGTACTCTAAGCCATTTGTCGTAACAATTCATGATATGACTCATTATCAGTTTTCGATGCAGAGAGCTTCGACATTGCCTCCATTTTTGTATGGAGTTAAGCATACAGCATATTCCTTTGTATTCGAGCAAGCGCTTCGTCGAAGTAAGCAAGTTTTGACTATTTCCCAGTATGTTAAAAATGCGCTGATTCAGAGGTTTGATATTGCCGATTCTAAATTAACGGTGAGTTATGAAGCTGTAGATGACTCGTTGTCTCGCTTTGCCAGCTCACATATAAATGTTTCTTCGAGTCCTTATTTTCTGTATGTTGGAAACGCACATCCGCATAAAAATTTGGAACTATTACTCGAAGGATTTCAGAAGTTTCGTGCTGCTCATCCTGAATATTGTTTGATGCTGGTAGGTAAGAAAAATTATTTTTGGGAACAGGTGGAGCAATTTGCAACAGAGAGAAATATTGTTACCAATGTGGTTTTTAAGGGATATGTCGATGATTCTGAATTGGCCTCGCTTTATTCCCATGCTGCAGCGTATGTTTTTCCTTCTTTGTCTGAAGGATTTGGATTGCCGTTACTCGAAGCAATGCAACAAGAATGTCCTGTGATAAGTTCTAGCGCTACGTGTTTGCCTGAGATAGCTGGGGATGCTGCGCTTTATTTTGATCCATTGTCGGTAGACTCTTTAGTGGAAGCGATGAATAAAATAGTTCAGGACTCAGACGTAAGCCGTCAACTGATAGAACGAGGAAAAAAACAAGTTCAGAAATTTAATTGGCGAGATACGGCTGATGCTACGTTGAAAATATATACTTCAGTTTAAGTTAGTTATTTATTTGTTTGATCATTACCAGGCTGGTTGTTCATGTACTGGTCGTACGGTGTTACGTATGTGCTTGGATCCTGTTTGACTGGTGGTGTGAATTGGCTTGGTGGTGGAACAGGGTTTGATGGTGGAACAACTTCGTTAGCTTTATTTGAGCGTCGGGCTATTACCAGTGCAACTCCTCCTCCGATAAGTAATAATCCTACGATTATGCCAATGATTATTGGAATATTGCTATTGGATTGGACCTGGACTACTGGTGCAGGTGAAGGAGTAGCGTTTTCATTTGTTTCGCCTGGAAGATTAAGCTCAAAAGTTGGTACTGGAGTTGGCTCACTTGGAATGGTTGGAGCAACTGTAGGCCGAGCTGTTGCTACTGGAGTTGCGGATGGTGAAGCGGTAGAGGTAGCTCTAACTGTTGGAGAAGGAGTAGCTGGTACGTTTGTAGCCTCATCTGATCCACCTATAGGTGGAACTGTTGAATCAACCGGTTCTTCCGCGCCAGCGAAAACAGAGTCTGATTCGCCTGTATCTGCTGAATATTTAGGGAATTGGATAGCGAAGATGCCAAGCAAAAATATAGCCACAACGAAAAGGCTTATGTAGAGTGATTTTTGGGCGCTTTGTTGTGCTTTATTCATATATATAAACTGTATCATTACCTATTTGGTCTTTTCAATACCCTAGATTATACTACATAGTACTATGAGCATTTTTAAACCTACTTTGATATATTTTACACCCCAAGGGTACTTATGCCTTTCAGGCAAGGCGCGTCACACGCAAGCGCCTCGCGTAGTTGCTCTCTTCGCAACTATTGTATAGCTCAGAAGGTCGACTTTTAAAATATATCTACAGTGGTTTAATCGAAAGGATATATGATTCGAGATGTTATTGTTATTGGTTCAGGGCCTGCAGGCCTCACTGCAGCACTTTATTTAGCGCGCGCTAACCTTAAGCCTTTGGTTATTGCTGGTAGCCAGCCTGGTGGTCAATTAATGATCACGACAGAGGTAGATAATTATCCAGGGTTTCCTGAAGGTATACAGGGTCCTGAGTTGATGCAACGTATGGTTGATCAGATTAAGCGCTTTGGCGCTGAGGTTATTAATGAGGACGTCACAAAAGTTGATTTCTCTCGTTCGGATATCGAGAAAGAGCCACTTCGTTTGTGGATAGGAGATACCGAGTATCAGTCACGCGCCGTGGTTGTTGCAACTGGTGCGAGTGCCTTGTGGCTTGGCTTGGAGTCGGAAGAGCGATTACGTGGACATGGCGTATCGGCCTGTGCTACATGTGATGGTTTTTTCTTTCGTAATAAAAATATTGCAGTAGTAGGTGGTGGCGATACTGCGATGGAAGAGGCAACATTTTTAACTCGATTTGCAGCGAAGGTTACTATTATCCATCGACGAGATAGTTTGCGTGCAAGTAAAATAATGCAGGATAAAGCAAAGAATGATCCGAAGATCTCCTTTTTGTGGGATTCAGCTGTAGAGGAAGTCTTGGGAGATGATAAAGTGACAGGTTTGAGGGTACGCAATTTGAAAACTAATGACGTGCAGGATATGCCGTTTGATGGTTTATTTTTGGCGATCGGTCATAAACCGAATACTTCAGTGTTTAAGGATTCAGGACTTATATTTGATGATGGTGGGTATTTGGTAGCAGAGCATGAGACGTGGTCAAAATTGGAAGGCGTTTTTCTGGCGGGAGATGTCGTAGATCATGAGTATCGACAGGCTATCACTGCAGCGGGTTCTGGTTGTAAGGCTGCGATTGATGTGGAGCGATGGTTAGGAAAGGCAGTTACACAGACTAACTGGTAATTAATTTATCTCGTAACATCTTTTTTCTCAAGAATGAAGCTTTTGTTTTCAATTTCATAAAGTGTTACTAACTGATAACGATGTCGGCTCAAGAGTTCGCCGTCCACAATGTCGCGGGAACATTCTTAGCGAAAGAAGGATATTACTTTGATAAATGTATTACAAAAACAACCCCTTTGTGATAAATACCAATGTATCTATTCAAAGAGGTTGTTTTTTATTTTTAACTAATTTATTTTGTTTCTTCTGGAACGTTAAGTGAATCGTACACGTCTTTGCCAACAAACTTTGTTAAGTTAGTGCCATTAACCTGTGCGCGAACTGCATAACGTACTTGATCGCCTTTTGAAGTCTTGCGAATATATTTTGTCTTTTTTAATTCAGTATCTGCTACGTCTACTTTTGAACGAGTTTTAACATTATAAAATTGCATTTGTAGTGTCACCACCTTTCATAAAATGAGTTTCCTACTTGCTATTGTTTTGAGCTAATTTGTGCTCGACTAAAAAGTACTATACGCATGAATTTCGAGAGATGCAAGAGGATAAATTGTAAGATATAATTAAGTATACAGTATTCCGATTATGTTGATGAGGTTTTATATGAATGATGAACAATATTTTTATGATATCTATAAAAAGGCGGCTTATGAAATTGTTGACGAAGTAAAAAAATATCAGGAGCATATGATTCCTACATTTCCTTCGCATGATTCATTGCGACAGGAGACTGTTCGATTTGTTGTCGATGGCGGTAAACGATTTCGTCCTACGTTGTCGTATCTGGTTGCAAAACATTATGGCTACGAAGAAATTTATCCCCATATTGCTTTAGAAACATTTCACAAATATTTATTAACGCATGATGACATTATCGATAGGGATAGAGTTCGCTATTCGATGCCAACTGTTCATGCCAAATTGGAGGAAATTTTGGATGGAGAAATGGCTTCGGTAGGAGATAAAAATATTGATGAAACTAAGAAAATTCATTTTGGTAATTCGCTTGGTATTATTGCTGGTGATTTGATGGAAGCGGTGACATATAAGATAATTTTTTCGTCGAATCTTTCGTCGGAAACAAAGGTTGAACTTGGACAATTGGTAGTCAAAGCTGTGGAAGAGGTTGTGTGGGGCTGGTACGACCAATTTTTAATGGATTATTTGCCGCTGTCCTCGGATGCTCTATCCTATGAACGAATTGAAAAGTCTATTATTTGGGTGACTGGCAAATACACGATGAGTTTTCCTTTTCGCTATGGCTTTGCAATTGGTGGAGTAGGAATGCCGGATGGAATGGAGCATTTGGCCGACGATCTGGGTGTGTTGTTTCAAACAGGGGATGATTTGATTGGGATATTTGGTGACCCTGAAGCGACGGGCAAGTCTAATTATGGTGATATCGTGCAGGGTAAAAAAACAATTCCTCTGTATCTGACTTATCAGAGTGCGAATGCGGAAGATAAGCTGATGCTAGAGTATTTAATTGGGAAACCGGATTTGACTGCTAAAGAAGCCGAAGTTGTACGAGAGATTGTAAAGCGGTCTGGTGGTTTTGAGAAAACAAAGAGGTTGATGTGTGAGTATCGCGATGCGTGTCTTGAGCAGATTGATAAGATTGCAATTCCTTCTGAGTTACGGAAGTTTTTGCGAGGATTTGCGATATATTTGGAGAAGAGAAATTTCTAATATATTTCGTATATTCCTTATTCTGGCTTGAACAAGCTCATGGCAGTATAAACATACAGTCCACCTGCAAAATGACTTTATTTAAATGTAAACACTACCCTTGCTCGTTTTAGCATCAGTTCAGATGCTAAGTTACTCGCTCGGCGGAAGTTCTCGCGGGCGAATAATGAATATACTTCGATATCTTT
>CAZGHS010000010.1:0-2213 GCA_964525495.1 uncultured Gammaproteobacteria bacterium
TGAGGATTCAATCTTCAGATAGCTCTACAGGCTCAGGAGTGCTGGTGTCTATTAGTAGAGAGAAGAAGGCAAGCTCTGCGACTCGCTTAACTGCGTTTGCTAAGCAACGAGAAGATGAATACAAGAAGAATGGTTTTGATAGTTTTAAGGATGAGAAAACGTATGCTATCGCTGGATATGATGGCACTGAGCGGTATTATGTACAAGGTGACAAGCAGATCCGCGAGATTGTTTTTGCTACAAAAAACTACTTTTATTTTGTGACTACCGACCCTGGTCAGACCGATCAGAAGGCCGTAATTGATGAGCTCCTCAAAACCATAACTATACTATAATATACGTATGGCTGGCTGGGGACGCAAAGAACTCTCTCTACTTGAACGTATTGAACGAAGACGACACCGTATCTTTTGGATATCTGTGGTGTTTTTTTCCGGAGTTGTTCTGTTTCTTGGTTTTGCAGTGTATGTTGTTCGGACGTATACAATATATGCCCAGGATCTGGTGTCTAAAGAGCGTTTGCTGAATAGACATTTCGTCGGATTGATCGTGTACGATAAGAATAATGACATTATTTACCAGAGCGATGGGGCTCACGAAGTTGGTACTGTCGATATATCCTCTATTCCCCGTTTTTTGAAATATGCGACACTGGCTGCTGAAGACGCTCGTTTTTATGAGCATCAAGGATTTTCGTGGCAAGGAATTATCCGCTCTCTTACATTAAATGTTCAGTCTAATGATCCGTATGCTTATGGCGGCTCGACTATTACTCAACAATTAGTGAAGAATGCATTGCTTGATGATCGGTCTAAATCGTATACACGCAAAGCTAAGGAGCTTATCTTGGCCGTTGGCGTCGACCAACGATATTCAAAAGATCAAATTTTGGAAATGTATTTGAACTCAAGTTATTATGGTCGTGGTGCATACGGTATCGGACAGGCAGCGTCGATATATTTTAATAAGCGCGTCGAGGATTTGAATTTAGCTGAGTCTTCTTACTTGGCAGGAATACCAAACGCTCCATCTGTGCTGTCATTGAATTTTGAAAAAGCAAAAGTACGGCAAGAATATATTTTGCAGCGCATGATCGACGAGAAATTTATTACTTCAACAGATTACGATGAAGCTAAAGCAGGTGAGATAGTGTTTGTTGAACGACCGCAGATCCGAGGCAAGTACCCTCACTTTTCTTTATATATTCGTCAGCGGATTATTAATACCTATGGCGAAAATGCTCTGGATGAGTCAGGCTATCGCGTGTTCACTACCCTCGACCCTGAGTTACAAGAATTTTCTCAGCAAGCTGTAAAGGAACAAGTTGCAAAGCTAGAGAAGAATAAAGTCTCTAATGGCGCTGCGGTAGTGCTGGATTCTAAAACAAGCGCGATAAGAGCGATGGTAGGCTCTGCGGACTGGGATAATGATGCGATTGAGGGAAAGTTCAATGTGGCTTTGTCGTATCAGCAACCAGGATCGTCTTTTAAACCAATTGTATATGCTCGTGGTCTGGAGCGAAATATTATTACTTCAGCAACAATGCTCAACGACTCGCCTACTACGTTTATTGGTGGATACAAACCGAAGAATTATGACGGGAAGTTCCGAGGTCCGGTGAGTCTCCGTCGATCGCTTGCTAATTCTTTGAACTTACCGGCTGTTGAGGTGATGGAGCGTGTCGGAGTGGCGGACGCTGTTGAATATGCACGAGCTTTGGGATTGTCTTCCCTACTAGAGCCTTCGCAGTATGGCCTTAGTTTGGTGCTGGGTGGCGGTGAAGTAATGCCACTTGAGATGACGAATGCGTATGCAACATTTGCAAATGGTGGTGTATATAATTCGGCGTATGGGATCGAGAAAATTGTCGATAAGTACGGAGTAGTAGTTTATGAGCGCAAAGGTGAAAGTACGCGAGTGGCTAATGAGAACGCAGTCTATATTATTAGTTCGATCCTTTCGGATAACAACGCACGACAAGAAATTTTTGGATCTAGTTTAAGCTTGCCTTCACGGCGTGTTGCTGCTGTGAAGACTGGAACTACAGATGAGTATAGGGATGCCTGGACTTTGGGATACACTCCTTCGTTGACTGTGGGTGTATGGGTTGGAAATAATAATAATGCAGCAATGGATAGTGTTGCGGGATCTCTGGGTGCGGCCCCTATCTGGATGTCGATAATTGAACATGGAATGCGCAACAAGCCGTATGA
>CAZGHS010000010.1:2223-51370 GCA_964525495.1 uncultured Gammaproteobacteria bacterium
TAAGCCGGCAGGAGTTGCTGAGGGTGAGGTGTGTGAGTTGGTGGAGCGGAAAGTGATAGACAATGGTGTGGAGAAGACGTTTTATGAATTTAAGAGTACGAATGAAGTATATGTGCGTGGGACTGCGAAGTCGAATTGCAATGAAGTACGGCAGCAGGTAGAGAATCTAAGATAGTATACCTAATTGCGAAACAAAGAACATACTTCGATATATGTTGCCTCTTAAAATTACTAAAAGATACTTTTTGTGATACTCATGTCTCACCTTTTTTATTGATATTATTCGGGTTGATGATTGGCGAATAGGTTGTTATATTCGATTAGTACTAAGGAGATGTAATGAAAATTTATTCATATCGCCCACCGAGAATACGGCAGGCAGATTTTGATGTTCCCCCTACTCACAATACACATAAAATATTTATTCCTATCTTTTTGATTCTTGGAGCTGTTGTTGGCTTTCATTTTATTCCAGCGCCTGAAATGATCTCTGCTGTTATCTCTGAAGAGGGTGTTCCGACTGGATCAGTGCAGCGTGCACAAGCGGAAGAGAATCTTCCACTTAACCAAATGAAACCGTTTTTGAAAGTCAGTCAGAGTAATTGGAAATTGCAGAATACTGCTGCTCAGCAAGCGATTGGCGGAGGGCCAGGTATTTTGAAAGAAGCGTTAGATTTGAAGGGCGCTATTTCGGTTAATTACGATACTGGTGAAGTGTATTATTCTCAGAATTCAGCAGCTCGTATGCGTATTGCGTCTATTACAAAATTGATGACTTCTATGGTTGCTATGGATTTAGTGAGCATGGATGAGAAGTTTACCGTGGAGCAAGCTGCTACAGAAGTAGAGCCTACTGTGATCGGTGTGCGTGTCGGAGATCAGTTGACCACTCGAGAATTGATTGAGGGTGGTTTGTTAACGTCGGGTAATGATGCGATGGCAGTATTGGCTGAAGGCGTTGGAAAGAAGTACAGCGGTGATACCACGCTGTTTATTGCTGCTATGAATGAAAAGGCAAAGCAGATCGGGATGAAGAATACTCAGTTTGATAATCCTCAAGGATATGACGGACCGAATCACTACTCTACTGTTGAGGATGTTGTATACATGGCTCGATATGCGTTGAAGAATTATCCAGAGCTGGCAAAGATCGTGACTCGTAAAGATACCTATCTTGAGCCTACTACGACTCATAGAGGTATTAATTTGCCTAACTGGAATATGTTGATTAATACGTATCCTGGAGCTGATGGTGTGAAGATTGGTAATACAGGAGAAGCTGGTCACACTACTGTTGCCTCCTCTACTCGGAATGGTAAGCGAGTATTGGCTGTAGTGCTTGGTGCTGAAGGTATATTAGAGCGTGACATGTCTGCTGCGGAGCTGTTGAATGTCGGTTTTGCGTCGCTTGGAATAACTCCTTTTCCGATGACTGAAGATATCTTGCGAGAGCGTATTAAAGATTGGTATTAAATCCCCTCATCTTATTGATATATATCTTGAGTGCTGTCATTACACCTTAGTCCTATAGTGTTTGTGCTTTTGAATATTGTTTGATATAATATTTTTTATCATTTTGTGAATATGTAGCTTTCGGGCTCAAACTTCGCAATGATTGAGCTTTAATCAGCTCATTTGTTCTTTTACAACAAAAGACAGAAGAAAGATTTAGTTTATTAACTTTAATGTTTCTCTCCCCTCCTTTTGATGTATTAGAAGGACGCGTTATGTGTTTCTGTGTAGGAGCATATGAGGCGTCTTTTTAGTACATCTGCCACTCTATAGATAAGGAGAAAGCTATTTGAAAAAGTTTTGCACTTCTCGTGGTGGACGACCGGCAAACAGTCCTGAGGAATTAGGGCAAACTGGTCGACCGAGACCAGGTCTCTATATTATTGGAGGCCGAGCAACGCCGATCAAACGAACTATGCCAGAAGGCTCAGTATGGCCTTCTGAGGACGAAATGGCTCGACGAGCGAGGAATGTTCCCCGCTCAGGGCAATAGTTACCCCTTTTGATCAAACGCCGAGTGGCGTTTTTTATAAAGGAGAACTTGCAAATGGACAAGAGCCGTAGCAACCAAAGAATCACTACTCGCGCACACTCTCAGCAAGCTCAACACCAGCTGATTGCTGTTCGAAGGGCTACGCTAGCCGGCGACTATGATGAGGCGGCTATTGCTGGCGGTGAACTCTGTGATATTCATCGAGTTGTAACCAAGGGAGATGCAGCGCGCCGTCGTGGCCGACAATGGAAACAAACCCCAAAACCATCTCGTTCACGTAGGTAGGGTATTCTGCTTTCATTTAGATGAATTCGCTCAGTGTGAGCGTTTTCTATAAAGGAGATGTCAGGTCATGCAAAAGAAGCACAACGATGAGCTGATTCAAGAGCGTGGCTTTGGCCAGACCAAAGGTGAGCGACGCGAGGGCAAGCGTGAGAAGGAGATCTTAGCCAACCGCAAGCATGGCGATGTGCCGACCGCAACAGCAGTCCAGGGTAGACCGTTCAACCAGCAGCACCCAGCCGCGCACAACAAGACCGGCCAGCAGCGGCCGCACGGCACGCCACGCGGTGACCAGCAGGCTCTGGTTCGGCCAGGCAACGCGGTCCGCCGTACTGGCAATCAGCGCCGGTAACGTTTTGACCTGACCTGGAGAGGAACCAAGTTAATGAGCTTATTTCTGCCAAGGGCTTTTTATAAGTGACTGTATGGTTGCTTGTGGATTGCGCTTTGCGTTTGAGCTCATTAGCTTGCTTTCTCGCTGTCTTTTGTTGTACTTCTTCCCCCCTCTTAGCTTGACTTTATTGCCTCGTTCTGGTATATTAATCACTGTTCTATTAAGAGTTAGATACGTATATTTTGAGCTTAGGCTTTGGTATGCGTATATTATTTTTTTAAACACTACAGAATACACTAAAAGTCCTGCCTTAATCCTAGTCGACATTAATTATGAATGTCGCGCTTGTTAGATTCCTGCCGTAATTTTTCAACATTAAGACCCTACTGCTCTCTTTTTGTCGTTGTCTTAATAAGTGTGTTTTGTAAAATTTATGTCACTCTTAAAAGTGTGTCTTGAGATATATCATCTTGTTAAAAGTTGTTTATATCTAGTTACATTTCCACTTCATGTGGTTGGTTTTTTTGTCGCATCTATGGCAAAGAAAGTTTGGCTGTCGTTTCTTTCTGTACGATGGTTCCAGATGCTTCAATGTCCCCGTTTTGGTACTAATCTTTTTTCCCGCGCTGGACGTATTGTTTTAATTAATTCAAACGTACACGTATTTTTTGGTGGCTCTTTGGCAGGCGTGGCGATTCTTTTCTTTTTGTATCAGCCAATGTTTAAACAGTTTGATGGTAGATATTATGTTGTGTTTGAACGACAGGCTATTCCACAGGCTTATGCTGAAGAAAATATTGCGAGCGGTGCTGCTGAGATCGTGATGCAGACATCTATGCCGATTGTGACCGAGCTTGCTCCTACCCCTGTTCCAACTAAAGCACCTCTTGCTCAACGAACACCGTTCGTACAACCACAGACTATACCTGTTGGATTTGTTCCACCTGAAGTACAGAACTCAGGTGCATATTTTTCACCATTACATAATCCTCCACGCTTGATGTTGACTACACGATTTAGTGGATACCATCCTGGTTTAGATATGGCGACTGAGTATGGTACGCCTTTGTATGCTGTTGGTAATGGATATGTTGAATCAATTGGTTCTACCATCTGGGCTTACGGAAACATTGTGCATATCAATCACGGAGGTGGTGTAATGTCTCTGTACGCGCATATGAGTCGTGTAGATGTGAAACCTGGTCAACAGGTTACTAAAGACACAATGATCGGCGCTGTGGGCTCTACAGGAAATTCTTCAGGTCCTCATGTGCACTTAGAACTTCATAAGGACGGACGTCCATTTAATCCTGCGAGTGTTTTGCAGGGTCTTTAATTCCTTTTATTTTATTGCGTAGAGAAGTATTGGTATTAGTACTAATCCAATGATTAGTGAAAGAGATACTGTGCTGGCTGCGTATTGGTGGTCGAGTTTTGCGATACGCGCGTAGATCAATGTGGTGTAGCCGTTGGGCGATGCTGCTGCAGTGATAATTACTGCTCGCTCTATCCCCTGTATATTGAATATTTCAACGATAATATATCCGAGAATGAATCCTGTAATGTATCTTGTCGCGATGGCGAGTGCTACTAATTTTGGCTTGTGAATTTTTAATTCAAAGAAAAGTCCGAGTGTGAACATGACTACCATGAACATAGCGAGATTTATATTGCCTGAGAGCTGAATGATTGGTGCTGGGAGTTGGATCTGCATTGCCTTGAGTGCGAAGGCTGCAATGATGACGTAGATGAGTGGTGTGGTGGCAATTTTTTTAATAATATTTTTGGTGGTGGCTTCTTGGTGTCCGTATTTGAGTGCGATGATATATACCGCAGTGCAGAGTGTGATGATGTTTCCGAGATCGAATAATGAGAAGAGCGCTACGCCCTCTTGTCCGTAGAAAGCTCCGAAATATGGGAGCGTGAGCCCAGTGTTCATGATCATAGTACTGACGACGAGGATGCCTTGTTGCTTTGGTTTAATTTTGAGCGACTTCCCTATTATGTATGCGACAAGTCCTGAAATTAATGTGATTGCTATAGATATGATAGGTAAATAGATTGAATCTAATTGAATGTTTGTGGATGCAATTGATCCAAAAACTGTGATGGGAAGACCGATATAGAATAGGAGTTGGAGAAGTTTGTCGGCTTGTTTTTCTTTGATGATTTTTTTGTTGCGAAGATATGCGCCGAGTGCGAAGAGTAGCGTGTAGCTTGCAACGCGCAGAATAATATCCATAAATTCTATGGTAGCAGAAATATGCTGATGTGAGATTTGGGAATTAATCTTGGTTTCTGAAATGAAGCGTTACTTGATTTCAGGAAACAAGATCCGAGGAAGAAGAACATTTAATTACTTTTAATATGTGCTCAATGCGACATAGAAAAATAATGTTAATGCTCATCAGATCAAGTTCGGCTCTGCCGAGAGGAATAGATACTCGGGCAAGTGAGTATTTTTTTCCTCTCGGACAGAAACCTGGGGACTAGCGGATGACAAGCGGGAGGGCCACATTGAAAGGACGGTCGATCGGTTGCTCGCCTGTGGCAGTGATCGTTGTCTCTGCGCTCTTTAGCGTTATTTCGTTGTCGAGATCAAAGACCACCACCTTGATGTTGTTGGAACCGACCTGTAGCATGCCGATTGTGTTCGTAATCTCAGCACCCATAGTCTGAGGAGTATACAGATCGCCGTTCACGAAGTACCTGGCAACAATGTTGCCTGGCATGGGCGTTTCGCGTGGCGGTGTGACCCTCGTCACACACGTAGTGCCATCTGTAGCAACGATGTTGTCGTCACAGTCGATGGACAAGCCCCATACGGACGGATCTGTATAGTCGGGCAGCTCGACCTGAATGGTCTTCGCTCGATCGTTGAGAATGCTCGCGCTAAGGTCCAACCCGTCATTTCCGCTCGTGCGTATGCCGATGCTGCGGTCTTGCGGGATTCCCCACAGACTAAGACCGCGACCGGCATTGCCAACGATCTTGGAGATCGAGTCACTCCACGGGGCAGTCAAATTGATGTTCGCGATGCGGCGCCATACTGTCGGTAGCTGAAGCCGCTGGCCGTTGGACATGGCGTAGATGCCATACCCGTCGGTCACGATGTGTAGCGCTGATACGTCCCCGTCGAGAACGTTCTTGTACAGATATAGATCCGTGGCATCGCCCGCTGCGAACGGCTGACCATAGTCGGGAAATTCGATGACCATAGCTTTCGCGCGATCGTTGAGAAGCCCTGACTCTAGAAAGGCTAGGTCGACGTAGTTGTCAGGTCCGTTGACTCGGGTGCCCATGGTGCTTGCATCCGGGTTCCCCCAGAACTGAACTCCACGGCCACCGTGCCCCTGGATCAGACTGATCGAGCTTGACCACTCTGTGTTTGAGAGGTCGATCACCGCGACGCGGCTGAACTCGACGTCGTTCGCATTCTGGCCGGTCACTTCTACGTGGCCGTCGTCGGTGTCGATGTTGAACGCTGAATTGGCGCTGTCGTCAACGTTGACGAAGAGCTGAACATCAGTGTTCTCTGGGAAGCTCGGAAGGGCGACAGTTATTGTCAGCGCTTGAGCGTTGCCCAGAGTGGACGTGATAGACAGAATGACGATCAGGAGAAGGACTCCGAGTCGGTGGACTGGGTTTGGTCGGGTTTGTGTTGCCAAGGTACTCACCTCTTTAGTATAAAACGGACTTGAACGAGGCCATTCGGCCATGAGCTTCGCTTATCTGTATTTTTGTGCAGATACTTGCCCAGCGACAGCAAGAAAGGTATGTGTGTTACCTACCCTTTTTGCTATCACTGAGCGTGCTTAGCTCATTTTCTAGTCTTTTTTGATCTGATGAAATATTCTTCCTCGGATGTAAATGAACTAGAAATTGGAATAATATTTGAGCTCACAATGAGCTTAATTTCATGCCAATTGGATATGTTAATATCCTATAGTATTTTACACCATTTTGAGGTAAAAAGCAAGTTATAGGCCTAATTTTCGGTGTCGGTTTTTGCTTGAGGATTAATTGTCATCAACTCCCCTACTATGCTTGTTGCATACCAGGAAAGCGTTTGGTTCTGAATATTGTTTTGATCTTCCCAGAATGAATTGTTTGCGTCCTCTTGGAATCGGTCGCGGAGCTTGAGATCCCACATTTCTCGTGCTCTGAACTGGTTGGTTTGTGAAAGTGCGGCTATGGCCGCAGAGTATGAGCGAACAGTTTCGTAATCTTCTTGTACTGTTCCGTCCTGGGAATATGTAGCGCCGAGCTGGTAGCGTAAAGTCCACTCTTCTTCGAACTGCGTGAGTTGTGCCAGGTATTGTCTTGCGCGTTCGTCTTGTGTCCAGATAGAATCGAGCGCTATATGTATTGGTACTCTATAGCTTTCTTGATCGTAGTTGCTGCTTGGTGTTGCAGTGATGGTGCCATTGTTTTGGAGAGTGAGGGTGCAGATGCTTGGTGGAAGTATGGATTCATCCTCTGTGAACGTGCAGCTGTTAAGGATCTCGTAGGAGGTATCTTTAATATTGTTCCAAAAATCTGGATTGTCTACTCGAGTAAATAATGTGTATGATTGTGGCATTATGTTTTTTGTATACAATATTACTTGCTTTGTGTTCTCTGTAGTATTATCTGAATTAGCTATGAGTGTTTGCTTGCCTAGTGTAACTGTACTGTACTGGCGAAGTGCTTGCACAATTTCTTTTGCCTCGTCGAGATATTTAGCATCCTGCCATTTGTTTGCTGCGAGGATGAGAGCTGTGGCTATATCTGTGTTTGCTTGCGCAGGAGCAGTTGTTTGATCATCTGCAAACAATTTGTTTTCTTTCTGATTGTTTTTCTTTATTGTGTTGTATATTTCGTTAAATGTATTTTGATCATTTTGGAAGACAGCGCGCATGAGGAAGTCTGCAGAATTTTGAATCCCCTCTACTCTACCCTGCTCTATATATTGGCGCTTATCACTTTCGTAGGATGCTTGAGCAATGCGCTTTGGAGTGAGTGCTCCCATGATGCGGACGCGCCAGAAGTCGTTGTCGTAGCTGACTATTTGGCGCGAGTTTTTGAACGCTTCGCCTACTAGGAATAATCCTTTGTCTTCTACGTCGTATTCTATCTGAGGTGTGACTGCAAGATAGTCTATGTTGGTGTAATCTCCGTTGAGTTTGGTTTCACGGATATCTCTGTCTGTATCTACCTTGGAGTACCATTCAGCATTATTAAATTGTTTGTTAGGATCGCTGTGTAGGTCGATGTATGCGTAGTTGTCGATGACTATGAAGTCCTTAGGGTCGCGATTTTTTTTGATCCATTCTACAGCTTCGAGCTGAGACTTGGTTTGTTGTGCGGTGTACATGTTTACTCCTCCACGGACTTTGGGAGTGAGTTCAAAGAATTGGTTGATGTAGAAAAAGAGTGTCACGAGCGGTATGGCGTAGATAATTTTTTGGATTGCTTTGCGGTGAAGAAGGATATGTAGCGAGTCGTAGATAACCCAGAGCGAGTAGGAAATATTGAGCGCAAGAATTGGTAAAAGCGGGAGGATATAGAATTCGATGACAAATCCTCCGCGCGCTAAAAAGATCCAGAATATGCCGCTGAGAGCAGCTAGAAAGCGTGCATTGAGATTGAATATGCCAAGTGCTGCTGTGATGAGAGTTGCCATCACACCGCCGTATATGAGGATTGGATCCTCTCTAGACCAGACTGTATTGAATGATTTCCAGAACTCACTGTTTTGTGGATCGAGTATGCTGCCACCAGAGCGATTGGTTTGAAAGAAGATTGCTTCGATAAGACTGACGTGTTCTTGGCCACTACCGAGGAATGAGTTAGCTGGGAAGAACTCCCCTTTTATGAAGGCGTAGAGTACGTAGAGACTAACGATGATGCCTTGAATGAAGAGCCATTGCGTGACAGCAAAGCTTCTATGACGTTTGTCGACAATTTTTATGAGGTAATACAAAAGTACTGGTATGAAGACTACAGCTGTTTCTTTGGTAAGTATGGCTATTCCGAGTGCGATGGCGCTGTAGAGAATTTTACCTAGATGATTTTTGTATTGAAGTAAGAAATGTATAGCTAAGAGCACCCAGAATATCATGATATTGTCGAGGAGTACGCGGCGCTGGAAATATATGCCGAGTGGTGAGAGGGCAAAGAGTATGACTGTGAGTAAGGAGAATATTTTGTTGCCGTTAGTGAATTTTTTTGTAATTTGATAGAGTAAGACGCTTGATGCGAGGTGTAGTACGAGCATGAAGACGCGGCCTGTATTGATAGAGAAACCAAACGTATGAAAACCACCTGTAATGGCGGTCCATAGCGCGATCTGGATCCATCCGAGTGGTGCGTGGTCGTACCAGTATGTGTAATGTGCGAGTTTGCCTTGTGTGAGTACTGCCCATGCCTGCGACATGTATATGCCTTCGTCGTTTTCGTAATATGGGTAGTTGAACATGTTGAAGGAGTGAGCGCATGCGCTAATAACCAGAGCGCCAATGAGGGCTGCTATTTCGAATTTTCTGCTGGTGAAGAATTTAGCTACATGGGTGGACATTAGTTCTATGGTAGCAGGAAGTTCAATAATTATCTTCCTTTACGTCAGCATCTTGTCTATTCTTTTTCTGGCTCGAGAAGCTCATGGCTAAATTCCTTTAATGACTGTTTGCTATATACATTACTGAGTAGTAGTGTCTTCCCTCGCTTGCTTTGGCATCAATTCAGATGCCAAGTTGCTACGCTCGGCGGAAGCCTTCGCTGCAGAAAAATAAATCGATCGCTATGAAAGAAAATATACTTCGATACTCATTAATTACTTATTTTTTGTCGCTCGGTGGGCGTTGATGTGTTCGGTTTTTTCCCAAGTAGAATTGCTTTTGAGGAATCTGTAGCCAGCGCGGAGGGAGGAGTATCCGAGGATGAGTTGGTATGGGATGAAATATATTGCCATTTTGAGAATGTAGGGAATTGGAAATTTGAGTTTGTAGTCTCTGGTAAATTCCCAGAGGCCGATGATGGCGACGGACATTTGCAGTACAAGTATAGAGAGAGGAAGTGTGGAGATGAGGGTGACAATGACTGGGAAACGGACGAAGAATGCGAGAATGATAGAGAATGGCAAGAGAATAAAGAGGAATGATTGTACGAGTGGCCAACCGAGCACATAGAGCGCGAGTATTTTGTGTTGAGGCTTGCGTAGCTTCTTCCATTCCCCCTTTGCGATGATTTGCATGAATCCTTGGTTCCATCGTGTGCGTTGTTTGATGAAACTTTTGAGTGTTGGCGGGGTTTCTTCTTGAGTGGCGTGTTCTTCGTCGTAGACGACTCGTATCTTGGCGCCTTTGATGCTCAAGCGGATACCGATGTCTGCATCTTCTGTGAGGCACATTTCGTCCCAACCACCTGCTTCGGTGAGCTTTTTGCGGTCAAAGAAAACTGTGTTGCCTCCGAGTGGAACTACTCCTCTCTTGGCGAAGTACAGAAGACAGGATTTGAACCAAAAGAAGTATTCGATGACATTGAAGGTGGAGTACCAGTTGGAGTGGAAATTAATTAGTTGCACGCCTGATTGGACTACATCGGCGTGGTCTCGGATCATGATGGTATTTACGATGTTATATATGTTTTTGTGAGGTTCATCTTCAGCATCAAAGACCACAATTACTTCTTTTGAGGCATGCTTGAGTGCAATATTTAAACCATGTGGTTTGTTGATGGGAGTATCGTCGAAGGTGATGACCCGTGCATGTTGCCGACTGAGAGAGTTGATGGCTTCTTGGGCTGCTTTGATCGTGCCTTGATCGTCTGTTCGGCAAATGACCAGAATCTCGGTTTTTTCTACTGGATAATCTATACGAGAAACAGCCCTAATAGTATCTCCTATAACACTTTCTTCATGACGAGCTGGCAGAAGTGCCGTGAAGGTCTTATCTGGGCGTTCGAAAATGCGTGGTGAGCGGTTTTTTTCTATTCTGTCTGGTTTATCCCACGCATATAGCATGAGGTATAGGTTGTATAATCCCTGGATAATGAGCGTAATCGATAGAATAAAGAGCAAAATAGTGACAAGGGCGTACATATATGTATATTACTGTACTTTTGGATTCATAGCTATAAACTTGCAATTTGTCACTCATTGAGGTATAATCCTATAGTAAACTATGAGAGGATATATCGTGCCTCTTCCCAAGATTCATACTTGGTATCCTGGGAAGGCCAAATTTTCCATTTCAATCCTAATTCCCTGCTACAACGAGGAAATCTCGCTTCAGCAGACTATTAACGCGTGCCTAGACCAGACTTATCCTGTTGATGAAATTATTATTGTCGATGATGGTAGTAAAGATCATAGTCGAGATATCTTAGCTCATTATTCTTCACATATTCAGCCTATTTTATTGCCCAAGAATATGGGAAATAAGTCTCTTGTGCAGCAAGAAGGACTAAAACTTGTTAAAACCGACCTGTTTCTTGCTACAGATGGAGATACTCTCATTGATCGTCACTTTGTGGAAAATGCGGTGGGTCATTTTGTTGACCCTGACGTAGTTGCTCTTGGTGGTTACGTAAAGAGTTTGAAGTATAACCTGATAACGGCTTGTCGTGAACTTGATTATACCGTGTGTCAGGATATTCATAAGCAAGCTCAGGCAGTTTTAGGTGCAATCTTTGTGATCCCTGGATGTGCTGGAGTATTCCGTACTGAGTTCTTCAAGAAACATATTACGTTTGATCATGACACGATCACTGAAGATCTGGATTTTACGTATAAGATATATAAATTGGGTAAGAAGATTGTGTATGAGCCAAAGTGTATTGTGTATACACAAGACCCCCCTACCTTTAAGTCTTATTTGAATCAATTGCGACGTTGGGCGGGTGGTGGCTGGCAGAATTTCAAAAAACATCACGATATTGTTGGAATGCGTTGGCAGCATGCTGTTGAGCTTTCTTTGATGTATATAGAAGGATTGCTGTATGCGACTGTCTTGTTTGTGTTGCCGTTTATTAATATTCGTATTTTTGTTATTACAGTTTTACTTCAAGTTGCTTTTGGATATGTGTTTGGCATATATGCTTTTTTGAGACGACGACGTTTTGATCTTTTGCTGTGTGTCCCTCTCTATGTGTTCTTTGCGTATGTAAATGCATATGTGTTTTTGGAGCAGTTTGTAAAAGAGATGATTTTGCGCAAGAACAATCTTGTATGGTTTCACCCTGAAAGGAAGGTAATGGCATGATGTTCATGGGCGGTCTTTCTTTCATTGTTCATTTGGCTCTGGTTATATTCGGACTTGTTCGGAGGGTATTCCGATGAGAACTAAATTAGCCTGCTATTCGATTTTGTTTATCGTGTTTGCCTATATGTTGTACGGCTCAAGCAACACATTACTCGGATCATGGAAATCTGAGAATAATTTTGCGACAGTTGCAGAAATGTTTCAAGAATGCAAAGAGTTAACTCCTAACAGATCAAATAAAAAAGTTGTTTTGCGTATAGATGATATTCAAGCGCACTATGCGGCGGATGTACGTCAAATGATGCTTGAAGAAGCTGCTCGTCGACAAATGAAAACATTACTCGCAGTGATTCCGTACAATTTAAGTGAAGATCGTCAGCTTATTACTTACCTAAAAAAGCATTCATGTCATTTTGAAATGGCAATGCATGGTTGGGATAATGGTTTAGAGAAACAAAACTGGGATACACCAGAATTTGGCGATCTTCATTATGTTGAGGCACAGCGACGTATACGGCTTGGTAAGGATTCGTTAAAGCGTAATCTAGATGTTGTCTCTACTACCTTCGTTCCTCCTAATAACGAGTACTCCAGTGCTACTGGTCAAGTTTTGAAAGATGAAGGGTTTACATTGATATCCGCAGAAGGTGAAAAACCATTTGATTATGATACTTCTACCTACGACTTTGTTAAGGAAGAGTTGATTCCAGCTGAGCGAGTACTGTATGAATGTGAAGTTGCAATTGAAGCAAAGAGTTATTGTATTATCATGATGCATCCTCAGGATTATAGGACGAATGGAAAAATGGATTCAAAGAAATATGAAGAATATATTAAGCTTCTTGATGGATTGCAGAACTATGGTGTTGAAACTGTAACATTATCTGAATTAGCTGGAGATCTTCCTTCTTCTCAGTAAATACGCAAGAGGCCCGAAATTTTTCGAGCCTCTGTATTGCGTTTAAACGGGTTTTTAATTACCTGGATTAGTAATCCATTCCACCCATGCCGCCCATTCCTGGCATGCCACCACCACCTGGTGCTGCTGATTTCTCTTCTGGAACTTCAGTGATGAGTACTTCAGTTGTGAGGATCATTTCTGCAACTGAAACTGCATTTTGAAGTGCAGAGCGAGTTACTTTAACTGGGTCAACTACGCCGTCTTTGATGAGGTCAACGAATTGTTGTGAAATTACGTTGTATCCGTAGTTTGGATCTGAATTTTTGAGAACTTCTCGAAGCGCCCAGCCTGCGTCTTCGCCTGCATTTTGGAGTAAACGAGTGAATGGCTGTTTGAGTGCGTCTTTGAGAATGTTGTATCCAATCTGTTCGTCCTGAGTTGCACCTTTTACGTTCTCAAGTGCTTTGGAGGCGCGGAGCAAGGAAACTTCTCCACCTGGTACTACTCCCTCTTCTACCGCTGCTTTGGTTGCTGCAACTGCGTCGATAACTCTTTCTTTCTTTTCTTTGAGCGCGATTTCTGTTGGAGCTCCGACTTGGATGACTGCAACGCCACCTGTGAGTTTTGCGAGTCTCTCCTGCAACTTTTCTTTATCGAAGTCTGAAGTGCTTGCTACTAATTCTTGCTTGATCTGATTGACGCGAGCTTCGATATCTTGCTGTGCGCCCTTTCCACCGACGATGACTGTTTCGTCTTTGGATGCTGTAACACGATCAGCGCGACCGAGATCTTCAATGGTTGCTGAGTCTAATTTGCGGCCGAGATCTTCTGTAATAACTGTTGCGCCTGTTAATGCTGCGATGTCTGCAAGCATTGCTTTGCGGCGGTCACCGAATCCTGGAGCTTTGACAACGAGTGCGTTGAAAGTCCCGCGGATTTTGTTAACGATGAGTGTTGCGAGTGCTTCACCATCGACGTCGTCAGCGATAATTACTAAGTTCTTTGAAACCTTAACGAATTGCTCGAGGAAAGGTAACAGATCTGCCATTGTTGAGATCTTTTTGTCTGTGATGAGGATGTATGCGTCAGTGATTGATGACTCCATGCGTCCTGTATCTGTAACGAAATATGCTGAGACATATCCTTTGTCGAAGAGCATGCCTTCTTTATAGTCGAGGGTTAGCTCGAGACCTTTTGATTCTTCTACTGTGATAACTCCGTCTTTGCCGACTTTGTTAAGCGCTTCAGCGATGAGTTTACCGATTTCTGAATCACCAGCAGAGATTGTTGCAACTTGTTCTACTGCGTTGCCTGAAACGTCTTTTTTCATTTTCATAAGCTCGTCAGTAACGAGTTGTGTACCTTTTTGAAGTCTTGTGCGGATCATCATTGGGTTAGCGCCTGCTGCCATAGCTTTGAGTCCTGATGTTACCACTGCTTGTGCAAGCACTGTAGCTGTTGTTGTACCGTCTCCTGCTACGTCTGCTGTCTTGGATGCTGCTTCTTTGAGAAGCTGTGCGCCCATGTTTTCATATGGGTCAGAGAGTTCGATTTCTTTTGCTACTGAAACACCGTCATGTAATACTGTTGGTGGTCCGTACTTTTTGTCGATTGCAACGTTGCGGCCGCGTGGACCGAGTGTTGTTGCAACTGCGTCGGTAAGCTTATTGATGCCGCGAAGCAATGCTTGCTGTGCTTCGTCTTTGAATATTATTTGTTTGGCTGCCATAGTTTACATTTCTCCTTTTTAGTATTTTACTTTTGTTCCTCTAATTGTTGCTGGCTTCGGTACTCTTTTTACTTCCCATTTATCAAGAGATCCCTTGCCCTTCGTGGCTCCATACTGGAGTCCTGTCTCTCGTGTTTTTTTACTTGCTAAGTCTGCTGCTTCATTCATATCTAATCCATCTGATGAAGTGGTTTCTTTTTGAGTCATAAATATTATTTACCTGCTACTGCGATGATGTCGTCGAATTTAATGAATTTATAATCTGTTCCGTCTTCGTCTTTATACTCTTCCCCACCCCACTTTGCGAATAAGACTGTGTCGCCTACTTTTGCGGAGCATGTTATTTTTTCACCACTGGTTGAGATTGCGTCTTCGCCGATTGCGAGAACTTCACCTTCTTGAGGTTTTTCTTTGTTTGCAGTGTCAGGGAGATATATTCCTCCTGCAGTTTTGTCGTCTTTTTTGAGCGGTTTGACGAGAATTCTTCCGCGTGTTGGCATGAACTTAAGTGCCATACTGTAGCCTCCTATTATTGATAATAATTAGTAACGAAAATAAAAAGCCAATTACTTTTAGCAATTGACAGTGTCGAGTGATATTTTGTCAGAATTCCAGTCTACTGTCAAGGGGATTTTCTGCTTATTTTGTATTTCGTATAGATTTTCTGGAGCTCCGGAGTTGCTTCTTCCGGATCTAATCCTTCTCTTCCCTGTAAGAAAAGTCGCTTGTATATATTGATTAATTGTTGATTAAGTTCTTCGTTAAAGGTTTTATCTGACATGTATGTAGATTTAGCCACGGGAGCCGTGGCGAGAATCCCACCGAGGATTTCGTTGTCTTGGATTTCTGATGCAAGATCGGTGCGAGAGTATGGTTCGCCGAACAGACGTGTCTTGCCTTGAATACTGTAGAGTCTTTGCTGATTTTCTTTGGATGCCAGGAAGGCAATAAATTTCCAAGCTTCGAGTTGTTTATTTTTGTCTATACTACTCGCAACGCCTTCTGCAAAATAGCTGGCCAGACCCACCCTAGGACCTGGCACTTGTGGAATTGGTGCGACTGCGAATTGAAGCTGTGGATTTTTTGCTTGAATTTCGAAGGCTGTCCAGGAAGTACCAAATATCATGGCTACCTTGCCTTGCGCAAAGGCGTCGGTAGAACCAACCATAGACTCACTCCATACTTCATGTTCGTTTATGAAGTCTGTATAAAATTTGAGAGCTGTTTCTGTTTCTTGAACTGTACTATCTGGCATACTGAGCGATGCGTTTTGTTGCAGCATTAATAGTGCGAAGATATCGCTCCAATAATCTACGTTTTGTGTTGATCCCATAGCGATGCCACCGACGTCTAATTTCTCGTTAGTATCTGTTTTAAGCTGTATCGCAGTGTCGACAATATCACTCCATGTTTCTGGAGGCTTGCTGAGTCCGCCTTGTTTAAAAATATCCTTGTTGTAATAAAGACCAAGACCGTCATACATGAGCGGAATACCATAGTACCCACTGGTTGCTTTGAGATCGCTTTGGACTACTGGATAGAATGTTTTGGTGTAATCGAGCTGGGTGACGATGCTTTGTGGGGTGACTGCGAGGACTGGCTTGAGTGCGGGAGTCCAAGAGTTGTGGAATCTAAACATATCTGGTCCGTTTTCTTTGCCAGCACGAGCTACGAGTTGTGCGCTGTAATCTTTAAGTCCTCTGCGAGTGTAGTTGATCGTGATATTTGGATTGGCTGTTTGGTACTCATTAATAAGTTCTGTCATGTTTTCATTGGGCTCATAGACGCCCCAATATTCTAGGGTATATTTAGGCGCTTCTTTGGGTGTACATGCAGTGAAAACGAAGGCAATGAGGAAGAGATATATGAGCTTTTTCATTTATGAATATTATATAGGATTATGGGAACAATGCCTATGTATAAACTTTGGTTGAGTTTGGGTTCGCGTTCTTGTAGAATGGGGTGACGATGTCTTCTTCATGGAAAAAGTTCCGCACCACGATTCATAAAAAGAAAGCTGTGTTCATTCCCCTCTTCACGGTAGTTGGTGTGTTTGTGCTGGTGGGCGTGGGAATTGGTGTGTTTGAGTTAATGTACATGAATCGGATTTATCCGCATGTATATTTTGACTCTATTGCATTGGGTGGAAAAACAGTTTCTGAGGCTTCCGCGATCATTCGTAAAGAGACAGATGCGAAAATGCAGCTTGATATTGCGTTTACACTTCCCCAAGGAGAGACTGCGTCTGTGGGTCGCGTGGCAGACTATGCTAGTTATGATGTAGATAAAACAGCACAGCATGCCTATGCGCTTGGACGCAGTGGAAGTATTGGTGCTCAAGTTAATGAAAGAACTGGATTATTGCGGTATAGCAAACATGTTGCTCCTGTGTATGCATATAATAGAGCAGATTTCGAACAGAAGTTCACTGAGACATTTCGCCCGTTTCAGAAACCTGTTGTGAATGCTGGACTGGTGTTAAATGGTGAGAACTTGAAAGTTACTCCAGCGCAAAGCGGCATGGTGGCTGATCAAGGTGCTGCTGTTGGAGAGTTTGAGCGTTTCCTAGCTTTTCAGAGAGAGTCCCCTTCTATTAGTATTACCGTTGCTCCAAAAGATCCGGAGATAACTGACGCTGAGGCAGCTCGGGTTGCAAATGATGTACAACGTGCGCTGTCTCGCCCATTAACGCTTTCTTCTACACAGATATCAGGTAGTACATGGAACCTGACCCGTGAGCAGCTTTTTTCATTAATTGAATTACAAAAAGAGAATGATCGAATTGCTCCACGAGTGGTGGATTATAAGGTGGCTTCGTGGTCAGGACAGATTGCACAGTTAGTGAATCGTGATCCTGTGGATGCAAAGTTTGAGTTTGCTGGAGATCGTGTAGGTCAGTTTGAACCGGCACAACCTGGATTGGAACTGGATACTGTTGCGTTAACACAGAAAATTTCTGAGCATGTATTTAATCTTTCTTTGCCAGCTACTGTTGAGATTCCACTTAAGGTGACCCAGCCTGCTTTGTCGACTGAGAATGTGAATAATTACGGTATTAAGGAGTTGGTTGCGACTGGTAAATCTAAATTTAAAGGTTCGCCTGCTGGGCGTATACATAATCTGGCTTTGGCTTCGAGTAAATTGAATGGTGTGTTGATTGCTCCTGATGAAGTTTTCTCTATGTATAAAGTGGTGGGTGAAGTGGAACAGTCTACTGGGTATCAGGATGCATTTATTATTAAAGATGGCCGTACTGTGCCTGGTGTCGGTGGTGGTTTGTGTCAGGTATCGACTACATTGTTCCGCGCTGCGTTGAATGCGGGGCTTCCTATAGTTGAACGACATCAGCATGCTTACCGCGTGTATTATTACGAACAGGATTCACCAGCTGGTGTAGATGCTGCAGTGTATTTCCCTTCTTGGGATTTTAAATTTAAGAATGATACAGGCAACTATTTATTACTTCAAACAAAAGTAGATACAAAAGCAATGACAGCTGAGTTTAATCTATATGGTGTGAAAGATGGACGAACTGTGGATATTGGTAAGCCTGTTTTGACAAACCAGACTCCTCCTCCACCTGAGTTGCGTGTTGATGATCCTACTTTGGCTCGTGGACAGGAAAATGAAGTAGATCATGCAGTGTGGGGTGCTGATGCACAGTTTGGGAGAAAAGTGTTTAAAGATGGTAAAGAACATCTGAATGATACGTTTAAGAGTAAGTACAAGGCGTGGCAGAGAGTGGTGATGGTGGGAGTGAAGGATTAGGCTGTAGACTGATCTGAGGTGTCTTTCTTATCTTTAGGATCTATCGTTCGGCGCAACTTTTCAAGCTTTTCGACCGCTTCTTCAACTACTGTTTCTCCGTCGCCAGATTTTGGTTTTTGCTTTTTTTTGCGCTTTCCTTCTTCTTTTATTTGCTCTGGTGTTCTCATATAAACTCTCTTTCTAGGTATTGTTTGACCTTCTGATCTAATGATCCATCCATATTTACCATAATTGGTTCAATGTATAGTGTGGCTGATTCGAGACTTTCTCGCTTCTCCTTATTTTTCTTTTGAAGTGCTTCTATGTTGCCTTTATATTTTTCATCTTCAGCAGATTTTTGATACTGATCTATGACTTTTGGTAACTCGTTATCGTAAAGCCACCAATGTGCATTATGAGATCTAGAGATCTCCGAGAGGCCTATACCCGATTTCGCGTCTATAAAGAAAACTCGCCCATTAGGTGTAATTGCTAAGAAATCTACGGCATTATTTACATCCCACTGTTTGATTTCGGCATCGTTTGATGGATCAGGGGCTAAGACTAAACAGCCTTTTTCTTGGAAATGATTCATGAGCGAAGCTTGAACCCTTGCTCCATTAGTTAATGCCTCAACTTCTCTAAACACTGCATCATTATTATCTGAAAGTTTCTCTGCGAGTGTAAGGAATACGTTTATACTTTGTTGAAACTGCTCGTCATGGGAATCGTAGGCAATTAAAAAATCTTCAGTTAATTGCTGATTAAACTTTGCCCACTGTACTTTGAATTCGGAATCGTTTTTTTCGATCAACATCCGATCACTAAGATCGACGAAAAAGTTTTGATAAGTATCGAAGAAGTTTTTCAGTTGACCTTGAGCATTTTTTAATTCGCCGGTTGAGACTACACCTGGATCCTCTACCCATTCCATCATTCTTACCAAATTACTTCCGCGGTCATTTCCGATATCTTTTTTATAATCTGTTCTGAGGATATGCGTTTGTACATCGGAATATGCTTTGGCAATAGTGTCGGGTCTGATTTTTGACTCGACTGAGAGATATTCGGGAGTTAAAACTGAGATTGGTTCTTGATCTGACATATTTTTATTATACTTTACTTTTCTTCAACTATTCTACATTGGTAATTAACTATGCGGTAACGTAGTGATTTCATCCCATGTGCGATTATTACCGAATTTCTTTAAATGTGTGGCTGCAATTTGCATGGCACAATGTCTTTGGTATTGTAGGTTTACGTCGTGGGATACTTTTAGAGCTCTTAGATATGTAATGGTGTCTTGCTTGCCTATTTCCAGTGCTTCGAGTTTGTTTTTTATTGATTGGAGTAAAAGCGAATAGGCTTTTGTATCTTCGTCGTATTGCGCTTGCCGTGTAATGGCAGCGAGCTGTGCGTCGTTATATCCGAGCATGCGTAGAATCTGGATTTGATTAAATGCTCGTTCTGATACTCCAGCAGGATAGTCCTGATTGTATACGTCTTCTACAAATGATCCTACTTCTCTCCCCTCGTTTAGTGTGTAGTTGCTTGATGTAGGAGACCCTGCTTCAGCTGCGAAGGCATGAATCTCGAGTAACATTTCATTTGTTTCGTCTTCCTTGAGCCAGTAAAAGATAGCTGGTTGCGGATACTGTTCTTTGTGTACGAGCTCGTGGTCAAGCGTTGCTATACCATCAGGAAGTATACCTCTTGTCACAAGATTAAACCAGATTTCGCGTGGAGTTGGTGGATGTCCAGCGATGTTTATTTGATTGTCTGTGGATATGAACTCACCTGCAGTATCCTCTTTATCTAATTCTTTTCCTCTTTTGGTGTGTGGTGGATGCCACGCGACTTTTGATTTAAATTTTCCTTTTCTGAGATTCCCCAACATGAGAGCGGGAATGATTTGGGTTTCGTGTAGTTCATTAAAATATGTGGTATGCGTGGCAATATCTAGTATGGCTTCCTCGAAACATTGCGTCATGTCTGACGCCGGAACATTGTCTAAACAAAGTTCGGCTATTCCGCGTGGCATTCCGGCAGTTTCTCTGAGTGTATTTAATCTTTCAGGTATTACGAGTGCTTCTGCTTGGAGTTGGCGGACTGCTGCGCTAGGGTTTTGAATGCCTTTTAACTTCTCGAATGCGTTGATAACTTCAGCTCTGTATGAATCTGACCACTCCACGGTTGTTTGACCTTCGACTAATGTTGGATCTGGCTGTGAGTACTCTTTGCTCATCTATTGATATATTACTTCGAGTGTGGGGCTATTGCCAGAGGATTCGCGTGAGTAGATGTTGAGTCCGTCGTAGGAATCTTGCGTGAATCCTAAGGTGAGTGTGTTCTGACTCTTGAGGAATGAAAGGCCAGTGGATATATCTATTATTATCCAATCGCCTTTATTGAACTTACTTGCATCGAATGGTGAAAGTACGCTTGAGATTGCTGGCTTATTGCGGTCAGTAATATTTGTCTCAGACCATGAGTTATTTGAAACGTAATTGATATATTGTTTGCCTGTCGATTTTGCTCCATCTGAATTTACTATGCGAAATTTAACTTTTACCGATTTGATGTTGAGGCTTCTTACACTGCTGACATCAAATTTAAGATATGTTGTTTCTTTATCTTTGAAGACACCGAGCGCTGATGATTTACCGAAATTGGTTGATGATCTGTCTGAACTGACATATGCATCAGCTGTTGGGTTGAGTATTTTTGTTACTAATGGAACAGGTGTTGGGGTGCGTGTAGGTATTGGTGTAGGAGTAGGCGTTTTGGTCGGGGCTAGAGTTGCAGTTGGTACCTGTGTCGCAGTAGGAACTGG
The DNA here is from genome assembly GCA_964525495.1 of uncultured Gammaproteobacteria bacterium. Classification (GTDB taxonomy): domain Bacteria; phylum Patescibacteriota; class Microgenomatia; order JALYQM01; family JALYQM01; genus CAZGHS01. The sequence continues at coordinate 23,297 of CAZGHS010000010.1, forward strand.
TACGGTGCTCATTTGTGTCCACTTGAGAGCTCCCATATCTACTGGTTGTCCAGCTGTTACTCCGATCGCTTGTGCTACGCTTGCTGGTAGTGCTTCGCCTTTTCCTTTTGCTGGACTGTCTGTTTTTAATCTATAGTCCCCTGCTGCTTCGTCTACAAAGAATGGATTGGTTGACTGGTTGTCTATAGATATGCTTTTTGCATCCTTGCCGATAGCGGACTGGAATGCTGAGAGTGATGTTGCATACAGATCGTTTGTTCCCCTATCCCATTGGATAAGATTAGTTGGTTGTGAAGAAGACGTGCGGAAAAAAGCGTTGTAGTCCGAGGAGGACACCATGAGATTGCCGTTGGAATGGTTGTCATCGGAGTAATCATGGACGAAGTACAGCTCTGTTCCTCCAGTTCCGGCGTTGGATAGAATGTTGTTTTTGATTATATTGCTTTTTGTTTCGTATGGAATCTGTGTATCTGCGTTGCTGCGCTTGGCTTCGATGACCCGGATATTTTGGCGGTTTTTGACCATGGTATTGTTGTAGACTTGAACATTGTTTGCTTCGGACAAGTAGATACCTGAATACCCGTTACCTACAGATATGTTTGAAGCGATAATACCGTATCCAGAAATTTCGTACATGATGCCGTGACCGCTATTGTTGCGGGCAATATTTCTGACGAGCGTGAGATTGTAGCAGGAAACGTCGCACCAGAAACCTTTCGCGTCATTTATATTATTTTCTGAGATATTATCTCTCCAGATCATGTCTCGTCCGCCGCCTGCTTTAATACCAGCGGCTTCCCATCCTGAGAAGAGCTCTTGGTTGTTGCTGGCCATATAGTTTTCTTCAAAAATGAGTCGATCAGCTTTGGAAGTACTTGCTCCGACGATGCCGTTATATATGAGTATGTTTTTGCGAGCGACAGAATCTACTGAGTAGATACCAAGACCTTGGGCTGCACTCCAGGCGATTGTGTTGTTTTCAAACAACGTATTTGATCCAGTGGTACGAACCATGCTAAAGTCTTGCCGGTGTGTAGCGTATTGGGCAAAACCTAAACCTCTTACAATAGTGCCTGATGCGCTATTGTTTAATGCATACTTATATATAGCCGCTTCTACTGTTCGATTAGTAGGATCACTTCCTATATATAGCTGGTTGTTGGCATAATCTACAAAGAATTTTTCAGCCGTTACTTGAGCTTTAGTGCCTACTTGTCTGTACGACTTTCCATTCACAAAAACCATGTCTGGATATGCTGCTAATGGGTTATCTGGATCGATGTATGCTGCGTCTACTCCACCTTGAGTAAATTTGTATGTCCAATTATCTTTGCGCCAGATTGTTCCATCCTTTACCCAATCGCTAACAACGGTGGTTCCTTTTATCCAAACTTTTTCATGAGGATATGGCTGAAGTGTGAGTTTCTTATTTACTGCGAGAGATTCCCGATACTCCCCTCCTCTGATTACAATAGTAGAGTTAGCGGGTGCTACGGTGATTGCTCTCTGAATTGTTTTGAATGGTGTTGCTTGTGAACCGTTATTTGTATCACTTCCTGTAGGTGCTACGAAAAATGCGCCTGCAGGAATAGGATATTCTGTGTCGTTAAGAGGTAAGATGGCAGGTAAGCTTTGAGCACCAGCCATGTCGGCTTGACTGAGGTTTGTACCCTCTAATCGGGTTAGTGCTAGTATGAGAGTTAGGAAGAGTACACTACCAACAATGATGAGGTGTATTGTAGGCTTCATTTTTTTTCGCTTCACTGGGTTAAAGTGTACGCTTATGAATTCTCATTGTGCAAGAGTTGGTTTCAATTTATTTAGAGAGTACTGTAGTAAATATTGACAAATTTAATATGAAATTGTATTTTTAATATATATGATAGATTTTGTTACTATTACATCGCAGGGTCAGATTAGCATCCCAGCGCCGATGAGAAAAAAATTTAATATTCAGCCTGGAGATAAGCTTTCTATTGAGTTGGACGGAGCACGACTTGTTCTAAAACCCGTAAAAGATATTGTTAAGAAGCATTACGGAATTTTACATGATAAAGCTATAGTTAACCAAGGAAAATCATTAGAGCAAATTCTGATTCTTGAAGATAAGGCTGTTGAAGATTCGATCTTGGAGAAGTATTTGTCAAAGAAAACAAAAAAATAATATGCCCAGTTATTTCATAGATACTAACTTCTACCTTAGATTACTCCTTAACGATATCCCCGCTCAAGCTAAGACTGTTTCTAAATATTTTGATAATGCCCGATCAGGAGAACTTGAAATTATTTTCTTGACTGAGGTTTTAATTGAAGTTGCTCATGTACTAAGAACTCGGTATAAAACAGATCGTAAGCAGATAGCTCAAATTTTTTTAGATTTAGTAAACACCCCATATATAACTCTCCCCGATCGAGATATTATTCTCGATGTTGCTGTGTTATATGCAAAGACAAATATCGATCTTGTGGATCTAATACTTATAGTTCGAGCTGAAAATGAGGGAAAGCAGATATTAACTTTCGATAAAGGGATTATTTCTTCTTAGCAAAATACTCGCTTCTTGCATCTGTGATTATGGATTCGAGAGATTTGTTTATGTATTTGTGAGGTAACTCCACAGAGCCTGCTACTTTATTTAATGCTTGCTTTGCTTTTTGTGCGACAATCTTTTTCATTTTACACCTCGGTTTTTTATTATAATTATAACCAATGCTGTCGCTATTCCGATTACGAGCATAGAAGGAAAATAAAGAGAACTGAGCATAAATGCAGTACCAGCGATGCCACAGAATACTGTGTCAGCGTTTGGTCCAGGGGCGACTATTCCACATCCTAATAATACAAACACGCCACCTAGTGTAACGGGGTTTACGAGTAAGACTGTCACGACCGCAAATATTACTATTTGTTTAATTGTTAATGCTTTACTCCCCTGCATTTTAACTGAAGTTTTATGAGTTAGTCCTATTATTGCTGCTGTGACTGGAATAATGAATGAGGTTACTTTTATCAAGTCATAGCCAAAATCTTGAGCAATGAAAATTATGGAGATGGTGAAAATAATGGCACATATCAGATGGATATAGTCGACCTGATTACGTCTTTTAATGATCGTCCTCCATGTTAGGATTACAGTGATTAAGGTAACAATAACCCCCATTAGATGTAGCATATTTTAACAGTAACATACGCCCATGCCTTATGGTATACTTTTGATTAAATTATTAACTTTCCGCATCCGTTCAGGATGGCCTTTTGGTAGCACTGCGCTACGGGCATCTGGGTGCACTACATGAAGGGAATCACCTCTATGGATAAGGTTTATGATCCGAAGACCATTGAAGAAAAATGGCTACAGTATTGGGATAAAGAGCAGCTCTACTCCCCTACCCCACTAAAAGAAGGCCGGGAAAATTATTCCATTGTTTTGCCACCACCCAATGCGAATGCTTCGTTGCATGCAGGTCATGCGATGTTTGTCGTGCAAGATATTTTAATTCGCTACAACAGAATGCTTGGTAAGAATGCTGTGTGGATCCCTGGTACTGATCATGCAGGATTTGAAACTCAGTACGTGTTTGAGAAGCAATTGGCTAAGGAAGGTAAATCGAGATTTCAATTCAACCGTAAGGACTTGTATGAAGCGGTTTATAATTTTGTGCGTGAAAACTCAGGTTTGATTGAAGATCAATTAAAGCGTTTGGGTTTTTCACTTGATTGGTCGCGTAAAACTTTCACGCTTGATGAGCAGGTCGTGAAGACTGTTTATGAGACGTTTGAGAAGATGTACAAAGACGGGCTTATTTACCGGGACAATTATATTGTTAACTATTGTACACACTGCGGAACGAGCTTTTCTGAGCTTGAAATAGAGTATAAGGATCGGGTTGATCCACTGGTCTATATGAAGTATGGACCATTTGTACTAGCGACCGTGCGCCCTGAGACAAAGTTTGGAGACACTGCAGTAGCTGTTAACCCTGAGGATGCGAGATATAAAGAATGGATTGGAAAAGAGATTGAATTTGAAGGACTGATTGGTCCTATTAAATTGAAGGTGATTGCTGATGATTTTGTTGATCCTGGGTTTGGCACTGGTGTCGTAAAAGTTACGCCGGCGCACGATCCTAATGACTTTGCGATGGGTAGGAGACATGGATTAGAAACCAAGCAAGTGATTGGATTTAATGGACGACTGAATGAATTAACAGGGAAGTATGCTGGATTGAAAGTAAATGAAGCTCGAAAGCAAGTAATGGCGGATCTGGAAGCTGCCGGATTGATAGAGAAAGTTGATGCAAACTATTCACATAGAGTATCGACTTGTTATAAATGCGGACGAGATATTGAGCCTATGGTATTGCCGAATTGGTTTGTGAAGATGGCGCCATTGGCTGAAAAAGCAAAGCAAGCAGTAGGGCAGGGTGATGTGAAATTTTATCCTGAGCGATTTACTGATGAGTTTAGTCGCTGGATGGAAAATATTCGAGATTGGCCCATTTCACGACAGATTGTATGGGGGATACGGATCCCAGCTTGGTACGATATCGCGAAAAACCCTGATTTACTTGTCACGTTTTTGGACAAAAAAGGCGAAAATGTATTTGGCACGATTGATGAATTAATGCGTGCTGAGTGTGACGGTGGGAAAGGGTATTCGTTTGAAGAAATTGAATCTGGATTGCAGAATCTAACAGCAGGGAATAATGCAGTGTTTGTGATTGCGGATAAGAAACCTGCTGACGATGCTTTGTATTTACCCGAGACAGATACATTTGATACTTGGTTTTCGAGCGGACAATGGCCGTTAGTTACATTGAAATATCCTCAAGGCGATGATTTTAAGAAGCTGTATCCAACCTCAGTTTTGGATACAATGTGGGATATTTTATTCTTCTGGGTTTCACGCATGATTATGTTTGGTTTGTATGTAACTGGAGAAGTACCGTTTAAAACAGTGTTGATGCATTCACGAGTCGTAGATGAAAAGGGACAGAAGATGTCGAAGTCTAAGGGTAATGTAATAAATCCTTTGGATTTGACGGCTAAGTACGGTACAGATGCGTTTCGTTTCTCTTTAATTGCAGGGTCAGCTTTAGGGAATGATATTCCATTGTCTGATGGTAAGGTAAAGGGTTATAGGAATTATGCGAATAAGATATGGAATAGCGCACGATTTGTGCTGGATTTTAAAGCAGAAGAGGAAAAGAAGTTGGGAAAAACAATTGAAGGACTAGAAAAGTATGCGCCTATTTATTCTGTAAGCGCGATTAAAGATAGGGAAGTCGTTAAGAAATTTGTTTCTTCTTTGAGTGGGTCGCTTGACGAGAGATCTGTTGAGATTTTAGGACAGCTTGAGGAAGTGCAGAAAACTGTTCATGAAGGTATTGAGAAATATAGATTTAATGATGCCGCAGAGGCTCTGTACGAGTTTTATTGGCATGAATTCTGTGATAAGTATATTGAGTATGCGAAGGATAAGAGGGAAGTCACACAGCCAGTTTTAGAGTTTATCTTAAAGAGCTCTATGGAAATGTTGCATCCGTTTATGCCGTTTATAACTGAGGAAGTATGGCAGAAGTTGCCACATGCAGGGAAAAGTATTTCAGTAGTCGAATAGAATATTTGTGAACTCATAGATAGTGAAAAGCCTGTAGAAATGCAGGCTTTTTTGTTATGATCCGATTATGTCAAAAAAGAGTAAGAAGCGATTTTTTCTTAAAAGGAATGATGAGGTAAAAGATACTGAAGTAGCGAGCGTGTCTGAGCCTAAAGTAGCTGATTTACCGCATAATCCCAGATTGATTCCCGCAGAGGATGTAGCCTCGATTTGGTACAAAGGATTTGTGATGGCGTTGTATGCGTCAATTTTGTTCTGTGTTTCGACTGTTATTTTATTCACGTCTTGGAAACCTTCAGTAACATCTGGTGAGGCTTACGCACTGATCCATTCCCCTGCATCTGCTGAATCCCACCTACAGTACTTGGATTGGCTGGTGAAGCATTATCGCCTTGCGGATGCAGAACGTGAGATTGTGTATTTGGAGAATGCCCAGAAGAAAGATTGGTACAGTGATATTTCTCTTTCACGTCTGGCTGGTTTGCAAGCCACGACCGTAACACATAGGCAGTATTTTCGTGCACTAGTTGCTGAATATGCCTATTGGCTCGGAACATTGAAAATGTATCCGAACTACCGTGATGGAATGTATCGAATGTCGCAATTGTCTTTTATGCTTTATAACGATATTGAAGCTCAGGAGTTATTGAATCGTGGGGTAGAACTGGATCCTTATTTCAATGAAGGGCGTGATGTTTCACGACAATTGGAGACAGGCGAGGATAAATAAAAAGCGACAGCTTGTGGCTGTCGCTTTATAAACTTTTTCAATTTTATTTCTGTTATTCTTCTTTCTTTGTATCTGCTTCAGCTTTTTCTTCAGTTGCAGCTACGCCTTCGATCTGTTGTTCTTCAGTCTTAGTTTCGACTTCTTCTTCTTGAACATGCTGCTCTACGATAGCAATGACCACTGTTTCTGGGTCTGTGAGGATCTCAACTCCATTTGGAGCTTTAAGGTCTGCTACTGTTATTTTCTGTCCAACCTCTACGAGTGCTGTAATGTCTACTATAAATGACTCTGGGAGATCAGTTGGAAGTGCTTCTATTTCAATTTCTGGAGTGACTGTTTCCAGAATGCCCAAACCCTTTGCTGCTGCTTCTGATTCACCCGTAATTTCGACTGGAACAGCAACCTGGATTTTTTCTTTAAGGTTTACTTGCTGTGCGTCTACGTGGAGGATGTTTGTAAAGGACAATCCATGTTGGAGGTCACGAAAAATGACAGGGCGAGTCTTGTCGCTTCCGATCTTTACCTCGATTAGTGATGATTCACCTACGTCCTTCAGTAAGGTCGCAAGCTCTTTTGCATTGAACCAGATCGGGGTTGGCTCGGTGGTTTTGCCGTAAATATTACCTGGAATTTTTCCTTCTCGTCTAAATTTTCTAACTTTTTTGCCAAATACATCTCGTGCTTCAGCTGATATTACATGTTTGTTGCCCATTTAACCCTCCTTAGTGTTTAAACAGTTCTACCCTTATATTTTACTATAAAGTGTCAAAATTTATTGTTTTAGGAAAAGATCTGCGTTTTTGCCGACTGCTTGAATAGATTTGCCCGAGTCTGTCTGCAACTCAGCTTTGAGAGAAGTGACCAGTGCGCCAAACTGTTTTTCTACGTAAAGACCATTGGCAGCGATGTTGCCGTCGGAGATATTTGCTGTCCATTCGAAGGTTATGTCTTTTGTCTCATTTGGTTGAAGCGTTAGCTCATAGATCCACTGTGTTTTAATTTCATCTCTATTGATTGTGATCCTGTCAAAACTCACTGGGAAAGGGGCTAGAACATTATTTAGCTTCGGATTTCCTGGAGCTATTACATTTACATCAAACGTCTTTGCGATACTGTCTTGATTTGATAACTTGAATGTATGCTTCACGGTCTGAGTTTCGTTTTGTAGATTAACTGTTGTTTCATATGACTGAGATATTTTATCTAGTTTATTTACAGAGCTTAGGTAGGGAACTAGGCAGTAGCTGCTTGCATTCTGCGGAGTTTCAAAATTAAAGTCTGATTTTAGTAGATTTGATTCTGTGCAGCGCGGAGTAGTTATGTCCCCAGATGTCTGCTGGAGTAGGATCTGAATATTTTCGTCTTTGATGCCTTTCTGAATTATTTCTGCTACACCTTGTGTGTTAGTCCCTTCTTTTATTTTCTCCCAGAGCGCGTCCCAAATTGCTATTTTATATTCATTTGTGCGGTCTACTCTGGTTATTTTTTCGTTGGCGTTTTCAGGATTAATTATCTCTGCATACTCTTCGATAGAAATAGTGCGTAGAACTTTAATTAGTTCAAGTTCGGCATTATTATTTATGAGCACCACTGCTTCTATGTTCCCATAACTAGCGTTTTCTGCTTGTACTTTGATTGCTTCGATTACGGAGGCGTATTCATTGTTACTTTCATTGTAGGGATACGTCTTTAGCTCCTGTATTCCTTTGCTTCCAGATTTAGCCAGCGCAAATCCGTAGACCTGGCCACCTTGCGCATTTTGATATTGGTTATCCAGGAATACTAGAGCGAAGTGTCTTGTTTGTTTAGGGGCGAGATATTTGCGGCTGTTCTCGACCAGGAGAGCTTGTTGGTTAGCTTTGTCTAGTGCTTGTTGTGTTTGTTTGATGACTGACTGGATTTGGTTAGTTTCTTTTTTGCCAAAAATTGTGTCTCTAATGCCTTGGCTTTCTAGTACTGCGTTTTGAAACCCGAGCGCAACTCCACCGATATCTCGAGTATTTTGATCAATTTTGATTGAATCTGCGTTGCCATTAACAATTTGTTGGCTGATGTCGTTACTATCTTGATTACTATCACTCATCAATGCAAGTGCCCGTGTGAACTTGTCCATCATACTGAGAGACGCTCGCGAACTTTCAAATTTTTCCCTTTGACGAATCATGCTGAAGAACCATTCTAGGCTGTCGAATTGAGTATTAGCTAGCGCAATGCTCTTTTGCGTCGCAATTATTTCTTGTGACGTGTTGAGGCGATCAATTTCGGCTAACTTCAGCGTCCCCGTGAAGGCTGACGAGGATGTGAAATATAGAGTGGTGAGTGGGAAGATGAAGAGCATAAGAATTATGAAGAAGCTTGTGCCTAATATTATGAGGTTAGCGTGATTTACTTTTTTCTTTTTTTTCGCTTCAGTGCCAGATGATTGAATCGGCTTAGGCTGCTCAGTTTTTACTGCTTGTGGTATATACGTGTTCTCAACTACTTTTTCTTCCTTCTTTATTTTCCTTGTGCCGTCGGCTTTATCTTTGGATAGGAAGAAGTACTCGAGGGTTTGTGTGATGCCATCTTCGATTTTTGTTTTGGATTGCCATGCGAGATCGGATTGGGATTGAGCAAGCTCTACTTTGTGCATTGGGAATTTTATTTCTCTATACTCTTGGGTGAACTGGATCTTGAGAGGTTTGGTCGAGTTTTTTTGAATGGCGTAGGCAAGGTTTAATACGTTTGTTTCTTCTGGAGCTGCGATGTTATAGATTTTGCCTACTGTATCTTTGCTAAAGATTGCTTTGGTAATCCCGTTGATTATGTCTGTAACAAAAGTAGGGTGGAGAATCTTCAACCCGTCGCCATTGATGGTCAAGGTGTCTGATAGGATTGCATCTTTGATAAGCTGTGCTAACTCTGTTCCAGCATTGAGATCCATCCGAGGCCCGTATACTTCTGCGATGCGAACGATGCGTGAGTCTATTTCATGTTTCTTGTAGTACTCGATGACTAATGCTTCTGCATATCGCTTTGCCTCGTGATGCGTATACCTTTTGGTGTCTCTATCGCTAAGTCCGAAGTATTTGTCCATGTTGAGAGAGGAGAGAGCACCGTTGTATATGTCTAGTGAGGAGATGAGCAGATACTTACTGTTGTGTTTCTTGGCTAACTCGAGTGAATGATATGCTCCCATAGAGTTGACCAGCATTGTGTTAAGCGTTAGGTCTACCCCGTTTACATAAGATTCTATGCCTCCGAGATGCATGACATAGTTAACTGGTGGCAAGTCTTCAGGCATGCCATTGTTAATGTTGTGCTTTATAAATTTGAATTGTGGGTCTGATAGTAGCTTTTCAAGGAATATTTCTTTGCCGCTGGATAGATCATCTATAGCAATAACAGCTACATTTTGTGCTCTGAGGCTTTCGCAGACGTAGGAACCTATAAAGCCTGCGCCACCTATGACAAGGGCAACAGGTAGATTCCCACCAAATGATTGTGACTTTGTTTGACGTTTCTCCATATGGACAGTTAGAGCTCTGTTCTATGATACGTATGAATGAATAGGAGGGCAAGTGGAGACGATTAGATTTTTCCATCGAGAGCAGCGTTGACCATTTCGTCTGCTTCTTTATTTTGCTCGCGCCTGACGTGTATAAACTGCGCTTTTAGATCTTTTGATAGTTCGTTTGTGATCTGATCGTATATTTTTTTGAGATCTTCGTTTTTGATTTTGTAGATTTTGTTCAATTGTCTTGTCACGAGCTCCGAGTCAAGATAAAACGTTGCTTCAACTTCACACGTTCCGTATTTTTGCTTTATTTCTTTTATTGCGGTGAGCACTGCAAGGTATTCGGCAACATTGTTGGTGGCATCGCCTATTGTTTTGCCAATTTTTGTTTTCTCGTTGGATTCGTCTTCGATTATTATTCCGATTGCTGCCGGACCGGGATTGCCACGGGCACCACCGTCTGTATGGATAGTTAATTTCATTTTAATTCCTTTAGCTTAGCGTTAATTTCTTTAATGAGAAGTGGTCCACTGATGAGGAAGACTACTGCTTCGGTGGCTATTGTAATATATGCTGCAGCAAGAGCGCCATACTGAGGAATGAGTAGGACGTTTAGGGTGATATTGATGATCATGGTTGTTCCGTAGATGTATGCAAGGTATTTTTGTTTGCCGATAACTATGAGCGACCACATGGCTATGGATGATAGGAAGAAGACAATTAATCCGGAGGTGAGTACTCGTGTGTACAACACTGTTTCAGGATTTTGCATGCCGGTGATAAGTTGCACCACGTAAGGGGCTAGGATATATGATGCGGCGGACCCTAAGACTGCTATGCCTGTTAGGCCGACTGCTGATTTCTTAACAAGTTTAATGAACTTTTTAATACCTTGATTGTACTGATCGAGAAGTACTGGATAGAGCGCGTTGGCAAAATAGTTGGGGATGACTAAGATTGTGTCGAATATTTTATATGCAATGTTGTAGCGGCCAACTTCTTCGACGGATCGATAGAAGGGTAAGATAAGTCCATCGATGCGGAAGTAGACAAGATTGAGAATTAGACTGACTGTGAGCGGAAGGGTATCCTTGATCAAGCTTTTCAGATAGTTTTTGTTGAGTAAAAGTGTAATTTTGCTCAATCTCCTTTTTACGAGTAAGAGTGATGTGATTGCTCCGATCAATCCTGAAATGGTGAATGAGATGAGTGCATACTCGATGGAAACTTGTGCGTTTACAAGAACTAGAAATAATCCAACGTTGCCTATGGCTGCTGCCATGTTCGCAATGAATGAGTAGGCGTATCTCTGCATTGATTGAAAATATGCGTTGGCAGATGCGAGTATTGCTTGCGCGAATATCATGAGAGAGGTGAGTAGGATGCCTAGTTTGACAGCTGGCGGGTAGCCTGTTTGTGTTTCGATGTTGTACGGAAGTAGCTGCATGATAATCAGGGCAATTATGATCAGTGCAGCGCTGAGAGCTAGTCGAAAGCCTAAGATATTGCCGAATACTTTTTCTGGTTTGTGGTTTGAATCGAGAAGATGTTTAACAGCTAGTGCGTTTAGTCCGAAGTCTACCGGCATGAAGTAGAAGCTGACGTATGCAATAACAATGGAGTAGATGCCGACTCCTGTTTCACCATAAAGACGTTGTATAAGCCCGATGATGATGAGTCCACTGATTGCATTTGTAGCCTTTGAGCCGATTTGCCAGAGTGTATTTTCTCCGACTTTTATTGCAGTTTTCATTGCTTCTTATTATATACCTTAATGTGTTTTTGTGGAAAATTGACAGGATTGGCAGGAAGTTTGCCAAAATAGGCTCACTACGTGAAAGTTTTTAATCTTTCTTTAGTTCGATGATTACTTTGCGTGAAGCATCTTCGCCTTCGGAGTGTGATGCAATGTCTGATTCGAGTCCGATAAGTGAGTGAATTACTCTGCGTTCGTATGCTGACATAGGTGGAAGTACTTGTGCAGTTCCTGTGTTTCTTACTTTAAGAATTGCTTGTTGCGCCATATTCTCGAGTGTTTCTTTGCGCTGAGCTCTCCAACCATCAATGTCTACAATTATTTTGATGCGATCTTCGAGTTTGTTGTTTATTGAGAGCGAGAGGATATGTTGAAAGTGATTGAGTGTTTCACCGTGATATCCGATGAGCGCACCAAGGTCTTCGCCTGAGATTTCGACCATGTAGTATTTGATTTCTGTTTCGTCTGTGTTTTCAGACACTGCAACTTTTGCAGGAATTTTTAAGTGTCCTAATAACTCTTGTGTTGTGGTGCCGATAGTCTGAATGATATCCATATTTGGGGATTATATCTTAGATATAGGGTGAGGTAAAGTGGGGAAGCTCATTAATAGCTTGTATTCAGCGATCATTCATTTTTCATTTGCTTTGTACTATCTCGTATATTCCTTTTTCTTATTCGAGCAAGTTCATGACAGTATTACATTAGTGGCTATTTGCGCTATACGTTACTTAGCAGTAAGGTCTATTCTCGCTCGTCTTTGTCCTTTCAGGACAAGTTGTCTCACTCCAAGAGTACTTATGGCTTTCAGCCAAGGCGCGCACGACGGGAGCTCTCATTGCGAAAGAAGAAATATACTTCGATTATTTGGTTAAAGCTTTGGACTTATCTTTTTTGAAGAAGTCTTGGAGGCCGCCGAGGCCTGTGATGTAATACTGCTGGATGATGGAGAATATGTTTCCGATAACCCAGTAGAGTGCGAGACCTGATGGGAAGTTTAAGCTGATTACAGTAGTCATGATAGGCATCATGTATACCATCTGGCCTTGTACTTCTTGCATGGCTTCAGCGAAATCTTGTTTATCTTTCTTTTCTTCTTTTGAATCATTTTTCTTGATTGCGAGTGCTTTAGTTGGTGTCATCATCTTGGAGAGGATGAATTGAGATACACCGGCTAATACTGGAAGGATATAAAGTGCGTCGTGTTTAGCGAGATCAAGCCATAGGAAGCCTGTGTGGACTGCCTGGTTGTCTATTTTGGCATCTGGGCCGAGGTACTGGACCAATACTCTATAGAGTTCGATGAGGATCACGATCTGAATTACATAAGGTAGACAGCCTGCGAGTGGGTTTACACCGTGTTCTTTATATAGTTCGAGTTGAGCTTGTTGGAGTTTTTGTTTATCGTCTTTGTGTTTTTCTTTTAGTTCATCTAAGTGAGGCTTGAGATCCATCATTTTCTTCTGAGCTTTTGATGCTGGAAGTGTGAGTGGAACCATGAGTGCACGAAGGATGATTGTGAGTGCAATGATGGCGAGTCCCATGTTCTGGAAAAGAATGTTGTACAGAAATAGCAGGGACTGGAGAATAATGTTGTAAGGAATGGTTAAGATTTCGTTCATTGGGATATTATACAGGGTGAAGTGCTTTGTGTTAAGAGGATTATGGGAGGTCTTGTCCACCTTTGCTGAGGGGATTGCAGCGAATAATTCGCCAGAGAGATTTGAGTGAGCCTCGTATTAATCCATGCTTTTTGATCGCGAGTCGGCTGTATTCTGAGCAAGTTGGATAGAATCTGCAGCCGTAGCTCGAGAACGGAAGTGCGTATTTTAGGTAATATGCACCTTTGTTTTGATACCAGTTAATGATCTTATTTATCATCTTGATAGATATTTCCTTGCAGTAACATTTGTTTGATATCTGCTGTGAGTTGAGTGCTGTCGAGCTCTGTGAAGTCCTTATGGATGAAGAAGAGGCCTTCGAAGCCTGGTGGTAGATTTGTGAGAAGATTGGCGGCGGCTGTATGGATGAGACGACGCATTCTGTTGCGTTTGACAGCTTCTTTGGCTACTTTTTTAGAGACTATGACGTTTACTTTGGGAGTCTGGTCATTGTTTTGGAGACGGTAATAGAGTGAGAAGAGGGGATGGTATAGTTTTTTGCCTGTACCTCTGAATTCACTATAGTACGTACGAATATTGAGCCGATTTTCTTTCGGTAGCATAGGTGTATCTTAACAGATTGGCTGGATTATTTTGTGGATACTGAAAGTGAGTGTCGACCTTTTGCTCGGCGACGTGCAAGAACTTTGCGACCGAGGCGAGTTGCCATACGCTTCAAGAATCCGTGTTTTCGGAGTCTTTTGGTCTTTTTTGGCTGCCATGTTCTTTTCATATTTGTATCCTTATTCGAGGCTTATTTTGACTTGGAGGATTATATCTTGAGGAGTGGGTTTTTGTCAACGAGGTTACGGTTATGTAGGCTTTTTGTTTGTTTCGGCTCGATTTGTATCGTTATTAATGTAAGTTCTTTAATCCTTAAAGACTTCTCTTGAGTCTGTGAGTTCGTAATTACCCTATGTACTGCATATAGTGAGGTTAGTGTTGCATACTTTATCCTCGGTTGTGGGAGATAGTATTATGTTATCCACATTTTTATGTTGATAAGTGTTTTATTTGTGGAAAACTTAGAAAATATAGCTCATTTAGTATTGTTTTTTTGGGGATAAGTGTTTAGTATTGAAGAACATTTATGACTCAAGAAGAAGCACAGATCATTTGGGGAAAAGTTTTAAAGCAAATTAAAGGCGCTTTGTCTCCGGCAATTTATAAATTGCATTTTTCTAGTACCGTTGTGATTAGTGTGGATGGATCGTCGTGGACGATAGGCGTGACGAGTCCTTATTCGGCAGAGGAGATCACTAAGAAGTTTAAAGGAATGATCCCTTCATATATTGAAGATTACACAACTGAAGAGATTGACCTGGTGTTTATTGAAAACCCTGTGAAGAAGAAACGAGAGAGTAGGGAAGAGGAGAATAATTCTTCGAGTATGGATCCTTTGCCTTTCTCAGAACAGAATGAAGCTGTGTATGCGGACACCACATTAGCTGTAGATACTATTACTAAGAAAGTGAGTGCACCGGCTGCTTCAAGCGGTGGTGGGTCAATGCAGAGTACTTTTAATGGATTAAATCCCAACTTGTTGTTTGATAATTTTATTGTGGGGAGTAGTAATAATGTTGCGTATGCAACAGCTCAGGCTGTAGCACAGAACCCAGGACGGGGATATAACCCTTTGTTTATTTATGGTGGGGTAGGGTTGGGGAAGACGCATTTGATGCAGGCAGTGGGGAATGCGATATTGTCGAAGTTTCCTAATAAGAAGATTCTATATTTTCCTTCTGAGCGATTTATTAATGAATTTGTGCAGAGTTTGCAATCGAAGACTATAGATAAGTTTCGTGATCGGTATAGAAGCTGCGATATTATTTTGATTGATGATATTCAGTTTATATCTGGAAAAGATAGTACACAGGAAGAATTTTTCCATACATTTAACGAGATAGTAGGGAGAGGCGGCCACGTGCTGATGACGTCTGATCGCACTCCTGAAGAGATTCCGCAACTTGAAGAGCGCTTGTCTTCGCGGTTTAAAGGCGGAATGATGGTAGATATTGGTTTGCCGGATTATGAGATGCGCGTTGCGATCATTCAATCGAAGTGTAAGGACATGGGCGAACATGTCGAGCAGGAAGCAGTGGCATTTTTAGCCTCAAGAATACAGACAAATACGAGAGAGCTGCAAGGAAAATTATTTCAGATAATTTCTAAATTGAAGACGACAGGAATGCTCGGGACACTTGAAAGTGTGCGTATAGCCTTTGGAGAAGAGTCGACACAATCTGCTAAGCTCACTGGAAGCATTAATCCACAGAAGGTAATACAAGTTATCCACCACCACTTTGCAATAAAGAGATCGGATCTTTTAGGAAAAAGTCGTTTAAAAAACTTTGTATTGCCACGACAAATCTGTATGTATATCTTGAAGGAAGAATTGGGCTTACCACACGAGCGGGTAGGGGAGATACTTGGAAATAGAGATCACACAACGGTGATGCATGGAGTACGTCAAATTGAAAGCGCGTTATCCACAGACGAAACTATCCGCAAAGAAGTAATGTTGATAAAACAAGAGTTATCCGCATAAAGAAGTGGTTATGTGGATAAGATGCAGGAGGTTATCCACAGGGTTATAAAACTATCCACAAAGATATCCACAGAAGTGGACAAGTTATACAGACGAACAAAAGGAGAAAGAACTACATGTACTATGGGTTGAGAGAAGGAGAATGTGCTATTAAGATGAGGTTTAGAAGGCAATGCACAGAAATGGTAAACTCATCTACGGCTCGTTATGCGGATATGCACACTGCCTATTACTACTACTACTAATTAATATATATATAAAGAATAGAAAAGAGAGACAGAATATGAAATTTCAAGTTTCAACAGATACTTTTGCAAAAGCTCTCTCAGTTGTAAGCAAAGGTATTTCAACTAGAACTACATTACCAGTTTTATCTGGAGTACTACTAGATCTTGAAGATAATAAATTGACATTGATAGGAAGTAACACAGAAGTTGCTCTCAAAGTTCAGATATCTGTTTTAGGAGATCAAGAAGGTAGTGTCTTAGTACCTGCACGATTATTGACAGATTTTGTTTTAAATGTTTCTGCAGAGATGTTACAGATTGAAAGTATAGATAGCTCATTGAAGATCATTGCAGGAAAAACTAAATCTGATTTTGCTTGTTTGCTTGCTGATGAATATCCAGAATTGCATTTTCAGATGCAGAGCACTAAATATATGTTGCCATCAAAAGAGATAGCTGATGCAATAGATCGCGTAAGCTTTGCTGCGAGTGGGGATGAAGCCCGAGCAATTTTGACAGGTGTGTCTTTGAAAGTAGATAACGGGGTTTTGGAAATGGCCGCGACAGATGGATTTAGACTGTCAGTGGAAAAGTTTGCGTCTGAACTGTTTACTCAAAACTTTGCTGTAGTTGTGCCATCTAAGGTGATGCAGGAGGTTTCAAAGATAGTGCGGGAATCGAGCGGTAATAATGCGGGAAATTTTAGTTGTGCATTGTCTAAAGAAGGTACTCAATTAATTTTTGAATTACCAGGTGGTGTTTTGTTTATGACGCGCATGTTGGAAGGAACATTTCCACCATATAACAAGATAATTCCTTCAAGTTATGCGACGCGTGTGATTTTTGCAGTTGACGAGTTGGTTAAGAATGTTCGTACAGGTTCCTTATTTGCTCGTAGCGGTTCGTCAGTGTTGAAGATGGTAGTTGATTCATCGGAGAAGGTTGTACGGCTTTCTAGCGCAACAGAGCAGGTAGGAGAGTACTCTTCGGAGATCAATGCAACTTTGGAAGGGAGTGCAAACTCTATTGCGTTTAATAGTAAATATTTGTTGGACTTTCTGGCAAAGGTTAAAGAGCCGAAAATTGTTTTGGAGATGAATGGTCCAAACCAGCCAGGTGTGTGGCGTATTCCGGAATACACAGATTATCTGCATGTGGTGATGCCGATCAGGACAGAGTAGAATTTTGACTTTTAAAACATGTCTGCAGAGTTTAGAATATGTTCACATGTCATTTACTAAAGTTTCAGAATTGCTTTTGGATTTTGCGAAGCGGTCGGGTGATCCTGATCCGATGGAAGCTGCGTATGTGATCGAGAGTGTGCAGAACGAGATTGAGGAAGTGTATGGAATGAAGGCGATAGGGCATGTGCGGGCGAAGAGTTTTCGAGATGGGTTGTTAACTATTCATGTGTCTTCGAGCGTTTGGGCAGATTATGCGCGCATGTACGAGCGTAAGTTTAAATTCCATATGTCACAAGTGTTGAAGAATGTACGGATCGTAAAAGTTAGGTACGAGGTTTAATTTATCTTGGTGTTGTTGCCATCATAGATGGCAATCTATATCCATCTATCATTGGTAATAGTCGAACTCCTTCAGCTGTACTACGTGGTGGTGCTACATATTGAACTTCTTCTCTTGAATAAGCACATTTAATTGTTTCGTTAAAAAAGCGACCTTGGTTGAATAGGCTGTTCTCACCTGATAACAGACATTTTTTCATACCTGCACCGTCAAAATATTTTGCTTCACTATAATACTTTGATCCGTCGTCTTGGACTGTGAAGACAACATTCCCATATCTATCCATGTTTATATTAGTAATTTTTCCATAATTTTCGTGCATGCGATCTGATAATTTTAGGTTTTGAACCCAGGCGCCGGTACTAGGATCTTTTTTTGCATAGGCTGCCTGATTAGCTGCTATTCGTGTTTCTCCTTCAGGAGTGTTAATTTGATGATTCAGATATGCGATATAGACTCGTTCTATACCTGTTTGATCGTCAATATCGACTGCAATACTGGAACTTCGGTCGCTGAATGTATATTGTGTATAGCAATTTCCGCCATTAGCTTCTGCGCCGCAGAAGAAATACCCTGAACGATAGTCTGCCTCTACATCAACTGCTAATTCTAGAGGTCCGACAGCTCCGTCTCTACTTACTTTTGTATAGTAGATGCTTCCTTCAATCCAGCCAGTGTCACCCTCTTTTGCTACATTAGCTGCTATATGAGCATTGCCATTTTTATCTGTTTGAATTGTAAAGGGAATACTTCTATATTCGCCGAATCTTCCAGGAAAAGGTATTGATACTAATGAGCTGATTGGACTTAGTATGCCTCCTTTGAATGAGAATTTTCCGTAAATAAGTACAGAAGATCCTTCACCACCGTACCCAATCGTATGTAGGTTATCTTCTGAATCAATAGAAACCTGCATGTTTTTAATATACCCAATAGGAAAGTTTTGATATCCAGAAAACTTTCTCTCTCTACCGTTATATATTCCGTAGTATCTTGTCTCCATACCGCTATCTAGTCCAAATACAGCAACGTCGCCTTCGGAGTTCATTGCTAATGAGTAATAGGCCGTTGATAAGGAGACGTTGTTTGGGAGTTCGGCCAGATTATCAGGCGATCCGCCTCGTGGACTATATGAAATGAATGGTGTTTGTCCTATATAAGTCATTACGGCGTAACCAGATCCTTTGATTTGTTTCGAAACAACCGGTCGCGTCTGACTTCTATTTGGTGTGAAGGGTACCCCCGCTGCATTTTTCATATCCCGTATTCCGACAGGTTCTTCGTTAATAAACAACACACCGTTTTGATTGTTGTGCATTCTAATATATGCTTCGATAGGTCCATCGGTAACAGATGCATAGCCAGATAATTCAAGATTTGGGTTAACTCGGCGTGCTTCTTCTCCCCAGAAATCAAATGATCCCAATTTATCAACGAATGCGTAATTGTATAATCCGCCGTTTCCTAGACTTCGAATACTGCCTTTTCCTTCTATGCCAGCAGTGAGTTTGGCTGGTATATCGTTGAGACGTTTAATATCATCGTATGTAAGGGAACTGACAGTATTCATTAGCCCTCTACGGTAATAGCCGTCGATCATACAATTTCTGCCACCGTTTTTACAATCTTCATTTAATCGTTCTCCATTGTCAGCGAAGAGATCTACATCGAAAGGGAATTGCATTGTAACGTCTCCGCTACCTACTGTTCCTTCGGTAAGCTTTGGTCGTGCTCCATCATTACTTGATTCATAGCCATAGTCGCCATTATATATGCACATTCCTGCTCCAAGTTTTTTGGTAGCTATGCTCTGCATAGGAGTCACTAAATCAGTACACAAGATATCTACGCTTTTGCGTTTTTCATCTAGAAAAGCGAGGCCTGTTTCAAGTTTTCCGCTGCCTTCTGGGGTGAGAGTGCACGAGCCGGCTTTACCAAACCCAGCTGCATCGACAGAAAGAGGTGGTTTGGTGATATCACAGAAGTAGTTGCCGTTAATACAATCAGTATCGAGGTTACAGTATTGAGGTTTTCCTAATAAATAAGCAGTTTTGACGGCTGTCTCGCGTAGAAGGGCATAGTATGGACTGCTGATATCGGAAGTGTTTGAGCTGTTTTCACTCCATCGCTCTTCTTCGAGGTCTTCATACGGACACTGGCCGTCTAAATCTGGATCGGGTTCTAGAGGTAAACAATCTCGGTATTTGGTTACTTCGTCGGAGTCGTAGTAATCTCCTGTAAAGTTAATCGTAACATTTGCTGCCTTTATATCGTCTATGCCTTGAATACAATAAAATCTATTCCAATTATCTACCGTAGCGTTTGTGTTACTTACTATGTTTTGTGCTAATATCTCTCTACCGTCTTGCATATTCACTTTAATGAACGGATATATAACATTTGAGTAATTGGTGTACATTCTTGTGAACATTTGTGCCCAAACTCTAGCCTCAATACCCCATCGAATAGTTCCGCCGGATAATGGTCCGTTGATTGTGTCTTGATATTCGATAGGTAAAACGTCTGTCCATACTCCTCGTTCGTTATACAGTTTTGTGGAAACAGGTAGATCGTCGGTAGGGGAAATTGAGTCATTAAAATTAGCTGGACACATCTGTGCAGATATGCTTTGAGGGTGGAACAAGGACACTCCTACACACACAAGCAATAGGGGAATCACTTTCCAACTTGTCATTCGTTTATCAGCCATATTACAATCTACCTATGAAATCTTCTAATAGTAATTTACACCATCTACAATTTACAATCAAGAAATTGCTTTTACCGCTGGGATTAATGCTCAGTGTTGGCTTACTGGTTGTTTTAGTTTACCTGTCAGTCACTGGAAAAGACAATACTAAACCTCTTGCTAGTGTTCCTGTTTATACCGCTGCTCCTATAGCTACGCCGTTTCCTGACATAGTTAGTGACCCCCTTACCTTAACACCTAATGAATCGTTAGTACAAGCGGAACTGCCCTTTGTTAATTTCCCGTTAGAAAATGATTTTCTACCCATGGAGGAGTCTCAGTATCCAAGTACCTTTAACCCTCAGACTAATAAGTATTTCATTCGTGAAGTAGATGGTTCTAATGAGTATTTAAGAGTTAATGTTGTTGCTAACGGTGACTATGAAGACATTAAAACTTTTGCAGAGAACTATACTAAAGGGTATTCAGTTACCTCTACTAGGTTTTATAAATTGCGCAATTTTCATGCAGTAGACGTGTTTTATACGGGTAGCGATAAGAAATCGGTTGTTAAAACTACTATTGTTTATTTACCTCTCGATTTCCATGCTATTAGTTATGCTAAGGTAATCCCGACAGGTAAGAATGCTCAAGAAGTTCAAAATGAAGTTAACGAATATATGGATCACTTTATAGACAATTATGATTGGGCAACAGCAATACGAAAATCTCAAGGAACGACATATGCACAGTCAGAGGATGTGGATAGAGCTAATGAGGAGAATTATATTCGTAATGGTGATCGTGACGAAAACTAAGGTTTATTAGTTTTTTTTGCTTTAGTTACTACACCTATTAGGAAGGCTGCGATTATTACCGCACCTCCTATTCCCATACTATTATTTTGTAAAAATTCGTTGATGCTCCATCTTGGAGATTCTTCTTTTTTTTCTATTTGTATTTTTGGGCTTGGAGAAGAAGATGTCTTTGTTAAATTGTATTCGGCCGACGTTTCGTTTTTGTAAACTGTTGCTTGATAGCACGATGTGGGGTTGGTGTTGAACCGAAACGCTTCGTGTATTCCGTCTGTGAAGACGTTATTATCACTGATTTTTATCAGGTGTGGTGAATTGCAGTCTAGTGAAGAGGATTCTATAGAGAACTTGAGAATAATCGGTTTTCCTAGATTTACTATGTCGTCAAGAGAGGGAAGTACGCTGTCTTTTTCGACGACAGGCATTTTTTGATAATTTAGTAGTATTTCTATATTGGATAGTCTTGCTTTCTTCCAGTCTTCTTTTTCTTGAGGTTCAAAAAGACCGTTGTTATTTATGTCAAACTCAGTAATGTAGTAAGGTGCAATTATTGGGTCAAAAAAATAATTGATTTGTATTTTTACCAGTTTTTCTTCAGGGGTGATAGTGATGTCGCGGGTTACAGTAGGAAGCGTGTGCGCATGCGTAGTGCCTATTATACTGAATAGCGATAAGATAGGGATAAGTACCCAAAGTGCTTTATTCACTAGTCTATTCTACTCTACATCGCGGCCATGAGCATCTATTTCGTGAATTCCTTCGCCTCTGTTTTGTAAACCTGTTTTGTAAGCGTCGTATCTATCTTTAGTAGTATATATTATTTGTCTAACATAGTTTTTGTATGGATATGAGTTTACTATTACATATTCACTGTCGTTGACTTTAAATCCTTCGATTAATGTTACTCCTGCATCATCTTTTATGATCTCTGAATCTTTGTATCGTTGCGCGAACTCAATTCGTGCTAGACGTTCGATGCGTTCATTGACATTTCTTTCGATTTGTACAGCTTTGTTATCTTTGTAAATCACTTTGTGTTCTAGACTATTTGGAGTAGGTTGATAACTTACAGTTATTGTGTTATCTGTTGGTGTTTCCGATTTCGGATTTCCTAAAATCGTATTTATATCTTCTTTGTTTTTTCCTAATCGTACTTCTGCCCACTTAATGGCAAGAAGCTCGGGATCTGCAGCACCAAAAGGAACAGTGGGTGATTGAATAGGTTGATCAAGTGGAGGTTTTTTGGATATCTCGTTACTGATAGAAAAACCAATTATAAATAGAATAATTACTCCGATCAATCCACCTACTATACCAAGAGTGTTTTTGTAGTATTGTAACTTTTTGAGGGAAAATAGTGCCATTACAAATCTCCTAATGGGTATTCAATATTACCGAAGAAATCAGTCTTTAGATGATTATATTCTACAGGGAAAGTGTCGAGTAAATTGTTAGTATTTCCTCTGTATCCAGCGCTATGCGCTTCGCCATTTGTTGTGTAAAAGCCTATGGATTCCGCGTGGTTTTCTATAGCATGTGTTGATCGACAACCGCTGTAGCTTGCAGCGTAGTCACTTACAGTATTTGAGGGGTTAAATAGACCTCCAGCCTGCGCACAAGGGGTAGTACCACTTCTTTGGTAGTAATTTCTATAAGCAGGGTTTGTAGCGGCTTCACCTCCTGCTTTTTGTGCACCATGGCCTACTTCGTGTCCTACTAAGAATGCAAATAGTTGAGGATTATATTGATTGAATGGCACGTAGTGAGCTTGTCCGTAGTAGTGATCAAGGGGAGGCCTTGCTGTACGATATCCCGGATAGTCCATAAGTTCTGTTATAAGTGAAAGATTAGATCCTGGAATTTTAGAGTACGGGTTTCCGGCGCGTAAGTTATATGCTGTATGTTGTGCTATTTGTGGACATGAAGTCCATCCGTTTGTTTCTGCTGCATCTGCGTTAGGAAAGCAGTATATTTTTTGTATCTCTACAGGGTTGTTACCTGCACGTAGCATTGACATGAAAGTATCTGATTGAGTAATTCGGCAGGCAAATTTCCATACTGCGTTATATTGATCCTTTGTAAAACTATGAGTTGGTTTCCATTGTGTACTTTCGGTCATATAAATCTGAGCTGTTTGTAGACCTTGAATTATTTGCTCGTCTGTTAGAGTGTTTGGATCTACTGAACAAAATTCGCCAGTTCCAAAGGTACAGCTTTCTCCACCCACTTCTACAATCTCATTGCCTTGATTGACTAGTTGGTTAGGTGGAGATCCAATTGTTGCAGTTGCTGTATTTCGTATACAGCCTCTGCCTGTCTCGTTTTTACTGTTTGTGATGTTTGCATTGACAGTTACTTCATAGAAGAGATTTACGTCTACAAACGTTGCGTCTTGTGTAGTCTGACCTTGTCGAAAAGCTCTGTACTCTTCGAGAGTCATTCGGCCAAATGCTCGATTTTGCATTACGTGCGCTACATCCCATTTCCAATGAGAATTAAGTCCATTTGGAACAATACAGCTTCCCGTATCGCCTGGAAATGGTGAATTTGGATCGTCGGCTTCGACACGAGGGAATACTTTAGGACAGTTGCTAAATTGGCCGCCGAAACGTGGATCTTCGATTGGAATGTATGCGTTTGCAAGTTTTTCTACGGTATCATATCCACGATCTATTACATTTCTTCTTACTACATCAAAGTTTGCGGTAATCGAATCTACATAATTCGTGTAGCGACACCATGGATTACCTGGATCCTGTGGAACATTACAGGTTTGTTCACCTAGACCGCTAACGCAGTTATTTATGCCTCCGAGGTTATAACAGCCTCCAACATTTGGAACAAATGGGCGAGCGATGCCCCCTTCGCCAATTCCGTTTTCTCTATAGAAAATACCTATCATTAGTATCGGACTAATACCGGTTCGTACTGCATTATCAAAAATAGCTTGTGCAGAGTCACCATACTGTGGATTATTAAGTGGAGAGCTTCCTCTTTGTGCAAGTAAATCTCTAATCTCGTTTAATGTAACTGAAATATCGGTGAGAGAAGAATTACCCCCTGAAGCTGTAGTGCAAGGTGGTGTAGGATTGCTGAGCGTTATCTCCCAACGTAGTGTGTTTGTTGCATCTGGACCAGTTGCTACTATACCCGAGACAGGGGGTACTGCGGGATCATTTCCGATTACACCTGCGAATGTAGTATTTTCCGGAATTTTATCTTCTACTATTATTGGAGAGTCACAATTAGGAACTTTAACATTGATTGTGTAACGAATTCTATCTCCAGGATTTTTTAGTGTACTATCTGCAGTTTTAGTTACGAGGAGAGGATTTGTAGTAGGAGAAGTTTCCAGGTCATTTGCTTGGCCAATTACTGTTTCTGGACCGTCCTTGAACGCATTTACTAAGCCGAAGAAACTTATGCTTGTTGCTAGAGTCACCGCTGTTACGGCAGCGTAAGTAGCTCCACCCATTAATCCGGCGTTTGTTACAAAACTAAACATACTTTGGCCAACTTGCCATCCTGTTGAAAGCATGTTTCCAAATGCTTGAATACCGCCTGAGAGATTAGTTATGCCTCCTTGAAGCCATGAACCTGCTCCTTGCATGAAAGAAGTGATTGAACTGTTTATGAATATGGCGCCACCACCACTTGCTCCACTGCCAAAGGAAACTGTTTTTAAAGCGCTCATTGTGCTTGCGCCTGCGCTTGCAGGTGCTGCTACCGTTGCTGTGGTTGCTGCAACTCCACCTCCAATACCAAAAAGTCCTAATAATGAGAGGAGCATGTACATAGTTCCGAAGAACATGAATGTGAGGAAAAGTTTAAGGATTTCGAGAATTGTGTTTTTAAAGAACGAGTAGATAGCACCTACAATTGGGATTTTAGATATGAGCCCGTCAACTAACATAACGAATCCAGCGATTTGGCCAACGACTGGAACTGTTGCTAATGCAAATTTAGCTGCCAATGCACCAACACCTCTTATGAAGCCACCAACAGCGGTGTTTTTGATGCGATCCCAAACTGCTTTTTGTACTGCTTTACGGACGTTTTTAACTCTCGTATCGACTTTCTTTTTAAGGTTTTCCCAAGGTTTAAACATAACGCCACCTTTGTCTGCGTCATATTCGAACCATTTTGGAGCGAGTTTGAGTAATGCGTTGTTAATTAGCAAATTTCCTGTCTGATTTACCCATTTTCCAGGGAGATACTCAATTCTTCCATGAAGCACTGCTTGAACTATATCGCTTTGAATCATGTAACGCGATTTGGTTGCTTTTTCAGATTTGTTCTTTAAGTAACTTGATATACGAGGATGTTTTTTTAAGATGGTTTCGTATTTGTCAAAATTTCGTTGTTCGTTTATTAAGAACTTTAGTTTTAACTGGTCTCCGTATGACATGTTTCTTAACCATGTTGGATCTATTACACCAGTTTTTACCATAAGATCAACATTAATTCCGGTATTTCTTGAAAGTTTAAAAATTCGTTCTTCAAGTTCGCTTTTTTTCGCTACTAAACTTCCTGTTGCAGAACTGTACATTATTGCAAACAGGGAGTTTTCAGCACTCAGCTTATATGTTTTTAATGAATGACCAACTATCGAGGCTGGGGCACTCATTAGATATCCTACAAGGCCTCGTTCGCCTGCCTTTGGATTCATAAATGATTGTACTAAGCCAATCGAACCTCCAATAGGGTTCTTCTTTTTTGATAGTTTGTACCAAACAGGTGCACGAGATTGTAATTTTTTACCTTCTTCACCCATCATTATTTCTTGCATTTCGCCAAACCGCATACCTTGCTCGGTTGCATTTCTTAACACTTGAGATAGCGTTGTTTTGCCCTTTAAATTGGCAAGTCTATCAGTAACTTTTGTTTTTCCTGCAGTTAACGTAGGAATTGTTGCTTTCAACTCTTTTAATCTAAGTTGCTGCTGCTCAGTGAGATCTTGTCTTCCTTCAAGTTTTTGTAATCTTACGATGGCTTTTCGTTCATCTCTCTCGAGTTTAAGTTGTTTTTTCTGGAGTTTTTCTAGTTGCGCTGCATCAACTTTAATACTGTCATCTTTCACACTGCTTTGAAATTGTGAAAACTCAAGTAAAGATTTTTGCACTGCTTTTTCTTGTTTTCTGAGGGAGCGGAGTTTTTTTATTTCGTCACGTGATCTCTCTTGCCATGGTTTTGCTTCGAGTAGGGTAATGTCATTGCGTGTCCGCTCAAGCCCTGTTTGTAGTCGCTCTGATTGTTCGCTTACACTGGCGAGTAATCCTGTTCCTAAAGAGCTGAATAAGTATTTAGTTCGTTTTTCATCTTGTGTTTTAAGATAGGCTGTTCGTTCTTCTGGAGTAAGTTGTTGTAAAGCCCATCTTTCATATCGGGTTCTTTGTGCTTGAAGATCTTGTAATACTCCTAGTGACTCTACAAGTTGTAATTCTTCAACTTCTTGTTGCTGACCGTTTATAGTTACAATCCTGGTTTTTATTTTTGGTCTTCCATCTGGATGGAATTGAGTGAAACCTTGTGCATTTTTTTCATATTCTGGAAAAGCACTAATAGAGCCGTATACTGTTCCTACTAATTCTCGTGCAAGAGTTTCTCGGGTACCTTCGCTCATGCCAGGTGCTATTTGTGCAAGAGCTTGCTTGTAGTCCATTACATAGTCTTCTCTATACCTTTCGCGCAGCACTTGGTCAGATCGTAGGATCAGCGTTTGACCTGGTTGAATGATTTCACCGAATCGAGCTGTTGGTCCTTGAAGGCCAAGTGATTGCATTCGTAGATCGTGTTCTTGGGTATAGAGTTGATTTGCTTGCTGAGCAAAGGGAATAAGCATTTGTGTTGTTGCCGCTGTGCGAACATTATTTGAATTTGAGAGGGTGGTGGAAAGCGATGCTATGCCATCTACAAATGTCGATTCATTTTTTCGTATAATGTTTGGGTTGATACTTGCTACACGTTCTTCTAATGAACTACGAAGAGCGGTGTTTATAACTGTTTGTAGGTCGTCGTTATTTACTCCAGCAATGCGAGGCATTACTTCAGCAATGACGTTATTTGCTATTGCCGTACGAACATCATGAGAGAGTTGTTGATTGGAGTCCTTAGTCGTACTTGTATTTGGATCTATGGCGTCAAGAAGTTCTTTTACGCCTTTGCGAATATCACGCTCTGCTTGAGCTGAAGCTCTTGTAATGCGAGCTTCTCTGTCTGGACCAAGCTTTGTTTCTTGTGAATCTTGCACAAACTGACTATATACATCTGCTTGTCCTGGAGCTGCGCCACTTGCTGCTCGTTGCTGTAATGCCTGTGGCGCTCCATTTGCGTAATATGAGTCGACAACTCCAGCGTTTTGTGAATAGAATATTTTATCTGCGCTTAATATTTGGGCTTTTAAATCTTTTACTCGTTCAGTGTTGCTAGAAGCCTGTGCTTGTTTTAAGTCTTCGATAAGTGAGTTTCTTATTTGATTGTGGTTTGTGATTGCTGCAGCCGCGTCAGGATCTTGATCTCTCCATGGTCCTACATTTGCTTGTGCGGCCATGGATTCTACCAGTTCGGTAGAACGAGTGAGTAGGGCGGTGTTTATTAAATCTTGATTCTCTCGAACGAAAGCAGCCTGCATTACTCGAGCGTCGTTTCGCAATCTTGTTCGTTCTGCTTTGTCTTGCTCTGTTCTTATCTTTTGTGTTAGTTTTCCGTATTCTTGAGTGTAATCACGTAATGCTTCCTTATCCTCTTTGGAAAGCGTATCGCTTCTTTCTGCGACCGCTTGTGCTGTTTTGATGGCATCAGCCTGAAGATCTTGGCTTGTTGTGATGGTATCAAAACGAGCAATTGGACCGATAACACCTCGTCTTGTTTCTCTTGCTTGATTACTTTGATTAATAGTAATCGTGTTGGGTGTTGCTTCCTCAACATTTGAAAATCCCGCTGCTTGGAATTGTTGATGAGCAGTGCTGCTTCCGGATATTGGTGTAGCGTTGAAAAAAGCACCATCT
>CAZGHS010000011.1:0-49261 GCA_964525495.1 uncultured Gammaproteobacteria bacterium
ATTAGTTTCCAATAATAAATCGATTCCATAATTCTACAATTCTCGTTACTGGTCGTTTCACATCATCATTATTTTGTGCTGATACGACTTCTAAAGATTCGCCTTCCAAAAATGCTGGCCCTTCTTCTGTATCAACAAACCCAAAAATAACTTCATATTTATTCTGATCCAACCCTTCACCACTTTGCACACGGCCTACACCCTCGAGCGTAATTTTATAAATCTGTTGAAAACGAGAGCTGAAAACGTTCATATCTTTATTTCTCTGAATCTCAGCGTACTGTGTAGGATTAACATACCCAATAAGTTTTACTTTTTCATCCGCAAACATTGTAATAAGTGGTGAACCTGGTCCAACATAACTTCCCGCAGCACTTTCAATTTTATATATTACGCCATCTTTAGCTGCACGTATCGAAAACTGCTCTTTTTGTGAACGAAGGACTTGTGCTTCTGTACTTGCCGAAAGATTCTGGTCTCCCACTTCTTCAAGCGCAATCAACTTTCGTTCAAGCGACTCGTCAGACAATTGTGCTACCAACTCACCTCGTTTTACATGCTGTCCAGTTTTTACCTCAACTGAATCAAGTCGACCAGATACGGGGCTTGTCATCTGAATATTCTCTTTAAGAACAGAGAAAAACAAAGGCTCACGACTCGCTTCATAAGAATTAACTTTTCTCACTAAAGCCAAAGTCGCAATCGCAAAGGCAACAACAAATACTAAAAGAAAATAAATACTATTTAAAATAGTCGTAAATATTTTCGAACGCATACAACCTCCTATGCAGCAATTCCTACAAACGCGACTGAACCATTTTCCTCTTCAGTTTTTACTTCTGAGGTTTGTTCTACCCGTCGCTTTTCACCAGTAACAAAAATAATCAATAAATACATATTCCACACAGCCCAGCCAGTATTAAAAAGGGTTGCCCAAAAGTTGCGCGGCTCGTACCATCCAACTATCAAACTAAAAATAGTAATAATAATAAGCAATACATGTGGCCAGATCCACTTCATCAAAAACTCTTGTTTTCGTGCTCGTGTTGTCGTTGCCACCCATTCATATTTTGTTTCAAACAACGTAGTCGCGATACCAATCAAATACGGATAAAAACTAGCAAGAGCAGTTGAGATAGTTGCGATATGTAACTTACCAAGAAGTAAAACGCTTAATCCATAGTAAAGCGCAAAATATGGAACATAGTGAAGCAACCACTGAGCACCATCGTTTGTGATAAGCGGTTTAATACCAAACAAAAGATAGATTAGCGGCATCACAATATACACTAATATCGAAATGCCAACTAAGTAAAAAATGTTCGAACTAAAATATTGTATGCGTTGATCTAATGTCAAAGTCTTCGCGAACAAAGGATTTCTAAAAAATAGCATTCCCAAACCACCACGAGCCCAACGAATCTGCTGTTTGAAATATGCAGCAATAGTAGCAGGAGCCTCTCCCTTTGCCAGAATCTCGTTTACAAAAATAGTACTCCAACCCTTTTCATGCAAAAGGTATGATGTCCAAATATCCTCGGAATGACTTATTTGTGCAATTCCACCAATCTGATTTATCGCCGAGCGACGGAACACCATATTAGTACCAACACAAAAGGCCGAGTCGGAAATATTTTTTGACGGACAAACGTGTTTATAAAAAATTTCTTGAGCTTGAGCAGTACCAAGCGCAATAAACTCGTCAGTGTTAGAAAAAGACTGAGGCGACTGAACCATTGCAAGCTTGCTATTCTCCATATACGGCAGCAATCGAGTAATAAAATGTTTTTCAGGAACTTGGTCAGCATCTAGAATAGTAAAAAATTCACCCTTACAATATTGAAGTCCATTATTCACATTTCCAGCTTTCGCATGTTGTCGATTCCCTCGCGTAATATAGTTCACTCCCAGCGCCCTACACAAATTTCTCAATTCTACTGACTTACCATCGTCCAAAATAAAGGTAGCGTGCCGATAATCCATTTGTAATGCAGCATCCAACGTCTTGCGAACGACTTCAATTGGCTCACCTGCAACAGTTATTAAAATATCGATTGTTGGCTGTGATAAAGTCAAAAAAGTACCAGACGGAGCAGCGTGCTTCCGATGATGAGATGGAACAATAACATCCAACAAGATCGTCAGCCACAGACACATAATCGTAATAATTCCGATCGAATCCGCCAGTAACTGCACTACATACAGAAAAAGATTGTCGGCATTATATACATTAAAGATATAGGAACCATAGAAAAGCACTACCAAAGGAGCCGCAAACAAGAATATAATAGTCAGTGAATGCAACGGTTCAGCAGTAATACGATGATGTGTAGGAAGTTTTATCATCTGACAGACTCCTTCTTAGAACGTATAAACAAACTCATACCTGCAGCACCAACAAGATTAGCCACACTCAGTCCCTGTAGAACCCAGTGCCATGTTGGCCACTCGTTCTTTAGCACCACTGCTTGAGGCAAAAACTTATCTGGAAACGTCATATACATAAACCGCAATGCCGTTGGCTTCATCTCATATCCTGTAGTCATTTCGTCTTGCCAAAAATCATCATGGCTTTGAACTAGAATCACAGCAGGATCAACAAGCTCGGGCGCCTCACTTAAATCTACAAGCAATCTATTTTTTTCAACAAACTGAAGCGGCATGGGCGTTACAATGCCACTATCTAACATACTTTTAAATCTCAAAATCTCGTCGTCCCATGGCTTAAAAGAATCAGCATATAGATCAGGCTTTGTTAACGGATCAAAACGAATCGCCTTATCCATGACACCTTTTTCTCCTACATAGGCATAATGTATCGGAGACGCTGATTTCAAAACAGAAAACACTCCGCTTTTTGTAGTTAAAGTCTCAACATGTTCAAATCGGGCAGAGTCTGAGGCAGTCAGAGAATCGACTAAAGGAGATAATTCAGACAAAAACAAATACTCTACTCCCAGTACTTCAGAATAGGCATTCACAAGCTGCAATTGTTGCTGAGTAACACCGGTATACGCGCTATCAGTACGCATTAAATTCTTAAATCGTTGACCAAGAGGATGCGGGTCTCGATGCTCGTTGTACGAAGTAACATACCGCAAACGTGGATTACCAAAGTAACTTGCCTCTGAAACATTTTCTGTATAAATACTTCCAGTAGCAGTCTTATCACCAAAATACGTTGCAACCGGATTTTCAATCTTCGATACTGGTTGTCCTGTAAACTGTGAACCCAATTCAATTCCGTTGGTAAACGCCACAGCTATAATCGCAACAATAACACCAGGTATAAAACGTGATCGAGACTTTAAAAATGCTGCCTGAGCTAACGCAGCGAAGCTAAATGGCAGTAAAAATCCAACAAACGTGAGTGCGCGAGAAATTTGCAATGTACCAATAAAGCCTGGAATAAAGCCATTAATGCCAGTCCACACAAACAGCAGAAGAAAGCTCGCGTAGAGATGCAAGATCTTTCCCCAACGAGGTATATGATCTGTCCTGATAAGAATAACCAACCACCCAAGTCCTAAGAGAACCAAATACAGAAGCGACAATCCTGCATAATCTCCTACCACAGTAGTCTTCCAAAATTGAGAGAAAGAAAGTACCGGATTTTGATAGTTATAACCTGTAAAGAATTGCGAAGCAAAAAAGAATGCAAAGCTGATAAAAAACATCGCCAATGTAGCAAAAATACCTTTTTTATGCAAAATATCTTTTCGAAAAAGTAAAAGAAAAAAATACATTCCACTCACTGAATATCCCAGAATAGGATGAACACTCCACAGAAATCCACTCAGTGCAGCGGTAATAAAAAAGTATCGAATATTTTCGGAAGCTTTTGCCCACAAAAAAACATAGACTGGAACCCATAACATGACTACAAACAAAGCAAAATCACTAATAGCATTCCACTGCTGAGCGAAAGCATAAGACACGAATGTGCCGAAAAAAGCATAAAAAGGACGAATATTAAGTAATCGCAAGACTGCATACATCGCAATCCGAATTGCTATAAATACTATTACAGTTAGCAACATCATCGATCGAGGTACATCTAGAGAAAACAAAAAACCGACGGCCAAAACAAGATAATGAACGCCAAACGGATACCCTCTCCAATGATTAAGACCATTGGACCAGATATGATCCCAGGAAACTAATCCATATTCTGCAATACTCTTAGCGCGAAATGCATGATAGATCCAGTCCTGATATCCTGTAAGAAGATACGACGAATCAAGATAAAAACCGATAAGGAAAAAACCACCAAGTCCGAGTAGTAATACAAAAAATAGATCAGTAGCCCATGTGGACAAGGAAATCTTCATATAGTGAGTGGCAGAAAATAATGACTATCAGCCTATAATTATATAAAAAATATTAAAATATAGCAAGCTTGCTGGAATCCTATAGCAGAGTGCGATATACTAGTGCTATGAACTTTTATGAATATCTCGAAATCGATCAAACTGCGAGTTCACAAGAAATTCATAAAGCGTTTAGGAAACTCGCCAAATCGAAACACCCCGACTATAACGAAGCGGATACAGCATTTTGGGATATGGTTGAACTCAATATTATTCGAGACACCCTACTCAACCCGGCAAAACGTGCTGAATATGATAGGTCCTTAACCGCCGGAATATCACACCCTCAGACAACTGAAGCTGCTCCTAGTCCCACCGTCTTTCATAAAGTAAAACAATTCTTTACCTATCACTGCAAAGTTTGTGGACATGAAATGAGCTCGACATGGCAAGGGTTCTGCCTATACCACTATCTTGAATACACCAACCAACTCCACAACGAAAACTTCATATTTGAGTACGGTGGGCAAAGATACAAATGGGTTGACCCTCCGCCGGAGATCCACAACAAAACACGAGAGACACCATCCACACAAGCTCCTATCATATTAAACAAATCACACATTATTCTTTATATAGGACTTATTCTGACCATTGTTTTAATGATTATAATAGCACTACGGAAATTTCTATAACTACTTACAAAAAGCAATTATGATATACTAAATTTATGAAAAAAACTGCTTTTATAACCGCTATTACTCTCATTTTAATGGGCGCATCGCTCCAAAATTCCTTCGCACAGCAAACATCCTACGACCTCAAAAAAGCGTCCAATCAATACAACGTATCGGGAACCGTTTCTATAGCAAAATCTGGGACTGCTTTCAATTACACTGCTGTGGCCAAAGATTTGCCTGCTACACTACCTGCTAATGGTGTGTATTACATAATCTGGGCATTAACAGTGGACGGAAAAGCTGACAATCTAGGCACAATAACTAATAGTGCAGAGTCCCGAGGAACACTGGGCGGAAGAATTACTCAATTCTTTATTACCTCAGAAAAAGAGCGCTTTCCAGAATATGTAACAGGCCCACGCATTGCCCAGACAGATACTATACCCGAATCAGTTTTTGCAGGAATTACGAGCCAATCTCCTACCGCATCACCACGAAGCACTATAACTCCTCGTCCAAGAGCTTCATCAAGCGTAGTCGTGCCCGTCGGTGGGCCGACCGGAGCTCCAGAAACAGGACTTGGTGGAGCACTTCTATTTAATGGACTCATCTACTCACTGGGAGCATTGGGCTTCACAGGAGTAGGTTATTCGTTCTACAATAAAAAAAAGAAGAGCAAAAAGTCTTCTAAGTAGGACAACCATGCACATAATTATTTTCGGAATTATTGCTTTTGTAGCAATACTATTGAATATCATGACGGCTCAAGGATTCTTTAACGTATCCGATAAGCTATTTTGGAAACAAACAGGTAACCTCATCTCCCAACGACAACCAGTTAAAATCAGTGCCCCTGCAGCTAAAGTCGATACATCTATTGAACGAGTGGGCGTCGACGCAGCAGGCGTAATGGAAGCTCCCAGTAGCGCACGCGTGGTGTCTTGGTATCAATTTGGAGGATTACCTGGAGAAGCAGGAAACGTCGTGCTATCAGGCCACCGAGACTCAGCATTTGGTCCTGGCGTATTCTACACTCTCGAGTCCATGAAATTCGGCAATCCCATCACCATTACGGATGCCAAACAAAACACTTTTACGTACAATACGGTACGAGCAGAAGTGATGTCAGCAGAAGATCTCCCAGTTAAGGAAATCTTTGCTGATCAAAAAAAGGAAAAGAACCTTTATCTCATTACCTGTGCAGGTCGATGGGATTTATTCAGCAAGAAATACGATAAACGCGTTTTAGTCAAAGCACAGATATAATCTCGTGTATAATACCGTTCTATGGACAACCTTCCCCGCAGTGTGCTGTACGAAGAAGCAGAAAAACTCGGACTAAATCCTCAAAAAATTAGTTCCGACGGTTTATTCACCGTTACATACAAAGAAAAAACCGCATATGTGTACACTTTTACATCACTGAACACGCAGCTCGGCGGAGCCTTAGCAAAAAATAAATATATAACACGAGTGATTGCTGAACGCGCTAGTATTCCTAATATTCCGTATCTATTCACCGACAGTAATGAAGAATTAGAAAGTTTTCTAGAGACACATAAAAAAATAATAAAAAAACCGTTATATGGCAAAAACGCGGTAGGAGTAGAAATAATTACTTCACAGAACGAGTTGCATCAAAAAATTGCAGCCATAAGACTAAAAGAATATCTTTTCGAAAAGTATTGTGAAGGGACAGAATATAGATATTTAATAGTTAATAATAAGCTAATTGCAGTAAACAAAAAAACGCTAACCCCAACACCAGAAGATCAATGGAAAAAAAATGTAAATATAGTTACTGAAGACAGATGGGATCCTACATTAATCAAACAAGCTGAATCTCTTTCCTATGCAATCAACCTGAAAATGTGTGCAGTAGATTTTATAGTAGATAGCGAACACAACGGTTGGCTCCTCGAAGTAAACTCACAACTTACTCTTGTAGGATTTTATTCTGCAGATGAAAAATATGGAGAAAAGCTAGCACAAAGGATTCTTATTTCTATACTCAGAGAACAATTAGGTGATGACTTTTGTTTGCCATTTAACGGCATTAAGTAAGTCTCCAAACAGATCACTATCTTTATCAATTTTATATGAGTCGATTTCTGACTGAGTACAGTTACGCTCTAAAAATTCAACACGAGGAATCTCAGAAACGATCGCTAAAGGCATTTGTTCATCCCCTTCTCCCATCATAAGAACTCCCATCGTAGCGATCGAATCTGCGACACTCAGTTTCGACAATTTCATTTCGCGACCAAAAAGATCATTCTTACCAATATAGCTCACCAAAGGATTAAAACCAGTATATCCCACAGCCAAACCAGTTTCTCCCCAGCGTAAGGGAGTAAGCTTACTATCAGAAATAACTACCCCTACGTGGCGTAAACCAAATCGAGCAACTAAATAATCCCGCACTTTAAACGCCGTAGCATACGCATCCTCTGGCCACAATACAAAGTATCCATTTCCATTTGACTCATCAATACCCGCCCACGGCATCAAATGTCCGTCTTTAATCGACAAAATTAATTCATATTTATTATCAGGTGATAATAAATAATAGTCTGACTCTCGCTTTACCAAATCCGACTTACTAATATCTTTCGGAGAAACTACTCTCCCCTCACATATCGACACGATTTTAGAAGTAATAATGAGAATCTCATTCTCATGTAGTTCAGATACATACTGATCCAATATCTTGAGTAAATCATTATCTTCAGCTGTTATTTTATGTGTTTTTATTCCGCGGATATTCATTACTGTAAGGCATCACCTTTCTCCCAGGGAGTAGATTCAAGCATCACATGATACAAATCAGTTTCAAGGGTTAAATGAATCAAGGAAAGTTCTTTTTCAGAAGGGTTTTCCGGATTAAATCTGACATAAGGTATATCTGTCAGCACCGCCAATGGTGTCTGCTCTTGTCCCTCTCCCATTTCTAATACTGCAGCGCTTGCAAGTGAATCACTCACATTAACTTTAGAAACATGCATAATACGTCCAAACAAATCTGGAGTATCTATATACGAATTTATAGAGAAAAATCCAGAATGAGCTATCACCGCACCAGTCGATCCGTACCGCAATGGGACATTTCGACTATCAGTCACAATAACTCCGACATCTTGTACTTTAAATCTCTTAGTAAGATACTCCCGCACGGCATTTACTGTAGATTGAGGATTATCCGGCCACAGCACAAAGTATCCATTGCTATTTGATTCATCAATTCCGGCTGAGCCTACAAGGATATTTCCTTTAATCGAAATCGATACGTTGTATTTATTCTTTTCTCGAGGAATATAATACTGCGCTTCTTTCCGCATTAATTCATTTTTATCAACATCATCAGTTATCTTAATAATTCGCCCTTCACATATTGCTACAATTTTAGATGTAATAGCCAATACGCTTCTCTCAGGCAACTCAGTCACATACTGATCCAAAATTTTAAGTAAGTCTTTATCTGCATCAGTGATCTTGTGCGTTTTAATCGATTCAACTTTCATATTCGTATTTTACTACTCTTGCTCAAATTATCCAAAATATTGTAAGCGCTTCATATTTACGCATTTGCGTACTGAAGTTGTTGTTGCTCATTCCATACAGTATCTAAGGGATTCCATACTCCATTTCTACTCAACCGAGTATATGATTCCAACATATCTTCATACGAATAGCGATTCGCAAAAAGTGGACTTACCACCCTAAGACATGAAAGCAACACCTCACGAGGATGTTGTGATGCATCAACAAATGCAAACTGACGTGCTACCCCAAGACGCTCATAAGTTTGTGGGAGTGAACAATACTGACGCTGTCTACGCAGTTGAAGTTCAATAGATCCTTTATCCCATTCCGTAATACTTCTCTTTGCGTCTTTAGATGCAGCATGCAATTTACGCAAATTAAATACCGGCTCAAACTTTTCCTCCGGGAAATACATTATTACTGTCATATCAGGATAAAATCCAAGAGCCTGTTCTTTATTTAGTTCGACAAATTTCTCTAGCGGAACACCACCCTCCATGCCTTGCAAGACTATTGAGCTGTCCACATAGCGATCTAATATCATTACACCATCACGATCTCTCTGCTCACCTAAAAAGGGAAGAATAACCGAATCCAAATGGAGTCGACGTGCACGATAAAATAATCCTACAAGTTCTTCTACTGGCGCCTTGGCCTTCAATCGCGCAAAAATTTCCTCACGAATAGCCTCTCCTTCTGGAGTGCCTCCAGGCTCCCGGCTTGTTCTTGCATTCATTCCCAAGTCATCCAAAACCTTCACAAAACATTCTGTAGCAATCGTCGATTTACCCACGAATTCTCCGCCTTCAAATGTAATAAATCTGCCAAGCGTTTCCATTTAAAGTAGTTCCTTAATTTTCGGGATAATTTCCTTGATATCTTTGTAACGCATAAATTCAAATTTGGGTGAAGTAACTCCCAGCACTAGTCGAGAAATCTTCGCATCTTCTTCCGCTATCGCTAATACTTTCTTTTTCGATTCCAATGCCACACCTAGTTCATAACCAAGTCCAATTGCAGGATACGTGCAGTCAGCAATAAACAAATCACACGTTTTTACACAATTTGTATCCCAATCAAAAATATGCTGAAATGTTACTTCTTGAACAGAAAGATCAACAAAATCGAGAACTTCATACTCTTCCCGCAACGTCAGTTTAAATGACTCAATCGCATTTCTAAATTCTTCGGGTGCTTGCGTCAACGCACAGCCGACATATATTTTCTTCATAATTATAAATCCGCTATTTTCAAAAACTTTTTCGTCCATTCTCTTGAAATAATAACTTTCACTACACCCGCGTCATCCATTCGCTTAGTACAATCCTCACAACACCACCAATGACCATATAAATACTCTATTGAACCTTTTAGCTCTTTATACTGGTCTAATTGCTTTATTTTAATAATAGCACTCGATTCTGAGTGATTAACTGGCTGACAGCCTTCACATAACTCATATCCTACGCCTGTAGGCATATTTAACTTCTTTCTTACACAACCAAACTTATCATGATACTCGTAATTTGTACCTTGAGTTACAATCTCACCACCATTAATAAAAAATGAAACAGTTAAATGCACACCCGGCAACTGTTTAGATAGCCAAACATCCTTAGCTTGCGATATAAAAGGACTCTCATCAGAATATTCATATGAAATTCTCTTCGAAATATAAGGATGCTGAATCAAAACTTCCTTAATTAAATCCTCAGATTCACTCCGATCAAACAATACGCACTTACTCATATCAAGGTTAAGTACTCTTCCTTCAACTTCAACATTTTTATGGTGCGAAATGTACACGATCGCTGCATCCTTCAAAAACTCATGATAAATCTCGTATCCACCAACCACACAGTAATCTTTTAACTTAAGCGCGCGAAAATCTTCAAGTGTAATCGGAATCACACTGTCTGTTTTCTCAATCTTTTCAGGATTATGCGTAATAATATAATTCACCCGATTCGGAAGTGGTCTATTATCCATTGTTTCAAACGTTTTTCTACCCATTACTACAGTTCCAACATTTTTAGTTACATTCCGAAACCAAATCTTATCTTCCTTTACTGTCCATCCCATTGGAGAAGTCTCACCAAGAGATCCATTTTTTGAAAGCGTTAAAATCATTGAAATTGCCATATAGTTAAAGCGCTATCTGCATCTTTCCTAAAGACGCGAGTGGATTGTAATGTTCCTTAATATGATCACAAATCTCATCAACCAACTGCTCATCTTCAAGCATTGCACGATCATACGACTGATCTGGTAATTTTAATTCAAATTCTCCGTGTTCATTCGTTCGCGAAACTAACTCTCTAGCCTGCTCATAGTGATTATCATAAATATGCGCATGAGAAATCGAATAGTGTAAAAATCCGACTGGCACGTTCAACTTCTGAGCCAAAACATGCTGCAATAACGCAAATCCGGCACAGTCATGAGGCAATCCAAGCATCACATCTTGAGATCGAAAGACAATATGAAAGTTCAACTCTCCACCCACAATATTCGCAACCCACATAGGCACGCACGGAGTATTTTTCTTTTTCGGACTCGCCAATCCATCAGTATTCGGATCCCAAGTTATCACAACTCCCTGTCGACTCGAAGGCTCTTTTTGAAGCATCTCTATCAAGCCAGCAACCTGATCCCGCTGAAAAAACTTTCGCCACCGGTATCCATATCCACTCTCAACTGTATTATCTTCTTCCTTAAAATCATCCCAGATTTTTGAATATTTCTGAAAAAAATCAAGCTGCTTATTTCCCTGCAGATACCAAATCTGCTCAGCCACAAACAACCGCACAGGGATCTTACGCAGTGTCAAAATAGGAAAATCCTTTGGCCGCAATGTAAAATGTTGACCAGTCAGAATTTTAGTCTCATGTCCAGTACGCTCATTCATCTCTTCAATTCCATGAGTTAAAATATCACCAACTAATTTCCGATAAATAACATCAAATGTGGTCATGTATACCTCACTGAGACGTAAAAATAATATCAGGCTCGAGAGTCGTCTGATTTGTGCCGTTATAGTAATTACCTGCTGGGCTAAAAAAAAGATGTATCTGCTGACAGTTAACAAACCGTTCAGCACATTTTTGTAAATCATCACAGTGATCAAGCATCTGAGCACCTGCTTCAGTTAGTTTCATTTTCCAAACCAAGTGTCCACAATATCCCGCATCAATAGTTGCGGAAATAACTTGCTCAGCAATTAGGCTTTCATCTCGATTAAGACGAATTAATCTACTTCTATTTTCTAAGTTGCCATAGACCTGATCAAATTTGAATACTTGTTTAGACTCAAAATAACAAAGACGATTCGCAGGATCGAAAGATTTAATTTCTATTTGAGTTAGATCAAACGTAGGTTTTTGTGAGACATGAATGACAGTAGCCATAACCACTTTTATTGTTAACTACTAAATTGTTATACTAATTAAAACACACCCATGCAAGGTGTGCACCTGACTTATGTTTGAAATACTTATTAGAATACTACCCCTTATTTTTTTTAGCTGTGCCGTTGGCATACTGCTATTAAACATTCGTCCAATTTTCTCATACTTAATTTACATAGTTTCCATGGCAGCACAACCTAAACAGCTCATGCAAACTACCCAGCAACTGGAACAACGTACAGAGCAAGGATACAAATTTTCATTTGCTACTCCTTTCATACGTGTGTGGACTTTGTTTCGGGTACTTTTCTTCCCAGATTTAGATATGTCGGGATTAATTC
Organism: uncultured Gammaproteobacteria bacterium; assembly: GCA_964525495.1. Taxonomy (GTDB): domain Bacteria; phylum Patescibacteriota; class Microgenomatia; order JALYQM01; family JALYQM01; genus CAZGHS01. The sequence continues at coordinate 12,282 of CAZGHS010000011.1, forward strand.
ACAAAAACGAGAACACGCAAGACGATTCACTAAGCACGGGGGCATACTTACAAAAATCACAAGAAGATGCAGCCTCTCAAACTAAAATAAAAACCTATTCTGTGGCAGGAATCAAAGACACATCACACTTCAGAGGATCAGTTGAACCAGTACCTGAAGTTTCCTCAGAGTTTGCTCAAGCATTTCCAGAGCTATCAAAAAACTTAGGAATCAATATGTCAGAGAAATCAAGCATGTTCGAAATTAAAAAGACCGAAATAATACGGAGATAACATGAGCAAGATACCTGAAGTGTATGAGAGCAACGGACATATAGAAATCAAACACGTTGACTACGGCCTACTTACCAAGAAAGTAGAGGAAGTGCAAGCACACGAAGCTCCAAATCAAGACAGGAATATATACGAAACAATTGTTAAAAAATTTGCAGTCCATGCACCTCACGTCAAAACGCCCACAGGTCAAATACCCATAATTAATACTATGGACCCTGCACCAATCCATGCATTTGCCTCAAAAACCATCGCCGTGCCTAAAGTAGATATCTTTCACATAGTACAGAAGATGATACTTTATATTATCGCAAGCTTTCCCATTATCCTTATCCTTATATCTCTTGGAATGTTTTTTGCCGACAAGCCAGGAGCACAGATAAATGATTATCCTCAATGGATGTCGATAAAAATAGAAAGATTTGTCGAGCACGAGATAATCCCAATAACAAAAAAGAATTAATACCCCGTAAATAACTCCGAGATGATCTTTTCCTTAGGAATACCAAGTGATTCTAAATGAGCGATAGCAGCTTGAGCCATCTCAACAGGACCGCATACCATAAATGTTGTGTCAGCTAGATTTGGCGCATTTTCCGAGATAAAAGCCTGATCAATCCGTCCCAATCTTCCCGGCCAAGATCCAGCCTCCGGCGAATGCCGTGTCAGTGTGTACAAAACACGAAATGTATAGTCCTTTTGAATAGCTTCTAATTCACTATAAAAAGCCAGTTCCTCAATAGTCTTATCACTATAAAGAAGAGTAACATGCCGATCCGCAAGCTTGCGATCATAAGCACACTTAATAATTCCACGATACGGTGTCACCCCTACTCCACCGGCGACCATCACACAATTATGCGTGCTTACTTCCTCTAAAGTCATCTTACCTCGAGGAGTAGTCAACTCTACCTCCGTGCCTGGAACCATCTGCATAAGCGTATTTTTAAACCCAGTATCCCGAATAGTAAAAGTAAACTGCAGATAAGATTCCGTGGGAGACGACGAAAACGAGCATGTTCGAGCATTACTTCGAGTATCTGGATGGGTCAATTGAACCCGTATTACCGAATATTGACCAGCCAAATACACAAACCCCTCAGGAACACTAAAACGAAAAGACCAATCTGTAGGTGTTTCCTGTACTTTTTCCAAGAACTTTGATTTAAATAACATATGGAAGAATTATACCAAATACGATACCCTATGCTCATGCTCATCACGCCCAAACAAGCATTTGACCAGCATCTCCGAGATATCTATCTCATAACTGAAGGAACTGTAGCCGAAATATTACCTAACGATACTACAGGTATACCACACCAACGTTTTATTATCATTACACCCGAAGGCGACTCAATACTCGTAGTCCATAATATCGAAAAAGGAGAACCATTGGACATCCGCATAGGTGAGAAGCTACATATTGAAGGCACCTATGTTTGGAATCGATTTGGTGGACTTATCCACGAAACGCATATAGGGCATAACAAAAATCAACCAGAGGGACTTATTACCAGGAATACAGTATAATCGTTTTCTATGAAAATAATCGAACAATTTATCCAATCAAAGACCGGAAATATGGAAACCTGCGAAGACAGCATTTTCGCAAACGAACATTTTATTTGCATTATTGACGGAGCTACCAGCAAAACAGACAAACGTTGGAATGGACTCACTCCAGGTCAAGTTGCAAAAAACCTCATTATGGATTCAATTGAGTATATAAATCGCACATCATCGGCAGAAAAGTTTTTTTTGTCTATAAACGAAGCAATAAAACAGTGGTACCAAAAAGAAAAAATTACAATTGAGATGGAACAACACATAACCCAACGCTGCACTGCTTCTGTAGTCGTGTACAGTACACACCGGAAACAAATCTGGATTGTAGGAAGTGGCATCGCCATTATTGGCGACCAGTACATTAATGCAACAATTCCAAGTGACTTACTCGCCTCTCACCTCAGATCATATTACATACAAACAGAGCTGCGACGAGGCGTCACAGAATACGAGCTGATGGAAACCGATACCAGTAGAGAATTTATATTGCCTGTATTAAAGCGCCAGGTTCAATTTCAAAACTCCCAACTCCCAAGCGAGTTTGATTATTATGCTATAGACGGCTTCTATAAACCGCCCCGAGGCATTCAGATATTCGATATCCCTGAAGATACTGAATCTATAGTAATGGCTTCAGATGGCTATCCCGAAGTATACAAAACACTCGAACAATCTGAAAAATATCTTGCTCAACTATTAAAAGAAGATCCACTGTTATATAAAAAACACAAAGCTCTCAAAGGTCTCCGTCGTGGGTTTGTCTCATTCGACGATCGAAGCTACGTTAAAGTTGCGTTATAACGACTAGCGGCTGGTAAAACCAGCCGCCTTTTAAAACTTTCTATTTTATTAGCTTATCCGACTGCTATCTTAAAATCCTCATCCTTAGCAGGCTTTTGAACGTTCTTTCGAATTCCAAGCTTTTGAGGCTTCGCAGTAATCTTTCCAGCCAGCACTATTGGCAGTACTTGATCCATATGATCAACATAATGGAAAGTAAGGTCATTCTTTACCTGATCAGGGATCTCCACCAAATCCTTCTTATTCTCTTTAGGAATAATTACTTCCTTGATGCCAGCGCGATGAGCTCCAATTACTTTCTCTTTCAATCCACCAATCTCAGTTACACGACCTCGAAGCGTTACTTCACCAGTCATCGCAACTTCCTTCTTGGTTGGAATACGAGTTAATGCAGATACCAAAGCGGTAGTTATCGCTGCACCTGCTGAAGGACCGTCCTTTGGCACTGCACCACTTGGTACGTGCACATGGATATCAACCTTCTGATTAAACTTCTCATCAAGCCCTAAAGATGTTGCTCGTGACCGCACATAGCTGATAGCAGCCATACACGATTCCTTCATCACATCACCAAGGTGTCCTGTCAATGTTAATTGACCTTTACCTGGCACAACACTGACTTCGATTACCAAAATTCCTCCACCAGATTCTGTCCAGAATAGTCCAGTCGACATACCTACCTCGTTCTCTTTTTCCGCAAGGTATGGTGTAAATTTCTCAGGGCCTAAATAATCTGAGACATCATCAGCTTTTACCTCAAACGCATCTCCCTTGTCTTCAGCTACCTTACGAGCAACCTTACGAACAATCGAAGAAACCTCACGCTCCAAATTACGAACACCAGCTTCACGAGTATAGTAGGTAATAACTCTCTCAAGCGCATCATCCTGCAACGTAATTTGATTATCTTTCAAACCATGGCCTTCTACTTGCTTTGGAATAAGGTATTTGCGTGCAATCTGGAATTTCTCAAGCTCTGTATAACCCGGAAATTCAATTATTTCCAAACGATCTCGCAATGCGTGTGGAATAGTATCCAGCACGTTTGCGGTTGCAATAAACATCACGTCACTCAAATCAAATGGTACTTCCAAATAGTGATCTGAAAAACCACTGTTCTGCTCTGGATCCAACGCCTCAAGCAAGGCTGCTGACGGATCACCACGGAAATCCGTACCAATTTTGTCTATTTCATCAAGCATAAACACTGGATTTGCTGAACCTGCTTGCTTTATACCTTGGACCACACGTCCTGGCATCGCTCCTACATAGGTTCGACGATGACCACGGATCTCTGCTTCGTCTCGAATACCACCAAGCGATACCTTCACAAATTTTCGACCTAACGCTTTTGCAATAGACTTACCAATTGAGGTTTTACCCACACCTGGAGGTCCTGCGAAACAAAGGATCGGACCTTTCAATTTACCGGCCAATTTCTGTACAGCCAAGAATTCGAGAATACGCTCTTTAGCCTTGTTCAAACCATAGTGCTCGTCATCCAAAATCTTCTCAGCCTCGCCTACATTTACTTTAGACTCAGTTTTAATAGACCATGGAAGCTCAAGCAATGTATCAATATAGGTACGAATATATGAGACTTCAGGACTCATCGCAGGCATCTTAGAAAGACGTTTAATCTCTTTCTCTACTTTAGCCTGAACTTCAGCAGGCATCTTTGCATTCTTAACCTGCTTTTTGAGTGTTGCGACATCATCCGTAACATCACCGTCGCCTTCTTCCTCACCAAGCTCTTTTTTGATAGCAGACATCTGCTCTCGCAAAATAGCCTCTTTAGTCACACGTTTAACGCGTTCTTGTGTCTGATTTGCAATCTTCTGACCGATTTCCAAGACACGGATCTCATGAGCTAGCAACTCGCTGACCTTTTGCAAACGCTCTTTGGTGTCTACCATCTCAAGAATCTGCTGTTTATCAAATGGCTTAAAGTCTACACCAGCAGTAATAGCGTTACACAGTTGATTAGGATCTTCAGCTGAGAAAATCGCAATCGAAGATTCGAGGGACAAATGTCCGCCTACCTCGCGATAATGGTTCATCTGAGCTGTAATATTAGCTACTAAAGCCTCGATCTCCTCATCATGAGCAGAGGTAAGCTCAGGGATATCCTCAACACGAACGACAAAATATGGCTCGTGTTGAACATATTCCTTGATAAACACGCGGCTTAAACCCTCAACTGTCAGGTTATAATCGCCATTTACCTTCCAAAATCGTCGGATACGAGCTATCGTACCAACATCATACATATCATTTGGATCTGGATTTGCTGTCTGTGGGTTCTTCTGACAGACAAAGACTACTAACCCGTTTGTGGTAGTAGAAGCGTCTAAAGCGAGCTTAGACTTGTCACGATTTATGGAAAAACTCTCCCAAGAAGAAGGAAATACAACCTTTTCTCGCAAAGAAACGAGTGGCAATTCTTCCCGCACTTTTACTGGCTTGCCGTCTAAATAAATTGTAGAAGACATGTACACATCCTTTCGTAAGATCTCATCGTTAGACTCGTTAACATCTTTGTATCGTTACAATACTTTATTAAATAGCTTAAATCAAGACTTTATAGAGGAAAACCGTCAGGAGAAAAAGATGAAAAAGCGATACGTCGCTGCCTGTCTCGCTGACCGGTTAGCACTCTAACCTGTCTAGTGATAAGAATACACCATACCCTTTTTCTATGCAAGTAGTATACAAAAGTAAAGTAGTCAATTAATCCGCAAAATTCTGTGTAAACATCTTGCCGTAAATTCCCCCATCAACTACCCCAATCCCAATCCTTCCAAATTCTGGTCTTAAAATATTCTCCTTGTGTCCTGGTGAATTCATCAATCCTTTGTGGGCGATCTCCACTGTCGGTGCATACGCCAAATTCTCTCCAGCCAACATATACTCTACATTCCCTGCACTCATTCGCTCAAATGGTGTTTTGTCGTCAGGATTTACATGAGAGAAAAACGACCGTCTGAACATATCAAAACTATGCGCTCGAGCAACCGGTACAATAGTCGGATCCCACACCACCACTTTCAATCCTCTCGACGATCGCTCTTGATTCAGCAACTCAAGCATGTCTTGCTCCGCTTGCTCATCCACTTTTAGTTCCAGCTGATCAGCAGCAGGAAAGTTCATCGGAATACTTTCCTCAGACTGCGGAGTTTTCGGAATCAAATAGAGCAATGTTTCCTGAGGGATTGTCCCCAGCAGTTTTCGTATCTCAGGCTCCAAAATCGCCGTCTGTGGTAACAATTCCCTGCCCCAATACGAAGACAATACCGAACTTTTAAAATCTGCTCCAACAGGAAGTCGCAATGTCAAAATCAAACCGGACGCGATCAGAATAGTTCCGAGAATTATTTGCGCAAATACACCCGCAATTTTATCCATCCACATCAATGGCGCCAAAAACACAAATACTCGGTAAATTAATTTGTAAATGATAGAAAATAAATAAGACAAACCAAACTCAAACAACACAAGTAGCGCGAAAAATCCTAATACCGGAGCAATCGTTTTATTTGCACCCAACACGCCACTAAAAAAATTCCCTACATCTGAATAGAATCGTAAAGATATAACAACAGCTAAAATAGTTGAAACGAGATTAAGGATCGACGCAGCAAGCCCGATAACATACCCACGGTATGCGAAATAAAACAATATCAGAAGAATGCAAAAATCTATCCAATTCATCGATAGGCCCAAACGACCTGGTCGCCGACATCTACAACAAGTCGATCTGCAGAAAGTGCTGATTCCTCACCATTCACACTAAAAATCCATGCTTGTGAACTATTTCGCTGATCTTCAAGAGAACCCAAACCATCTATAGATCGCACCACAGCGCCAGATTCCATATATTCTACTATAACCACGTGGTTCTCCTGCAACAGAGATAAAACAGTAGCTTCTTTATATGGAGTTATTACAACCTGACCACCTGTAGCCTCACCACTTGTTTTACCAAGGACAACACCCTCATTCTCTAGTCGAGTAGCATTGGCTAAATCAGAATGTCGCAAAGTCTCAAGAGCCAAAGCTCGAGTTGCATCCGCACTCTGGCCTACAGCCAATAGTGAGCTCATAAAGATAAATGAAAATATGCCAAGCAGCACATGATGATGTTTCATACCTCTATATTACACTACATTTCAAAGCATAACTCAAGAGAGGTCGACAAATCCTACTTGTGAAGAATCAAGCCTAAAAAGGCCTTCATCCAAACGTTTCTGGTCAAAGTAGTGAGCCATAAATCCTACTGAACGAGGAAGAACAAAAAACGCATTAAAAAACTCAATTTCAACAAGCTTCTGTAAACCCTCATGAGAATATCCTTCCTTTTCGGAAAGAAAATCAAGCAAAAGCGCTGCCATCAATCCATCAACATTCAGAATCAATGTTCCCTTCTTTGCTGTAGTTATCTGTTCAACACTCAATGCAAAATTCAAATACTTTTTATTCTTCAAAGCATCAGTAAACGTCATCAGTTCAACCACTCGTGGATCAGGAAAATCTGCCCGATATTTCTTATGACCAATACCCAAAATATATTTCCTTTGTATTGCAAAGGATTCGACAAAGTCATAGGCACTTTTACCGCTACTTACCCCTTCCAGCCAATTCGCTGCTGCCTGATTCACTGCACCACCAAAACGTGGACCAATAGTCAGTAACCCTGAAGTCAAAGAAGAGACCAAGTCTTTTCCTGCTCGTGCACTTATCATCGTATTAACTGCACCTGACACATATGGACCATTATCGACAAGTAGTTTAAAAATAAAATCAGTAAGCGCAACCAATTCCTTAGATTTCACTTGCATACCTAAAAACATCGACAGTGCTATCTGAGCAAACGACTGATCTTTTGCTAACTCAACTTGATTCGCACCCAATATCTCAACCTCTCCCGATACATCATGAGAAACAGAAGAAGTAAACAATGACGACTTACGTTTTTGAAGCTGCACAATTCGCCCATCCAAATCAATCTCGCTAACAAATTGTTCACTACTACTTTTAAATGCATGTATCATACTTACAAATTCACTGAAAGATTCCGAAACTTCAGCTCCAGCTTCTCTCAGCGCATCTCGCTTGGCCCGAGCTGTTTCACTCTGTTTACCCGCTAAAGCCTTAGCGTGTCCAAACTGCATTGGAGTTTCGGTTACGCCAGAAACTGTACCAGCAATATGACAAATTACTTTTTTAGTAATCTTCTTCTCTCGCAGTAGTTCAGCAAGTAAATATTCATCTTCACCACCAAGTTCCCCAAAGTAAACAATAGCTTTGGTCAGAGGATCCTTTTGCGCAGCCAAAAACGCATCATGAGGTGTAGTGACAGGAAATCTGTCCCCACCAAAAGATAGTGCAAAGGACAATCCATTCCCACTATCCGCAACAACTCGAATAATCTCATTAGTCATACCACCAGACGAAGACATTACGGCAACTGAACCACGTTGAAACAATTTCGAAGACACAAATTGCCTATAATCCACACCTCCGATAGCTCCAAGTTTCACAATTCCTGGAATCAAAAGACCTATACTAGCAGGACCACATACAAATTTTCCAGCCAGCTTAGCAAATTGATACAACTCTAAAGCATGTTTCTCTGGAACATTCTCGGCAAAAAGGCAACCACCCACCAAACTCGGCACTGATTTCATCAGCGCAATCGAATCACTCACCGCTCGCCTCGCCGATCCTACGCTCACAAAAAAAGCACCACTATTTACTACCTCTTTAGGCAATACATCAACAGTCGAATACACGGGAATCATAATTTCTTCAGATCCCCAAAAATATTTCTCATATCGTCGTCCACTCTGCACTATTGCAATCAATCGAGGTTTCTCAAAACCACACAAGAAGTCATAGTCCAACATAGCCTGGAAAATCTTTGGATGACTTCCCAAAGCAATAATCGAAACATCACTGGTACGAATTTTTTGAATATCTATCATAAATGCTTTACCGCCTCTCCGACCACATCAGTCAGCACAATATCTGGACCATATACCGCTCCAAACAATTGCTCTCGTTCCAAAAACTCTTTCATCCTTCTCAGTCCTTCATCTTGGTTTGGACCACCTCTCCGCACAAATACTTTAACTCCATGCGCTCTCAATGTATCGCTTACTTCCACAAGCGCCTGTATCACTCCCATAAAAGTAGTGCGTACATCGGTAAAATTTGCAACGCCACCACCGATTATCAAAACTTTCTTTTTTTGAAGAGATTTAAGCAAAAGACTTATTACATTCTTACTATAAATATACGCTTCCTCAGTACTAGGGCTTCCGCTATTCTCACCAAAATTTCCAATCTGCTTACCCAATCCTTTTTCAAATATTTCATCAGCAATCACAATACTCGATCCCCCACTATTTAAAAGCAAAAACAGCGCTCCTTCTCTATTTAAGACTTTTAATGAAAATGCCGCAGTACTCTGTGATGCCAGCTGTGCGACATTCATCTCTTCTTCAGTCACCTCGATATTCGCGCCTTCAACAATATCTGTACTACTCCAGGCTCCTTTTACAAAAAACTCGGCGCAGCTATCCACCTCACAAGCTGCATCAAGGATGTAGACAATATCATCAACAGTAACAAATGGATTGATCTCGAGAAACGAAAAATGATGCGACTCAAAAGCATCATATATTCCGTACAAAACATCGAAAGGTATTTCTAATTCACTCGCAACACCATCTAAATCACTTTTTTTGTGGACAATACTACTTTTTACTGACTCTGGATGCGATTCGATGTCCACTCCACCCAAAAGTGAGTAGGTCACACGTATACCTTCACGTACTCGCTCAAAAGACAAATATTTTTCTGAATCTTTAGTATACGAAATATGAGGTTCAATAATAAAATGAGAATAACCTTTTTCAGAAAGCTTCAGGATCGCATCTGCCACATTATCCGCAGCCACATTCAGTTCCACCAAACCGTTCTTAAACCGCTTCTTTACTCCCTGATCGACCTTTACCACATATTCTTGTTTAGCATCCAATTGTGGAAGTGGATCATCAATTCTTACATGATGGGAATTAAATACAAGTCCTGTAGCCTCGGACAACAGTTTTTTCGCCTTCCATTCGCTTAATTTCACTCGTGCCATAGCCTAATAATACCATATTAGTAGTCTATAGACCTTTTTGCCAAAATCCCTTTTTGAAATGGATGTTTAATTTCCGTCATCTCAGTAACCAAATCTGCTCGCTCAATCAACTGCTCATGCGCACCCCGACCAGTCAGCACAATATCAAGTTCTTCAGGCTTGTTTGCAATCATCTCCATTACGTCTTCAATTTTCACTAATCCTTCGGCAATTGCAACATTCAGCTCATCCAGAACTATCACATCATATTCGCCCGACTTCACTTTATCCTGAGCAAAGGCAAAAGCTTCCGCTGCCGCATTCTCATGCTGAGCTCTCTCCTTACGGTCCCCCCAAACACCTACAAATCCCTGTCCCATCTGCACAAAAGTTACATATGGCTCAAGCAATTTCAAAGTTTCCTTTTCACCTGTAAACCACTCCTTTATAAACTGCAAAAACAACACCTTCCGCTTATACCCCGCAGCACGCACCGCCAAACCAACCGACGCAGTCGTCTTACCTTTGCCATTTCCTGTGTACACAATTACTAAACCTTGTTTATGATGATTAGCCATACTATTTACAATTCTAAAGATAAAAAAAGGGCGCTGTTCTACACAACGCCCTTACTAATTACTTTCCTAGCACTTACTATATCCACACGCTTCACACTTATTGCATCCGTCCTGCAATATCAGTGCAGCTGATCCACATTTTGGACAGAGATCACGATGTCGAGTTCCCATTTTACCCACTGAACCAGCGGTCTGCCCGGTAAACATATTCACTGTTTGTACATCGCCGTTATGAGACTCAGCGATCAATTTTTGCTTATCGAACAATGCGTTATGTTCACTTATAGCCTTCGCTACAGCATCAGCCAGTGAGCGCACTCTATTCGCTCCAAATCCGACTGACGAAGCGCCACCAATACCTGCAAGTTGATCAACAATTGCATTAATCACCTGTTGCTTCGGCACTGTTGTTGGAATACGCAGCGCAAGTGAGATCAATCGACCAATTGCATCGGCATCAGCGTAAATATCTGAACCAGCACGGCTAACAGTCAAGAATACTTCAAACATCTCACCATCGCCATCATGGTTCACAGTGACGTATCCTGTACCGACTGGAGTCTTCACTTTATACGTACTACCTTGCAAAATATCTGGTCGCTCTCGCAAAGTATGCGCCAACTCTGGCTGCTCTACAGCGATCGGAATCTGAGCTGCGATAGGAGCAATCTTTTCTTCTTCCTTTTTCTTATCATCAAGTCGAGTCAACACTGCATCTCGTGATCCATCACGATAGAATGTCACACCCTTACAACCAGTATCATACGCCTTCATATACAATTCTTTAACTTGATCGATCGTGTAGTTGTTTGGAGCATTTACGGTCTTAGAAATAGACGAGTCAGTATATTTCTGTACTGTTGCCTGCACTCTAACATGATCTTCTGGAGACAAATCTGCCGAATTCACAAAGTAATCTGGGATCGGTGTATTCTCTGGCACACTATTCTTCCACTCATCAAACAAAGGATGGTAGATAATGTGTTCGCCTGTGCGATCTTTTCGATGCATAGCAAAGTCATATACTGGCTCAATTCCGCTTGAAGCACCCGCAAACAACGAAATTGTTCCTGTTGGAGCTTGAGACAAAAGTACCGCATTTCGGACACCATTTTCTGCAATTTTATCCTGAATATCTTGAGGCAATTTCTTAATAAAATACCCCTGCATATACTTCTCTTTATCAAAGTAAGGGAACGCGCCCTTCTCAGCAGAGATATTTGATGACTCATCGTATGCATTATCTCGAATAGTCTCGTAAATCTTCTCGATCACAGGAATGGACTCATCAGATCCATAGCGAATCTTCATTTTGATCAACGCATCAGCAAGTCCCATCGTACCGAGACCGGTGCGACGTGTACCAAGCTGTTGCAATTTATTCTCTTCGAAGAAATAGAGGTTCGAATCAATAACATTATCCAACATACGCATAGCGACGCGTGAATGTTCGGCCAAAAGTTTCCAGTCCATCTCACCATCAACAACATATGCTGACAAATTCAAGGAACCAAGGTTACAGACACCCCATGCTGGAAGTCCCTGCTCACCACATGGATTCACACAGCGAATATTCTCGTAATACCAGGTATTTGACCACTTATTATAACGCTCCATAAAGATAAATCCTGGCTCAGCACTTCTCCATGCAGCCTCACAGATTTTATCCCAAATATCTCGCGCACGAACTGTGCGGACAACTTTACCTTCCCACTTCAAATCCCAATCCTTATCTTCTTTAATCGCTTCCATAAATCCATCAGATGCAGCAATCGACAAATTCGCATGCTCTATCCAATGAGGCTTAGTTTTACAAGTTATAAACTCTTCAATATCTGGATGATCATCGTTAAGCATCAACATCAACGCACCACGACGAGAACCACCCTGGTCAACCACATCGCCTGTCGCAACAGAATACAACTGTGCCCATGACATAGGACCTGATGATTTACCGTTTACTTTCTTAATATACGCACCACGAGGTCGAAGTGTTGAAAGGTTAATACCAACACCACCAGCGCGAGCCATAATTTCAACCGTATCCTTCAAAGTATCAATAATTCCCCCACGAGAATCATCTGGAGAAGGAACAACATAACAGTTGTAATACGTCACACCATAACCTGTACCGGCACCTGACAAAATACGACCTGCTGGAACAAAATGGAAATCTTTCATTGCATCATAAAACTTCTTCTCCCAATGCTTACGCATTTCTGGAGTTTTCTCAACCTGAGAAAGTCCCCAGGCAACACGTGTCCATACATCTTCTGGAGAATCTTCAATCTGCATCCCTGTTTCATCACGCAGTGCAAACCGATCCATCAAAACAGTCTCGCGAACACCCTCAAGCTTTGTTTCTTTGCCATGGTATTCAGTTCGCTGTCCAATATCAATATTAGACAGAAACGCTTCATTTGCAGCAATACTCTCGTAAATTTTCTTTAACATTTCATGCGAAGGTTCAAATCCTTCTTTAAATAAACCATCAAACAATGACTTAGCTTTATCATTTGATCGACCATACAAAGTTTTTGTCGATCCATTCTCTTCAGCACCACCACCGATTACTTTAGTAAGTGGCACTTTTTTCTTTGATGCATTTTCGTTCACAACAGAGCTATCACTAGCCATATAAGCTCCTTAAAATAAAATAGTAATTAATTAATAAGTCATCCTGAATCTGTCTCAGGACCTCAACATTAGCTTTCTAAAAATTTTTGGGGTACTAAAATAAATTCAGCATGACAAAAAGAATATTGTCATGACAGATAGCTACCTCCTTTCTCAACTGATTTTGAATGAATAAGTCGTCCAACTTCTTTTTGAAAATCATCAACATCAGCAAATGACCTATAAATAGACGCAAATCGTATATATGCAACATTATCTAATTGTTTTAACTTATCCATAACTAAATTCCCAATATCCATACTCGGAATTTCTACCGTATCTTTTCTTCGTAATTCACCTTCAATCTCAGTTACTATCATCTCAATCCGCTCGTCATTCACTCCACGCTTCCAAGTCGCTTGCTTAATACCATAAATAATTTTTGTTCGATCAAACGGCTCTTTCTGACCAGTCTTTTTCAAAACAACTAAATCCAAAAGTTCAGGTCGTTCATAACTCGTAAATCGCTTTGAACACTTCTCGCATTCTCGACGTCTTCGTGTTATACCTAAATGGTCATCGTCTCTTTTGTCCAAAACACGCGTATCATGATGATTGCAATACGGACACTTCATATTCGGTAAACCTACGGATAATTTCTAAAACCACAACATCTTGTTAACTAATATCATTTAAGATCAATTACTAGTATCCGTCAAGCAGATGAATAATTTATTAAATAAACCAAAAAAGAATACTTAGCTCGAATTAATCGAGAAGAGGAGAAATCAATTTAAAATCGTTTATAGATTTTGGAAAGCTTGTAAAAACCCGCAGCAATCATCACAAACGCAAATGACACAGCAGTCCCATAGATAACATCTTCCCATTTATAGCCACCAATACGTTGAAAGCTATTAAAATCAACAGTACGATTCAAAAGATCCGCTACAGAAATGAGCGCGCTGATAATAATGCCGACTGACAAATACATCAGAGCACTACCAATCACACCCTGATATCGTTTTGTTGAAAATAAAAGAAAAACGAGAGCTGCTAAAATAGCAAGAATATTGGCCCACTGAACTACGAACAAAAGTGTTTCCATAAATTTAAACTATACATCTACAGTAGTAAAAGCAAAAACACTTTGTCAACACGCAGCTAGTCTGCTACCATGCAGTCAATGAAAAGATCACAAGAAACACTCGGAGCAAAAACCAAAGAAGTTGTAGGAAAGGCAGTAAAAGCGGTAGTCCCTCAAAGAATTCAGGAGGTTCTTGGCATGACTCCCCCTAGACGAGACTGGAGCAGTAGCCAACTGGATTTAAACCCTTTCAAAAAACGACCACTCAGTAGGTCGCAAGAGCTTAGAAGATATGAAGAAGCAGATACTAATCTTGGAGATTATCTAAAAAATCGAGGCTTATAAACTCAACACCGGATCACGATCCAATTTCTCAATATCAACAAACTCTCCCCGCATCGCTTTAAAATACGCAGCCACGCCGATCATCCCAGCATTATCTCCAATCAATTTCTTATCAGTAGGAAAATGAATCCGAAATCGTATTCCAAATTTCCCACGGAATTTATTCCGCAAATACTGATTCGCAGATACTCCGCCACCCACAACAATATCCTTAATATTATGATCAAGCTGCAATTTCTTAAAGGCGTACTCCATCTTCACAATCAAAGACTCTACCGCAGCGACCTGAAAGGATGCAGCCACATCGCACATAATCTGCTTATACTCCTGAGCACTCACAGTCTCTTTCATCGGCAAAATATCCCGCTTCATCATATACAACACGGCCGTCTTTAAACCAGAATAGCTAAAATCTGCTCCAGGATTCTTCAACATAGGTATCGGCAAAGGAAAGCGCTTTGCATTGCCTGCTTTAGCTAACTCTTCAATCATCGGTCCACCGGGATATCCCAACTCCAACATACGCGCGACTTTATCAAAAGCCTCACCAATAGCATCATCCAAAGTTTTACCAATGATTTCGTACTTCCCATGATCAGTCATCAATACCAATTCCGTATGACCACCAGATATCAAAACAGCCAACAAAGGCAACGAATATTCCACTTCAGGCAATCCTTTTGAATTCTTAGCCAAGTTAGAATAAATATGCCCTTCCATATGGTTCACCGCGATCAACGGCTTTCCATATTCCCGAGCTAACTCCTTAGCTTTAGCAACACCGATCTCCAAGGCAATCGACAGACCAGGACCATATGTCACCGCAATCGCATCCATATCAGCGACCGACATTCTTACCTGTTTCAGCGCACTCTGTAGAACAGGATCAATATTCTCCTGATGCATCCGCTTCGCAATTCCTGGTACAACTCCGCCCCACTGTTTATGCACTTCAATCTGAGACGAAATTTTGTTCATCAAAACTCGATCGTTTTCTACAATCGCAACGGACGTTTCATCACATGATGTTTCAATAGCTAAAATTTTCATACAGTGAAATCACTTACTACAATCTTCCTATCAGTTAAACTCTCTCCATAATCCAACTTCACCCAAATTATTACAGCATCCTCAGATACTCGCTCCAACAATTCACTCACCTTATCTGCCCACTCCACTACAAACACATTCCCCTCAGAAACCTGTTCAACAAAATGCAATTCTTCAAGTTCAGCTTGCTCGAACAAACGCCAGGTATCTATATGAAACAATTTTGGTTTTCGCTCCTGCGCATAAGAACCTTCAACAAACGGAATCACATATTCCCGCTCAATAATAAATGTAGGCGACTGGATCGCTTCGGTAATTCCCAAAGCTCGACCAATTCCCTTTGTCATCTCTGTTTTACCCGCACCCAAGTCCCCCTGCAAAGCAAAAATCACAGATTTATATCCTAAATACTGCTGATATTTTTTCAACAAATCATACCCAATCTTCTGAGTTTCCTCAGGTGCATGCGAATCATACTCCGCAACAGGTGTTAGCTTAAGAGAACCTTGTCGCAACACCACTTCCTGATTCAACGTAGTATCCACAACAGTTGAAGGTTCTCGCCGTGGCAACTCACCAGCATCTATCACCAGATCAATCAAGTTTTTTTGTTTCTCAGAAATATTATCAAAAATATCCTGCACACTATACGGCCGTTTTTTATACGACGCATTCGCCGAAGTAGCCGTAATTGGTCTACCAAAATTTTTCACCAGCTCCCTCACTAATTCATAGTCCGGAATGCGTATACCCAATGTCCCGGTTTCAGACTCTACACCCTGTGCAACCTTTCCCAGGCTCTTAGAAACTACCGTCAGAGGCCCTGGAAGAAAATTAGTATACAAATTTCTCGCAACAGCATTTACATCCACAAACGCCTCCGCCATAGCACTACCGTCCACCGCAATAGACATCGGCTTTCCTTCACGTCGAGATTTGTACTGCACCAATCGATCTGCCGCAGCCTGATTCGTCGCATCCACTCCGATCCCATACACAGTCTCTGTTGGATACACGACAATGCCACCGTTTCTAAGCACAGAAACAGCTTCAGAAATGACCTGTTCTACAGGCATATCAGTCAACTTAACAATTTTCATAATGGAAAGATTATACTATATATGAAGCAAAAACGCAGTTAAAAACCTTTAGTAGCTCGCTTAGCCAAAGACCTACCCTTATTCTGTAACCACTTGATCCGATCGGAAATATCTTCAGAAACATCATCAACTTTATCCTGCACCCGCTCAACAGTATCCACAACTTTCTCTTCAACCTGTTTGACCACTGTCTCTCGTTTCTCTGTATCACGAACCGAACCGTTCAGTTGTTTCAGTTCATCATACACAGACAGGAAAAAGTCAGACACATCGACAGGGTCCACTTCCTTCTCTTTTTTCTTCTCATCTACCTTATCTATCGCTCGCTCCAGAGCATCCACAAAATCATCTCCCACGTCTTTCAACTGAGACCGAATCTGTTTACCCTTCGGATGAGCCATCACAGCAGCGCCTACACCGCCAACCACAGCCGCAACCAAAGCGAAACCAAGAAAATTTGAAGAGGACTTTTTGTTATTCATCCTTACGTCGGAATGATTTATACAACCGGACACCTTCTCTAAGACCATTTACAATACTTCCCCAGCCTTGAATCTTTGTCAGGCTACTAACTGGGCTTTTGACCATATCAGTAATATCTGCAGCATTAGCTAGAGTTCGCTGAAAAAGCTTCAACGTCACACGCAATTCCTGCAAAATATAATAAACCTGTACACCAAGGAATAGAAGTAAGGCTGTTAAAAGAACGAGTGAGGTAATTAAAATTATCTGTAAAACATCCATAACAATATTAAATGATTTTACAGACTCAGCGTCAAGCAGCTATAAATACAAAAGAGGGCCGGTCGGTGATACTATAATTTGCTTTTACGCATTTTATATTTTATGTATCACCTCCCGGCCGCTCCCGCTAATTATCGTTGAGATTAAGTTTAGGGACGTTCATAGGGATAGACAAGTTTCTCATTAGCAATGCATTCGCGACGATTCGTCACATACACTCCTACGACTTGCCCTTTCTCGACCATGACCCCCATCGGATAGAACTCAAAACCTGAATCCGTAAGCCGATCCAACGGTCGCGCGCTGTTCCAATTGCAGCTGTCATCAAAATGTTCGACGACACGAACAGAACCCTGAGTGGTATATGACATGTAGTACAGTTCGCCACCATAGGTGTTGTGCTGAAACGCTACGATCTTCGGGCCAAAGTTGTCAAAAACGACATAGATCGGCCTTCCCCAGATCGGAATGTTATCAGCTGTGTAGCTACTTATCATTCCATGCTCTTCAAACGGCTGCGGTGCTATTGCAGTCGGAATGGAAACCGGGAGCGAAGGATCATCGGCCGCTGATGCCAAGCTCATAGTGTCAGGTGATTGCCCGCCACCAGGAGTACTGTGCTCAGCTTGACGAGAAGTCGCATCGTACATAGGCGGGTTCATCTGACCTACCTCAACCGATGCAGGACTTACTAAAAGCAAGCCAACGGCCGCTCCTGCAAGAAATACAATCAGGCTGAACAAAATCGCCCAGAGAATTGCTCCCCAGGTACGATCGACGAACATCGCAACCCTCTGCATTCCAGCAGAAAAGCCACGTTCAACATTGACTGCACTACGCATAAAACTACGCCATGCAGTTGACTTTACAACTCGCCGCCGGACTTTGTCCCTCTCATATCGAATGTATCGACTCAAGGCCGACATCATTCGATCAAACGACTGATCATATGCTGCCGCGGCTTTGCGCAGATCCTCCCGTGGAGTCCTTGGCGCCATACCATGATGAGCAACCACTTTTTCCTTGTAGTTACTCGATACGAATGGCAGGTACTGTCGAATCGATGGCAGTGCCCTCGACGTCTCATGAATAATAGGCCCAGGATGGTTAGGAGACATCGTCTTCTGGAACCTCAGATCAGCAATCTGACTTCGCAGACTACTATTCTCAACTTGAAGACGAGCCTGTGTTGCAAGGTGCCGGGAGATCTCCCTACGAAGATATTCAACTTCGCTAGGAATCCCTTCAGACACATACTGCATTCCCACAGGACGTGGCCACCGAAGCTTACTAGACTGACATTCCAAAAGTTGCGCTTGAAGCGCTTTCTTCTCGCGTAGCAAACGAACAACCTCCGACTGGGTTGGACCCCTGCGCGGTGCAACATGCACAAGCAGGCCAAAAGGAATTGGCTTTCTGTTCATGGGGTGGCTCCTCTTATCACTAAACAATGACTCACAATGTCACTGGTTACAAACCAGAAGCCTCGTAGTTCTCGTCACTAAAGAACAGGCAAAGTAGGCTCAGAAATCAGTGCAAATCCAAACCCACTTTGCCGGTTCCTTAAAGTGACAAATTAAATCTCAAACGTAAATAGCAGGGAGAAACTGACCGCGAAAAGGATTTAGAAATAAAATAAGCTCACTAAACGTAAGTTATTCTAAACATCTAAATAATTCTTTCCCAATCAATAGACTCCCTACTGGATGTAAATGTGCTTGTTTGAGCTCAGATACAATAACCTAAGCTCTATTATTATAGCACATTTTGACCTAAATGTAAATACTATAGGACGTAACAATAAATGAGAAATTATAGGGAAATAACAAAAGAAATTACCAAGTAGAGTGCAATATGCATTGCATCGTTACACTCTACCTATGCGATCTAAGCGGTTATAGCTCTTACTGGCTTGGATACAACGGGTGTTGAACTCAATTCCGCGAGCGGCACTGCATAAAAAGCAATTCTAAACAATGTTTTGCCTGCTACCTGCGATTCAAATGCATTGAACCGTGCTTCGTTATAAAGCCTCGGTGCAATCTGAAAAGCCCTGCGATCGTAATATCCAACCAACACTTCATTCGGCCTCAGTTGAAAAACTAAAACCGAAAAAGTAGTACCCCTCAATCTGCGACCGACCCGCAGAATACGTTCGACCGGCTCAAGGTATTCCTTAAGCATTAGAAGCTCCTTCTATTATTTCCCTATCAAAGTGGAATTCGGCTTAAAGCCTAGCTAATTAAGAAAATATGCCTTTAAGCAAGACACTTTCTCTAAGCAGCAGATATAATATCAGATTACCTCACCACATCCAAACGCACAGTCCTCTTCTCAGTCGTCGACTTCCCCACCTCACTCACCGCCACAAACGTCAACACATTCACACCCTCAGACAGCTGAATATTCGTCTTAAAATATCCATCCCGTCCGAGATCAATCTTTTGATTATTCAAAGACAAATTACTATTCGCCGAAACTTTACCTTCAATATCCAGCTCTGCCTTCTGTGTTACCACACCGTCTTTAGGCGAATAAATCTCAAGCAACGGAGCACCAGCAAACGCCTGATATTGCACCCAAATATAAGCAAACAAAACCGCTATCGCCGACACGCAGATCACGGTAAACACAGACTGTGGAGTAAATCGAATCAAAGGTTCGCTCACGGGCTTTAATACTGATCGAGGAGTAATACTTCCATCTTTCGACTCATCAAACTCACGACGAAAAAAAGCCATTACCTCTTTCTCTTGTAAACCCAAATAGTCAGCATAAATTTTCAAGAATCCCTTGATAGCACTAGGCGCAGGAAACAACGCATAGTCCCCGTCCTCCAAATTTCGCAAATAACTCTTACGAATTTTCGTAGAATCTTCAGCTTGCTCAAACGTCAAACCTTGCCGCTCGCGTTGATCGCGCAAAATATCACCAAGTTTTTTCATATCGACCCAATTATAACAGTAAATAAGGAGAATTTATTGACGTCTCAAAATCTCTCGTGGCTTTGATCCATTGTTTGGTCCCACAATTCCCGCTGCTTCCAACTGATCCAACAAACGTGCAGCTCTCGCATACCCTACCTTCATTTTTCTTTGCAAGAAAGAAGCAGAAGCATTTCCTGAGTCGACCACAATCCGCACTGCTTCATCAAAATTAACATCCTGCTCACCATCATCACCAAGCCCAGCTCCACCCTTAGGTCCGGCAACCGGCTGAGTAATAACTTCCTCAGTATAGACTGGCGATACACCTGAAGCTTTAATGAAATTCACTAATGCGTTAATCTCGTCGTCCTTTATCCAAGGAGCCTGAATACGAGTAGGTTTCGACGCATCCGGAGCAAGATACAACATGTCACCACGACCCAGCAATTTTTCAGCACCTGGTCCATCCAAAATAACACGAGAGTCAATCATAGAAGAAACGTTAAACGCCATACGCGCAGGGATATTCGCTTTAATCAAGCCAGTAATAACATCAACAGACGGGCGTTGAGTAGCAATAATCAAATGGATACCAACGGCACGAGCCATCTGTGCCAAGCGGCAAATAGATTCTTCAACTTCAGACGGAGCAAACATCATCAAGTCTGCAAGCTCATCGATAATAATCACAATATAAGGAATCGCTTGAAATCCACTCATCTCATTATATGAAGCAATATTACGTGCACCCACTTCTGAAAATATATGATAGCGACGTTGCATCTCAGCTACCGCCCACTTCAACGCAGACACAGTTTTATCTGGATCATGGATAACAGGCGTTAACAAATGCGGAATATTGTTATATGAAGTCATTTCAACCCGCTTAGGATCAACCAGAATAAGTTTTACTTCGTCAGGGCTGGCTCTGAATAAAAGCGAAGAGATAATACCGTTAAGCATCACAGATTTACCGGAGTTAGTCGTACCAGCAACAAGCAAATGAGGCATACGAGTAATGTCTGCAATCATCGGGGTACAGGCAGCATCAAACCCAAGCGGCACAACCAATTTAGACTTGTGATGTTTTACATATTCTGAAGACATAATCGATCGGAAAGGCACTACTTCCAAAGTTCTATTTGGGATTTCAATTCCAACCAATGCTTTACCAGGAATTGGTGCTTCAATACGCACTTCTCCTGTATGAGCAGCCAAAGCCATAGCCAAATCTGATTGCAGCGATACGATACGAGATATTTTCGTTCCCTGAGCTAGGTCAAGCGCGTAGCGAGTCACCGCAGGGCCCTGATCAATCTCTACAACCTTCGCATTAATACCAAAACTCTCGAGTGTCTTCTCAATAATCGCAGAATTATTCTTCACATCACCACGATCAGCTGGTTTCCCTTGAGCTGTTGAGAAGATAGAAATCGGAGGATAGTTCCATACCGCGCCAGAAACGTTCGGATTCACCACTGGATTACTCCCCAAAATTCCTGGATCATCCTTTTTATTCTCAACTACTTCAACTTCAGGAGCTCTCGACCGCTTATCATCTTCTTTCTTCTTACCCTTTAGTCCGAAAGATGAAAGCTGGTCGCGCAAACTGTTCACAGTCGAAGCGTTTTGCGCAGCTGCACCATTCATAATAATTTTATTTTTTGGAAGATCCAAGGCAGGTTTCGACGGCACAAATCGTGAAGCAATCAAATTGAATACCGTCCCCAGCGCAACAAAGATCTTTTCAAAGAAGATATCCAGCGAGGTATTAAGCAACACCGCCAGCCCCACTATCAATACAACTACAATAATAATTGTGCCTATAGGACTCGGAATATACTCATGCATACCACCCCACACTCTATTGCCCACCAATCCCGCATATTCAAGCGATACTTGGGAGGCCAATGCTAACAAAGAGAACAAAACTAAGGGAAATCCAACAACAACATGAGGTTGTCCAATAATAAATTTAAAACCTTGGACAAAAATACCAAAGCTAAGAAGGAAAAATGGAACAATATACATTCCTAAACCAAAATAGGAATAAAACATTGCCCGCAAACTTTCAAAAAACTCACCCTTCAAGAAAAACGAAGCAATAAAAACCACGGCAGCGAGGTAAGACAGAATCGCAACAGACGATCGAAAAACGTGAGGGCTGAGGCCACGACCACTTTTTCGTCCGCCGCTTTTTTTAGCGGTCTTCTTGGCAGGTTTGGACATATGGATACACTATAACAAGGTTTTCCCTGTTTGTCACGCGTAATCATTATTATTGACGTAAAAGATATAGGCGTGGTTCAATAAACTCAATGAACAAAAGTCTAACTAAATTTGGGTTTATTGTTGTTTGTATTGTCTTACCAGAAATAACGTATTTGTTAATTTTGCTGCTTAATAAAATTCAATGCCCCTCTGGATGTTCTGGCTTTAGTAACAATCTTCCCTTACTTGCGTTATACCCTCTTTTTTATATACTTATGACAATTCTAGTCGGCTTAGCAGGATACAAAGCAAAAGTTTTCAAAATACACACAATAATTCTATTACTTTTGCTAGGCCCTCTTCTCCACGTAGGAATTTATGAGGCTTTTAGGCAAACAGGTAATAAGCTTAGATTTCAATAACAGCTACTAACGCTACACTTCAAACACTACAGGCAGAACTAATGGCTGTCGCTTCAACTCTTTGTAAATATATTTACTGACTCGGTCTTCGATTTTCTTCTTCATCGTTGCCCAATCAAGTTTCTGTTCGAGCCCTTCGTCCAAAATGTCATCAACCATATGGGCGATATCATTAATAAAGTCTGAAGACTCCTTCATGTATACGAAGCCTCGTGAAACGATTTCAACACCGCTCTGAATCTTTTTAGTCTCATGATCCACTGGAACGATTACAACAAGCATTCCTTCTTCAGCCATTACCTGTCGGTCACGCATTACGACTTCTGACAAGTCGCCTATACCAAGACCATCAACCATAACATCTTTAGTTTCAATCTTTCCTGCATTCTTTGGAGTTACTAAGTCCTTGTTCGCAGTAAACTCAGTGATATCACCATTATGTGTAATCAAAATCTGGTTCTCGTTATAACCCATCGCCATAGCCAAATCACCATATTTCTTTGTTGACCGCTCTGTTCCACCAATTGGAAGCAAATATTTAGCACGCACAAGTCCAAGCATCAACTTAAGCTCTTCCTGAGCAGCATGTCCGGACACATGGATATTGCTAAATATATTCGAGTAATACACTTCAGCTCCACGCGCAATCAATTGATCAATCAATCTATTTGTCTGATTTTCGTTTCCTGGAATAGGATCTGTTGAGAAAATCACGCTATCCTTGGGACGTAAACGAATGTGTTTGTGAGTATCATTTGCAGCACGGGCTAAAGCAGCTTCAGATTGTCCCTGTGAACCAGCAACAATCAAAAGTAATTCATGATCATCATATCGTTCAATATCTTCCATCGCCACGTAGTTCTCATCTGAGAACTTCAAATAACCCATGTTACGCGCAACACCAATATTTTGGTCCATCGAACGACCAGACACTGCAACTTTACGGTTATATTTAGCTGCAATATCTAAAGCCATTTGAATACGAGATATATTTGAACTGGTCGTAGTTACAATCATTTTACCCTGAGTTTTTTGAGCTACAGAGTCAAACTGTGAACGAATAACCTGTTCAGATAACGTATATCCAGGCTTTTCAGCACCTAAGCTGTCTGAAAGAAGCAAGAGCACACCATCAGCACCAAACTGTGCAATTCTTTGCACATCTGTCGGAGCACCGATTACAGGAGTCCAATCAAACTTAAAGTCAGCACTATGGATTACACGACCAACAGGAGTATCAATCACAAAACCGATTGTATCTGGAATACTGTGGCTCAAGCGGAAAAACTGGAATTGAAAATTACCCAGAGTCAACATTTCATCAGGGTTAATTTCTTTAATCTGATCAATCGGCAATTCATGTTCAGCCATCTTGATCTTAATAAATCCACAAGTTATACGAGACGCATAAATAGGACATTTTAATTCTGGCCAAATATATGGCAAGGCACCGATATGATCTTCATGACCGTGTGTATGCAAAATGCCGCGGATTTTATCTTTCTTATCCTTCAAATATGAAATATCAGGAATCAAGAAATCTACACCTGGCATATCCTCATCAGCGAAACCAATTCCGCAATCCAATATGACAATGTCGTCACCATATTCGTAAATATACATGTTCTTGTTAACATCACCTACACCACCGATTGAGATAATACGTAGGGTTCCTGTATATGCCAAATCCTTATTCGGATGCAAAACAGGCACTCGCATAGACAACCATGACGGGCCAGGTGCTTGAGGTAATTGTGGAGGCACTATTAAATCACGCTGCTGAAAACGAGAACGTCCACCACCTCGGCTACCTCCACGATCGCGACTTGGACCACCCATAGAACGGCGGTCTCCTCCACCTTGTCGAGGTCCTCGCGAATCTTGTCTATATCCGCCACCTTGACCGCCCTGTTCAGCACGCGGAGCCGGTCCACGGCTATCAGGTCGACGAGGAGCAGCTGCTGCTGGTGCAGCGGGCTTCCGTACAAAACCACGAGTATCTTTTCGTGATACTTGATCACGCAGCTCGCCTAAGGCGACCTGTACATTATCCTGATATTTAGCACGAGGTTGGCGATTCTCGCCACCTACCAATGCTGTGAAATCAGTTTTCTTCTCCGAAGAGTTATTTGAATTGTTGTTATTACCATTTGTATCCATAAAATTTTCCTTAAATTAAAACCATTGGAGGTTACCATGTAGGTAAGTACTCCTTTACATTTTCAGGTGTTACACGAACCTGAGTCGTCTCTCCTTCTACCATCATGCGCGCAACCTTGCGGCAGAGGCCTCGTATCGTACGCTCAAGCGTACGGATACCAGAATCGAATCCCAGCGGGCGCACTAATTGTGGCCATACCACAGGGTCGATAACAATTGCGTTCTCGGGTAATCCACTCTCTTTCAAAGCCCGAGGAAAGACATAACGCGATGCAATAATAATCTTTTCTTCGTCTGTATACGACGGCATCTGAATAATTTCAAGACGATCCAATACAGCTGTCGAAATATTCGTTGTGTTATTACCTGTTGCAATAAACAAACATTCCGACAGATCTATCGGGTAATCCAGATAGTGATCTCGAAACGACACGTTCTGCTGAGGATCCAAAAGCTCAAGCAAAACACCCATCACACTCGCACGAGCCTCATCCGCAACACGGTCAATTTCGTCAAACAACAAAACCGGATTACGTGTCCCTGCTTGTTGTAAGGCTTTAATCACTGCACCTGGTTCAGCATCAGCAAAAGCGCGTGACTGACCACGAAGGGTCAACGCATCACCCATACCTCCGAAAGGAATACGAGCAATTTTTCTCCCGATTGCATCCGCAACAGCATAGGCAAACGACGTTTTACCTGTACCAGCCAGACCTACGAGCATCAATACTGGTGCACGAAAGTCTGCATCTCGCTGGCCCGATTGTACTTCAATCTGCTTATGCAATTGCAACACCGCAAGGTATTCCAAAATACGAGTCTTAACAGGATCAAGACCATATTGATGTGCATTCAATGCCTCACGAGCCTTGGTCGGATCCAAGATATCATCAGAGTAATTATTCCATGGCATAGTCAATACAGTATCGATATATCGAGATGTATTCTCATATTCGATACTGTACGTACCAAATTGCGCCATACGAGCGATACGTTCGACCATTCCAAGACACTTCTCTCGCAGTCCCTCTGGCATGTACTGTGAAGTAACTTTAGTACGAAGTTCTTCTATCTGACTTTGTAAAACATCTGTATCTGGCATATGTATCTTAGTATAGGGCGCAACGCATTGACTTAGCAATTACTTAGTATCTACGTCCCCCTCGATCTCCACCACGTCCACCGCGATCTCGATCAAAACGTCGTCCACCACCGGTACCACCGTTGCCATTACCACGATCACCATCGTCTCGCTTTTCCCACGTTCCCTCAACATCCATAGTTAAGTTAAGACGATGCTCAGAATCTATTTCATCAACTTTAACCATTACAGAGTCGCCGATTTGCACTACATCCTCAACACGTTCAACACGCTGTGGAGCAAGTTTAGAGATATGTACTAAGCCTTCTTTACCTGGAAGTATTTCTACAAATGCACCAAATGGAAGTACCCGTTTAACGGTACCCTCATACACTTCGCCTACTTTAACTTCTTTAGTCAAAGACGTAATCCAATCTTGTGCTTTCTGCATACCTTCATCTTCTTTACCACTGATCAAGACAGTACCATCATCTTCGATATCAATCGCAACACCACACTGGTTAATAATTTGGTTAATTGTCTTTCCACCGGAACCAATAACCATACCGATAGTCTCTGGTTCGATCTTCATCATCACAACTCGAGGAGCATACTTTGACAAAGTCGGACGCGCTTCACCAATTGCATCAAGCATCGCTTTCATAATATGAAGTCGAGCATCACGTGCCTGAGCAAGTGCTACTTTTAACCACTCCATCTTGAGACCAGCAAGCTTGATGTCCATCTGCAATGCAGTAATACCTTTTGCAGTACCTGCAACTTTGAAATCCATATCCCCAGTTGCGTCTTCCAATCCTTGTATATCAGTCAATACCGCATACTTAGATCGGTCATCATTAGTCATCAATCCCATCGCAACACCTGCTACAGCGCCCTTAATAGGAACACCAGCATCCATCAGCGCAAGTGAAGATCCACAAACAGAAGCCATTGAGGAAGATCCGTTTGAAGACATGATTTCATTTACAACACGAATTGCATACGGAAATTCTTCTTGTGCAGGAATTACAGGAACTAATGCACGCTCTGCCAATGCTCCATGTCCGATTTCTCGACGTCCTGGAGAACCCATACGTTTTGCTTCACCAACTGAGTACGGTGGAAAGTTATAGTGGTGCATATAACGCTTCTTCTCTTCTCCTGTAGGACCCTCGATCAACTGCTCAAGTGAAGGAGAACCAAGTGTTACAACAGTAAGTGTTTGAGTCATACCACGTCGGAACATTGCTGATCCGTGAGTACGAGGCAAAACGCCAACTTCAATTTCGAGATCCCGTACTTCATCATATCCACGACCATCAGCACGCTTACCGGTATCAATAGTGTTAGCGCGAATCTGTTTTTTGAAAAGATCTTCAACTATTTCTGCAACCAATCCTTTTGACAACCCAGTTAACGGTGAAGTAGCAACTGCATCTTCTGTCAAAACTGCACGCTTCTCATCAAGACCAGCATTAACTTGTGAAATCAATTCACCCAATGCGTCTTCTTTGTTCATCTTTTTCTGAGCAGCTAAATCAACCAAATGTTGAATCAATGGCTTAGCGATATCTTTAACAAGAGCTTGCTGTTCATCTGATGCATGTGATGCTACAAATTCAAATTTTGTTTTACCAACTTTGGAAGCCAACTCTGCAATTGCCTCAGCAATAATCTTGTTTGATTTCTGAGCTTCCTCTAAACCACCAAGTACCACTTCTTCAGACATTTCTTTCAAACCAGCTTCTACCATCACTACTTCATTAGCTGTTCCAGATACGATCAAATCCATCTGAGATACTTTCATAGTCTCTTCAACTGGATTCAAGAGATATGAATTTTCATTCCAACCCAAACGAACTCCTCCGATAGGACCGTTCCAAGGAATATCAGAGATAGCCAATGCAGCGCTTGCTGCAACTACTCCCAAGATATCTGCTTCATGTTCCAAATCTACAGAAAGAACCGTAACTACGAGCTGAACTTCATTCTTAAAGCCCTTAGGAAAAAGTGGTCGGATAGATCGATCGATCAATCGAGCAGCAAGAATTGATGCATCTGAAGGTCGTCCTTCACGTTTAATAAATCTTGATGAAGAAATTCGTCCACCTGCATAAAGTCTTACCAAGAATTCAACAGACAGCGGGAAATAATCTAATGTCGACTTATTTTTACTAGCGACTACTGTAGCTAAAACCATGGTGTCACCCATGCGTGCAATAACTGCACCGCTTGCTTGTGGAGCAAATCGACCATGCTCCAATATCAACTCTTTATCACCGAGCTGTATGCGTTGTGTTGTTATATTTGCCATTGGCAAAACTCCTATTCTTGACCTCTTCCCATACCCAACGCTATTTTAGATTCCTCAAACAAAAGCACTGTGTAACACCTTTGTTTCAGGATCCAAAACTGCGGATACGTGTAAGAGAATCACATTATTAATAAAGACATTATACTATATTAGGGAAATTTTATCTTGCGCTAAACTCTCATAATATATCTTACGTCAACACGCTTCGCGCAATACATGCGCGTAGAAGCTCTGCTTTGCCGATTGTATGGCAAAGAAGGTTGACTTTAAGACATATTAATCGAGTTAGATAAAAGCTAAGAAAATTACTTAGTAAGGCCAACTTTAGCAATTACGATCTTGTAACGATCAGCGTCCTTCTTCATGAGATACATTAACAAGCGTCGTCGCTTATTAACCATCTGCAAAAGACCACGTCGTGAGTGATTGTCACCCTTGTGGAGCTTTAAATGCTCTGTAAGACGACCAATTCGCTCAGAAAGAATCGCAACCTGTACTTCTGGAGAACCTGTATCACCCTGATGAATCTGGTGACCTGAAATAATTGTCTTTTTAGCCGATGTAGCTAATGCCATATGTATATCGTAAACACCAGTTGGTAAGTCTGACAAAAACTTATAACCAGCCGAATACGCCCTTATCTAATATAATACTGGGCAATTATAACCTTACTGAATAGATTTTTCAAGTCGGAAGCCTTTAGCGCTCTTTACTGCCTTCGAAAAACTTTGGGGCGTTCTTCCAGTCTGGAGCTTTAGTATCAGGAGTTCTAGCCTGTTCTTTTCGTTCCTCAAGGGTGTCATTTGCATCAGGTTGTGCAAAATCCCCCGAATAAGACTGATCTTGATCAATGGTTGGAATATATAAGGATGGTTCGACGTGGCTATATCCTGGAATGTCTGAAGTAGGAATATATGCCTCGTGTTGAAGTGCATCGTGTTGGATTGAAGGCACTTCCTGAGGGGAATATGCCCCATATCCAGATGAATCCTCTATTTGCTGTGGCTCCTCTACTTGTTGCGGCTCAGATTGCGGTGCATACTCTGGAGCATACATTGGAGGCTGCTGAGGATATTGAGCATACTGTGGCGGCATCATAGGCTGTTGAGGATAGCCTTGAGGCATGTATGGCGGATAGTATCCAGGTTGTTGTGGATATCCCTGTGGAGGATACTGCGGATATTGCGGCATACCATAAGGAGACTGCGGATACTGTGGATATGGGTTATTCATTTGCGGAGCTCCAGTTGGATATTGTTGAGGAGTCAGGGCAGCCGGGGCTTGAACAATCGGAGCCACCGCATTTTCCCCCTGTTTACGAACAGACTCTAAATCCAAAGGTCGAGCACCATGAGACTGCAACTGCTGCATAAAAGCGTCAGTTTGAGCTCCCTTAGTCTGCAAATTGTTAGTTGCATCCTGTATACCAACAGCAAGAAGTGTGGCAGCATCAGAATTAAGGGGATATCTCAGGATTTGAACTAATTGATAAGCTAATTCGCTCACAGCAGGCACATTAGGGTCAACAATATTAATCTTACCAAAACGAGTATTTTGAGGATTTGTAGAGATATTTACTACGGGAAGTTCTGCATACATTCCCGGATCCTGACGATAGGCATTACCTAAATCAGTCGGAGCAGCCGTATCAAGCACAATCACCACATCAAAGTTAGCACCAGCATAGAACGGATCTAAATTTTTAAGGTCAAACTGCATAGGAACAGCAGGATTAGCCTTAAAAACAACATTCAGTTTACCGTTATCTACGTACCAATTTACGTTCTCAATAGACTTATCAACATAGCCATTAATACCAATAACAAGATCGCGCAAACCTAATTCTGAAGCTATTTTGTCTGCACCCGGCAGCAATGTGTACTGTGATCCTTGTCGTCCTGACACCGTCACAACCACATTTTTGTTCTTACCCTGTAGCGTTCGTTGTCCTGATAATATGGAATAGAGAGCTAAAGCAGCTGATAACCCGTCAATAGAAGGGTTTTCTCGAGTTATTATGAGAATATCCTGAGCGTTTGTGAAAAGATCTTGAAGCTGTTTTAATTGCTGCTGCTGTGGATCCATAAGCTCAAAGTAGTGACTATAATAAATACTATTATACCACTTTTCGCTTTATAAAAGCAAATTCGACGCTTATTTTATTATAGGCTTAAAGTATTCGATGATATCGCCTTCTTTAATATCGAGCGTGGAATCAAACGTAATACCGCCCTCTTGGCCTGCCGAAATACGCTGCACATCCTCTTTTAGCTTCTTAGCTGAAGCAACCTTACTTCTAGCTACCTCTTCGCCATTTCGCATTACACGAACTGCTGAACCTACTTGAAGCACACCTTCTGTCACTTTAAGACCAGCAATTACACCACCGGTTGTAGCTGCAAACAGCTTGAGCACAGTACCTCTTCCAGATATAGTCTCGGTAGGAGCTTTTGTGAAGTAAGTAGTAATATCCTGTTCAAAATCTTCAAACAATTTGTAGATAATTTTATACTCTTTAACGTCAACCTTTTCTTCACGAGCAAGCTTACGAGTAGCACCACTCAAACCTGAGTTAAATGCATAAATCATTGCATTACTTGAACGAGCCTTCAAAATATCGGCTTCACCAACATCCCCGATTCCCTTGTCCAAAATAAGCACTTTTTCTCGCTGTGGAAGATGCGCAAGTATAGCTTCCAGTGACCCTGCGACATCAGCCTTCAATATAATTGGATACTGATTCTCAGCTTTTACAATATTAAACATGCTTGATGCATCAGTCTTTTCTATCGCAACATGGCGGACGGAAAGCATTCCGACGCTATCACTACTCATCAAAACGCCATTCTCTTCGAGGAAAACTGTTCCTGCTTCTGGCAAGACAGCCATTCCGATAACTTCAACCGCTTGAGATGGAAGCGCTTCTTTAACCGTTTCGCCTTTATCATTTTTCATCGCGCGGATTTTGCCAACAGCGCCGTCAACCGAAATATTCATTCCTTGTTTGAGTGTACCTCGCTTCACCAGTATACTCGCCAAAGGTCCAGCCTTATCCAATCGTGATTCTAAACAGAATGCCACCACTGGTGCAGCAGGATCAGCAGTTAATTCCTGCATCTCAGATACCAAACCAATCATCTCCAAAAGTTGTGGAATGCCTTGACCAGATTTTGCGCTTATTTCAACAGAAACAACATCTCCACCATAGCTTTCAAGTAAAACTTCTGCTTCAGCAAGCTGCTGTTTAACATGGTCAATATTAGCGTCAGCCAAGTCCACTTTGTTAATAGCAACAATCATCGTACAGCCGCTATTCTTAATATGACGAATAGCTTCAATTGTTTGTGGCATAACGCCATCATTTGCTGCTACAACCAAAATCACGATATCAGCAACTTCACCACCACGCTTACGTATACCTTCAAACGCAGCATGTCCTGGAGTATCTAGAAATGTAATCAGATTCCCCGCGTCGGTTTTTACTTGATACGCGCCCAAGTGCTGCGTAATACCACCGTGCTCTCGGCCAGCTACATTCGCCTTACGGATATAATCCAACAATGTAGTCTTACCATGGTCCACATGTCCCATTACTGCAACAATCGGTGGTCGTGTCATTAAATCAGCCATTTACTAATCCTCTCTACTAACTAAAATCATTACGCGGAAGTGCTCTATCAAATATTCGCTTCTGGGTAGCGTGAGTTAAACAGCGTTCTTTTGTATCTGAACACAAATACGCTCCTCGTCCTAATTCATTGGTTTCAGTCACCGAACCACTCGCATTTCGAACGAATCGAACCATTTCACGCTGGATACACCGCTTATTACATCCAACACAGCTCCTAATCGGTTCTCGCTTTACCATACCGTTAAACAATTATACTACGCTTGTGGTACCTCTGCTGGTTCAGTCTCTGTTTTTTCTTCGACCTTCTCTTCAGTTACTGGCTGTAACTCAGGCGGAAGTTTACCTGCGGCAATCGCCTCCATATCAATTTCTGTACCCTTTGGACCCTTAATATCAATCTTCCAACCAGTAAGCTTGACTGCCAAACGTACATTCTGACCTTCTCGACCAATAGCCAACGACAATTGATCTACAGGGCATGTGACCACAGCTTCATGCAACTCCTTATTAATATCAACCAGTACACCCTTAGCTGGTGCAAGCGACGCAGCAATAAACTTTGCTGAATCATCACTAAACTGAATAACATCGATACGCTCTTCACCTATCTCCGAAATAACAGCCTGAACACGTACGCCCTTCTGACCTACGCATGATCCGACAGGATCAACCCCACTCTGTTTACTCGACACAGCAATCTTCGTACGACCGCCAACCTCACGAGCAATACCTTTGATTTCAACTGCTCCTGAAGCAATTTCTGGCACTTCACGCTTAAAAATCTCTTTAACCAAATCAGGATGAGATCTAGAAACAATAATCGCTGCTCCTCGCTCTGCCTGACGAATCTCAGAAATATAGAAAGTCAAACGTTGGTTCAATCTATAACGTTCTCGAGGTGACTGCTCTTCGCGTGGAAGCAACCCTTCCGCTCGTCCCATATCAACTACGATATTTCCACCCTCAAAACGTTGTATCATACCGTTCTGAATAGTCCCGACTCGGGTCTCGTACTCTTTAATAACTGCTGCCTTCTCTGCTTCACGAATTCGCTGCAAAATAACCTGCTTAGCAGTCTGGGAAGCAATACGGCCAAAACCAGCCGGAGTAATATTCTTTCCATCTCGGAAAATACCAAGCTCGCCTGTTTCCGCATCAACTTCAACAGTCAAATCATCGACTAAGTCGAGATTAGCTTCCTTACGGTATGCAGCTAAAATCGCTGCCTTAATTGTATCCAAAACAGCTTCTGCATCGATTCCGCGCTCTGCGCATACCTGTCTCAATGCTGATGCGAATTCTGTTCGTCCTTGTATGTCCATTTTGTCGGTCTCCTTTACATAAAAAAAGCGCGTCCCTCGACCCGCTCCATTAACTTTCTTCTCTATATATTCTACACGATAACGTCAAATAGTCAATGAAGATAATACCCATGCAAAGTAAAACAGACATGATGTAATGACGACCTTCTTTGCCATACAATAGGCAAAGCAGAGATTCTACTCGCATGAAATGCGAGAATCGTGTCGGCATTCATTATGTCTGTGAAACGAGACTAGCATGATAGTATTACTATATATTGAATTCTGATATATTTAGTGTATAGTATAGATAGTTTTGCTATGCCCAGCATTTTTTTAAACATAAATTTTTATTTACTCCTATCATTCATCAATTTTTTGAATATACAGTATAATTTCTCAATAAAAAGGAGCTGCCTATATGGATGTGTATAACGTCTGTATCATATGTGGTAAAAACCGCATAACAATAAGTGAATGGTTCGAAGAAAGCCCAAGCGGACCAATTAAAAAGTTAAAGACTGCGTGTCCCGATGACGATTGTCAGCAAAAAGTTGACGATATGCTCAACGAAAAAAGTAAAGAACGCGCACGTAAAGAAACTGCGCGCCAAGCGCGGCTTGCTAAAATTCATGCCAAGCAATTAGAAATCGTCTCTTCAAGTTTGTAATTTTCTTAAAGACACATTTATCTCAGCGCCTTACATTTGTGAGGCGCTTTTTTTACATAAAATAGAATTCATCTCCAAATCGTTGCAGATATGTTTTAAAGACGACCTTCTGAGCCATACAATAGTGGCGAAGAGAGCAACTACGCGAAGCGCTTGCGTGTCGTCATAAAACATATCAAAAAGATTTGAAGATTACTTTTACATAAACTCTTCACACAGTGGAGTCGTATCTCGACCAGATACATTTGAGTGAATCAATGCGCCTTTTTCTAATTGTGGCAATTCTTCCTCATACGTTTTATTAGAAGTATTCTCATACAAAACACCTATCGGAAGCTTTTCAAATTCCATCGCTTTACCATAAGCTTTTTGCAAATCATCCGGCACATAATCTGTTTGATCAAGATAATAAATTCGCTCTTTAAACCACTCGTATGTATTATGTTGATTAAAAGTCACGCACGGTTGAAAAATATCTATAAAAGAAAAACCCTTATGCTCGACAGCTTTTTGTAATAACGCAGCTGTTTGGTCCGTATCCCCTGCAAATCCTCGTGCAACAAATGTTGCACCTGCAGTGATCGCTAAAGTTAAAGGATTGATCGGAATTTCGATACCACCATGTGGGTTTGTTTTTGTCTTAATCCCTTTTTCTGTAGTAGGAGAAGTTTGCCCCGTAGTTAATCCATATAATTGATTATCATGAACCATCATGGTCACATCATGATTCGCGCGCATGAAATGAACAAAATGTCCCATGCCTTCACCATACAAACCACCATCACCACCTACAATAATTAAAGGCAATTCATGATTCGACATTTTAATACCCGCAGCTACAGGTAACGAACGACCATGCAATCCATGAAACCCATACGCATTAATATGTGAACACATATTTCCACTGCATCCAATATCGTATACAACGCAGAATTGATGTGGCTGCCATCCCATTTCGGTTATAGTCATTTTAAGTGCATGCCAAATACTATAATCTCCACATCCAGGGCACCAGGTTGGTTTATGCTTGGTATTTAACTTTTGCGCTTTATGTATATCCATATTATGATCGCATTTCTAACACACTGATAATTTTATCTTTCAATTCTTCCGGCCAAAACGGTCGTCCATCATATTTCAACCATCGCTCATGCAAAATATGACCGGTCATTTGAGCAATAAGTCCACCCAGCTGCGCTTGAGAATTATTCTCAACAATAATCACACGGCGGTAGCGCTCGATTGCTGACTTAACAACATCTTTAGGAAACGGCCACATATACACAACATGCATCACAGCAACCGACGAATCAAATTCTTTATCTACAAGTTTAAGTGCTTCAAGCAATGGACCTTTTACAGATCCCCAACAAATAAGTAAAACACTCGAATAAGGATTCCCATATATTATCGGCTCAGGCATTTCCTTCCACACATCGTGAAGCTTCATCATACGTTTATCAACTTGTTCTATACGATTGTCAGATTCTTCACTGGTATATCCATACTCATCATGTTCATCACTATTTGCTAGAAAAACTCCTCCTGCAACACCAGGCACGGTACGAGCACTCACCCCATCATGAGTCGGTGTATAGCGTCCATAATTAGAAGTTTCAATCGAATATTTATTGAACGAACTGAATTCCTCTGTTTTCAAAATAAGCTTTCCACGATCAACAGGAATAGCATCAGGTTTAAATGCAGCAGTTATCATATGTGATTCAGCCAACCATTTATCTGATAACACGATCACCGGTATTTGATATTTCTCTGCCCAATTCAATGCGTGCTGAATACCGAGATAGCATTCTTCCATGTCACCCGGCGCGATAATAACACGCAAAAACTCCCCTTGTGACGCATGTATTACAAATCGTAAATCTCCTTGATCTGTCCAAGTAGGAAGACCCGTAGCAGGTCCTGGCCGCTGCACATTTACCACTACTAAAGGCGTCTCAGTAATAGCAGCCAAACCAATACCTTCTTCCATCAACGCAAAACCGCCACCGCTCGTCGCGCACATTGCACGCGCTCCCGCAAACGATGCACCAATTGTCATGTTAACTACAGCGATCTCATCTTCAGCATGCTTCACCACAAAATTATAGTCGTACTGCTTTGCAGCCATGTATCCAAGTAACGTCGACGATGGAGTCATCGGATATCCCGCATAAAAACTTACGCCACCTTGGATAGCTCCTATACCAAGCGCTTCGTTTCCAGAAACAACCATCGCTTTTTCTGCTCTATCCTGTTTTTCGATTCGATGGCTATATGTCGAAACAAGTCCTTCAAAATGTTCATTAATATAATCAAATCCCGCCTGAGCTGCCCTTTTATTAAGTTCCACTACTTGTTCATTTTTGCGTCCAAACTCTTGCGCCAGCAAATCAAAAAAAGAATTCAAATCACCATCAAGCAATGCGATACTAGCACCCAAACCCACCACATTACGAAAAATATTCAGCCCACCAATATCTACTGCAATTTGTGTCAATGGAACACCAAGCAGCGAGACACTAGTGCTTTTTTTACCTAATATTTCAGCAGGCGACGACAAAGTAAACTGTCCACTGTCATAAATAATTGCACTAGTATCTGATAGTTCCTCTTTATGCAGATCAACTGATGCTTTATTCAACGCCAGCAAAAGATCGATATGATAATGCTCAGAAGTAACTAAAACAGTATCGACAGTTATTTGTGAAGTTTGATGTCCTCCTCGAATCAAAGAAGGATATTCCGAATACTCAAATGCGTATAATCCATTACGCATACAATACTTTGCAAATAACACACCAGACGAGTTAACACCAAAGCCGGCCTCTCCACCGATCTTCCACGTAAAGTTATTCGCAATTTTTTCCATAATTCCAAGGTAGCATTCTTATAGTCTCTTTGCAAAGTGTTATAAAAAGATATCGAAGTATATTCATTATTCGCCCGCGAGAACTTCCGCCGAGCGAGTA
>CAZGHS010000012.1:0-22550 GCA_964525495.1 uncultured Gammaproteobacteria bacterium
CATCTTTGATGATAGGTTTTTGGTTTGTATCTCAGCTTTTTAGTGGATTTGCGACTATTACAGATAGTGCCGTAACAGGAGATATTGGTGGAGTGGCTTTCTGGGCGCACGTTGGTGGATTGGTTGCAGGGATGGCTTTAGTGACGATATTTCCGCCTAAATATAGGCAAATATAGGCTCTTATGTTATAATTTTGAGGATAAATATGGTGGTCGTAGCTCAATGGTAGAGCAACAGCTTGTGGAGCTGTTGGTTGCGGGTTCGAATCCCGTCGATCACCCCCAACGAGATTTTCAAAGTCTAAAGTAGACGTTTCTCCCTTTATTAACATACTATCTGCGGGTTCGGAGTTCTCATTTGACGATTCGATCATAATCTTTGCTTCTTGGATGTATTGTAAGGGTTTTTGCAGATCTAAATGCAGTTTTCGATCTTTCAGTATCAGGTTCGAACCAAGTGCTTGGATGATGGCCCTCTTCTGTATTTTGTCACCTTGTGCAAACCAATAGCGAGCATTGCGAGCAAATACAAACGTTTTCTCTGCTGTTTCTAACCAACTATCATGACTGTAATGTGTGGAGTTAAGCTGCTCTTGTAAGTTTTTCTTCTCCTCTGCATAGTCATTTTTACGGGTCTTATATTGTTCGTCCGAAAGGAGGCTCCCATCAGAGTTTGCCTCACCCGCCCATTTTTCAAATAACAATGTCTCAAGTCGTGTGATTGCTGCAATTCGTTCGTTGAGAGCAGAGAGCTTTGATTGTACAAAGCCCCCTTCTTCTGCATTCACCCTGCGTAAGTGATCCATTGCCCATCTAACAAAATCATTGTGGATTTCAATGCTGGCTAATAACTCGTCTACTTGCGTCTCAAGATCCTTAATCGTGATGTGTGGCTGTTTGCATGTTTTATCCCTCCCTCTATCACAATGGCAATATGCAAAGAATGAGGTTTTTTCAGGTGCCTTAGTACTACACTTAGGGCATTTTGCATGAACCTCTGCATTGTATTTTTTATGACATGATGAGCATATCTTTCTGTAGCGTTCTTCCGTAGTTACACTAGACCCACATACACATCTGATCAAGGGGTTGTATATTATCTCACGAGTTCGTTGTCGTGGTCTGCCGTGGCTGTCAAGAATCTTTTGAGCTAAAGAGAACTCATGTGGTGTAACCATTGGCGGATGAGAACCTTCGTATATCTCATTCTTACGCTTGAACTTTCCCATGTAAAATGGGTTACGAAACATCTCGTATATCCGTGATCGGGATAATGGATGTCCGTCTTTACAAATGAACCCCCACTCTTTAGTGGCAATCTCTAGTATTTGTGCCGGGTTATAGTTACCAGACAATAGCATATCCCACATTCTTCTTACTGTTTTGAATCGCTTTTCATCGGTGACAATATCACGCTCGCCTTGTCGTTTCAGAGTGTCATTTAAGTATCCCACGGGAGCAAGTTGCGGGGCTTGTTTTAATATCACCTTATCATCCAGTCCTCTTTTGGTCGTCTTTTGCAAGTCGTTTATGAATTGGTTAGCCATTGCAAATTCGACATACATCATTAGAGTATCTTCTTTTGTGTATGTCTTTCCGGGGGTGTGGATCTTTATGCCGTAGTGTTGGACTAACCAGATAATTTTTCCACCATCAACTGGGTTACGTGCGAGTCGGTTTAGGTGCCACGTAAGGATGCTTTTAGCTTTTCCAGACTCTAACAGGTCTACCATTTCATTAAACTTTTTTCTTCCAGGTGCTTTTGCCGTTTTGCTTTCTTCAAACCTTCCCACAAAGGCAAGTCTATTGTAGTTTGATATGCTCTCTTTTAGAACCCTTTGTTGCGATGTTATGCTTGCGATCTGCTTGTCTTCGGAATCGCTTGATTTTCTTACATATTCTACTGGTAGTTCGATTTCGCCTATCATATTAGTTTTCCTCCGTATTGTATGGCCGTATGAATGGTTTCGCAATGGCCTTAAAACATTCTATGAGGCGTGTAGCAATAGCTAACGCTTCTTCTTCTGACAATAATGTGCCGTGATGTAACAAATACAACTCACGGAAGTGATTCATTTCGTCGTTGGTAAACATACTAGCGTACTCCTTGGTCTTATTGATTGATAAGCTCCGAATCATCGGAAAATGGAGTACACGCTTAATATTGTTACGAGTTACGCTTGGACTTATGATGCTGCATGGTTAACTATTTACATCGCCAGAGGCCATCTTTTTCAATAAAAGCTACAGTACGATTAGGAGGGTCAGAGAGGTAGCCAGTCTGACCCATACTTAGAAGCACACTAAATGCTTACCTCGTTGTTATCGTGAAACTGGGTCGCATAATAATCGGCGAGCAACGAATGTACGATATACCTTTCTTTTGCGGATCGTTTGAAGTGTTTTACAGCTTCGATGGAGGCTCCCTTTGATGCAACTAGTTCATCGATAAATATTGCATCAATTAACTTATGAGCTAGTCTATCGGCATGTGCAACCACAACATAGTCAATCTTGTGATCTTCGACGAACTGAAGCATCTCATTGAACACCAGGCTTTGTTTTATCGTTAAACTCGACGTAACATCTTTAAACACAGCCATTATGGACATTTTATGCTCATGAGCGTATGTCTCGCATGTCTTTTGTTGAGAGTCATATGAGGAATCTTCCTCGTTTGAAGTTCTAAGGTAAATAACGCATGTACTTTTTTTCATACAATCCTTTCATAGTCATTAAAAATAAGTAACACAATGACTGATGGGGGATCATGACAATGGCAAGATATGAGACTGGAACAACAAAAAAGAGGCATACTTCTCCTACACGCTTCGAGAGCGTAATAGTTGTTAATGAGAAGTACACCTCTTACAGCTAAGAAGATAAGGTATATTAAGGTTTCCCCCTCCGGGCCTATTCAAAACTTAAACGTTATGAGTAGCGAGGTAGTGCCTACTTCTTAGGAAGAATTAGTACAAGTTAAATGTTTTATATGTTATTTTGACGGCGAATGCGTCGAGTTATCTAGCAGCAATATACTAGATATCTCGATTTACGACAATAGGGAAAATGGCTATAGTATAGGATAAAGTTACATAATGTGGTTCATTCTGTAACTGATTTAGTCGAAGAGTTCAGATAAAGGGATGTGTAGCTGCTTAGCAATCTTTTCCAACACAGTCAACGATGCTTCGTTGCGTCCTTGTTCAATGTAACCCATGTAAGCACGAGATATGTTCACTTTTTCAGCTAGTTGTTCTTGTGTCATGTCTGCATTTTGTCGAAGCTTTTGAATACGCTTTCCCAGCTGTTTGGGGAGCTTGGCGTTTTTTCTCATGACCTGATTATCGAAAGAGTGAACGCACAAAACCACTTAGTGATACTTAGCAATATGAGCTAAAAAGACTCTTGTTTTTAGCTCTTAGTGTGAGTTATCATTTGAGCAAAGAAGGTGTGATAGCATGTTTTCTCAAAATGATCTAGCGGAAATGTATCCAGACAAATATAAGAAAGAAGACCCCATACCTGTGTTTACATCTATTGTGGTTACTGGAGTTATTTCCATGCTTTATTCAAGTGGTAACAAAGACATGAGAGATCTCGTAAGTTGGGCTGGAATCACGGCGATTTTCTTTTGTGTTGCATGGATCGTTGCAAAGCTTCGTAAAAGTATATGAGTGATAAGAAACATACATCAGTAGTTGATCGAATCTTTTGGCCTATCGTATTGATTGGATGTACTGGATTGATCATGCTCACAATCGTAGCGAAGGATGCGATCATTGCAAGCCACGTTTCTACCCCTCTGCCAATACAGCAATCGATTATTGCTTCACCAGTTCCAACTCAAACACCAGTATCACAAAAGAACCCGACAAGAGTCATACAAAAAGAATCAAATATAGAGTCTGATGATCCAATTATCTCCTGTGAAGTAGGTCCAGAATGTGGAGGTGGTACTAAAAATATACGTCGCAGTGTTTGTGATACAAGTGGATGCTGTCAGATAGGAAGTCAGTGGGTGTACTACACCTCTCAAGCACAATGTGTCATGGATCAACGAAATATAGCGAAAGACCAACAAGCTTTTAAAGAAAAACAAGCAGTCGAACAACAAAAACTACAAGATGATACCGCTCAAGCAAAGAAGCTTATCACGGATATTTGTCTCAACAACGCCTATCGTAAAGCTCAAGAGTGCGACAAGGATTGTAGTGGAGATTCAGCGTGTATGAACGGTTGTACTAGCGTTATGAGTGCCGAACAAAACCAATGTTTAGAAGCTCAGAAGTCACAATAGCTCCATAAACCAACAAACTAATAAAGAGTAATCATTGTGCTCAATCTGTACAGCCTATAGTAATTTTGCTAAAGATGTGCTATACTCCTCCCATCTCAACTAATGCTTTGAGCTCAAATGTGAGTTTATAACCATTTGATTGAGCGTAAGATAATCCTGTACTTTAACTATGTAGAAGACCTTTTTGTGTTGGCTGGCTAATCCTGCTTGTGACTAATGTTGCTAGTAGAATTGGCCAGCAAAAAACAGAAAGGACAAGCTAATGATCACCGATCGAAACCTCGCCAGCGAATATGCGAGTATGTTCCATCTGGATGCCCAGTATGTAAACGAAAGCGGTGCTGAGTTCCGAGAGCGAGTTGCAAGAGAGCTATACAAGCTAGGCCATCGGGTCTACGCACACGAAGCTCTTAACAACGAGCGAATGTCCAGCGACCCGTTCGCACATGGCAGTCTTGACAGAGGCTACGGAGATGCGTTTATCACGCAAACCGCACGCACCATCGAGGCCGTCTACGTCGCCAGCCAGCCCAAGCCGAAAGGCAATAAGCCGTGGTGGTGGCCGTTCTAGTATTCTTCTACAAACAGTACAGGAAATAGGCACCGACAAGGTGTTGGATCATAGACGGGTGCGTCAAAGAGAGCGAGTCGCAAGACTTTCTTTTCAGAGACAAACTCTTCTACCAACTACCCCGGTGCCTTTTCCATATCATCTCAACAATCGATTGTTCACTAAAAAACAACCGCAAAAAGTTATAAAACAAACAACCTCAACAACAACATAACAAACCACCCGAACATCACAACCTACCAACCAACCTTCTGTTATTTATTCTCAAGTGATTGTGTGTTCATGTTATTGTTAAGATGTTTTCGTTTGATCGAGTTTTCCCCAACATCAACATTTAGACCATACAAAAAGGGCTCCTCTAGTGGAGCCATCTTTGCGTCTTGGTTGTAAGATCTGTAGTTATAGTACAGCTCTGAACCATCGCATGTCAAACATCATTTGGGCGTGACTTGCATTCTTGAGTATCTCATAGTTATTATCTAAGTATTATTGTTTTGGTTGATAGGAGACGTGG
Source organism: uncultured Gammaproteobacteria bacterium (assembly GCA_964525495.1). Taxonomy (GTDB): domain Bacteria; phylum Patescibacteriota; class Microgenomatia; order JALYQM01; family JALYQM01; genus CAZGHS01. The sequence continues at coordinate 5,385 of CAZGHS010000012.1, forward strand.
AATGTTTTGGTTTAGCGAGAGCTTCAAAGGGGAGATCACAGCTGTACACGAATTGGTTGTATGGGTCGATCCCTCAAAGATCGTGCAAGTCTACATGTTGCACAAAAGTATAGCGAGTTAGTGGAGTATGAGATACTACGGTTGTTACTGCGTACTCGTTTAGGACGAGAGCCAGAGCTATTTGAAGTGGCACTCACTTACATGACGCTACTGCAAGAGTTTAAAGCCGAGCAACGGCTTCCAGATATTTTCACCAGTGCTCCTTTAATCTATGCGTTTATGACGGGTAATGATACGAAGCAGTATGGCAAGTCGGGTAATGAGTTTGTTGCTAGTTTCACACCACTTCTTGAAAGGCTGATAGAGAAACATGTTTTCCAGGCATCCAGTTTGCACTACTCATTCAACAAGGCAGATAAACCCAATCAAGCACGGTCTTTTCGATTAACACCAAAGTTCTACCAGTGGTTTAAGAATGTTCTCAAACGGGAGATGAAACAAGGTAAGCTATTGAGCCAAATGTTTAGCAATGTGGCCTCAAAACGCACTACACAAGGCGAAAGATGGGGTCACAACATCTCCAGACTACATCCGAATCTCCAGGCGATGTTTCACAAGTTGCAAGCATCTACTTTTGTTATTGATGTGGAGAAAGTGAATGATCTACTCGACATAACCGGCCTTATCCGAGACGAAAGTGGAGTGTTGCATTTCTCACGCATGGTCAGCATTCGGCACGGGTTATCAACGATTGCACTAACCAGCACGCCACAGCACCACGACAAGATTCATCTCCAGCTGTCAGGCAGACGACACACCAAAGGTGGCCTACAAGCATTACCAAAAGAGGTTAGACGAGCGATCTTAAAACCTAATCAAGCAGACCATGTCCTTGTCGATTATGATCTAGATTGTTGTCAGTTATTGCTCGCAGCTAAAGAACTTCACGCACATAAACTTATCGCAAAGATCAGCGTTATCATTGAGAGAGGCGAAAGTATCTGGAATGCCAGGAATATTCCAGTCTCCAAGACGCACTTAAAAAAGGCTGTCTATGCATTGGTGTTTATGTGTCCAAAGGGACGGATCGTTGAGTCCGTTAAAAACGTGATGGGAGACGATGCGTTTACCAAAGAGCATCTCGATCAGTTGATCAGCTTCCTGGAAGATTTTAACGAGCTTCGAGAGAAGTGGAAAAAAAACAACCGACAAGATTCGATTATTCAGTATGAAGGGTTGAAGAACGAGCTGGGTTTGAAGTTTCATCTCGAAGAGGTAGGGAAGCATGAGTTTAGTGGTGATCAGTATTCTGAAACATACCTACCCACCTACCGTAAGAACCCACAGAGCCAATACTTTGCGTGGAAGATGCAGAGCCGAGAACAGTTCATCATTACGAGTCTTATCTCTAGCCATGTCGATTATTCGATCGTGTGTGACTGTCATGATGGATTCCTGCTCTCTATCCCAAAAGATCAAGTTCAGGCAGCTACACGAACCTACAGATCATTTCTTAAAGACAACTTCGGGATGTATTTGAAAGGTGTAGTGTGGGAGGATGGGATGTTAATTCCAGTTGATGAGTATGCGGCCAATGATGAACAGTCAATGACTTTGTCAGTAACAGCTTTTGAGGATATGGTACCCAATTATGCCGCAGGTGGAGTGTGACCCTTTTAGGAGCGGTACCTTTTTCTGGGGTGAGAGCTTGTCTGCTTTATATATAGTTTCGAAAGGCTTGACCTGTTTTTATAACATCTACGACTACTGATTATCATTAATATAGCTTATCTAGGTTGAAGGGTAGGAGATCCAGATAAGATAGTTAGCGTGTGTGTTGGACGGGTAAGTGCGACATATAAATTCTCTTTGCTCATTTTGTCAGCACTAGATATTACTACATGATCAAACTCTAACCCTTTCACAAGAAGCGTTCGAGATATCATCCTAGGATGCATATATCTGCCTATAACCCGTGATTTATTTCGAACGATATACATGCTTTCTTCCAGAGAAATATCATTTTGATCAGCAAAGGTTAGTAACCGTTTCATCTCTGTCCATAATTCTTTACGGAAGATATTGCCTCCGCTGTATACTGCCAATGCATCAAGTGTTGTAACGACTTGATTAAAACTAGTCGAGTCAGCTAGTAATCTTAAAACGGCAAGCAGCTCGGGTTTCAGTTTTTTGTTTGCCTTAAACGCCTCTCGTATTCTTTTCAAGGCGGTCGTTTCTGTCATACACTCTATTGCAAAGTCTATTGCAACACTAATTCGTTCGTAGTTTTTAGCCTGTCCCAGTCGATTTGTATACTCTTTCAAATCCCTAGAATCCATCTCCTCCATTGACTGGTACTTGCCACTTAAACTGCGAGCTAAACTATGACATTGATTCGCTTGATCCATTATTACCATAACTGTGCCATTAGATCGTAGTAATTTGTAGCATTGATTATGAATCGCCCGATATCCTTCCTTGTTTGGGTCAATCCATTTCACAGAGCGAGATGGAGCTGTTCGTAAATCGATAGCTTTTCCGCATATAAGAAGTTTTCTGCATTCTGAGAGCCAGGCTCCTAGCTCAATATCAGATTCGTCGTTCGACTTACTCCATCTCCAAGGTGTAGTAAGTTCGGGTAGTCTTTCAAAGTATGGAAACACATGTTCATCCCAGCTTACAATCTGCTGCCCACCAAAGCCGAAAATACTCTGCAAAGGGTCACCGAACACACGGCAAGGTATAATGCTAGCTAGTTGATCGCAAATAAAATGCTGACTTATACTACAGTCTTGATATTCGTCTACGTACATCCCAAAATATGTCTGCCGTATAACTTGTCTAACAGCTTCTTTGCTTAGTAATTGGAGCATGGCTTCGTATCTTTCGTTCCACACATTTTCACCAGATGTTAATTCAATCCATCCACTTAGGACAGGGTATGATTCTGTATAACGAGTAGCAAAACTCGCTATGGTTTCGACGTGATATTTATTTCGATTAATACCTATTTGTTTAAACCTTGTATTAAGAGAATCAACTCCTGCATGCGTATGGGTTAATACTAATTGGAGTCCAGGTGATCTTGCTACTGCATTTACTATTGTTTGTGTCTTTCCACAGCCTGCTGCTGCTACTATCGCTGCTCGCACTGCGTTAACAATAAGATCAAGATCATATTCAGACATATAACCACCGTTTTAGCTTGGTGAGGTTTTCGTAAGTATTCGTGCCTTCCATATCGTCGAGTGCGTGTGCAATCCTTTGTCCTAATGGTTGGCTTAAATCTATGCCCACTCGATCTTTATACCATTCTGATTTATGTGCAGCCTTCCCTACAGCTGTTCGTAATTCGACCTCTGTTATCCCTTTTGATAACCATTTATCTATATCTTGTCCCAAATCTACTAACGATCCTTTAACTTCTAATAGTTGTCTGATGGGTTCAAATATATGAGACGGATTATTTGAGTAATATGTTATTAATGCCTGCAGCTCTTCTTTAAGAATAGACCACGGCATATCAAAGAAAAATCTTTCCTCTATGCTAGTTTCCCCGTCCCATTCTAAGAGACATACTTCGAGTTGCTCGATTTCGTTTCTATGGTCTTGGCTCATCAATTGATCGCTATCAATAATCAGAGCCACGTCATACCCAAGCTTTTTGAGTTGAATTGCTATCTTAGGTGCGTTCGTGTAGCCACCACCGTTTACAGGTACTATTCCCAAGACACCAAAACATGAGCCCCATTCTTGATCTAATCCTCTGCATACTCCAAACTCAGTTTTTCCTTCTCCAACAATTATTTTTCTTCCTAAAAAAGCTTCGGGATAGGCTCGTGCGGTTGCTTTTAGAGTTGAGTCAACAGTTATTACTTGAATTACGCCCTCTCTATTTATCACACAATTTAACTCTTCAACATTACACTCTACGATGCTTATGCTAGAGTGAGTTGTAAAGATTATTTGTCCTACCCGTGTGGAGTCAGATGTAGAAAGTGATTGCCTAAAATATCTGATAAGATGTCTCAGTCTGTGAGGCTCGAGCCCGTGCTCTATTTCATCAATAAGTAGTACCGCACCATTATTGATACTCTGTTGCTGCACGGACATACTCAAGAGTCGCTTGCTACCTAAGCCGTACTGCCTAGTAGGAACATCTCCATCATACAGTGTGAGAGATGAGGCCAAGCTAGTATGTGATTTAAAGTCTATTGCAGGTGTTAATGTGTTTTTGCTTTTAACTCCAATGGATTCTGCAATCTTTCCAAGTTTCGTACATTGCTCCATCCACGGTTTTGTACTCTCGTTATCAAAGATGCTTTGTCGCATGCCTCGTCTTGCGGCTAACATAATCTGATTCGCATCAGTCAAGTTACCTGTTAAGCGGAATAATGGAGAACCTTTAGTCCATGATAAGTCTCGTTCTATGAATGAACCTATTGGTGATGCCCCTAGTTTTTCTCTATCACTATGAGAAATTGGTTGCCCCTCAGGGTGTCTTTCTGTAATCACATTCCAATGAGGTTCAAGTGTGTCATCTACTGTAAGCCGTATTGTAAGTACTTTTTCGTCGTGATCAAAAGGTTCATCGTGAATGCCGTCGATCGGTGCCCATCCACGTAATCTTAACCCAAACTTTTTTTCATTTATCAATGCATCTGGTATATCACCTACGGTCACAGTTATAACAATTGGTTCGCTCAGGTCTTGATTATAGAAATCTGTGTCTACTAGCACTAATGCGTAAGCCGGATATAGAGCGTATTCTATCGCAAGCATAACGGTTGATTTAGTAGCATCACCTGGTCCCAACAGGCAAACATAGTCACCAACGATATGCCAGTTTAAGTTTTTAATACCTCGAAAGTTTTGGATATCTATGTGTCGAATCTTCATTTATTCTTTAATACTCTTTATGAAAGATATCGGCAAGAGTGAACCTTGTTTATAGAGCATATCATCCCCTTTAACCCTTTTTGTGCACAGGGGGTGTGGGTAGCCATGTTACAAGACAGGAGAGTATGTAGGAATAGGATAAATGCTGGCATAGTTCATGAAGGCGGTACGAAGTTTGTCCAACCACTGACCCATCGTAAGACATCCCCCTAATCTGTATCAATTTCTAATTTCTTATGACTCAAATAAGGCACTTTGACTTTCCTTACTTTCTAAAGGATTCAACCAATAAAATAGCGTTTAATAACACTTTTCTAAATTTTAACGACGATCATTCTCCATTTAATTGTTTTATTCAGCTAGAAGAAAATGCGTCTAATATTGATGCTTATAAAACTTTTTTTGAAACAATTTCTATTTTATCTTTATATACTTTAATTGGTACTGATAGGCGAAAAGATGGAGCAATTGGTGGTGTAGAGAGTTATGAATCAAATCCATCAAATAATTTTCCAAATAATATCCCAGATGACGTAAATGAAACTCTTATACTCTTAAAGAAGTGTTCTAATCCTTTTCAGATTCAGGCAGGAATTAATATTTCTCGAGCTTACTACTATTATAACTGCCCAGAAATCTCTCTCCTTGAATTCTTTAAAATAATAGAGTTGGCAATTAAATATTATTCTTACCAATCAAAGCTAAGTGCAGCTAGTGTTAGTGCTGTACAGAGGTCTTCGCTTTTTCACACTAATATAAAGGATGACTTAATTTCTAAGCTAGGATTCCATGAAGATACCATAGATTTGGTATGGAATATTAAGGATATTCGTAATAGATTAATTGGACATGGCGGTGTTCGACCAGAAATTAGTAATTATTTTGGAGATCCAGAAAGAAATAATAAAACTTTGGATGTAATCTTAAAAAAATATAATAGTTTCTTGCAGTATGATTCTACTTTTTTTGAATATCTATTTTATGACATGGAAATATTGAGCAGGCTATTTTTTTGTAAGATATGTAATATTCCGCCATTTTTAATAGCAGTTCCGGGGTGTTGGAATCAGCCTTCAGATAGAATACGATCTGTCATTGAATATGAAAAAATAAATCTTATCGACTATCAATTTGTAAAAACCTATTTAGATTCATTTCATATAAAGTAATAACTAAATATTTACATAATTAATAAAAATTTTGACCCCACTAGTTGTCATTAATTTGATCCCAGACAGGCGATGGGGGGTCTTTTTATCAATTAACTGGCTATTACTATAAATTAGATAACAAATTCTCAATTGAAGTTCTTAATTCTTGTTCCGTATATTTAATATTGTTACTATTTTCTGGATGGTGTATTTGATGCCTTACATAAGTGCATAGAGTTACATTATAGGTAATCGTTGTCCCATCAGGTTTAACTTTGGTATAAGATTTATTCTTTGGGATCCCCTTATTCTCGAGAAGATCTTCAACATCCTTTTCTGGAAAAGTATTATTTTTTTCTTGGAAGTATCCATATAGTTCATTAAGAAACTCTATTGTTACCAAATTATATGCAAAATAATTTATTTCACCCCAAGAAGGACTCCAAGGAAATTTGCCCCAACTTTTGCTATTTGCATAAGAGATTTGTACTTCTTCATTCTCTCTATTAAATATCAGTAAATTTGTATTCTTATTTATACAATTTTTGAATATATAGGGTGAATGTGTAGAGATAAAGACTTGGTTGTCTTTTGAGATTGTCATTAATAAGTCTACTAGTTTATGTTGCCATGTAGGATGAAGGTGCATTTCTGGCTCATCTATAAGTAAAATTAATGGCTCCTCTTTCCTGGAATAATATTTATATAAAAAGATAATCGAGAAAATCATTTCTATTCCAGAGCCTAGACTTGAAATTGGTAATTGATGGACTGAATCTCTTTTACTAATTGAGAAATATGCGTTTGCAAAGGGCTCAAGTTTATTCAGAAGATCTAAACTAATTTCATCTTCGAAAAAATCTTTACAGCCATCAAGAATACGCTCTAATAATTTATCTGTGAGGACAGAATTAACGACATCTTTAGCATTCTTATTAATTCCAAGTAAGTTTTCTTTTTTTTCTTTTTGAATAGGATCAGATTCATCAAGAGAGTTGATGGCTTTAACAATCTGAAAATTTAAATCGTCAATTATCTCATCAAATTTTGCAGGGTATGTACCCTTAGATATATGTCTCGCCCTTCTTTTATCAAAAAAAACTAATTGAAACTTAGGAAATCTTCCTCCGTAAGGAGTTTGAACTTCTAGTCTTACTTCTACTTCTTGTATTTTAGTAGCACAACTTTGATTTACTACATTGTCAAATACAAAAGGATCAACTAGATCATTGCTATTTTGACTACGAGTTTTTGCCCAAAATGTAAAACCGTTGGCTTTAAACTTGCTTGAACCATAAAGTCTTTTAACCTCGAACTCGTGATCAGTTTCAGCAACTATCGTTATTTCGTCATTAATATTCTTGAAATCGAAAACAGACAAAGTACCTTTTGTTTTTAACCTAGACTGAGTTAATAACTCTAATGCCTCTAGTACCGATGTTTTTCCATTACCATTATCTCCAATTAATATGTTTAAACCACTGCCTAAATTTGAATTATCTGGAGTATTAAAGTTAATAGTTTGATCACTAAAACATCTAAAGTTCTTTATTTGTATATTTTTGATAAACATTTTTGCTTGAATTTATTAATGAATAGCTAATTTATTTATACTAGCTTTTACGGTTATATCAAGTGCTATTAATGAGTTAGAATAATGAATTTCATTAATATAAAGATTTAAATGTATGTTGAGTTAATTCTTCGAGATATGTCTCGTCAGGGATCCCATCTACTTAGCCATAAACTCTATCTTCGGAATCAGATACGTCATACGCGTCAGAATAGGTTAGGTGTCCATCCTGTTCACTAACACGAGATAGCCGATTGCCATCTTTATACACAATTTGTATCCCATGTTCTCTTTCCCATCGACATTCTGCAAGAACCTGAATATATACTACATGATCTTCTGGTCTTTTTCTGACAATAATATTTGTTGGAGTAACATGGTTCCATATATCTGCTTCTGATTCTATCGTGCAATCGACATCATCCTTGTCTACTGCCTTTACAATATCCTGATAATGTTTATAAAGATATTTAGATGCATCATCTTTTGATTCAGGTGTGAGATTTAAAAAGTTGCCTATCACTTCATCTATCTCAGATAAGTCTTCTTTGTTTGCTTCAATTATAAATGGGATTTTTGCGTTGTTAAAAAATGGTACAGCTACGGGTTGGCTCTCCCAAGTATTGGGGTAGTTTTCATTTGTTAATGTTCCTAATTTTTTTGATTCCATATAGTTTTAGCTCCGCTCATAAATATTAGCCAAAATTAAGACTATCATTATTTAACAAAGAAAATCCTTTTGTTACTACCTTAAACTCAGGATCATCTTGTTGTTTATTTTTAGTAATTATTTTGCTTAGTTCTGCTTCACTAAACCATCCGTATTCGGAATGGTCTTCGGGATTAATTGCGATTTTATCTATGGGAGTAGTAAAAGTGGCGAAGTATATTACTTCGATTGAGTGTGAACCTTTAATCTTGTTAGTATAAGTAAATGCACTAAATGAATCTCCTACGCTAATATGCATTCCAAACTCTTCGTTTATTTCCCGTTTTAATCCTTCAATTATGTCTTCTCCATAGTCAATGTGGCCACCTGGAAGTTCGTATACTCCAGGTAAGAATTTCTTAGTCATTGCCCTTTTAGGCAAAAAAACTTTCTCGACTCCGTCGAATTTGTGATGAATAAAAGCACAGGCTGTTATAACTTGCTGACCGTGCGCGGGTTTTTCACTATCATGGGAAACTGTAGTGTTCATAATATTTCTCCTAATCTTCAATAAATTCAAATCGTGGAACTTTTTTTCATGATTTGAGTATATCAGCGATCATCTGATAAAATACATACTATGGCAATCAACTTTAAAGAAAAATTGGTTAAAATCGGGTCATATACCATTCTTAGACTTACTGCGGATGCTTCAGCAGAACTTCCGTCACGAGGAATGACTATGGTTAAAGGAACGATCAATGGAGTTCCATTTAAGGCTGTGCTTGAACCTGATGGTAGGTACCTTGGAGAAAGAAAGCCGAGTCACTGGTTTAGCCCTCACAAAAAGTTGCTTGCTGATGCTCACGCAGCTGCAGGCGATACTGTGGAAGTTTCACTTGAGCCGAGTAAAGAATGGATTGAACCGGAGATACCGGATGATGTTAAAAAAGCTTTGAAAACTTCTCCCAAGGCTGAGTCTCTGTGGAACGATATTACCCCGATTGCCCATTGGGATTGGATTCGTTGGGTACGAGCTGTCAAAACTGAAGAGACGCGACAGAAGCATTTGGAAGTTATGCTGGATAAGCTAAATAAAGGGATGCGCCGACCCTGCTGTTTTAATCGCAGTCTGTGTAGTGACCCTGAAGTATCGCATAATTGGGTACTGCGAGATCCAGAATAATAATGTTATAGGGTTGATCTATACTGTTCCCACACAAAATAACTTGTTTTATCATCCTGAATTTCTATATAACCTTCTTGTTTGAATTCTTTATCAGACAGAATAGCTTCATAATTGTAGAGTGTTCCATGATTCATAAGTCCCGGATAACTTTTCCCTTCGACTATTTCTGATGTCATACCATTGTCATTTAGCGTTACCTTAGTTGTGATTCCGAGTTCTTCTCTTAGCGCTCTCAGTGCACCTGAATATGGATCTTCTTGCGGTTTTAATTTTTCTAAAAGAGAATCTTTTAAGTCTCTTCTTACTACCCTACCATCTTTATATATTTGACGATCTTCTTTAAGTTTGAAATGTTGATTGTTGTTAAAGTAAAAGACATTCATCACAACAACACTTACTAGCCTAAACAGTTCATTATCCCTCTCCACAAGTTTTGCTTCGCTTGAATTTATTTCACTACAGAATTTTTCAAATGGCTTTGAATTTCCAGTGCCCCACGACTCAAACGGAATTTTATATTTTCTAAGTAATTGAATTAAATCTTCTTGAGACATGAAGTGAGTATAACAAAGTGCTATAATTGCAGCATGAATTCTCAAACAATAAGTGATTATAATAAGTCCCAACCGACTTCAGATAGAGCAATTTGCGAACTGTTATGTGAAGAGATTAACTCAGTGTTCGAAGATGCGGAGAGTAAGATTTGGCACGGGCATCCGGTATGGTTTTTGGAAGGTAATCCGATTGTGGGATATCACAAATTGAAAGATAGTGTTCAATTGCTTTTTTGGAGCGGCCAATCGTTTGAGGAAGAAGGTTTGAAAGTAGAGGGAACATTTAAAGCTTCCCAAGTGCGGTATACAGACAAAGACCAAGTTAATATATCTGATTTACATCGTTGGTTAAAAAAATCTAGAGATATTCAGTGGGACTATAAAAATATTGTGAAACGTCGTGGTCAATTAGAGAGATTGAAGTAACTTTATTCAATTTCTAACACCATCGGAAGATGGTCTGAAATTTCATTTTCAATAACTTGGAGTCTTCGGACCTTTATACCTGAACTTACATAAATATAGTCTGAGTGAAGCTGGGGTGTGAGTGGATATGCTTCCCAGGCGATTCTGTTTCTTGTTGTACGAATATTATTTGCGCGAATGAGATTGGTGTAACCTGCATCCTCTAAGTCTAGAATTGTTCGAGAAGAAATGTCTGCATTGAAGTCACCACCAATTATTTTTTCTCCCTGCATATTTTGAAAAAATTCAATTAACCCTTGTGTTTGCTTTAGACGTTCTGGCGTATCCAGTTTATGTCCTGGTTTGGATCGACCATGGAAATTGCAGATATGTAGCGGACTACCGTGATGCTCAATTGTTGTGAGTATACCCAGTCCAAGGCTTCGGTCTTCGGGGAATACTATTTGTGTGCTAAGAACTCGCACGCTAGGACGAACATAGGTTGCTTGTGCAAAGTCGTCGCCTTCTATGGGTTTGTATGCAACTGTTGCGGTATAGTCTGGGAAAAGTCGTCTGCAGATTTCCTGCATGTTATAGGCGGTGTCATACACTTCCTGGAGACAAAGGATGTCTGCAGTCTTCGCGTAGGGTGCGAGGAATGCAGTAATAGGTTCGCGTATCTTTCCGTTTAGTGTGTTTAAGAACAAAATTTCCATGCTTTTGATTTTATCATAGCCTGTTATGATTGTCCCTTTTCATACCACGTATTCTGTGTGTGTCAACTTGCGTTGTGCTATGGAGTACGGTAAAAGTGAGAGCGTTATTCTTTTTATGAAAGGCAGTCATGAAAAATAATATTTCAATTATTTCATGTATTACCATTTTTGTTCTTTCCCTCTCCTTTGGGCTTGGGAACTTTGTAGATAGCTATGCCGCTCCTCAGCCAAAGTTGCTGTTTGGAATGGGAACTGAGTCTATTGATGCTATTAATACTCCACTTGTCAAAGAGTCGCCTACTAAGATGCTGACTAGCTGGTATAACGGTCCGAATGACCTTAATTGGATGGATGATAGTTGGCATACTAACTTTATTGCTGACTCGTATGGAAAAGGCTATACACATCATATTATTACCTATAGTAACGATGCAGAGGTGAATTTTAATTCATCAAAAGGGCCTGCTTGTGGCCGTCAGTATCCAGTTTCAGCTCAATATGTAACTGACGTCGAAAAGCTTGCATCACTCTATAAAGGGAGTGGTCCTTTGTATATTACGATGATGACTGAATTCCAAGGATATACCTGTAATGATAACCAGTGGCAGGGTAACGAGAACTATTTTAACGCGCTGAAAGCTACGTACTTAGAAACAATGCAGCGAGTGCGCCAAGCTAATCCAAACGCAAAAGTCTCACTTGGTTGGGGTGGATGGCAGACACGGTTTGACAATGCATCGACTGGCGCAGGTCGATCGCTTTTCCCTTATTTTGATGATGTTATGAAACAGTCACAGTTCCAAAGCTTTCAGGCTATGCAAAGCGATACAAACGTACAGGATATTAAAGAGATGACTAAACTACTTGGCAAATACGGACCGGTGATGCTTGCTCACTTTAAACCAGATAACAGCTCACAGAGTACGTTTGAAAACGATATTCGTACTATTTTGACTGATGGGTATTTGCAGGAAGTGACTGGTAATGGTTTGTTTGCGATGAGTTTTATGGACAAGAATAATATGAGTAATTCTCCATCCATATTCTCGTTTATTAAGGATGCTGTGCACACATTTGGAGCAAATGCTGCCCCTGGTGTTGGGCAAAGTTCACCAGTAACTCCGACGCCTGTCGTAACTGGCGCGCCAACAGCTGTTCCTACAGCTCAGCCAACTATTGCTGCTACTCCTTCGCCTACTGTAACGGCAACAAATACCCCAACGATAACTCCAACATCCACCGCTTCGCCTACTAGTTCCCCAACTTCAAGCGCGACAGTAGCTCCGACAAATACAGCTACTCCGACTGCACAAGGATACACGGGCGAGTATTTTACAAATCGAAATTTAACTGGAAATCCTGCTGTCGTGCGCGATGACACGGAGATTAATTTTGCATGGAGCCAAGGAGTTCCGGTTGCGGGAATACCACAAGACAAATTTTCTGTTCGTTGGACTAAACAAGCGCAGTTTGATGCTGGGACATATACCTTTACGACGCTTTCTGATGATGGTATTCGATTGTATGTAGATAATGAATTGTTAATCGATCAGTGGAACGATCATGGTCCAACGACGTATGCAGCTCAAAAAGTTATGACTGCAGGAATGCATATGATAAGGTTTGAATATTATGAAAATACAGTTGGTGCCGTTGCAAAGATGAGTTATCAGAAAACTGGAACTGCATCTGTTACAGCAGCTCCTTTCGTAACTCCATCACCAACAGCAGGACCTACTCTTGCTCCTGTGACAATTCCTGTTGGTAGCCAGCAAACTAAAATACGAGTATTTGCTGCAGGTACTCCATCCGAAGGGGTTTACCCTACGTTGCATTTAGTATTGAATGGTGGACGAGTCGCAACGTTTGAAAATATTAAAGGAAATCCAACTGCGCGGTCGTTCCAAGAGTTTGGATATACAGCTCCGTCACAAGTGAATGGCAGCATCCGACTTGAGTTTTCAAACAATGGTGCAGCAAATGGTGAGGATCGAAATGTCTACGTCGACAAAATTATTGTTGGCAATACGACATATGAAACTGAAGATCCATCAGTATACTCTGTTGGATCCTGGAACCAGTCAGCAGGATGCGGTGGTGGTAATAAACGATCAGAGAAACTCCATTGTAATGGGTATTTTCAATACCGATGATACAATAGTCGCATGAGTGATTCTGTGATATCTGATATTTTTGATAATGAAACAGCAGCTCTAGAGAAATCTTCTCCCGAAGAAACATCTGGAGCTGTTTTGTATAGTGATGGATTAGAGATGGGTTGTGTGGAGTTATTTGTAAAAGATGTGGCGGCTGTTTCTCAGTTTTATGTTGCGTGTGGGTTAGCGATTTTGTCCTCATCGGACAATGAAGTGGTGCTGGGTAGTACTGAACGTGCTGTTGTTCGGTTGATACAAAGTGACCTTCCTGCATTTTCTCGATCTAGCGCGGGTTTGTATCATCTGGCGATAGTTTTTGCGTCACGCGGTGAATTGGCAAAAGCTTTGAAACGAGTGTTTGATTTATATCCCCATTTGTATCAAGGAAGTGCGGATCATCTCGTGAGTGAGGCGTTTTATTTTTCAGATCCAGAAGGCAATGGTGTTGAACTATATCTCGATCGTGATGCGAGTGGTTGGAAGTGGAAAAATGGAATGGTAGTGATGGATTCGTTGTACCTAGATGAGAAGGAATATATTGCAAAGTATGAAGGACAGGATGGCTCGGATAAGAAAAAACTCGGCCATATGCATTTACAGATAGGAAATATTGATATTGCTCGTGAGTTTTATGTTGGAGTACTGGGATTTGTTGTGACTGCAGAGTTTCCAAGCGCGTTGTTTTTGTCTGACGGGAAATATCATCATCATATTGGGATGAACACATGGCATAGTGCAGGTGCGGGAGCACGAAAGAAAAGTCTTGGATTGCGACGATTTGAAGTTGTTGTTTCGGATACAGTTGTGTTGGCTCAGATAAGTGAACGGTTGAGAAACGCTAAGCTTGCTTGTGTAGAGAATGATTCCTCTATTACTGTCAGCGACCCATGGGAAAATGAATTGGTTTTCCGTATTTGACAAACGGGATACTTCGCAGTATAACTGGTATTAAATATGGGACGACATCACGAAACAAGCCAACCAAATCCTCAGCGCACCGCAGAGTTACAGCCAATTCATCGAGCTGCAGGTAGACTAATGTATGAGATCCACAAGAATCAAGGTGAGATGCCTACCCCAGAAGCTCGAGCACGAATTCTTCGACCACTTACACTTAAACAGCGTGAGCAACTTGAACAAGGCGAGGATTACTTTTTAAAGTAATGATCTAAGCCGAGGGAAACCCTGTTCAATTACTGCATCTATTTCTCCAATTATCTCCTCATACTTCTCTTTGTCTTTTATAGTTATTGGATCTTGTATATCTTCTTCCTGGCCAATAAGCGAAGTGAATAAATATATTTTCTCTTTGTAGTGCGGAAACTGCTGCAATAGCCCACCTTCAGGATCATTCAATACTCTACGATCCATTGCGAGAACGATCTTTGCATTCTCCACATCACTTTCACTTATTGGAGTAGAGACATGACTATCAAGATTAATATTATATTTTTTTAGTATAGGTAAAGCTGCAGCATACTCTTCGACATAGCCTGAAAACTGAACAAAGCGAGGCTTTTTTATTTTTCCTGAACCTTGAATCCCTCTTGAAGTCGCTTCATATTTCGTGTCTAAATTATATGATTCTAACTTCTTGTTCAAAATATAGGCGGCTGTTGGTGAGCGTTGTATATTTCCCCAACATACAATTAAAATATTCTCTTTCATATTATGAAGTCCTCCTTACCATTCGATTTGATGGATCGAAAAACACAGGTGTTCCAGTTTTTAATCTACGTGATCGAATGCCTCCGATTGCACCTCTCCCCAACTCTCTTGCACGCTGCGCGCCGTGGGATACTATTCCTGCGTGCTCGATTATTAAACCAGAAGCCGCTGCAATGTATGGATCATGCCCTAAATTCATTTGCGATGCTACTACAATTGCATTGACTCCGTCTTCATGTAATCGACGCAACATTGTCGTAATCTGTTCTGGTTCATCAAATTCATCTAAGTTAACAATCACTCCTTCCAGCGCATCTCCTTTTGCTAAGAAACTGCCTGTCGCTTGTGTAAACTCCTCCTCATGCCCTGTATCTAAGGCGAGTGATTCGATGTCTGATTCACGTATTACATTTGGAAGTGCTATTTCAGGATAGTACTCAAAGTCTCGTTGTCTAGCGGCAAGAATATGTCTATATACGTCAGTTTGGTCAGCAAGGTTGTTTAGTTCGTGGGGATATACATGATAAATGTGCCCTTCAGGCAGTTGTAGTTTTTGTTCTAATACTTCAAGAGCCCTTCTTAATAAGGCATATTCGGCAGTAAAATAATATTTTACTGTTTCACGGAGAGCCATATAGGTTTGTGCTGAAGTTATTATTGTATTAAGTTCGTCCCTTTGACTTTCATGCACTTGATTTAATATTTCTTCATGAGTTTGTTCTCTCTCGCTTTTTTGTGCTTGGAAATTTTTTACATAATCTGGTTGATTATAAATACCTTCAACATATCTTTGTAACGCTTCATGATCATCGCTTAACCGTTGATGTCTAATTTGCAACATCTCTCCTGTACTATAATGCCCAACGAAAGTTCTTCCTAACTCGTAGGCTTCTTCTAGTGTAGCTGCCCCAGCTATTTGGAGATTTGCTATAGTGATCATACTTCCATCTAAACCTTGGCTTAAGCGCGCAAATATATCGTCATTGTCTGATTGAGAGATAGCAAGTTGTGCTGCTAATTCTTTTTGTAATCTTTGAGAATAATAGAACCCTAAACGCGCAGACTTTACGAAGCTTCGACACGACTGCGTTCGCAGATGTTCGAGTACCTTATGACAATAATTAACTAGCTCGATCCCTGTTAGTTCTTCCACATTTACTTGACTCATCTCGTCCATAAACCGCTGTATTTCTGGAAGCTCAGTTTCAATAAATGTATTTTTATAACTTTTTGAATAAAAATCGAATCGCTCTAAAAATTCTTGGTACTTTTTATAATATTCCTCTGCTTTATCTCCATACCGTTGAAATAAATCGTCTAACGTTGGATCTTGTAAATATAATCCCATCTCAGGATATATACCTTTTTCCGGATTATTTCCAATAATATCTAAATATTCCTGAACAAGTGTTGTTCTATATTCTTCATGAGTAGCGGGAAATCCGGCGTAATATGTAGTTGCGTCTCGAGCTATACTTGAGTAAGGCCTGCCACCTATATAATGCATGAGACCTATTGAGTCCGCATTTAACTGGTACCCCATATCAATTCTTCCTAATTGAATTGCTCCTGGAATTCCATCAGTTCCAGTAAAAATTCCAGCAAATATTCCAATATCCATTTCGGCTGGATTAGGTAACAGCTCAACGAAGTTGGTATTACTAAATACTGCGGACGTTGTTCCGAGTTCCCGCTTTTCCTGTTTGCTTAGATCTAAAAGTTTAGTTTTGGTCTTTTCTAATACTTCAGCAGCACTGTTATGTAGAGATACGTGTTCCAAATTCCTTGTTAGCCGTCGCGCTTGTAATATAAATAATTCTCCTTCTACTAAGGCGAATTCTATATCTTGTGCGTTCCCGTTATATAATTCTTCAATTTGTGAAACCGTTCGAACTATATTTTCAATATCATCACTATTTAGCGGTCTAACTTCGAAGTTAGCTGACTCAGCAACAATGGCTGTTTGACTATTAACTAACACAGAACTTCCATGTGTTTCTCCATCTACTATTTTTGATCCAAATCCGTCTACGTATTGAACTAGCACTTGATCGGAATTTACAGACGTATATATGACTCCTGCATATTCAGGTTCTATTAGTTTCTGTACGACAAGTCCCATTTTAATATCTACAGGATTAATTCCATGCATTTGAGCATAGGCTTCAACTTGAGGGGAAGTTGCTTGATCGTATATTTTTTTTAT
>CAZGHS010000012.1:22560-42836 GCA_964525495.1 uncultured Gammaproteobacteria bacterium
AGATTCGAATACTCCCGCCATGCTGAGAGTGTCCCCGTCTTCACAGGTTGCGGAGCTTCTGAGTGCAATTTTTCCTCCGAGAGTAGCCTTTATCTCTTTTATTTGTGCAACTAATTCTGCGAGTAGTGTTTGTTGTTGTTCGTAGTAACGATCGTAGGCATCTGTAGTTACGGCATACCCTTCTGGAACGTTAAACCCTGCCTGTACTAATACACCTAAGTTCGCAGCTTTTCCGCCTACTTTGTCCACGTCTTCTAAGTTTATTTCTGATAAGGGAATGATATAGGAAGGGCGGTCACGATCTGATCTTTCGGATAGATATTGTATGTGGTGTTCTTGTATTCTCATAGTGAAGCCTCCTTTAACAATAAAAGTCCTTGCAAACACACATAACAAAGTTCATTTGCTATATATATTTACAAGGACCTTCAAGAAAAGGCGATGCCACCTTGCTTTATTTTCCTGTTACCAGAAAAATCTTTGTAACCGTCTCTGTGTCTTATATAAAGTGACAACGGCTTGAAAGAAGATTACGGCTTTCTTCCGGAGAACGCTACTTTCTAACTAGTTAGATGATTCACGTTTCAGCTCGATGGGCCCATTCTCCCATCTCAGGCGCTTTTCTATTGGCAATAATACCAAAGTATATTAGAAAAGTAAACTGTATTGTGGGGGCTATTATGATGGCTTGCTTTTAACTGAGTGTGCGTATAAAATTGTAAAAACCACTTTTGAGCTTCCAAAATCTGAGTAATTGGTTTTTACTTCGCACTTTAATACTGTGCCAGCAATCTTCTGTTTAGTATTTTTTTTAACTAATAAATGGAGGGTTGCTGGCACGCCAACAACATGGATCTTTTTTAGCGAAAGGTAATCCAATGAACGCAGGACGTGTGATGACAGGGATGTACCCTGTCCACTCGGTCAACCACCGTGGAGCCAATCCGATTTCGTTCGCCCACTCGACTTTTGTTCTTCATCCTACTCGACTCAAGGAGACATAACCATGAGTGCTCTCTCACTATCTCAGACGGTGGCTGGCTGGCGAAGCCGCCATGAAATCCTGTTTCTGACCATCCTTGCTGCGGTGTTCACCGCGGTTTATAGGATGATGGACGTCCTTACTCTCCACAATTACATTGTGGCGACTGACGGACTCACCGCTGTCTTTGCGTACCTGATTGTGGGTAGTTGGACAGGCACGATCTGCGGAGTGGTCTTTGCGTATGGCTGGGGTAAGCGGCTGGTTGATTCCGATTTCAATGGGATGATCTTTCGGAATCGTAAGATGCACACCAGCGCGGCTGTGGCCGGTCTGATTAGCTCCGTCAGCACTCTGTTCTTTCTCTGGGGAAGCCAGTTGGGTGACCCAGGAGTGGTGATAGCTCTCGGCAACCTGATTATCGTGAATACAGCTATTTGGGACTGGCATCGAAAGCAGGTTAGCCTCAGGACGATCGCGCTTCCCCTAGCTCTGTCTGTACTCGGCGGTGGAATGGCCGTATACGGTGGATCAATGCAAGCAGGGCTGCTTGCTGTGTTGTTCATCGTCGTAATCTCGAATGGTCTCGGGACTATTTCGGAGATCGTCGAGCAGCACGGCACCCGCGCGTCCGATGGCGTGAACTTCTTTATCTGGAGGTTCGCTTGGCTGGCTCTGACTGGCACCTCTCTCGCGTTTATTGTGTCTATAACGAGGGGCACCTTGCCTCTGCTGATAGCGACCCTCGGACAGGCAACTACCGTGCTACCATGGATCGCGCTCACTATGCTGTTCGTTTTCATGGGAATTTCCCTGAAGCTTACGGCAAAGAAGAAAGGCGCTATCTCGATAGTACTCATAGTAATGTCGGTCCAGGTCATTTTAGGGTATGTTTTCACCTTTATCGGGAATCTCGTCCAACCTGGCCTATTCGGCCAGTTGCCGTCCGATCCTGTTGTTTGGCTTGTCCGCATCGCAGGCGGAGTGCTTATCATATGGGGAATCTTCTGTATTAAGAAGGTCTAGCCTCTATGGTTTGTTAATCGCTTGCTTTTAGCTGGCGTAGTTACCTTGAGATTTATCTCATATAACTGCGCCAGAAGGCTTTTTATATTAAAGAAAAAGAGCCTACTTTCGTAGACTCTTTGAATTTCACAAACTTTTATTTTTATTTACTTTTCCTTATTTCCTTCAAGCAATGCCTTGATGAGGTCATGTGGGAGTGCTGCTGCGCTTAAGAGTGCTTTTCGTACTATGCCACCAGCTTCAGATCCGATTTCATCTGCACCTTGAAGTGTACCCAATACAGCGCTCTTTACGAGGTCACCTGTATCTGTGCCGATATCTCCTGCTGCTTTGATAGCACCTTGTACTGATGAAACTGCTGCTTCACCAATATCGCCACCTACGCCGTGAACGCCTTTGATAACTCCGCGTGATGCGCCTTCAGCTGTTTTTCCAATATCTTTTCCTACGTCGCGTGCACCGTGGATAGCGCCCGATACGAGTCCAGTTACACCTTGTGTAAGACTTACGCCTGTATCTGAAACGCCTTTGACTCCGTTTTCGATTACTCGACTGACTGTTTCAAATGTGGTTGAGGCAACGTCACCTGTTGCTTTGAGCAAGCCACTTACATTTTGCTTGGTCACGTCGCGAGTAGTTGCAACAACGTCTCCTACTCCAGAAACAATTGAGTTTAATGCATCTCGTAATGATGCGGCAATATCTGCCATATGGGTATTCTCCTTGTATTAAAGTGTACTGCATTTACGGTATCATTGTGTGTGTGAGCCTGCAACGACCTATAGTGTTTGACTTTTATTTTAGTTTATGCTATACTTGTTTAAATTGATTCTAAAGGCTTTCTTTAGATAACTGATTTGACAGGTTTTCCTCTGCTTCAAAATTCCTTTTTTAGCATATCCTTTTAGATTGGTTTCAATTTTTTATTAACCAATTTATTTTCTTGCGGCTTTTTTTAGCTGCGAGATGGAAAAGGATGTATATGCGTTCACAATTTAGATCAAATTCTAGAGGACCACGTTTTCAACAGCAAACAAGTAATCCTCATCAACAGTTTAGACGAGGTGTGCGAACTCGTAGTTTTAACGATGTTTCACTTTTTGTGAACCGTGCTACTGAGATCATTGCCGAAGATGCGTATGTTGCTCAAAATGAATTCAAAGATTTTCATTTTGAAGAAATTTTACAGGGTAGTATTGATTACCGTGGATATACTGTTCCAACCCCTATTCAGGATCAGACTATCTTGCACGCTATGAGCGGACGAGATGTGTTGGGAATTGCAAATACCGGTACAGGTAAAACTGCAGCGTTTTTGCTTCCACTTTTGAACAAAATTTTATTAGATCGATCTGAGATGCTCCTTATTATAGCTCCAACTCGAGAGCTTGCCGTACAAATTGATGATGAGTTCCAAGAGTTTGCTCATAATACTGGGATTTATTCCGTAGTTTGTATTGGTGGAGCGAGTATGAATGTGCAGATTCAGAATTTGCGACGACGATATAATGTGGTCATTGCGACTCCAGGTCGTCTTAAGGATTTAGCACAGCAACGAGCAATTGATCTTTCCCGTTTTAAGAATCTCGTTCTTGATGAAGTTGATCAGATGTTTGACATGGGATTTGTAAATGACATTCAAATGTTATTGAATAAAATGCCGAAAGAGCGTCAATCACTTTTCTTCTCTGCGACACTTTCTAAGGAAGTTGATGCATTAGTAAAGGCATCACTGAAGAACCCTGTAGTTGTTTCACTTAAAAAACGTGATACTGCTGCTACTATTGACCAGGATGTTATCCGGGTAAATGGTAGAGCTAAGAAAATTGATGTATTGCACGATTTGCTTATTCAGTCTGAATTCCAAAAGGTTTTGGTATTTGGACGTACTAAGCGTGGTGTACATAAATTGTCTCAGGTACTTACTGAGCGAGGTTTTCGCGCTGATTCGATTCATGGTGATAAGACTCAACATGCTCGACAACAGGCTTTGACTAAGTTTAAGCAGGATCGCATCGAGATCTTAGTTGCAACTGATGTTGCAGCTCGCGGGTTGGATATTCCAGACGTGACTCATGTGATTAACTACGAACTTCCAGAGACTTACGAGGATTATATCCATCGTATAGGTAGAACTGGTCGTGCGAATAAGACAGGTAAAGCTCTTACGTTTATTGAATAACTTGAATTAGCTTTTAAACCTTCTTTGACATGTTTACGGCGACACGCACGTGCTCGCCTCTAGCTCGCATAGTGCTCTCTTCGCCACTATTGTATAGCTCAGAAGGTCGTCTTTAAACATGTCTACAGGTGTTTAGAAAGAGATCGATCTACTGTTTTGGAAATGGGATGCTGTATCTCTGAATGTTGTCTAGCACTGCAGGTGAATAGACATCCTCGAGTTTAGCGTCTGGGCAGATCGCCATTGCTTCTTCTTTGCTTACCAAATACATGTGTACATCGTAGTGAGGTTTGTCTAATCCTGAGTGTGCTGAACTCCAGTTCATTGCATATGAATGCACTTTTGCACCGAGTACGTCAAATTCGAACTTATGCGCCATTACGAGATCGGCTAGCTTTAATCCGTTCTGTTCTACCATTTTCATTGCGTCACCGTAGGACATCTTGGCTTCTTTTTCTCCTGGGATTTCGTCTGGTGTGAACATGTATTCGAGTCCGACTACTTTTCCATTGTTAATAACATAAATTGGTCCATGAGGAACTTTGCTTGGTTGCACATAATGTTCGCCTTCGTACGGAATACACTCAGAGATTTTTACTGCATCGCTTGGAAGTACTACCTGTTTATCTGCTTGTGTAGGCTGGGTCTGGGTAAACGGATTCTTTGATCCTGGGTTAGCTGAGGCAACGAGTGCAACAGCAGTAATAACGTTGGTAATAACTAATACAGCGATGAGTGCTTTTTGCATAGTACATACATGGTGCTCCAAATTTGCTATTTTGTCTAGTTGTTAATTTCGTGCATAATGTATTGTATATGCATCATTTTGCACAGCTTAAGGACAAATGGACAAATAAACATCGTGAGCTTAAACATAAGGTTCTTACTAAACATCTTAGCTCTGTGCAATGGCTCCACAACTCGTTTCCCGCGAAGCGCCATATCGCTGCGACTGCTATTTCTGCAATGATGCTTCTTACCCCTGCTGCTTCTCACCTACCTACCCAATCTGCTGATATTGGACAACCGCAGATTGCACAGACCACGCAGATGGATAAACGGCGTTTAGTTGCTATCGACCTTGCCTCGACAGTGCCTCGACAAGTGCGCCCTTTGAGTAGTGCAGAGGAAAAAGAGATTGTGAGTGTTCTGTCGGATGATTTGGATATGAATCTTGCTGCTGAAATGAATGGTATTCGATTGAATCGGAATTATGGCTTGATCGGTGGAGAGCAACACTTAGCTCGATACCCCGGTGATGTAATCGCAAATCATGGGACAAATGAGGAGGAGCGCCGAATGTTTTTGCCGTCCGGGATGGCACCTGGACTTGGTGCGTGGAGATATTTTGCAAATTCACAAAGCGCCATGACGCAGCAAGATATCGAGCGAGAAAAGTATTATTTAGCTGCTCCAACGTTTCTTGCACCCGGTTTTAATGAAAATGTCAGCGAGTATCGCGATTTCTTTAAATATCGTAAAATGCTTGTAGTAAACCCAAAAACAGGCTCTGCTGTCGTGGCCGTGATAGGTGATGCCGGGCTAGGGCAGTCTACAGGGAAACACCTCGGTGGATCGCCTGAGGTTATGCATTATTTAGATCTTGGAACAGGACCTCGTAAGGGTGCTGTGCTGTACTTCTTTATTGATGATCCTAATGATACTATTCCGTTAGGTCCAGTCAGATAGTATGAAAAAACATTTTTATAGTCATCTGGTTAATTTTGATGCTCTGGTGATTACGCTTGCGAATCTTGCTTTGACAAAAGAAGAGCGTGATCATTTGCTGCATATTGCTCATGATAGCGTCCATCATGCTGTTTTGGATGAGGTTTTGTCCGCTTTACCTGAAGAAGATAAGCGTCATTTTTTGAAATTATTGCTTCATGACGAGCATGCTCAGATCTGGGAACATTTGAACGAGCGTATTGATAATATTGAGGGTAAAATAAAAGAGACTGCACATAAACTTCAAGAAGAATTGCATCAGGATGTCAAGAAACTAGAGAAGTAGATTACAGCGCGAAGCGTTCGTAGTGCATCATATTTTTCGGAACACCTAATTCACCTAAAGCGACTTTTAATTTATCCATCATGATCGGTGGTCCACAGAAGAATACTTCACGCTCAGTAATATCTTTGACGAGTGTTTGCAGTTTGTCTTTGTCTACATACCCTTTGATATATGGCGGTGTTTCTTCTGTTATATTACTCAAAACGTGGTGTATAGGAAAATTATATTGCTTTTGAAGTGCTTCAAACTCTTGCTTAAATACGATATCTTTGTCTGTTTTGTTGCCGTAGATGAGAATAACGTCTTTGCCAAGGGCTAATAATTGTTCACTGAGTGAGCGGAGCGGCGTGATGCCGATCCCTCCTGCGACAAGTAAGATTTTATCTTTCTGTACATGCTTGGCGGTGAATACTCCATGAGGGCCGTCGATCTCGACTGGCGTACCCGTTGTAACTGTCCCGATTTGTGAAGTGAAGTCTCCTACATTCTTGACTGAGATACGAACTTGCTTTCCGTTTGGAAGCATGGACATTGAGAACGGGTGCGCTTGCCACCAGAATTGTTTGTTGATGAAGCGAAAAATCATGAACTGACCAGCTTCGACTTTGAATTGTTCCATGTTTTTGCCGCTTATATATATAGAGTTTGTATCGTACGTCTCAGGTACTACTTTTTCTACATAGAAGTGGTGTTTTTGCATGAGATAAAGTGGTCGAAGAAAGCGAAATATGAGGTGATTGCCTAAGACAAATATGTAGAAAGCGTACCAATAGTAGACAAACCATTTATTTGCGAGAAAGTCTTCGCCATTTTTGAGTTGATGTCCCCAGGCAAGTAACACGGCAAGATACATAAAGACGTGAATGTAATACCAGGTTTCGTATTTAAGACGCTTACGCACAATATATATGGAGAACGCAACGATAATGGTGAATAAAATAGCGGCCAGAAGCGCTTGCCAGACATCAGGAGATTTGAGAATTAAATTCATGAATTGTTGAGTTATCGAAGTTTTGGATGAGAAAGCATAACCAAGTGTGATAAAGAGTGGGTGGAGAAGAATGAAGAAGATTGTTATTTGACCGTTGATCCGGTGTACTCTTGAGAGTTTATCTAAACCGAAGGTTCGCTCCAGCCAAATAGCTCTACCGATAAACATGAACTGCATTAACACGAAGGCCGCCGCAAGTAATCCACATACTCGCCCAAGTGCAATAAGAGCTCCAGGGAAACCTGAAAGTAACAGCGATCCTGAGTTGTTCCACCAAAAAAATAATATGACTGCGAGGTTGAAAAAATAGAGTGAGTAGATAAGTTTTTTGGTCATGTCGGGTCGGCAAGCATTAGAAGGGAAGCGTTAAACGGCTTCCCTTTGCTGCTTTTATACTATTCTACTATAAGTTTGCCAACCATGCCCATTTGACGATGTTGTCCAAAGGAACAATAGTATTCGAACTCGCCTTTTTTGTTTGCGACGAACTCGATAGTTTCAGTACCACCTGCCTGAAGCATCGCGGTTTTTACATTAAATTCATCGAGTGCCCAATCATGAGTACCCTCAGAGTTTACGAAGGTAACTTTGACTGTGTCGCCTTCTTTAACACGAATCTCTTTTGTATCAAACGCGAAGTTATTACCTGTGACAGTAAATGCTTTTGATGTTCCGTCCTGCATTTCACCTGCTATTGGTGTTGCGTTTGTTTGTGATGTCTGATCATTTGACTGATCTGTTGTCGGAGTAGGAGCGGCTGGAGTGCATGCTGCAAGCAGTACGCCTGAAGCTACAATTGCAATCGCAGCGAAAATATTTTTGTTAATCATGTATTCACCTCCTTCTATTATTACTATATCTTTATTTTATATTATTCTTTTGTTAATTTGAAGCATCAGGTTGCGCTCCTGATTGCATCATCATGCGATCGCCAGGATTTAACTGGATGTTTTGTGCAGTCACACTGCCATCGCTGTTTTCTTTTCCAAAGACTGCAACTTTTTGTCCTGTTTGGAGATCTTGTTTTGATCCTTGGGATGATTTATTTATTGCAGTAGTTTCTGAGAGCATTACAATTTTTGTACTTCCGTCTGAAGATTTAACGGTAATGCTGGTGTCGTCTTGAGATATGATTTCTCCGTTAACAGGCCGGAACCCTTGCGTATTTCCTCGCTGGAGAGTGCGTTGTCCTTGCAGTGCACCGTTTACTCCACGACCTTGTGCGAATTGAGCGTTTGTCGGTGATTTAGTCTTTTGATATTGCATGCCACCGAAGAAAGCTCCTGCGGCTGCAATAATGACAATAATTGCAATGTATAGTGGTTTCATATTACTCCTCATATTTATTTAACAACTTTATAATTTATTTCTGAATAGCAGCTTAAAGTTATTCGTATCTGAGTGCTTCGATTGGTTGTAGGTTTGCTGCTTTTTGTGCAGGGTACCAACCGAAGACGATTCCAATACTTCCTGAGACACCGAGTGCAAGTAACATAGCACTTGAAGATATGACAAATGGCATGCTGAGCAATTGCGCAATAATGTATGATGCGACGATTCCAAGTACCATGCCGATGATGCCACCAACAACCGTGAGTAATATTGCTTCGATGAGGAATTGCTGGATAATAATCTTTTTCTTGGCACCAAGTGCTTTTCGCAGTCCGATCTCGCGTATGCGTTCAGTAACTGTGACTAACATGATGTTCATAATGCCTATGCCGCCAACGAGTAGCGAGATGGCTGCAATGCCGCCGAGTAGTGCAGTGAAGGTGCCTGTCGTTTGTGACGCAGTATTGAGGATATCGTTTTGGGAGAATATTGAGAAATCTGCGTCTTGAGGATCAGTAATTTTGTGGCGAGCGAGAAGTAGATACCCTACTTCATCCTGCGCCTGTGTCATGATCTCAGATGAATTTGCTTCGAGCGCAATGGATGTGAGTCGCTCTTCGCCAAATAATTGCTTTTGTGCCGTGCTAATTGGTACGAATATAATATCGTCTTGGTTTTGGAACCCAGTTCCACCTTTAGAGACCGTGACGCCAACGACGGTGAGAATCTGTCCATTGATGCGTATTTTTTGTCCGATTGGATCTGCACCTTCACCAAACAAATTAGCTACTGTTGTCGGGCCTAGAACAGCTGATTTCGTTATAGAATCAACATCCTGTTGTGTAATGAAATTTCCTGATGCAATCTGGACTTTGTGGACCTCTGTATATTCTGGCACTACTCCAATAATCTGGGTGTTGGCATTATTTCTTCCGGCTGTGACTTGTTCACGCTGAGACATTTCTGGCGAAACAGTTTTTATTGTCGAAACTTGATCAGATGTTTTGATGGCCTCTGCATCTGCCATGGTGAGCGTTGTGCCGCTACCAGCAGCGCTGCGTACGCCTGTGGATGAAGAGGATCCTGGCTGTATAGTGAGGAGATTGGATCCGAGCGCTTGGATTTGCGTTTCGATTGACTTCTGACTAGCTTGGCCGAGAGATATTAACGCTATTACGCTGCCAATACCGATCACGATACCGAGGATGGCCAGACCTGTACGCATTTTGTTAAGCGTGAGTGTCGTGATGCTTTCCATGATAAGTGATGCGAGATTCATGTTATTGGATGTCCCCTTTCATTACAGCTTTTATAGGGGTGGCATTAATTATGTCTTTTTCTATTTTTCCATCACGTATATATATGATGCGCTTAGCGTGGTTGGCTATATCCGGCTCGTGAGTGATCATGATGACTGTGTGACCTTCACTATTTACTTGCTGAAATATTGCCATGATCTCTTCTGCTTGTGCTGACGCAATATTTCCAGTCGGCTCGTCGGCAAGCAAGATACTCGGATTCATGGCTAGAGCACGAGCGATCGCGACTCGCTGTTGCTGACCACCTGAGAGCTGATTTGAGGTGTGTTGAAGTCGATGACCGAGCCCTACTAATTCTAAATATTTTTTGGCTTGAGATTGTTGCTCTGCTATTGTTTTACCTGCATAGGCTAGTGGCAACATCACATTCTTCATGGTTGTGGTGCGAGGAAGGAGATTAAAAGCCTGAAATATGAATCCAATTTTTTTGTTTCGAATATCAGCAAGTTCATCATCTGAGAGGTCCTTTATTTTCTGGCCGTCGAGAACGTACTCACCTGTAGTAGGGAGGTCAAGTGCGCCGATGATATGCATGAGTGTGGATTTTCCGCTTCCCGATGGTCCCATGATTGCTACAAACTCACCTTTTTGTATTTCAAATGATACGTCATTGAGTGCGGTAGTTTGTATGTCTTCTATCGTGTACGTTTTGGAAACATGTGAGATGGTTATTGCTGCATTATTCATATATTACCTTTGAATAACTCGTACGTTTCCACCACCTCCACCGAATCCGCCTCTGCCTAATCCACTTCCACCAAACACTGAAGTAGTACCGGATGTTTGTTGAGTTGCTGCGGTATTTGTGACGCTCGTGACCACTTCATCTCCTTCCGCCAGACCAGATGCGATTTCGACTTGTGTGTCTGATGATTCGCCTATTTCAACTGGAACTATTTCTACTCGTCCATTTCTCATCACCCGAATTGTTGATTGATCGCTGGCTTTTTGCACAGCGCTTGATGGGACAAGGAGAACGTTGTCTTTGGTTGATGTGATGATATTTGCAGTGACTGACATGTTGGAGTAGAGCTTGTCGTTTTCTGTATCCAGAATGATGGTGACAGGATAACTGACTACTCCGGAGTCTGCAGAACCTGTTGTGTCGATATCTGTGACTTTGCCTGTGTAGGTTTTGTCGGAGAATGCGTCGACTGTGAGTGTAACTTTATTCCCAACTTTGACATTTGGAATATCTATTTCTGACAGGCTTACCGTAATGCTTGGTTTGTTGCCGGTGTTGAGAGTCGCGATTTTTGTTGTGTTAGAAGCGTTATTTGCTGTACTATTGGAACTTTCAATAGTAATCGTGTCACCTTTTTGTAATGTGAAATTTGTGATAGTCCCGGAAGTCGGTGCTTTGATAATGTTCCCGACGTTCTGATATTCAAGCTGTGCTGCATTGAGTGAGGCATTAGAAGATTGAATTGTGATATCTGATGCTTTATATTTTTGCTCTGCCACGGTAAAACTTGAACGGGCTTGTGTGAGTTTAGAGCGAATGATATCGATTTCGTTTTGTGTGTAGCGGTTCTTTGTTGCGGGGTTAATATAGTCGGTGGCTAGATCTTCGTCTAGTTCAGTCACGTCTTGTGACGCCTCGAGTACTGCTTGGCGAGCTGCTTCCAATGCGTTTTGCGCTGAAACCTTGCTGATTTGCGACTGTGTGGCTTGACTGACCGAGCTTAAGTAACTTGCGTAACTTGACGACTGGCGTTGCTGGCTATCTGCGTCGAGTTGAACTTTGGCGAGCGCTGCTCCAGATTGTACATAGTCGCCACTTTTGACATAAACCTCTTCTACAATTCCCCCGATAGTAGAGTTGACTGCCGTGCTGTTGGCTGATGAAACACTCCCTGATCCGGTGATAGAGACAATGAGTGTGCCTTTTTCAGCTTTCTGTGTTTGGTATTGTGGCGTATTGGTCTGCTGTTTTTGCGTCGCACTATATGCATACCATCCTGCGCCAATAACGAGTACTAAGATAAGGGCTTTTGCCCACCAGGGCTTGAGTCGTGCTTTTATTCTATTCATAATAGATTGATAATACCGTGGTCAACTGAAAAACAACTTAAAGTTTAGTGGGCAGGAGAATTGAGAAGGTTGTCCCTTCGTCTACTTTGCTTTTTACCATAATCGAGCCTTTGTGTGCTTCGGTAATTTTTTTAGCTATTGCAAGGCCAAGTCCATAGCCTGGTGTATCTGCTTTTGTACGTGACTCATCTGAGCGATAGAATCTGTCGAAGATATGTGGAATATCTTTATCAGGAATACCGATGCCTTGGTCTTTGACTGTGATTTTTATTTTGCTATCGATTTTGTGTGCCGAGATATTTATTTTTGTGTCTTGTGGGCTGTATTTGATGGCGTTGTCTATGAGAATTAAGATGAGTTGGTAGATCGATTGCTTGTCTGCATGGATTTCTTCGTCTTCTGTGTCAGTTACAATTTCAATACTTTTTTCTTTAGCGACCGACGACATTTTTTTGACCGCGTCGTCAATCACTTCGGTAATATTTACGGGAGAGAACGCGAACCGTTGGCTTGGATTTTGGAATTGCGCGAGTTGTAGGAGGTTGTTTGAAAGATATTGGAGTTTGATAACTTCTTCTAGGTTGCTTTGTAGGATTTGTTTGGCTTCTGCTGATGAAATCTTGTCTTCCAGTAATGTCGCTTCGATCTCTGCTCTAAGCGCAGTGAGTGGTGTGCGCAGTTCGTGTGATGCGTCGGTAATAAATCTATTTTGCTCTGTGACCATGCGTTTGATAGGTCTGAGAGTTCGACCAGCGAGAAAATATCCAGCAGCACCAGCGCTGAAGAAAATTATTGTATTTAGTCCGATGAGGAGCGTGGTGATGCGTTTTTCGTAGGCAGCGATGTCGTCGAAGTTGGGACCGTCTTGGACTTCTGGCAATAATCTGAAGTATGGGTCGCGAAGTAACCGGTCTTGAAGTATGAGACGTTTGCGAATAATGTCTTGGACATCACGCATAGCGGTGTTGTAATAACTGACGCTGAAAGCGATGCTTATGACCATGATGATAAGCAAATACCAGGCAGTTAGTTGGACGCGAGCTGATTGAAACATATTATTTGTCTAATCCTATTTTATATCCAAATCCACGAATAGTGTGAATGAGATCTGGTCCGTCAAAAGGTGCGTCTACTTTGTCGCGCAAGTGTTTGATGTATACCTCTACCGAATTAGGAAGGACGTCTGAATCGTAATCCCAAACATGTTGAATGATCTGGTCTTTGGTAATAACCATGTTTTTGTGGCGCATAAGATATTCCAGAAGTGAGAATTCTTTGGACGATAATCTGATGGATGTGTCGTTGCGCTTGATTTCAAAAGATTTAGTATCGAGTGTGAGTGTGTCTACTTGGAGGATTGAATCAGTTACATCTTTTGGTCGACGGAGAAGTGCGCGGATACGAGCGAAAAGTTCGTTGAGCGCAAAAGGTTTTACTAAATAGTCGTCAGCTCCCGAGTCGAGTCCTTGGATTTTGTCTGTGACTTGGCCTTTGGCGGTGAGCATGATGATAGGTGTATGAATTTTTTCTTGTCTAATATTTTTGCAGATGTCTATGCCGTTCATGTGAGGTAATAGGACATCGAGGATGATGCAATCGTATTCTTCGCTGAGTGCGAGATCGAGGCCTTCTTTGCCATCGTAGACTACGTCTACAGCGTATTTTTCGTGCTCGAGGGCTTTTTTGATGGAGTTAGCGATTTTATGTTCGTCTTCTACAACTAGTATTCTCATATAGCCTCATTATACCCTTTTAGCTGAAAGTTGGCTGAATAAACATACTGTATTAACCTATAGTATTTTTCTATATTTTATGCTATACTTATGAGGTTAAAAGCAACGCTAATTGCCTCGTTTTGAGTCTTACTTATCGTTGTTTTTACTGTATTTTAACTCTTTTTGCACTTTAATTTCTCCTTATATCAATAAACACATGGGTGGACTTATGCATGTCAGATTATCTGGCGTATATAACTCCGCTCATGTGACGGAATTTGCCTTCATTAGTGTAGGAGCAACTTCAATGAACACCGCACAACTTCAGTCTATTCATCAGATGGCGATTACGCAGGGTCGGCCGACCACACCGCTAAAAGTTAGCATGGAGTTTTTCCGTGCAACAAATAACTGGCGGCCACGTAAAGCAAACCACCTCAGGGCGACCAAAGTGTGCTATCACAAGACACATACAGGCCGCAATGTTAGCGCGCCCGACTTGTGCTTTCGGCACCGCACGAGCGCTAATACCGTTTCCAGTTGGAACGAGATTATCGACTGGGATGGTACGTGCTACCGATTTGTCGACGTTACAACTCAAATAGCCAATGCCCAAGGCGTTTCTGCAGTAGAGGCGATTGGCTGGGATAGCGACGAGTGTGCCCAAGGGTTTAGAAGCCTGGAAGTCGTCGGTTTTGTGAATGAGAATCCAGCGCCGCGAGAGCTTGAGCTTCCGATAATACAGTACATGTGGTGGTTAAATGACCAAGGATATGCCTTGGAGAAGTGGAAAGAGATTTACGACACACATGCACGAATTGCTCGACCACGTGGGCGCAGGTCGGACCCTGGGAATTATGATCCATTTAATCTAGCCCTACGGGCACTTGGAACTATTCCCGGACCTGGACCGACTCCTGTTCCTCGCCCTATGACTGGGACTTGGAAGGTTAACGTGACTACACGACATGCGAACGTTCGCGTCCAGCCGAGCTTGTCTTCGCCAATCATTGACGAAATTAAGAACGGTGTAGAAGTTCGCATTGTGGAGTGGAAGAATGGTGACTTTGTAGGCGGATCTGATTGGTGGGGTCGCAGAGCTCAGGGTGGCTGGATGTCTCTTGCAGTTATTCTACCCATTGCTCGTGATAACAAGCCTCCTATTGGGACTTGGTTCGTCACAACTACGGCTCGATCAGTCAATATCCGCGCTGAAAAGTCGACCGAGAGTAAAAGCCTGGGGAGTATTCTAAACGGTAAGCCTGTTGAAATTCTCGACTGGTTGCCGGGAGAGGCTGTTGAAGGAGTCACTTGGTGGGGTGTTCGCAAGGGTGGTGGTTTTGTCTCAAAGGCAGTCCTGACTCAGGCAGCAGTCGTCAAACCGGCAAGCATTGTCGATACTGTTGTTCGTAGAGGCGCTGTTCTTACCGCACAGCTTACACCTAAGATGTTCTTGCCAACCTATGGTCCTGGGGATCTTGTGACTTGTGGTCACGACGTTGGTTCGCCTGATCGCGGACGTGCTTTGTTGACCATGGAGGAAGAGCTGTTTGGCCCTGACGAGATTGAGTTGGCAATGCAGCCGATCGAAGGAATTTCTGGATAATATAAGGAGACAAGTGTAAAAAGATGCCGGGATGTGCACACAAAAAAAATCACTGTTTAACAGTTGATTGTGTACATACCCGGCATTTTTGTTTTTTATTGAAATTTTTTGTTTGTCGTTTCGGCTTCGATTCGCCATCATCAGATACAGACGTTTACTGTATAACGACACACAAGAGACAGAGGTAAAGAGGCAACACGACAATAAGAAAGAGGAAGGTCAACTGCAAGCAGCTGAGTTCTTCAGTCAAATTGTTTCGTCGCTTTGTCTCTCTACCCCTGTGTTTCCTATGTATCGTTCCTACTCCTTGTCCTTCATGCTGAGCAGACTGCTCAATGCAGCGATGCTGAACACGAAGATGACTGTGATTGGTAGCCAGTAGATTGCCAGCGATAGCCATGCACCGTCGTATAGCAGATCAAATCCGATAGGGAGCATTGCTGTCCCCTGTAGGACTGTGACCATGATAATCGCTATAGTTGCACATGTTGCTCGCTGACGCTGATTCATTGCAATGTACCAATCAATCAACACTGGAACGACTGCCCAAGCAGCGAGTGATAACGCTGCTATTGAGCTGCTGACGGCTCCTGCTAAGAATAGCTGCCGATCAGGTGAAAACTCAGATGACAGTATAAACTGCCGCCACATGAGTGCCGAAGAAATAGCCGATGCTGCTGCGAGTGCGATCCTAAGTAGTGTACGCATGAGTTGCCTCCCCTTTGGGATTGCTTTCTGGATTTCTCCAGCCTTCTCACTATGAGACGGTTGGCAGAGCCAAATTGGTTATTCAGCTCCACTAACCGTCTCATAGACGGGGAAGTACAAACACATAGAAAATTTAGGTAGAGAGATATCTAATGCAGACTTTGTGAAGGCTGTACTAGACCTTTGATTTGCTCTTTTTAGGGAGCTATCTGTCTCTTGTGAAAGTACATGCTCACAGAATCAGATTGGCCTCAGATGAGGCTAACTGCCTCTAATGAGCATGAATATTATATAACTTTTTATAGTAAAATACTATAGGTCTTTTTAACTCATTTTAGCTTCATTAATCATGTTACATTACGCTCATTTTTGTTTTTTCACTTGAGCGTGGACTCTCCCTTGCTTTTATTATTTGGGAATATTATAGTATTAGTATATGAATCGATTTTTCTCACGCTTTATCTCAGTTTCACTCGTCCTCTACTTCGTATTTTTAGAAGTTTTTACAGTTTATGCATGTGGAGTAGCCGTGAAATTAGGTGGTTCTGGTCGTGAAGTGGCATGGGATTATGGTGACGATTCAGCTGAGAACTCATATATTAAATACAGTAATGGCATTGAGAACTTAATTCTTACACGTAAATTTGAACAGTCAGAATCTGGTATTGCCTGGGTAATACCTATACCCGCCGATCCTACATTAATCAAATTGGATGTTCTGGATAAAACTCCGCGTTTTGCAGGTGAAGATGTTATGGACTCGGCTGATAAAAGTATTGGAGAACTGTCTGCGCTTACAACACTTACGCAGATATGGACTGTTCCTTTTTGGTTTACGTATATGGTGCTGTCTACTCCATTTGTAGGAGCTGCACCACGAGCAAGTTTTGGTGGAGCGCCGGGTAGTATTGGTGGTATTGCACCTGCGGAACAAGATGTTGAAGTGTACACGACTGTCAGCAAAGGTGGGATTACTTCAGAGGTTATAACCGCGAAGACGAGTAAAGGAATTTATGACTATTTAGCACTGAAGGGACTTCAGATTCCGACTGGATCTCTCAGTGTATTGGATGGATATATTGGAGGAACATATTCTTTTGTAACTTCGTGGGTTGAACCTACAGATGTGATGGCCCAGACTACTCAGGGTTATAAAGGAGTGGATATTTCATTTCCTACTAACCAAATCTTTTATCCCCTACATCCGGGTAGTGTTTATGAAGGACCTGGTATGCCGGAAACTATTTATGTAGTCGGACATGTGACGCCGCGGTTATATAAAGATATTAAGGATAAGACCGTTGTTAATTACTATACTAATCGCTCTTCGGATGTATTTACTATCGAAGAGCCAACCAGTACCTCCTGGGATTATCCAGATGAGTATACAAAGATTGTCGTCAATGCTAAGCCATCTTTATTGACTGAAGACTTACTGATCGCTCCTAATACTCCGATTATTGTTTCTATGGCAAATACTATTTTGTACGATAAATGGATGGTAGCGATTATCTTAATTGTGGTTAATTCGGCTATCGCAGGTATTGTGCCAGGTCGGTTTGCGTTTGGGCTTGGTGCTTTTCGCGAGAACTGGATCAAGTATGCGATTGTGGGATCTTTTAATATTTTTACCGTACTTGGCGTAGCTCTTGTAAGTCGATCAGTTTTTAATAATCACCGGATGAGGTTCGTGCTGGCTTTCTCGACTCTGTTTCTGGCGACCACCTTGTTTACGATGTTTGTTGTGAAGACTATTTTGGCTTTTGTTTAGAGGTATTTTGTCTTAAACATAAAAAAGAGCACCCGGATTTTCTCCAAGGTGCTCTTTTTGGTTTTAATCTAATTAAAGATTAATAGCGTGAACCACCACGGCTTCCGCCGCGATCGCCGCCTCGGCTACCACCACCGAAGCCACCACGGCTTCCGCCGCGATCGCCGCCTCGGCTACCACCACCGAAACCACCTGTGCGGGGTTCCTGTGGACGTGCTTCGTTTACGATGATTGCTCGACCATCGAGCTCGTAACCGTTAAGCGCAAGTGATGCTTGTGCTTCTTCTTCTGTAGCCATTTCAACAAATCCGAAACCTTTTGATCGGCCTGAGAATTTGTCTGAGATCACAGTAGCTGAAGCTACTTGACCGTACTGGGCAAAAAGCTGTTCAAGCTGTTGTCCTGTTGTTGAATATGGCAAGCTGCCAACGAATAATTTTGTACTCATGGAGTGACTCCTGATTACTTTCTGAGTGTTTACACCGTGACACTCACTATTTTCTTAAACACACTGGTGTAGTTGTGACTATTCTTTAAAACAGCACTCAAGTAACGGAGTCTTATGTTTTATACTCTAGCCATTGCATTATACTGTATCAATCCTAATACTTCAATATGATGGTGTTTTGAACGGAAGGAACGGTCGGATAAGGGTGAATCCTGCGATAACTGCCATAAGCCAGAAAGAGGCTGTTTTAAGGGGATAATATACCGACGCGCTTGGCCTCAGTATTTCAATACTTTCGACATACAGTATCTCACAAGCTCCATTGCCTGTATCCGTACGGACAGTGCTGGTGCTACGAGTGAAGACTTGTTGGTCCTTGGTTTGTACTTTATAGTTGACGAGCTTGCCTTTGAGCTTGATCTGGTCCCCTATTTTTATTTTTTTGATTGTTTCTTCGACTTGTTTGTTTGCAGGTATGACGTGATTGTTGGCTATATGGTTGAAAGAGAATGGCGGATCGATTGGTTTTGACCATTTGAAGAAACAGGTGAAGTCCCCGCTTTCGTATGCGACTTTGCGGTAGGCTCCATTTTTAATATTCTCGCCCCAGACTAGGCAGAGGTCTTTTGTATTCCATGGGTCTTCTTTGTGTGAGACGTCGATCAAGCTTTTTGTGTCGTGTTCGGATACGACGAGTCCTTGGATCTCGTAGGTATATAGTGGGGTGAGTTCGTAGGTGAGATCGTCGAATTTTTTCAGTATGGTATCTGCTTTGATTTCTTCTTGGGAGGGTTCACGGGTCAGGATAGAGTTATGGATGTCTTTTTGTTGTGGTAAGTCGGGCTTGAGAAACAGCGTGAGAATATATGTGCAGAGTGCGATAAGGAAAAGAATTTTGGGAAGTTTATTCATGAGCTTTTCTCATATTGTAGCCTGTTTTCGTTGCCTATGATACATTGAATGTATGAATAGTCTTATATCTTTTATTGGCGAACTCGTTCGCAAAACAATCTTAGCTTTTTTTATTACTGTGAGCGTTTCAACTGCATTAGTGTTTCCTATGTTGATGTTGATTGGTGTATCAGCTGCCGCGGTGACTAAGGAAGAGAGCAAGGTTTTGAATACTACTTACGTCTATGGAAAAGACGAGAGTGATAACAAAATTTTGGCTATTCCGATCACGGGAGTTATTTATGGTGACGCGGGAATGGATGGAGATTTTAGCGATATTTTTGGCAACTCGGCTAATACCTATGGATATGCAATAAAGAAAGTTTTGCGTGAAGCTGCAGATGATGACTCTATTAAGGCTGTAGTGTTGTTGATTAACTCTCCAGGTGGAACAATTTATGGTTCACAAGCTATTGCAGATGGATTGATGAGTTACAAAGAAAAAACAAAGAAACCTGTCTATGCGCATGTTAGTGGACTGGCAGCATCTGGTTCTTACTGGGCAGCAGTTGGTGCAGATAAGATTTATGCTGATGTGGGTAGTAGTATCGGGAGTATCGGTGTGATCAATGGTGGATTTATGTATTACAACAATCCGATTGCGCTTGATGGTGGATTGCTTGGCGAAGGTGTGACTACGAAAGATGGAATTGAATCGACGTATATTACTTCAGGAAAAGGCAAGGATCTTGGTAATCCGTTTCGACGGCCGACTGAGGAAGAGTTGAAGGTGATGCAGGATGGCGCAGATAATAATTACAGCGTGTTTGTGAAGCGAGTGAGTTCACGACGCGGTATAGATGAGTCAGAGATACGCAATGTGATCGGGGCGTACATCTATGACAACGACATCGCCGTGGCTCGTAAGTTGATAGATATGACCGGTAGCCGGGAGTTCACTTATGGCGAGCTAGCGAAGGTCGCATCGCTGGGAGAAGACTACCAAGTTGTGAGTGCACACGAGAAGCGATCACGACTTGAGGCGCTTCTAGGAGCGGTAGGCATGCATGGTGGAACTCGTGTGAGCGCTGGAGATATAGAGAAACGTATGCAAGCTGATTTTTGTGCTCCCTTGAAGCCGCTCGTTTACTACGGGGATATCGCAAAGGTTTGTACACAGTAAATATCCAAAATTCGTATTTACGTAATTACGTCAGCAGCTTGGCAACACATTGACGAGGAGTCAAACAGTTAATA
>CAZGHS010000013.1:0-31833 GCA_964525495.1 uncultured Gammaproteobacteria bacterium
CAATATGGACCATAAGTTTAAGATGGATAATTGTGCAATTTCCTTTACTGTTAACTGTGCTGATCAAGCAGAAGTGGATTATTTTTGGGAAAAGTTGTCACACGTTCCAGATGTTGAAGCGTGCGGTTGGGTGAAAGATCGCTGGGGAGTTTCATGGCAGATCGTACCTAAGGCTTTGGAAGAGACTGTAGGTGGGTCTGATCCTGAAGGGAAGAAGAGAGCGATGGATGCGATGATGGTGATGAAGAAGTTGGATGTGCAGAAGTTGTGGGATGCATATAATGGGAAGTAATAATTACTAGAAGTTTAAAGGAGTTTGAATAATGGTTACGGATATTTTTGTTAATTTACCTGTTAATGATTTAGTTAAATCAAAGGCCTTTTTTGAAGGATTAGGATTTACGTTTAATAAACAATTTACGGATGACACGGCGGGCGCTTTGGTATTGGGTGAGCATATTTTTGCAATGATTATGACTCATGAGAAATTTAAGAGCTTTAATGCTCATAAGGAGATTGTTGATGCGCATAAAGCTACACAAGCTTTGTTGGCTATTGGAGTAGCGAGTCGTGCTAAAGTGGATGAATTAGCTGATAAAGCTATTGAACTTGGTGGCAAAGCTTTTCGTAATCCGGATGAGTATGATTTTATGTATAGTCGTAGTATTGAAGATTTGGACGGACATGTGTGGGAAATAATGTGGATGGATCCAAGTTTTGTACAGAAATAATTATGAAAAAAGGTGAATATGAGATTCTATCTTTTGAAAATAGTAAAGAATTTCATACATGGTTGAAGCAGAATCATGCTGATTCGAATGGGATTTTTGTACGACTGTATAAAAAAGACTCTGGTGTGAAGAGCATTACGTATGCTGAGTGTGTGGACGAAGCACTTTGTTTTGGATGGATAGATAGTATTGTGAATAAACTGGATGAGAAGTCGTACATTCAGAAATTTACTCCACGTCGGCCGAAGAGTATGTGGTCGAAGATTAATGTGGACAAGGTTACGCAGTTTATTAAAGATGGACGAATGACAGCAGCGGGGATGGCGGAGATTGAGCGAGCGAAAGCGGATGGTAGATGGGCAGCTGCATATGATTCGCCAACTAACATGCAGATGCCTGAAGATTTTTTGAATTTGCTAGTGAAGCACAAAAAAGCACAGGAGTTTTTTGAGACGTTGAATAAGACTAATAAGTTTGCGATTGCTTTTCAATTGCACAATGCGAAAAGGCCCGAGACACGCGAGCAACGAATGCAGAAGTTTGTGCAGATGTTAGAGCGTGGGGAGAAACTGTAATAGCTGGTAATCTAAATGTGCAATTAATGATTGCATATATTCATACAATTATACTATAATATTTATATTATTATCTTAAATAAGGAGGATAGTTGTATGGGTATTATTTCCTGGATTATTGTCGGCTTGTTAGCTGGCTGGATAGCATCAATGATTATGAAGACAGATGGAGCGCAGGGACCTATGATGGATATTATCATGGGTGTAGTGGGTGCGTTTGTCGGAGGATTTTTGATGAATATGATGGGTCAATCAGGCGTAACTGGGTTCAATTTGTATAGTATCGTAGTTGCTACTTTAGGCGCCATTGTTGTGATCTTTATCGGCCGCAAACTGCGACATTAAGTACTTATTTTTTCTTTTATTAGCAGGGCGGAGTAATCCGTCCTGTTTTTATTTCTTCTAGGTCTCATGTTATAATAATACTGTTACTGTCAGGTTATTGTGAGGTATTCCTTTTGAAAACATTTTATAAGCTTCTCGGTGTGGCTTTAATTGCTACTATGACTAATAATTTTGTATGGTTTGCTCTAACATTTTGGGCGTATTTGACTACTCAGAATGTTGTGGCTACGTCGATTGTGGGTGGAACATTTTTGGTTGTGAATGCGTCTACGTCTTTCTTTTTGGGTTCAATTGTGGATCACCATCGTAAAAAGAATGTGATGATCGCTTCAAGTGTATTTACGCTTATTGCTTTTGTTTTAGGTTTTTTGGTCTATATCTTAGCTCCTGCAGGGGCGTTTGAGTCTGTTAAAAGTATTTATTTTTGGATAATTGGCGCTGTATTATTGTGTGGCGTAGTAGCTGGTGGAATTTACAATATTGCGATTCCGACTTTAATTGGACTAACTGTGCCTGAAGATAAACGGGATAAGGCCAATGGTATGTATGGAATGGTTGGCGGTATTTCTATGGGAATTACAGCTGTTGCGAGTGGTTTGATATTGGGGAACTGGGGAATGTATTGGGTGTTGGTTACGGCGATTGGGTTTACTGTTTTAGCTTTAATCTCATGGATATTTATTGCAATCGAGGAGAAGAAAATTATCCATGTTGAAGGACAAGAAGATCTTCGAAAGGTGGACGTTAAAGGAACTATTAAGGTAATAAAATCTGTGCCAGGACTTTTTCCCTTAATCTTTTTTACCACGTTCAATAACTTTTTGGGCGGTGTGTTCATGGCACTGATGGATGCGTATGGTTTGACCTTAGTATCTGTGCAGGTATGGGGGACGATTTGGGGTGTGTTGAGCTTTGGATTTATCTTTGGTGGTCTGTATATTTCAAAGTATGGATTGGGTAGTCGACCAATTCGTAATTTGTTTTTGATTAATATGATTATGTGGATTGATTGTATTTTGTTTGCAATACAGCCTTCGATCTGGTTATTGCTCTTGGGTATGGTTATCTGGATGCCTCTCGTGCCGTTTGTGCAAGCAACAGAGCAGACAATTTTTCAGAAAGTAGTTCCACCTGAACGTTTGGGGCGCGTGTTTGGATTTGCTCAGAGTATTGAACAGGCTGCGTCTCCTTTGACTGCGTTTTTGATTGGACCGATCGCACAGTATATTTTTATCCCGTTTATGACGACTGGGAATGGTGTTCAATTGATTGGCGATTGGTTTGGGACTGGGACTGGTAGAGGGATTGCGCTAGTGTTCATGATGGCAGGGGTGATAGGATTTATCGTGACTGTTATTGCGAAGAATTCTCGGTTTGCTAAGGTTTTGGCTGAGCGGTATGCGCAGGAGTAATTACTTAGATTTTGTTCTGACGAATAGTGCGATGATTGCTGAATATAGGGTGCCGAAAATGAGGGCGCTCATAAACTGTATTAGCATGTCTACTGCTATTACTATTCCTACGGGTGTTTCATACATTTTATATGTTTCACGCACGTATCCGTTGAGAATGTTTGGATTAATGAATAGGTAATAAGCTGCGAAGATGAACGGCGAGATTAATCCAAATACTACTGATATTTTAAAACCTTCATAAAATGCTTGTTTATAGGAGAGTTTTCCTTGGAGCATTTTCTTTTTTTCGTTCATTCCTAAATACCAAATTACTGCTGGAGCTATGAATTGATAGACGAGAAAAAGTGGGGATTTATCTGCGAATGTTTCATTTTGACCGGTGATCTCCATGGTGAGTAAACAGACCACGAGGATTGCACAGAGAATAAATGCGTATTTGATCGGATTTCTTTTTAAAAACTTCATAGATTAAGCATAAATATTATATTATGTCTTGTCAAAGATTTTCCTACATTCGATTCTGCTTGCATAGAGTAGTAAAATAACAGTGTAAGGATTTTATTTATGACAAGTGTGCATTTTAAAGCAAAGATTGAAATACGAGATGGAAATCCGTATGTGTTGATAAGTAATGAACAAGCAGAAATATTGAAACCTGGGTGGAAGCGACCTCTTCCGGTGATTGTCCAGATTAATGATAAACCTGATGATCCTTGGCATATTAATATGATGCCAGCGGGCGATGGTAGTTTTTATCTCTATTTGCATGGTGACGTGCGCAATGCTTCTGAGACTAAGGTGGGAGATACAGTAAGAGTGGATGTGTCTTTTGATCCGGAGTATAAGAGTGGACCGATGCACCCGATGCCGAAATGGTTTAAGTCTGCCTTGGATGAAAATGCTGTAGCTAAAAAGAATTGGGAGCGATTGATACCGAGTCGTCAGAAAGAGATTTTGCGATATTTTTCGTGGTTAAAATCTCAGGAGGCGATTGACCGTAATCTTGAGCGGGCTATGCTTGTGTTGAGTGGTCAGCCAGCTCGATTTATGGCTCGATCGTGGAAAGATGGAGAGTAGAAGTTTGGTATAATGGTTGTATATTTATTGATAGCAGAATGGAGAATTTTATGTTGAACATGAATTCAATAATGATTGGAACATCACAAATTAATGAAATGGCAAAGTTCTATCACGGTGTGATCGGTCGACCAGCAGATATGGAAGAGGGCGGATGGCATGGATGGCAGATAGGGAAATGCTTTTTGACTATAGGAGAGCATTCAGAAGTGCATGGGCAGGCTAAAGAACCTCAGCGAATGATATTTAATTTCGAAACGAAAGAAGTTAAGGAAGAATTTGCACGGATTAAAGAGACTGGTGCAAAGGTTATTGCAGAGCCTTATGAAATGGGTGGTGGATGGATTGCGACGTTTGCTGATCCTGATGGCAACTATTTTCAGTTGATGACACCTTGGGAAT
The DNA here is from genome assembly GCA_964525495.1 of uncultured Gammaproteobacteria bacterium. Classification (GTDB taxonomy): domain Bacteria; phylum Patescibacteriota; class Microgenomatia; order JALYQM01; family JALYQM01; genus CAZGHS01. The sequence continues at coordinate 4,546 of CAZGHS010000013.1, forward strand.
CTGAAAAGGTCTAGTTTTACTCCCAGATTCCTGCTTCTAAATCTTTACTTGTGAGGTGAATAACTAGTTTGGCGAACCATGTTCGGTGGTTTTTCCAATAGTGATGCACTTTGGCTGTGACAGTGACAATATTTTTAATTTCTGCTGATGTGAAGTCGTCGTTTACTGGTAATGTGATGGTGTTTTGATTTTGGGCACACGAGACATTTTCGGAGTTAATAATATCTGCAAACCATTTGGCCATGTTTGGCGTGGTTAGTTTTATTTCTACATTTCCTTGTTTATTAAATTGGAAAGCATAGGGAATTAATTGCTTGTAGGCTCGTGTGATCTCTTTGGTGGCTTCAATATAGTTATCGGTAGTGTTAGTAGTGTTGTCGGATTTGAAAGCTAGTTTTGTGCCGCGGTGTGGAGGCCCGCCTTCTTTTGCTAAAATACAAAAATTGTTCCACATTTTATCCCAAGCTATCGCTCCAATTTCGTCGTAAACGTATGGTGCTGCTGACATGGGAATATTTTTACTTGATTGGTTCATGGTAATTTAATGTAAAATATCTCTACTTTTATGAAAAGAAGCTACTTTACCTATCTTATATTACTGGTTGTTGTTGGGATTGTGGCTTTGAATGTATTTAGTTTGTTACGCAAACAACAGTCACAGAAGCCAATAACTGGCGGAAGTATAGCATATTGGGGCGTTAACGAACACGCGCCGAAAAATTCTGGTGACGCATCTCGCGGAATACCTTGGATAACAGATGTTACAAAAGTATCGTCAGGCCATGATCATTTTTTAATTATGTCTAAAGATGGAACTGTGTATGCTGTTGGCAGTAATACTTTTGGTCAGCTTGGTAGTGATGTTTTGAATTACCAAACAGATCCTGTTAAAGCTCCTTTTTTGGAAAAGGCTATAGATATTGCTGCAAATGGGCACCATTCGTTGGCTGTGGATAAGGACGGAAACGTATGGGCCTGGGGTTTAAATTTGAGTAGTCAGCTTGGTGATGGTGCAAACGATATGAAAACAGGTCCAAAAAAAGTCGTTGGATTGGAACATGTTAAGGGTGTGGCTGCAGGATACCGTTTTTCGGTGGCTCTGAAAGAAGATGGGAGTGTCGTCGGATGGGGTTCACATTGCGATACTTCGAAATCTTTTGATACACAAAATGTTGTGCGGTTGTTTGCCTCAACTTTAGTGCAGAGTGGAGGGTATGCCGATGCCTCGAGTACTAGTAATCAGGCATATAATTTTCTGGATGACTGCCAGCGAGAGCGTTCGACAGGTATTAATACGACTGCTGTAAAACAGATTGAAGGAATGACTGGAATTACAAAATTGAGTGCGGGTTTTGGGCATACTTTAGCGTTGAAAGACGATGGGACCGTGAGGGTTTTGGGGTGTAATAAATTTGGTCAGGTTGGGAACAAGTCGTTTGAGAATGCTTTGACTACAGAAACTGTTGCTGATCTACAAAATATTGTAGATGTCGCGGCTGGGTATCGGCATTCGCTTGCCTTGGATAAGGATGGGAATGTTTGGGCGTGGGGGTATAATAATGCAGGACAACTCGGAGACGGTTCTACCGAGACTCGAACAGCTCCTGTGAAGGTTCCTGCTTTGCAGGGCGTTACATCTATTGCAGCAGGATATGATTATTCAGTCGCTGTGGTGCGTGACGGTCGAGTGATGGGTTGGGGAAGTAATGCAAGCAAGCAGATTAGCTCTAAGAATATTTCTGAGAGCAAAGTCCCGATTACACTTGATATGATAGATTTTGCACAATCGGTAGCTGCTGGCGGTACACAAGTAGTAGTTATTACCCAGAGATAGTATATGTTTAAAAAATTCTTTTCGGTTCCTTTTACCCGCAATATTATATTGCTTTCGGCTATTAGTTTTTTTACTGATATTTCGAGCGAAATGTTGTATCCGATCTTTCCTTTGTATTTTCAATCGATTGGATATAGTGTTTTGATGATAGGGTTTTTGGAGGGTGTTGCCGAAGTTGTATCTGGTACATTCAAATCGTTGATTGGGTATTATTCAGACAAGCTTCATAAGAAGAATATTTTTATTACTTTGGGATATGGTATCTCTGCATTGGCGAAGCCTGTGATTGGATTAACTCAGAATTTTTATGGAGTTACGGGTGCACGGTTGGCAGACCGGCTGGGTAAAGGGATTCGGACAACCCCTCGAGATGCTATTTTGACTGAAGAATCTGCATTGGAGAGTCGAGGCGTCGTGTTTGGTTTTCATCGAGCGATGGATACGTTAGGAGCTTCGATCGGGCCTGTTATCACGCTTGCGCTGCTTTATTTTTTCACTACAGATTACAAAAATATTTTTGTGTATTCTTTAATTCCGGGAATTATTGCTTTGTGTTTGACTTTTATGCTACGGAAAGAGAAAAAAAGAGAAGTTGTGGTAGAAGGGGAGAAAAAATCGCTTTCGTTTGGTGTGCGTAATTTCATTAAATCATCGACACCAGCGTATCGGAAACTGATTGTTGGATTGCTTTTTATTGCGATATTGAATAGCACGGATATGTTTCTGTTGTTGCGAGCAAAACAGCTTGGTTTGAGTGATGTAACGCTTATTATTGTGTATATTTTCTATAATTTGATCTTTGCGATTGCCGCTATACCGGTTGGAAATTTGAGTGACAAAATTGGATTTAAGAAGGTCTTTATGGTGGGAATTCTCTTGGTTAGCTTTGTATATGGAGTACTGGGGTATGGTGTGACTGGAATTGTGCCGTTGTTCTTTGTTTTTGCAGTGTATGGTGTGTTTGCAGCCATCAAAGAGGGAGTCGCGAAGGCCTGGGTATCTTTGCATATTACACAAGAGTATATGGGGACAGGCTTGGGGGTGTACTTTACTCTGACGTCGTTTGCGTTTTTGATTGGTAATTTGATTACTGGTTTGATGTGGCAACAATATGGTCCTGAAGTAGCATTTATGTTTATATCGTTGTTTAGCTTGGGTGTGTTGCTTTACTTTAGCCGGCTACAGATTGCTCATCAGGCTGAGATTGATGAGAACAAACTGGGGAATCTTGGTTGTAATAGTGGACACTAGTGTATGGTAAAGAAATTATTTGCTTTGTTTTTTTTGAGTGCGTTACTTTTTCCTAAGTATGCAACTGCGCACCTGATTCCGACCGTTACTCATCATGTGCGACTCGAATATTTTGAGGACAAGATATTGTACTCGATTAAATATACCTATGATCCTGTAATAGTTCATAGGTTTTTGCCGACATTTGATACTAATAGTGATCGGAATATTTCTAAAGAGGAGCAGGAAACGTGGATAAAAAAGTATATTTCGCGTGTGAGTGTGAAATTGAACGGTGAGCTGCAGGAATTAAAACAGAGTAATTATACCTTCCCTTTGTATTCAGATTTTATTAATAGTACGGGCAATGTTGTGGTGAATGGTGAGATTGCTGCCGATTTGTCTTGTAGTGATCGTGTAAACATAGAAGTTCATGACGGTAATGCGTTTTTATCTCCACAGGATGACGTTTATAATTATGCGCATTTAGGAAATGATTGTGTTCGTGCTGCTGGAATTGAGTCGCATGAGCAATCGAGTAATGCTGTTGTGGGTGATGTGAATGGTTTACAAGTGAATACTGGTGATCAGAAACAGCCGGGTGTTGTTGGTAGTATTCAAGGAATTAAGAATATTCTTACTAATCCAAATCCAGGAAATACCGTGTATGCTTTGGCTTTAGGAATTGCAGTTTTGGTTGGTGCGCTTCATGCTCTAACTCCCGGGCATGGCAAAACACTTGTAGCTGCTTATCTGGTTGGACAGAAGGGAACAGTTAAGGATGCTTTGATCCTGGCTGGTGTGACTACTTTGACGCATACTCTTTCGATTTATATTTTGGGTTTTATGGCTTTGTTTGCTACTCAATATTTTTATCCCGAAAAGATTATTCCCGTACTTGAAGCCATCTCCGCTTTATCAATATTTGGTATTGGAATTTGGCTATTGGTGAGGCGGTATGGCGAGTTCAAAAAGAGTAAGGAACTTAATGAGGATGGAGATGAGGTGGTGCATAGCCATGATGGAGGTATACCCCATAGCCATGGTTTGGCTGATTTGAAGGGTAAAAGGCTAACATTAGCATCATTGGTTTCTCTTGGTTTTTCGGGAGGTATTGTACCGTGTGTTGATGCTTTGGCTATTATGATTTTGTCTATTAGTTTGAATCAGATTGTGTTTGGAATGATTCTCATTTTGTTTTTTAGCCTAGGACTAGCAGGAGTTTTGGTTATTTTGGGAGTATTACTTGTAACATCAAAGCGATTGGTCGAAAAGAAATTACCGTTTGATAGCATCTCTCGGTATGCTCCATTGGTTAGTTCGATAGTTATTGTGCTATTAGGAATTTATCTGACGTTGCGAGCACTTAAAATTGGGATTTAGTATTTTTACAGAGGGATAACATCTATTGTATATTGAGTATCGTCGGGTGAGTTTTCTAGCTCAGCAACAATGTTTATTTTGTAGTTGTCTTTGGTAAATGATATTTGTTTCTCCATACTCATCCGAGATAGATCAGGAGAGTTGACTGCTTGCCATCCGTTTTGTTCACCTTGAGTTTTGAAAAAGGATATAATTTCGATCACGGTTCCTCTTGCCGCATAGTTTGCTGTATAACTGGTACGGCCTTCGTATACTTTTTCTTTCGAATTCACTAACTTTGCTTCTGGATATACGTCAATTTTAAAGGGAAAGCCGTCTACTAGTGCTGCTTGTACGGTATTTATTCGATTAAATTCGTTTTGAGAGATGGGTTGATCCTGGGGAAGTGTTTTGGTTTCCTCAGGGCTTATGAAGTTGAATGCTTGTTGGGTTGGCAATTTACCGGAACCCATATACATGGCGGCTAATCCGACGACTAGAACAAGTCCCGTGCCGATCATGATGTATGGTAATTTGTCTATTTTTGCATTTTTCATATATGGCTATGATATTCTTCCTTTATTTGCTTTGTCAATCGAGTTTATTACTGTAGTTGTTTTTTTATTGTATCGTATATCTGAGTGTAAGGGTACTCTTTTATTTCGCCCTGCACATCTTCTAGTAAAGTTTGTGCTTGTTGTTTTTGATTAGTCTGTATGTATGACTCGGCGAGTATTAATGCTGCTGCAGGTCTTATTTTTTTGTGTAGTTGGTTTTCTTCGATTAGTGTTATGGTAGCTGGAAATTTCTTTTGCGTAAATAGTACTAATGCTAGATTGTATTGAATGTCAGGGCGTGAGTTAGGGGGAATTGTTTCAAGCGCTTCACGAAGTGTGTTTTCAGCTTCTTGGTAGTTTTGCTGTTTGACATATGTGTTGGCTAGGTTTATGCGAGCTGCGAGTTTGTCTGCAAATGCCAATACTTTGGGATCAGTTTGCAGTATTGCTTGGTAGGATTTTTGTGCTTTTTCTACTTCATTTTTTTGACTGTAGTAGGTGCCTAAATATAATTGGCCTTCTTTAAAATGAGGATCTTTGGCTACTTCTGGTGCAAAGAGAGTGTGGTCGTTTTTGAATCTGAATCCTGCGTTTAGTGTTGAGATTGTTGCGATTACTATCCAGATCGATAGTCCGACGAAAATATGTTTTGTGTGTTTTGGTTGTTTGAGGAGAAGTACTACTAGGAAAGATATCGCTATGGCTGTGAAATACAGGTAATGAGGAGAAATGAATCGCGGAAGTGGAAGTATGTTGAGCGCAGGTAGGATGGTTGCAGCCCCGATGATGAGAGGTATACGAATTGATTTGTTTTTGTAAATCTTAGTGGTGATATATATGCTTATAGCTAGGATTATTAGCCCTATCAGTGCTTGAAAGGAAGTGAGAGGGTAGATCTTAGTGGCATCACTAATGGGAGGTTGAGTTGGTAGTATTAGATAGGTTAGCAGTGTAGGGAGAATAGCGAGCCGAGTGCCTACATGTTCGCTGAGAGTCATGGAAGGATATTTGAATTGCCAGCTTTGGTCTAGAGCGTTAGATCTGGGGAATATGAATATAGCTAGTGCGAGTCCGTAGGTAAGAATCGGTTTTGTGTATTTTTTAGGAAATTTGTATTCCGTTGCTAGGTGCGCTGAGAGTATTAAAACAGGGAACCAAAGTATAGTTGTTTCCTTCGAGCATAGTCCTAAAAACAGTAGAATGCCTGAAAATATGAGATGCTTTATCTTGTGGTGTTGGCTATAGTTTAGGTACGCAATAAATGTGAGGAGGGTGAAAAGTGTTGCGAGCAAGTCGGTTCTATACGATATGGCTCCAACTGAGAGTGAATGAAGCGGATGAATTGCAAATATTATTGAGCTAATTAGCGCTACTATTGGAGTGGTTTTGAATAATTTGGTAATCAGGAAGAAAATGAGTGTGACTACCAAGGTATGCAGTATGAGATTTGTGGTGTGGTAGCCTGCAGCGTTTTGTTGATAAAGCATGGCATCTATACTGTGTATCACGGTAATCATCGGTCTGTAGAAATGTGTTGCACTATATGGTTCTAAAAAGGCTTGATGGATCTGTGTGATAGGTTTGATTGCATTCTGTTGTTCGATATCTATATGATCAAGCCAGGTAAACTCGTTGAAAATATAGGTGCTGTGGGTAACTAAGGTGATGAGTATGAGTGCAATTACACTTTGTTTTAGTGTTATATTTTTAAGTTTTTCGCTTATTTCTTTTAGATGCATGGTTATAATCCCTGTATACTAGTGGACGAGAACTTTTCTCTCAGCAGATTTTTATCATAGTCTGTCAGAGGTGTATTTGAAATAAACAAAAGGCCAAGTTTTTTTAAATTTGTGAAATTGGCTGGAAGCGTTGTGATTTTTGTGTTGTCTATAAAAAGAGATAGTAATTTTTCTAAATTTCCTGTAGTTGATGGTAAATAGACGAGGGGATTGTTTGATATGTCGAGATAATCTAGTGAACGCAGGTTACCTATTTCTTCTGGTAAATAGTGAATGTTATTTCCACTTAACGAAAGGCGCTTAAGTGAGGTAAGGCCTCCGATCTCTTTTGGAACTGATGTAAGCTTGGCGTTGTTGGCGTATAGTTCAAAGAGGCGTGTAAGTTTGCCAATTTCTGGGGGAATTGATTCGAGTTGAGTGAGATTCATAGATAGTATGTCTAAATTGGATACATCGCCTATAGCTCGAGGAAGCTGTTTAACCGCTGTGTTGTTTATATTTAATATGGTTGTTGGTGCGCCAGCAATGTTTTCGGGTAGTGCTGTGATGGCTGTACTTGAGAGATCTAATATGTGTAGATTAGGCAACATTATTATTTCTCTTTGAATAAGCGGAATTGCAGTATTACTGAGATTTAGTCTGGTTAGGGATTTGAGATTTTGAAAATCTTGAGGGATTTCTTTTATGGATGTTGACGAAATATTCAAAATGGAGAGTGATTGGAAATTTTGAAAAGAGGGAAAAGATGCTATACCAGTACTGCTTAGGTTTAGTTCTACTAGGTTTGTGAGTCTGCTAAACTCGTTTGGGAGTGCTGAGACTTTTGTTTTCGATATGTTAATCATCTGGAGTGATTGAGCTTGTCCTATTGATTGAGGAAGCTCCTGGAGTGAAGTATCTGCAGCGAGTAATTGTTTTAAATTTTTTAGCTCACCTATTTGAGTTGGTAGTTTTGTAATTTTTGTTTGTTGAATTGATAGAGTTTTTAAGTTGCGTAGTCTATCTATCTCAGAAGGTAGTGATTCTATACGTGATTGATCGAGATACAGTTCTTCGAGAGAGTCCAAAGAGTTTATTTGTTGAGGTAAAGACGTAAGTGCTGTTTGTTTTGCGTTAAGAATTCGCAACTTCTCTAATTTTCGTATGGTTGTGGGGAGCGATGTGAGGGCTGTTTTTTCTAGATCTAACTCTTGTAGGCTTTTTAAGTCTCCGATCTGATCGGGAAGAGCTGTGATTTTTGTTTGACCTATACGGAGTTTTTGTAAATGTATAAGGTTGCTAATCGAATTGGGTAGGCTTTGTATTTTTGTGTTGGTTAGGTCAAGTATTTTTAGTGATCCTATATTGCCAATGCTTCTGGGTAGGTCTTTAAGAGGTGTGTTTTGAAGATATAGTTCTTCTAAATTTGTTAATTGGTCGATGGATGAAGGGATGCCTGTGGGGGCACTGTTTGTTAAGTCTAATATACAGACTTGATCTTTTGCTTTGAGCGCTTCGTCTAGATTTGAGTAGACAGTGCGATTGGTGCAGGGAAGATAGGATTCTTGTGCTTGTTTAATAGGAGGCGATATTAGATAGATTGCTATCAATATCGCCCCTAGTGCTCCGGACAGAAGAATGAGGATTCGCTTTTCTGTCAAATTTTTCATCAGCTCAGTATACCATTATTAGTTGGCCGTAATGGTTATGCCGTCGTCTGTTCGCTGTCCGTTTACTTCTTTAAAGTATGCGGTTGCTTTGCGTGGATCACCATCAACATTGAATGTGATGAAGAAGGCTCCATACGTTGTTCCTGGTTGGGTTGATGTTCGAATGCTTGCCCAAATATTGCATCCAGCTTCTGCTGGGTTTAGACAACGCTCTTGTGATCGAACTGATGCTCCTCCAAGTGCTGACACGAAAGCGAATGTTGAGCCGCGAGTTACTCTAAGATTTTTTCCATCTGTCCAGGCTGGATCAACTGTTTTGTTGATCATACTTGAGAGTGTTTTGGTTCTTTGGTAACTGTGTTCGTGTGCTGTTGCGATGATTGCGCCGTATTGTCGGCATGCCTCGTAAACATTCCAGTTGGTTTGATCGTCTTTGCCGCCAACCTGCATTTCACGCATGAGTCGGTGCCATCCGCAGACTTTCCAGATATGATTATCGTTTGCTAATTCAGTTGATAATGTTGTTGTTGGTGTATCGTCGTCGGCTTCTATGAAGACCATTTTTAATCCCTTCCAGACTACACCGAAGTTTGAGTTCGCTACGCTTCCTGTGACGGTTGCGCCGTTGGCTTGCATGCGGCGGGTAAGGTTTGGTACGTAATCTCGTTGCCACATTGGGATATCTTCATGATTACCGATACTAACGAAGTATGGATAGTTTGCCCCAAGCGTATTTGTGATCTTTGCTTCCCATAGGTTTTGAATATCTGCTGATACTGTTGTGTATGCAAGGTCACCAGGGATAACTAAAGCTTGTGCTCCTTCAGCTTTGACGAGGTTGAGTACGCTTTGGAATTCACTTCCTAAATCTGTGTCACCAGTGAACGCTATTTTAAGGTTTGGTTCTGTTGGAATACCACCGCCGACTACTGGAGGTTGTGTGGCGCCAGGTGTAGTTGGTGCTGCTGTTTGGCCTGGAGTAGTTGGTCTTGCTGTTGGAACTACTGTTGGGCGAGCTGTTACCGATGCGGAGGGCCGCGCGGTTATTGAAGGTCGGACGGTCGGTGCAGTAGTAGGTCGCGTTGTTGTTCCTGGAATATTTGTGGGTACTGGTCCTGTCCATCCAGTTGTATCGTTTGTTTCATCGATTAATACGTTTCCTTGAGTAGGAGGATTGGTTGATCCTGGGCTATTTGTGCTGCCCGGTACACTAGTTGGATTTGTTCCAGGAGTTGTGCCACCTGTGCCATAGATAACAACTTCAGTGATACTGTTCCAATCGTTTTCATCATTTCCGTCGCCGACTATTCGGACATAGCGAGCACTGGTGCTTGGTATGCTAAACAACTGGAGTTCGTCTGTTTCGCCGCTACTTTCGTCTTCTAAAACTTCTGTCCACGATGTGTTGTTGGTGGACACTTCAACTGTGAAGTCTGCTTCGCGGACACTTCCACGATAGAAGGCGATACCGATTCTGTTTATTGTTGCTGTTGTACCGAGATCGAATTTAATCCAGGCACCTTCGCCAAGTCCTGACCAGCGCGTGCTTAGATTGTTATCAATTGCGTTAGGAGGAAGGTTACCATCACTTGTGCTAGCAGTGACTCCAGTAATTTGAAGTGCACCGGTAGTTTGTGCGAATACAGGTCGGACGATGCTATCGAATTTGAGAGCACCGGAAAGGCGAGTCAAAAAGGTTTCGTTATCTGTGAGAGTAGTGCTGGTAGCAGCTACACACAAACCTAATGCGATGATACTGCTAACTGCTACTTGTGTGGATTTTTGTCTTAGTGATTTCATAAATTTTAACCTAACTCCTTATACCTTTATTTAAGTTTTTTCTTTAGTGTGTGACCTGTAAGTTGTATATTACTACTTCGCCGTAATTAGTCTCATTACATGGTTCTGAATTAGTGCAATTTGCTTGCGTATATGCTCCGGCTTTAAAATATGCTCCTGAGAAGCTTTTGTTTTGCGTGTAACTAAGTGTTTGACCGTTATACATATATTTTACAACTCCACCTGAGACATCAAAACCTACAGTGAATCGTTTATTGAGTGGAAAGTTTGCATCAACTGTATGTCCATGAGTTGTATCACCGTCAGTGATATATAGCGTTGCGCCAGTGCTACTTGATGGATTTACTTCAACTCTAAATACTGTTACATCATCGCCACCATCATGAATTTGCCCTACTACAACACCTCGTCCATCCGTTTTATCACTGTTAGGTAAGTGTGTAACCATCTGGTCAATTGTCATAGTGCTTCTTCCGGATGTTGAAGTCCAACTTGCTAGACTTGAGCCATTATTAGTCATTTCTCTAAGCTCTGAGCGCGGATTACTTGAGTTTGTTGTTCCTGAACCAGTAACAGCGGCTCTGAATCGTACACCACCTCCTGGATTGACTATAAACCAAGGATCTAATCTAAACGTTGCAAGAGCTGGTTGTTTTGTTTCTGGTGCACCGGAAGTTGGCATTGTAACTTTCCAATTTGTTAAGTTAAGAACTTGTGCTGGGTATTGTGCTCCGCCGACTACTGGAGGCATTGTTGCTACTGCTGTTGCGCTTGGGCGAACTGTGGCACTAGGACGTACTGTTGCAGATGCACGCGCCGTAGCTGTGGCACGAGCAGTTGCAGAAGGTCGAACTGTAGCGGATGGACGAACTGTTGGACCGGTTGTTCCAGCTACAGTTGGTGCGGCAGTTGTAGGAGGAAGAGGGATCAAACCGTTTGGTCGAACACCTACGACATACATTGAATGTGCTTGGCTTGAGTTAGTGGATGCGCCTTTGAGCAAGATAATCTTTGGTGTTGAAACATCCATTGAATAAATGTCGTATAACCCACGTACATTTTCGACGTTTTTGCGTACTACGAATGATGTGATATTGGCTTCGTCAACTGTATTAGGAGTTTCTTTGGTAAAACCTGTTGTGATCCAACTTGGAGGGTTTTTTCCTGTGATCCGGCGATAGAGAACATAGACTTTGCTTGGCTTACAGACATACATGGCCCAGACCTTGTCGTCTACACTATCTTTTAATCCAACGTTTTCAGTTTTTACATATTTTATGCCTTGGAGTGCTGCTGGAACATTGAGGAATGAGAATCTTGTATCTCCGTTATATATTGTTTCTCCGGGAATAAGAGTACCTTGGGTGAATGAATGACCATCTGGATTTGCGAAGAGATAATCGCTGTCTCCACATGATTGTGCATATGACGAATCGGTATTCCTTAGTGAGGGTAAAAACTTTGCTAGTCCTACTACTAGTGTGATTGCGATTGCAACCGTTCCAATTCCTAACATCGTTCGGATATTTTGATTTCTCATAATTTTATTTTGGTACTATTTTACTACTTTTGTATACATATCAATACTAGATGCTTTATAAATGCCTTGTCAATGATAGGTTGGAGAATATTGTGTTAGATTGGTCAAAAGTTGAAATTTGATTGCAGCTTTTCGGTCTTAGACCATTTCATAAGATCGTCATACATCGTTTGTTGATTTACATTGACCCAATCTTTGTTGGTTTTAAGATTTGGTTGGTTAGTGAGATCATAGAGAGGTACTTCATTAAGGTTTCCGATTTGAGGAAGTGTTGTTTCGCAATCTTGGGGGCAGAGGATACCGATTGGCATTCCATCTACATCTGCCTTGCCTTGCATCTCGAGAAGAAAACTGAATGCCTGACTTGTATTAGAATGTTGCCATTTATAGTCATAAACGCTAAATCTTTGATCTGGATATTTTTTCTTTAATTCTTCGATGTTTATCTGAAAGCTTTTTACTGGACTTTTATACGCTACATATTTCTGATATTGCATAAGATTGCCTGTAATTACTGTAATGAATACGATTATTCCTATTAAAGAGATTATTATTTTGAATTTGTTTTTGAATAGATTATCGAAGATAAGTGTTTTGAGCGCGTAGGATGTAAATAGGATGGTAAGAGGAAGAAGATATAGAAGATATCCTTCGGAGCGTTCTCCTCGGTAGAATCTGTTTACGAATAATAAAGTGAAAAGAATTCCACTCAGTATCCACCAAATCGATTCAAGATTCTTTGTGAGTGCTTTATATGCAAATGATGCGGTTGTAATTAGGATCACTATTATGCCGATTTGTTGGTATCCTCCTGTTACGAACGACCAATATTGCGGTAAGAACTGTCCTAGGAATAATTTCCAACTGTTGGGAACGTAAATTCTGTACTGACCTACGAGTAGATAGTCCAATATGTTACGGGTGTTGGCAAATGATTGACCTAATTCCCACATAATAGTGGGTACCGACGGAATAATTACGCCAATGGTCATGACTATAATCATTACTATTTTTTTCTTGATGGTTGTTTGTGGAATTAATAGTAGCGGTCCGAAGAATATAAGCAGGTTGATGGTTTGGTAATGCATGCTGAGCGCAGCTCCGAGTGAAAGTCCCATGAAGAATGCGTATTTAACTTTTTTTTGTTGCCAGAGAAGGATAAAGCTGAGAAGAAGAAGGGATGCCGTGAGGGCTACATAGGTATGTTGACCAAGTGACAGGGATCTATTAATCATTTGAGGAGAGGTGGTTGCAAGAACACCGGTAATGAGTGCAAGTTTTTCTCCTCCGATCAGTTTTCCACAGTAAAGTAATACTAGAACAGTGAGAACACCTGTGAGTCCAGTTATTATCCAGGGCGCGACGAAGGTGAAGGGTAAAACAATGTAACTGGCGATAACTACCCAATAGAATAGTGGACCGAATGCGAATGGTCCTGCAGAACTAAAAGATCCCATTATGGGAATTTCTTTGCGACTGATTGCTTCACGAGCTATTAAGGCGTCGCGCGCGTCGTCACTTCCGAGTCCCCAATGCCACTCAAAACCATAGAAACGCATGCAGGTTGCGAGTAATAGGATTGTGAGAACTGAGAGTTTATAACGGTGTTTTTTTATGTTTTCCATAGTGCTAACGAAATATGTTGTACTTAAATATTTCCCAAATGGCAAGAAGTCCGTCCTTCATACGTATATGTTTTCCTTCTTCTTTTGACCTTCCGTAATAGGCAATGCCAACCTCGTAGACTTTGGCTTTTGTTTTGGCTAGACGTGCAGTTACTTCGATTTCGAATCCAAAACGTTTTGATTCTAGCTTGGGAGCAATCTCACGGATTAGCTCGCCATTAAACATTTTATATCCGGTCTCGACATCGCTGAGATTATATTTCGTAAGTATGTTAGAAAGGGCGGTTAAGAACTGATTCGCTAATTGGTTTTGGTAATATATCATGCGATGAGGACGCCCGCCTCGGAAACGTGAACCGTATACTACATCTGCGTATCCTTTATGAAATGGTTCCAATAGGTACTTATATTCCTCGGGGTCATACTCTAGGTCAGCGTCTTGGATAATGACCAGATCTCCGGTTGATGCGAGAATACCTTTTTTGACTGCTGCGCCTTTACCGTGGTTTTTTTCTTGAAGTATTATTGTGTGCTGGTTTTTTAAATTATCTAGAATATCTCGTGTTCCGTCAGTTGATCCATCGTCGACAATAATTAGTTCTTTTTTGATGGATCCCAGATCTATATTTTGAATGGTTTCAAGCACTTTCTGGATTGTTTTTTTTTCATTAAAAACGGGGATTACTATGGATAGTGTGTTGATAGTCATGAATGAATTGATTTTAACAGATAGAAATTGTTATTAATATGTTATACTATTAATATAACTTATGGCTGATTGGGGAAAAATTTTAAGTAGAGGAAATGTTGATGACAGGCGCTCGTTTGCACCTGCGGCTGTTGGCGGGGTGAGTTTGTTGGGGGTCATTGCGGTATTTCTTTTTAATTATATTTCCGGAGGCGAGATACCATTGGATGATGTGTTGCGACAGATAGAGAAGCTTCCTGTGGAACAGCGACAAAGCGTCCAAGGAGATACATTCGAAGGTGAAGATAGTTATGAGACGTTTGCATCAACTGTTTTAGGTTCCAATAATGATATGTGGACTGAGGTTTTTAACAAGAGCAATAGAACATATAATCCTCCTCGTTTAGTTTTATTTAGAATAGGCACTGAATCAGCATGCGGCGGTGCGACGAGTGAAATAGGACCCCACTACTGTTCAGTTGATTCAACAATATATTTAGATGAAACTTTTTTTGATGAGTTGCAGACTCGGTTTGGTGCACAAGGTGGAGATGTTGCAGAGGCATATGTGATCGCGCATGAGGTTGCTCACCACGCACAGAGTGAACTCGGAATTATGGATGAAGCTTATGCGGGCGGACGAGAGAATGAAATGTCTGTTAAGGTTGAACTGCAGGCGGATTGTTTTGCGGGAATGTGGGCTCAGTCGATACGACATTTGCAGGTATTTGAACCAGGGGAAATACAGGAAGCCATGGATGCGGCGGCGGCTGTGGGAGATGATCGGATCCAAAAAAGAGCTACGGGTTATGTGAATCCTGAATCGTGGACCCATGGTTCGTCTGAACAGCGAATGAGTTGGTTTACTAAAGGATATGAATCAGGTTCACTGAATGCGTGTAATACTTTCTAGTTGTATTATACTGTGTTTATGACTCATGGAATTCATCATATAACTGCGATCGCTTCGAATGGGCAACTAAATGTTCATTTCTATTCAAAAATCTTAGGACTTCGATTGGTTAAAAAAACTGTGAATCAGGATGATGTGGAGACATATCATCTATTTTTTGGTGACCAGTATGGTCATCCGGGTATGGATCTGACTTTTTTTATATTTCAACCGGCTATGCAGGGTAGAAGAGGTACTGGTTTGGTAACCACTATTTCGCTGGCTGTGCCTACAGGTTCGTTGGACTTTTGGCTTAGACGGTTTGATGAGATGAAAGTGAAGCATGACGGTGTAGTAGAAAAATTTGGAATTCGTCAGATGGTTTTTTATGATCCGGATAATCAACGATTGGAACTTGTGGAATCTGACTCGCAAGGTGAAGATGTGTGGGTTAAAGACATTGCTAAAGAGTATGCAATACAACATTTTGATAGTGCGAGGTTAAGTGTAGTGAGTAGGCAGATGATTGAGCCGATTCTTTTTAGAGTATTTGGATATGAACTAATGGCTTCAGAAGGGCACGTGCATTTGTATAAATTGCCTGATTTGAATCGTGCCAGTTTTTTGGAAGTTAGCGAGGAGCCATCGGAAGAACAAGGATTTAATGCTGCAGGTACAGTGCACCATATTGCGTTTCGAGCGAAGGACCTACAAGAACAGGCATTGATGCGGGAGGAAGTAGTGAAGCTCGGTTTATATCCTACTGATGTGATTGATCGTTTTTATTTTAAATCTGTATATTTCCGAACTCCTGCAGGTATTCTATTTGAAATAGCGACTGATGGTCCTGGGTTCACTGCTGATGAGTCTGAAGAAGTATTAGGTGAAAAGCTTCCGCTTCCGCCATTTTTGGAGCCACAGCGCAGTGAGATTGAGCGCAATTTGCCTGCTATCTCTTTGGAGAGATAATGAGTGATTTAGACTTGTTTGATCATGTGTTTGTCGATAACAAGGCAGAGCGAACCTTGTTCTTGTTGCATGGAACTGGGGGAAGTAAAGAAGACTTCTTATTTCTCGATGATGCGCTGGGCAAAAAGTTCAACTTAGTTGGATTGTCTGGGAATGTGGATGAAGGAGGGATGCGTAGGTTTTTTAGGCGGATTGCTCCTGGAGTGTTTGATGAAGAGAGTATTCGCTTAGAAGGCGAGAAGCTGCAAAGGTTTTTTGCAGAATGGTGCAGAGTGCATCATGTTCAAACAGACAATATGATTTGTCTAGGATACTCAAATGGAGCAAATATGCTTCTTGCAATGTTGTTTAGGTGTTCGCTTTTTTGTGAGTATTTGGTGCTTTTGCATGCAATGTTGCCGTTTGCTGTTAAGAGCGGTTTGCTAGATTTATCTAATGTTTCTGCATTTGTTAGTATGGGCAAACACGACGAGATGGTCTCAGAAGCAGAGCAGACGAAACTGGTCAATGTGTTGCAATCGTGTAACATACAGTTGGAATTGAAGCCTTATGATAAAGGCCATGAATTGCATCATGAGGAGATAGGTGATGTGGTCAAATATTTGATGCTACTATAGATAGTGCATGGTGAATTTAGCAATTTATCTTTTCGCATTTTTTGTTATCTGGATCGGCGCTGGATTGGTCATTCGTTCTGTAGAGCGGTTTGCTAAATCTCTTAAACTTTCTTCGTTTGCTGTTTCTTTTTTGTTGCTTGGTTTTTTTACCTCTCTTAGTGAATTATCTGTTGGCGTGAATTCTGTTATTCGCGATGATCCTGAGATATATGTTGGTAATTTGATAGGAGCTTCGATTGTTATTTTCATGCTTATTGTCCCACTTTTGGCGATTGTGGGACGGACATTGGTGATACAGAAACAGTTTCGTGGTCTTAATCTGGCGCTTTCTTTGATTGTTATTGCGATGCCCGTGTTGCTTGCTATAGATGGAGAGATTGATTGGCTGGATAGCGTAATTTGTATTGCGTCGTATATTGTTTTGGCTGTGGTGGTGCAGAAGAAAAAAGGTTTGCTTGATGGTATTCCTAACGTCATGCCGCAATCGCGAAAGGGAATGATGTGGGAAACTGCCAAAATTCTTGTTGGCGTTTTTCTTATCTTTGGTGCGAGTAATGTAGTTGTGCAATACACTGAGATATTCTCTGCACAGTTAGGGATCTCAGAGTTTTTGTTGAGCTTGCTGCTCATATCCATAGGTACGAATTTGCCTGAGCTGTCGTTAGTAGTGCGTTCGGCCTTTTCTAAAAACAAGGATGTGGCTTTTGGAGACTATGTTGGATCGGCTTCTGTTAACACATTCCTTTTGGGTGCTTTGACTCTAGTTTATGGTAAACCAATAGTACTTACGAACAGTTATGTGGTGAGTTTGTTGTTTTTGATTGTAGGTTTGGGATTATTTTATTGGTTTTGTCGGAGTAGTAATAAGGTAAGTCGAGGTGAAGGAGTATTATTGTTGATGCTTTATATTGCGTTCTTGATGACCGAACTCCTGTTGCACTGATCGCTATATTTCAATGACCGTGCCGCCCATTTTTTTGATGAAATAGTTATCGTGAGAGATGTATAGGACACCACCGTCGTATGACTGAAGTGCGTTTTCAAGCTCTTCGATTGATGGAAGGTCGAGGTGGTTGGTAGGTTCGTCTAAAATGAGTAAGTTAGGATTATTGGAAAGCATTTTGATGATTTGGAAGCGTGCTTTTTGTCCACCAGAGAGAGATTCTAGTGGTTGGTTGAATTCGAGTGTTGGGTCAAAGAGATATTGAGCAAGTAATCGTTTGACGTTTCCATCTTCTATGTTTAGTCCATTATCTTCGTAAGCTTGTTTGATAGCATTGCCTAAGGGAAGTTTAAGATATTTACTGCTAATTTCTTGTTCATACTCACCGATGCGTAAGGAGACGCCTTGTTTGATCTCTCCTTCAAATAGTGTTGCCTTGGGAGTCTCTTTTTTATAGGTAGAGATGATGGTACGAACGAGTGTACTTTTACCTGCACCGTTGCGTCCTTTGATAAATACGCGTTCACCTGCCCGAATCATGAAGCTGATATCTTTGAATAGTGGCTTGTTGTATCCAAGTGAGAGGTGTCTGATGGTGAGTACTTCATTTATTCGTTCTTTATTGCCTGTTATCTTTATATTGATGTTTTTCTCTTTGTACTTATGGTAGGAATCCATGACTTCCTTGTCCAACATTTCCTTTGAGTCTTGATCTATCCAGAATGATGGTTTGACTGTCTCTGCTTTGAGTTTTTCGTAATCTCGAAGCCAATGGTCATAGCGGATTTTCCAGTCCTTGCTTTTGGCGCGCATTTGGAGCCCCCAGTCGACTTTCTTTTTTGCCTCATCCAGTCGCTTGAGTTGGTTTTGGTACTGAATAACTGAGTTAGTAGTTGTGGTGGTGTTTTGCTTGAGGTAGTGGTCGTAGTTACCGTTAAAGATGTTTAACTGTTTATCCTTGAGTTCGAGGATTTTAGTAACATGTCTGAGTACATCGCGGTCATGGGTGACTACGAGTACAGATTCAGTTGCGCCACGGAGCCAGTTAATGAATTGCTCTTTGCCGATATAGTCCATATGGTTGGTTGGCTCATCAATGAGAAGAAGATCAGCCTGAGAATACATGACACGCACGAGCTCGACAAATCGTTTTTCACCCCCAGAGAGCGTGTGCAGAGGATGAAAGGCTTTGTCGTTGTCTAATTGGAAGTCTTTGAGAGTTTCAAGAATGAGGTCTTTGATATAGTAGTAGCCGTGTTCGGAATAGTATTCGACTGCGTCAGAGTAGCTGTGCATGTCTGAATGATCGCCGCCCTCGTAATTTTCGATGACTTTCCCATACTCATTATATAGCGGTACATTGTTGAGAATGTAGTCTAGTGGAGTGATGGTGTTATCTGTGAGGTGCTCTTGGCGAGTGAGGATAACTCGTAGGTCCTTTTTGGTTTCAAGTGTTCCCGAAAAGTCAGTATCTTCGCCGGATAGGATTTTAAGCAAGGTAGACTTGCCTTGCCCGTTGCGGCCAATAAGGGCTATCTTTTCGCGTGGATAGATAGCGAACTCATCTTGTTTTATGAGCTCACGAGCGCCGACATGTTTGGATAGATCTGATATCTTGAGTAACATAGGACTATCTAGTATATCATTTTGTCTGATATACTTCACTAGAAATGGTAAAATATGTAATTTTGATCATCTTGTGTTTAGCTGGGTTTTTGGATGCTTCGTATCTGAGTTACGAGCATTTTATGGATAAAATTCCACCGTGCAGTGTGGGTGCGTTTTCGGATTGTGGTACGGTTTTGCGAAGTCAGTATGCTGTGATAGGTGGTGTGCCTTTAGCATTGATAGGCGTAGTACATTATTCACTTTTTTTCGTTGTTGCTGCCTGGACATTGATATCCAAGAAGAGGACAGGTAGATATGTACTGGTCGTGCAGTCGATTGCTGGTTTTTGTGCTTCTTTGTATTTTGTTTATCTCCAATTGGTTGTTCTTCGTGCTATTTGCTTGTACTGTATGGTGTCGGCGATCACGAGTACCGTTATATTTATATGGGTAATGCGTTCATTTGCTGACGAGCGTAAGCGGTTGGCACTTTTTGTATTTGGCTGGATTTATACGCGTATCGTGAAGCCTCTGTTTTTCTCGTTTGATCCTGAGACGGTTCATGTGTTTATGATGCGATTCGGTGAGCGATGGGGGAGTTTGGGAGTCGTGAAAGTAATTGTGCGTTTTTTGTTTCATAAAAGATTTGAAGCACTTGAACAAAAAATTGCCGGGATTAATTTCCCTTTGCCTGTAGGGTTAGCCGCTGGTTTTGATTATGAAGCTCGATTGACGCAAACATTGTCTGCGTGGGGTTTTGGATTTCAGAGTATTGGGAGTATTACGAACAAAGCTTATGAAGGTAATACACGCCCAATGTTGGGGCGACTTCCGAAATCTAGGTCATTGATGGTAAATAAAGGGTTTAAGAACGATGGGGCGGAGGCAGTTGTTTCTAAACTTGAGAATTATTCTTTTGGTACTCCTGTTGGGGTAAGTATCGGTCGAACTAATTCACGCGAAATGGTTACACAGAAAGAGAGTATTGAGGATATTATTTCTTGTTTTAAGAAGTTTGAATCTTCTAGTATGGCTCATTCATATTATGAGCTGAATATTAGTTGTCCTAATTTGCACGGTCCGGTAAGTTTTTATCCACCAGACAATTTAGAAGAATTACTTGTCGCTGTTGATGCATTACTTATTCAACGTCCAGTTTTTGTGAAGATGCCTATTGAGAAGAGTAACGAAGAGATTATGCAATTGCTTGACGTTATAGTTCGTCACAAAATTAATGGCGTTATTTTTGGTAATTTACAGAAAGATCGGAATCATCCTTCGCTTGATCCTGAAGAAGTAGCTAAGTTTGATAAGGGGGGATTCAGTGGTAAGCCTACTTATGATCGGTCTAACGAGTTAATAAGTTTGACTTATGCTCATTTTAAGGATCGGCTTGTTATTATTGGTTGTGGTGGTATATTTTCTGCAGAGGATGCGTACGAGAAAATACAAAGAGGCGCTGGTCTGATCCAGCTTATAACAGGCATGATTTATGAAGGGCCTCAGCTAGTAGCATCGATTAATTTTAGTTTAGTAGATTTACTGCATCGTGATGGTTTTAATCATATATCTGAAGCGGTAGGGACGAAAAAAGGAGTTTAGTATGAAAGCATTATCTTATTTTGGTCCAGAAGACTTGCGGTTTATTGATTTGCCAGTGCCCGAGATTGGTGATACTGAAGTATTGCTTAAAATGAAGAAGGTTGGAATTTGTGGCACTGATTTGCATATTTATCATGGTGGTATGAAAGTGCCGACTCCGTTGGTGATAGGTCATGAGTTTGTAGGTGAGGTAGTGAAGATTGGCTCGAAAGTTACGAATGTAAAGATTGGTGATAAGGCTTCGGCTGAACATGTGGTTGGATGTGGTGAGTGTCAGTATTGTAAGCGTGGTAGAAAAAATCTTTGTGTTAAGCCGACCGTTTTTGGACTTGATCGACCTGGGGCACTTGCTGAGTTTATGGCGATACCTGCAGATTTAGTTTATGCGTTGCCTGAAGGTATGGATTATGATGCTGGTGTTTTGGTTGAACCCCTGTCGATCGCTGTGTATGCTGTGCGCAAAAGTGGCTTACGTTCAGACGATCGTGTGGGAGTGATTGGACAAGGACCGATTGGTTTGTTTGTTGATCAGATTGTTGCATTGAATGGTGGTCATGTGTATGGAATAGATGTTTTGCCTTCACGTCTTGAGTATGCGAAGGATAAAGGATTGATTGTTGGTGCAGTTAACTCAAAAGAGCAGGATGTTTTGGATGTGATAAAAAGTATTACTGACGGAAATGGTGTGGATTATGTGTTTGAAATAGTTGGACGGGAGGAGACATTGAGTCAGGCTATTGATTTGGTAAATAAAGGTGGGAAAGTAATGGTGTTGGGAGTATTTAGTAAGCCATCATGTTTGGATATGATGCGGATTGTGAAGCGAGAAGTTATAGTCGAAGGTGCGTGGACATGTCTGGATTCATTTCCCGAAACTATTGAATTACTTGCCAGCAAAAAAATTCATACGTCAGATTTTATTACCCATCGGTATCCTTTTGAAAATGCTGTTCAAGCTTTTGTGGATGCGTCGAGTTATAGTGAGGGACGAATTAAGAGTGTGATTGAATTTTAGTTGACATCGCGTGGATATTGGCTGACTATATAGGTATATGAAAAAAACTAAAAATCCTAAAATGTCCGTAAGTACTACTCATCTTCTTATTTTGCTTGCTGTAGGAATGATTTCTCTATTGATTTTAGGGTTTGTTAAATCTTCTGGATCTTTGTCTGTGCGGGCAATAGATGATTCCTTGGCTGCTACAGATACAAATACTACTTATGATTTGGGTGTGCTTGTTATTAAATATTTTCCGTTAACTTCTGATGGGCAAAATATTGATATTGTGGTAACGGGAGACGTTGGTGGAAGCTATCAGACAGTTCGCCAACATACTTCGAGTGTTACTACTAACTTGTTTTCAATGTTGCCTCAAGCGACCAAATATTTAGGATACAGTAATAGCTCTGCTCAGCCTTCTTTGAATTATTCGCTTGTTGATACTAAAGAATATACACAAGCTGTGCCAATGCTGACTGATGGGTCACGTCGGCCAAATTATAATCAGATAATGCAGCAGCATACGATTTGTAACTATGTAGATAATCAGAATGTACGAGAAGTGTGGCTATGGGCGTATCAAGGGCCAAGCTATCCTGGTAGCTCCGAGCCATATCTTTCTATATCTGAATCAAAGATGGCAGGACCGTTTGGCGATATTTCAAATAGTTATCGTTTGAACGATATGCCAACCTGTAACAACACTTATCGTGTGTATACCTTTAACTATGGACGTGGCACATCTGAAGCTGTGCATTCGTGGGGACATCAGATAGAAGCAGAAATGGCCGCTGTAGATAATGGTGTTTTCCGAACTCTTTGGCAAGGACCTGCATATCCTCAAACACAGGGTGTTAATGG
The DNA here is from genome assembly GCA_964525495.1 of uncultured Gammaproteobacteria bacterium. Taxonomy (GTDB): domain Bacteria; phylum Patescibacteriota; class Microgenomatia; order JALYQM01; family JALYQM01; genus CAZGHS01. The sequence goes on from CAZGHS010000013.1 coordinate 27,061, forward strand.
TCGGTGCGGATCGGTACACAATCCACCAAATGCTCGTTCTGAATATGATTGGGTTAATCCAACACCACAAAAATCTGACTGCATGGATTGGACCCCAGATGGTATGGGTACTTTATCTGATATAAGCTGTAGTATTTGGGGTTGTCAGGATATTTCAGATAGTAATAATTCAAGCTTGAACTATCAGATTTGGAACTGGCAGAATATGCCAGGACGCAATAACACTAAGTCGTATCAGGGACGAGCGATGCGTAACTGGTGGGATGTGCATGGAGATTTTGATGCTGTGATGGGTGGCGATAGGACATTGTATATAACTGTTCCCGCTTCTTACACTCCTGTGGTTACTGATTCATTTGACCGCGCTGACTCAACTACTTCTCTTGGTGTATCTGATTCAGCTCATCCATGGATTCTTGCTAAAGGAACCTGGGGAATTGTGAATAATCAAGCATATTCTGCGACAGGTTGTCCTGCTCCTGGGTATGCACTGATAGATAGCGGATCAAAAGACGGGTATGTTGAAGTAACTGCTGCGGTGAATAGACAGGATATGCGTATTCCGTTCAGATATGTTGACGCTAATAATATGTATGTCTTGGAGAATAGAGGATCGCTTTATGATGTTACGAAGTTTGTGAATGGTGAGCGTATTGGAGTGGGAGCTTCAAGTGGAGTCACTCCTGCTGATGGGGATGTTATCAAGATAGAGATGAACGGGGCAGAAATAAAAGTTTATGTAAATAATGTAGTGCGGATTACTACCAGTGATACTAGTCTTTCAGGGACACAGCATGGTCTTGGAAATTGGTGTAGTGGTGTTTTGCGCTTTGATAATTTTACAATTGCTCGACTTAATCCTGCCGCTACGCCCGTACCTACAGTTGTAGCAAGCGCATCTGTTATTCCACATATAACGCCAACTCCGACTGCAACGGCAATACCGACTGTTGTACCTACAGCGACTCCGGTTGTAACTGCAACGCCACAACCAACGGTTGTTCCGACAAAAACACCAACGGTTGTTCCGACAAGAACGCCTACACCTCGACCTACTGTAACACCTACTCCTGTTCCTAATATTGGAAGAATTCAGGGGCGAGTTACGAGCACAAATGGTAATTCGATTGGGGGAGCACGTATAGAGATAACTGCTTCTGGATTCCGACAAATATACTTTGCAAATTCTCGGGGAGAATACTCAATCTCTAACTTACCTGCAGGTCGAACATACACCTTAAAATATTCAGCTTTCTTGTACTATAGCGCTTCGCGTACAGTTACGGTAACTCGGGGTACGACTGTTACACAGAATGTAACATTGAGGAGAATATTCTAAGATGTTTTTGTCCTAAGTTGTTATACTGTTGGCTATATGGGACATTTTGGAGGTAAGCGGGTCAGTAAACAGCATTCAACAGTTATTGAAGCGGCAGAGGATATTGTTAAATTTTTGCATAAGGTTCCTGAGGTATCAAAAATTGCTTTGGGGCGTATAGATGTTCATTTGCCTCCAACTGAGTGGAGAATAAAATTTGCCGAGATTCGTGGTGGAATACGGTTACAGATACGAGGAACTAATTCGATTCAGCAGATAATGATATATACCAGCGAGTCGGCTGTTATAAAAGAACGCTTGGATTTGGAGTTTAGCAAAAAATATATTTTCATTGATTAAATTATTTACAGTTTGGCCAGGCGGATTGGTGACCAGTGGAGAGCATCCAGGCTGCGGTCTCGATGGCTTCTTCTGGATTGAATCTAAGTTCAGGATCTGTGTCTTGACCGAGAAGTTTACGATAGGATTTCCATGAGCCTGGAGAGAATTGGTATAGACCTCCATATCCATGCGCCTTGTTTAGTGCGTTTATATTTAGTTTGGATTCACAAATTGCGATTCTGCGGAGAAGTTCACGATCAACTTTGTATTGATCAGCGTATTTGGTGAAGAGTGTGTCCATTTCTGGTCCGGTTATTTCTTTAGTAGTAGGGCGAGGAGATGGTTTTTCGGTTGCTGCAGTTTTGGGTTTAGGAGTCGATGTGGGAGAAGGATATTCGGATGATTTTGGGGTGATTGTCGGAGATGATGATGCCTTTTGCGTAGGTTTGGTAGTCGGTTTTGGTGTAGGGGTAGGAGTCGCTGTATGGATTTCGGTTGGAGTAGGTGATGGTGAAGCACTGACTGTTGGAGATGGTTCGATTGTAGCTCCAAGGACGTTTGGTATAGATGTTGGTTGCGGGGTGGAAGAGTTTGAAGGTTCGTCGATAACTAGAGCGGAGATGAGCTCCGGTTGTGTATATGGCTTTATTAGTGTGTTTGCGTTAATGAGTATTATGCTTACGGCCGCGGCTAGGAAACCAAGTACCATGGTATTTAGTTTACCATATGTCTTGATTAATCCTATTCAAACAGCTACAGTTTTTTTATGAAGTATATTTTTATCACGTATAGTGGCTTGAGTTTGCCTGTAGCGTTGAAATTGCAGCAGGAAGGTAATGAAGTTATTGTAGGACAGATCGAAGATATTAAAGACTATGTCATGGAAGATGAAATCAAAAAAGCGACTGAACCAGATGCTGCTCGAGCACGTCGTTTACGGATGTTTAAGAATATGGTGCGGTTGACTGATGCGAATCAGCTCGTGGATATGATGCGGTTGATCAAGAATCCTCATGAGCATTTTGTATTTTTTGAAGAGAATAATTTGTATAGATGGGCAGATCGTGTGAAAGATCTTGGATTTGAAGGAAATTTTCCAACAAAGGAAGACTTTATGTTAGAGATTGATCGAGACTCTGCTAAGCGGTTTGTGAAAGAGCATTATTCAAAACTGTATACTCCGGAAGTACGTGAATTTAATAAAGTAGAGGATGCGGTTGAGTTTTTGAAAGATACTGAGGAGGTATGGGTATTGAAAGGGAAGGATGATAAAGCGAAGACGTTTGTGCCTTCAATACCGGATCCAGTTTTTGCGCGAAACCAGATAATTGAGATGCTAGAGAATTTTCCGCATAAGTATGAGTATCGTGGATTTATCTTGGAACTGTTTATTCCTTCAATTATTGAATTTACCCCTGAGAAAATGTATTACGATGGCGTGCCTATTTGTACGACTATGAATTTTGAGAATAAGTCGTTTGGAAGTGGAAATATTTCTGTTCAAACTGGCTGTGCGATGGATATGGTATTTCCTTATGATATGGAGGACAGGATAAATAAGATATGTTTTCCTCCGATCGTGGATGAAATGGCACGAAAGCATAAAGGACTATTTGTGTGGGATGCTTCTCTGCTCGTGAATCGACGTGATGGAAAGATGTATTTTGGTGAATTTTGTTCGAATCGAGTAGGATATAACTGCTTCTTTACTGAGTTAGCACAGTGCGCGAGTGTGACTGACTTTTTTGAAAAGATTGTACACAAGCAGAATCCATTTACGATGGGTACTGTTGCTACATCAGTGCGTATTTTTAACTTAAATAGAGATGAAGAGACTGAACAGGTAGCAGATAATATTAGTGTGGAATATAAGCCTGAGATTGAGAAGGATTTGTGGCTTTGGGATGTACGGAAGAATCAACGAGGAAAATTAGTAAGTGTCGGTACTGATTGGAATCTGGCTGTGATGACTGGTGCTGGGAAGTCGATAGATGAGGCAGTTGGGAAGCTTTATAGAAACGTTGAAGGTTTTGGATTTGTGGGAGCGTATTATCGATCGAAAGCTGATTATTTATCTTTGGATTATCCTACTTCGATAATTAACAGGCTCAACTATGGTTTGGAACGCGGATTTTATAAACTGCAGTTTGATGTGAAGGTTGGGCAGATTCAAGCGTAGAGATCGTTTTTACTGCTCTGAAGCTATATGTGTGAGTGTTTCAAGTACGAGGCTTGGAACATAGAGAAACTCTTCTTGTTTATATCCATTTCTAATGAGTGCGTCTCTGACGTTTTTGGAGAGAACAACAGGAAAATAGTCGTCGATTTTTCGTGAGAGGGTTTGTTGTTCTGTTTGGTCTTCGAACAGGTCGTAACCAATTGTGAGGATGCCTTCTGCATTGTTGATTTCTGAATATCCAAGGAGTTTGAGACGTTCGTAGAATCGAGGTTTGTATTCGGAGATACCTTCTTTGGTTGCGCGGAATACAATTTTTCTGCCTTTGGCAATTTCAATAATTTTTTGTAGGACAATATCTGAAGGGTCGAGGAGTGTGATGTTGGGGTATTTTTTTGCAATTGATTCGAGTGAGATAGATTCTTCGCTTTGTGGGATGACAGCTTGCATATCTTCAGACTGGACATAGCTGCGGTGGAATTTATCTCCGATAATAATTATTCGTTTTGGTTTCCAATATTTTTCTTTTTCGATAACCCGGATATTTTGACAGAGAATATCTAGTTTATGTGGTGACAGATCGTAGGCTTTGTCGCCTGGAAGAAAAATCTGGTCGTCTTTGACTGGAAAGAAGATGTATTCGCCTGCGTTATGTCCGCTTGAGCGGAGGAGGACGTTTTTGAGATCTTCGTAGAGCGTGTCAGCGTCGTATCTATTCCAGAATTGTGTGTAACGTGGTTGATTGTGGGAGATAGTTACTGTTTCATCTGCTTGGTGATTGACGACAAACTGCATACCTATGAAATCTCCTTTGCCTATAAAAAGTAAGGAGTGGCCGTCTTTCATACGCAAATGAAGCTCACCATTGGTAATAGCTTCTCGGAGTGTTTGTTGAGCTGCGAGTACTTTGTCGAGCCAATTGCGGTGTTCGAGCGCG
>CAZGHS010000014.1:0-31687 GCA_964525495.1 uncultured Gammaproteobacteria bacterium
TTATATTTGGGCTCTTCGGTCTTGGTTTCTTCTTAATTGGATTTATTGCTAAACCATTCTTAGATCCAATTATGACTAAAATTGCAAAACGTGTAGAAGAAAGTAAAGTAACAGAATAGAAAATAAAATAGCCTGATTGATAATGAAACATCATTATCAGTCAGGCTATTATTTTTAATTAGATTTGTTATTAGATTCACTACTACGATTAGTATGACTTTCAGTAGAAGACTTCGTACTTTGTTGCGATGAAGGTTTTTCTTCTGTTGAAGGTTGTGATCCTACCGCAGCTGCATATTGGCTAGCTCGTGCCATATCGCGTACAGTTTCGCGTGCAACTTGGCGCACAAGTGTTTCTTTGAATGCAGATTCTTTTTCTGCGATTAATGCGGCTGAAGATGCTGCTGCCAGTGCTTCGACAAGCTCCTGACCTTTATCTGTAAAATCGTCGTGTCCAGGGACAATGTATTCTGCTCGGACTTGAGTGGGTAGATTTCGTCTAGCAGCTTGCTCTGCTGCAGAGCGTGCCTGCACCATGATATCTTCAGCGCTTGTTTCAAGCGGTATTTGAGAAACAGCGTTTGCAGTATCTTGAGCTATGCCTTGAATCGTGGTTGTTTGGTTTGTATCGAAATCTGGAATGGGAATGTCTACAACTCGCCCTACTGCTTTTGTTAATTTTTGAGCATAGGTTTTTATGGTCGAAGGTTGTTCTCTTTGATCTTGTTCTTGAATTGAATCAGGATAGGATAGCACTTCGGATACAGCATCATGTACAGCACTGGAAACTCTACTATATCGGGTATTGTCTCGAGCTGCAGCCGAACCTATATCTTGGGCAATTGCGTTAACATTGTCTCCGATGCTTGCACGTAATTGTGGTTGTTGTTCTGAAATAGTAGCAACGTTTTCTTCTAATACGTCTCGGAGAGAAGTGTTCCATGAAGTTAGGTCTACTTCCTGAGCGGTTTTTTCCGCTGCCGTAGCAAATAATACATTCGCTGCTTGGTAATCTATTCCTGCTTGGTTTTGAAAGCGGCTTCTTAGAGTTGATTGAGTTTGTGTTGTTACTTTTGTGCGAATGTTTTCTCGAGCTGCTTGTTCTTGTCGCTCGAAATCCCTTACTAATTCTTCGAGGTTAACGGGGATAGATCCAGCACTGTTTGTTTCAGCTTGTTGGAGTTCTTTTTCGAGAATAGTGAGACCTTCTTCTAATAAGAAGGGTTCAAATCTAGGATCTATGGATCCATCGCTGTTTAAGTATCTGGAAAGAGCAGGATTGAGTTGCGCAATTTTTTCGATGGTTTCGCGTCGTATATTAGCATCCCAAATCTCACTGTTTGGGTCGTCTTTAAACGCTTGAATCGTCTTTTGTAGTCGTTTTATTTCTGCTGCATCCATGGGCATCGTAAGTATATCAGAACTATTGTTTGTAATGTAGATGGTTAAAATACATTATTACGCGGCTTTGGCGATTTGAGAAGAGAGATATCTTCTGACTGGAATGCCAAAAATGAAAGTGACTGCTTCTTGAGTAGTTTCGTCGAAGATAAATCTGGTTTGAGAATGGCGAATGGGTGATACAGGTTTTTCTCGAAAGGTAGTGATCTCTTTAGTAATTATAGGTGTGAAATCTTCGATGATAAGTGGTTTTTCGAGTACTGTTTCTTGTTTGTGATTGAGAGTGTTTTTTTTAGCTCTTTTATTTATTAATCCTGAGGTTTTTGGTTCGCATGGGTCCCAGCCACAACTCTCACCTGTTACTTTACAGACATAAGGACAACAAGTCATCCCTTCGAGTAACCAGAAACCATGTCCACAGCCGCCTTGTTCATCCGGACATGTTATCCATTGTAGTTCGAATTTCTTATTATTTTCTTCTTCATTGTTTTCGTCAGTTTTGATTTGGCTTGTTTGTTCGCCCCCTTCGAGAGTGCAGTCTAATGTACCTTGTTTACTCCATGATGAGGTCTTTTGTGCATAGTACCCTGCGGTTTTTGTTGTTGAGTTCTTTGTGTTTGCTTTTGTTTTTATATAGAAATCTTTGTCTGTGTATTCATAGAGTGTCAGTAAAAGAATGCGGATTTCTAAAGGAGCGTTTTTTAAGGTAGCAAGTACATACAACTGTGCAATTTTTTCATTTCGTTTTTGTGCTTTTGCTATTTCGTCAGATGAAAGGACATCTTCCCTGTATTCTTTCTCTTTTTGTGCTGATTGTGGATGTTTTTTGTCTAAATCTACATCTTGCATGGCTGTATATATTGTATTTTCAATAAAGTCTTCTAGATTAGAGATTGTTTCAGAAGGTTTTATCTGAATCGGGTGTGCAAGTATTTGATCCGGAGAAGCAGTGGACTGAAGTGCTGGGCCGCCAGGGGAGAGCTTGTTCAGCATGGCGATATGGTGTTCTCTTGAGAGTTCGCTTCTTAATTGTTTGACTTGGATACGTACCTCTTGATCGGATACTTTGTGGGTAAAAAAGATGTAGGTAAAGGTGTGGGTTCCGAAGCCCTCCTTGTCTTCAGAATCGGTTGTTTCGGGAGGTGCGCTTACAAGGATGCTGATACCTTGTTCATCCTGCATACTCATCTCAATTATGTTTACGAGGCTATCTTTAAACACTTTTTCTCGCTGTGGATTGGTTGCGTGAGCTATTCCCGCATCCAAAACTTGAAAAACATCTTGTCTTTGTCTTGCCTGAGTGGTTGTTTCCTCTCTTTGAGCAGAGTTAAAAGGATCCCAATATCTTAGCTGATAGCCTTCCTCGGAAAGGAGGATTTTCATCCAATGTTCGCTGATACGCATGGCAAAATTGAATTCTTTGGATAGTGTTTCAATATTTGATCGAACTAAGTCTTCTTCCTCTTTTATTCTGGATTTATTTTGAGCTTGAATTGCACTATTTATACGAGTTTTTTCTGCTTGTAGATTGCAGCGTCTCCAGATATTGCCTCTTTGAGGGAACCCTTGTATCTCAAAAATTTGTTGAAGTTCCGTATTTACTCTCCGCCATGTTTGATGTGGTTTAGACCGATCATGTTGAGCTAAGGATGCGTTAATAGCCTCAAGATGTTGATTGGGATGGTAAGTACGGTGTTCAGTAGTCATATCCTGCTCGGGAATGTGCTCTTTATTTGTTTTCTGGCTTAGGTTTTCACCCTTACAGTAGCGGCACTGCCCCGGAGTCACACCGGAGTTACCAAATAAAGATCATATTTAGAGTAATATATGGGGTCTGAGATAGCAATGAGATAGGAATTTGAGCGTAAAGCCTTATCTGTTTGAGTATGTACTAGGTTGACTACTATAGGGTATTGTGTTAGAATGCCTGCATGGCTGAACGTCTTCGTGGAATAGATCCACAACACCAAATTGATAGCTTTGATTACACTCAAGTGCTTCCAGAAAGTATGCGTGAAGCTCCCTTGGATCCTCAACTTAATTTAGATCCTATGCCGGAGAATCATCGTCGTATTGAGGCTCGTGGTGGGGCAGGACTTGGTGTGACTAATGTAGAGGCGTTTTTAGATTTTAAAGGAGCACTTAATGCTTTGCCAGCAGATCGGAAAGCAGTGGTATCAGCTCAATTATTGGAGTGGCATGAGCGGCTTTGGCCGTCTATCACCAGCTCTGCCGTCGATAAAGCAGAAACTTCACGGCAATATCAGCGATTACTACAGGAAAAGAAAGCGGGTTTATTTGAATCTGAAGAAGAAAAGCATATCCGTAGCGCTTTCTTGAAATGGGAAGCCTTAGTGGTAGGAATGAAGCGATTAGCTGATTTAAATGAAACAACTCGTAAGAGCGCTAAAAGTGTTGCGGCTAGTGATAATAATTTTAATGGCGTTCCTGATTTGAACCCTACAAATAAAGAAACTGGTTATGACTTCGCCTTACTATTTTGTTTACAAGATATGCCTAGTATCTTGCGCGGTGAAGACGGTATGACTGTAAATAAGATTTTGAGTCGAATTGCAGATCGTGTGGCTAAACCAACAGAGGATACTATTTCTGCAGACACAATTGATACGGTTCTTGAAGATGAGGATATACGTAGTACGGCTTCTAGTGAAATGATCCATATTGCACGAACTATGGCTTATGTTGCGGGATTCCATCCAGAACTAAGTTATAAAGATCAGAAAGAGTTTGTGCGTAAAAAAGCACAAGGTGGTCAACTGACACCTGGTGAGGTTAATTATGACCTTTGGATGAGTAACTATGGATCTTATGGAACTACTATTTATCCGTATGTAGCTAACAAAGAAAAAGATGTGAAAATCCGCGGGTATTTATCTGATTTCTTTTGGGATTCAGTTCCTAAAGTACATAAAAAGAAGGTAAAACGAGATGAACGCAATGCCGGTGAGTTGATTATGCATCGTCAAGATAGTGCCTTGATTTATCAAATATTGGGAAGCCCGGATGGAGACCGTTCGCGTCTTGGAGATCTGACTATTGAAGATTTTATGGACTTGGCTGATCAGAAGGCATTTATAAGTTACAAGGATTGGGTTCAGAAGGTAGCAGCTCCAGCTGCAGAATTTTTTGGTCATTATGTAGACCAGGCACTTAAAGGACCTATTGGATCAGAGGATGTCTACGATCAGTTTTATCAAACTGGAGTAGGTGTGAATCGTTATGGTTTGAATAGAGAAGCTCGGTATCGATTCATGCTTCAATGGGGATCAGAATTGGAAACAGTTGATTATATTCTGATGCATGCAAGCCAAAAACTTAAGACTGGATTGCGCTATGCAGAAGCAGCTAGAGGTAAAATAGAAGATCATTATTGGGGCGCACCTATTATTCAGGGTATGCTGGTTCTTCCATTTGTCGATACACCTGATCAGATTGGTGAGAGAACAAATAGTTTTGATAGCCCTAAACGGTTACGCACTCATTTGATCGATGCTGCAGGACTGGATATGGGTGTTGCTCGAAAATATGGTTTTGAGTGGTATAAAGAACACTACAAGCTTTTGTATCGGGGAGCTGAGCCTGTTATTGGTGGTGTTATATTTGAGAGTCAATTGCATACTTTTAACTCTATTTTTCGAGAGCCAAAAAAAGATGCTAAAGGTAAGTGGAACGGTGCTGGTGTTAAAGTCGGACGAGATGCGTATGTGCGGGTTACTTACCAGGATCTACTACAACTGGCAGATGTTCATGAGGAAGTACTTCCGTATGAATATGAGCCTGGTAAATATATCAACGTACGACATTTTAAAAAGGGATCTCTTGCTGAGGATCAATTAAATCCTGAAGTGGAGAAAGCTATTCGACGTTGGGTGAATGGTGATGGTGGTCGTTCAAGTGCTAAGGATGTATTGGGACAAGATGTTTATACCTATAATCAGTTTACGCGCGTTTCTATGGATGCTTTGTGGGAATGGTATAAGCGTTGGAGTCCTCGAGAATGGACAAGCCCCGAGTTTCGTCAAAAAGCAAAAGAATCTCGATTGCGAGGGTCTTTTAGTCCGGTGACTTCTGTTTCATTGTTAGAGAATCCTAATACCAGTATTGATACAGAATGGCGTTGGGGTGTAGATCCTATTCGGGGTCCTCAGGTTGTCTATGATGAGGTTATGGATATTCTTGCTAATAGTCCATTTTTGGTGAGACTAGAGGATGATAAAAAGAAAGAGAATGGTGAGATTGATCCTTACACTGGTCAGACATGGATTTTTAGACCTCATGCTTTGGCTGATGCTAAAGGTAGAGCGTTGCAAGATCACAGAGGCCAGTCAATTCAAGTTGTCGCTGTTCCTGATCAAGATTATGTTGATCCTGTAATCGCTGCTTTTAAAGTAGATAAACCTGGATATATGAGTTTGCATACTTTGCAAAATAGATTCCCTGGTCGTGCTAATATTATGGCTTTTTATGCGCTTGGTCGTGGTGCAGGTAATACTTTAGGTGATGAGGATTCAAACCAGACAGGTGCAATAGAGCGATGGCCAATACCTCCTTATAATTGTAAGTTTTTGGTGGAGAATAATCATATATTGGTTAAGACAGATTTCAGTCGTCATAAGCATCATGCTGAAGTAGAAGCAGAAGCTCGTATATTGCGAGGAGAGTCTCGCTATAAGGACCCGACACATAGAAATATTCTTCGTGAAGCAGAGATAGTGTGGAGAGATCAAGATCATGCGGAGCATGTTGCTGACCCGCTTGATATTCATCGATTGATCGAAGCAATGAAAGACCGCGACCTTATAGATGATGTTGGTCGTCGGGAAATGATGGATAGATTTGGATGTCAGTTGGTGGTTCAACCTACTCGTGAAGGAGTTGAGCTTTATGGTAATCTTGCTCAATTGTTGGATGTGATGGGACGTTTGAATGTTTCAAATCCTGAGTTCGACTCTTTCTTGAAGGCACAGGTAAGTAGCGCGCAAGGTCTTTTGAGTAGAGGCGTTGATGCTGCAGAACAGGTAACTCCCAATGCAGGGCCACTGGTCTATTTTATCAAGGAAGTTCGAAAAATTGCAGGTAATACAGCTGCAGATTTTGTTGAAAATACTCCAGTATTAGGCGGTGTTCCTGTTGCTACAATGACTGGTATTGAGCTGTACACACGCTTTCTTGATCCAGCGATATGGAATCCAAGTGTTTTGCCAGTCGGTTTGGCTATTGGTATTGGTTTGCCGGTACTTAAGACTTTTGTTATAGATCGAAGTGGTGGCTATGAGTTTGTTAGAGATATAAGAGATCGTATACCAGATGTGTGGGGACTTCGATGGGTTTCACGACATCTGCATAGCGCAGCTGAAGGAGTTTCCGCGCCATGGCAGACAATTGCTGCTGCAGAAAAGGGTGTGCTCGTGAATAATTTTCATGGTGAAGAAGTGTCAAAATATGCACCTAACTTGGTAACTCAATTAGATAGAGCTTATGGAGCAGGTAGTAAATAAGGAGGAATTATGGCAAATAATGAACATGATCGACCAGGTTTAGATACTTCAGTAACTCAAGAAGATCAAAAACATCAGGGAAAACCTATTCGTGGATCACGAGCTGGTGGTCTGTCTCGAAGAGCTTTAGTAGGTGGGGCCTTAACCGTGACTGTGTTCGGGACGCTTTGTGCTTGGTTAGATGCTTCTAAGCCAAAAATTGACTGGACTAATCCTTTTCGGAACGCAGCTACAGGTACACTTAATAAAGAGTCGGAAGCAGCTACTTCGGCTGTTTTTTCTCGCCTTGGATCGATTATCTATGCTCATGACAGAGCTGCTACTTTGCCTGGTGTTTTTGTCACTCAGGGAGGCGAAGTACATCCGGTTATGACCTTTCATAGACAGATGGACTTGTTCAAGCAAACCACCGTTAATGAAGATCGATTACTAGTTCCTGCTAATGTTGAGACTCATTTACGAACCCAAATGGAAATTTTGCAGAAAATGCATACTGATCCACAAGGATTACGAGCTATGATGGTTAACTTTTCTGATCAGAGAGGTTATCCAGCAGAGTCTAGGGATGCATATCTTGCTATGTATGATCAATATTTATCTCGACACCCACGCGTAACAGGCTTTGACGAGTGGTATGCAGAATCTATGTTGCGTGAACAGCTTACAGCTCAATGGTTGCAAGACGTACGAGCCGGTGTTACTACCGGAACCGATATTCCTGCAAGTCAGCGACTTGATTATTTAAAGCGGGTTGATTTGTTGCCTCGATACTTGAAAGAACATAGCTATTATTCAGCAATCGTTGGTACTTCTGGTTCGTCAGACTCTCGTGGAGTACTTGCAGAAGTAGGGAATCGATTTGCCCGTAAAGCTGCTGTTCAAGCACGTAAAGCCGAGAGACGTATAGGCTAATACTGCGTTTACGCTTTTGTAAATGACCCCAACATTGGTATTCTTGACGCGGCCTTTTGTAATCCTTCTGATGCAGCGCCTTCTGATGCTCCAGGCTTGAATTTTGGATTCACTAATTCTCTTGTTACCTGAATCGCTTTTGGTGTTGTTAAGATAATACCTAATCCTAGTAATGGACCAACCATGTTATACCAGTTACCTAATCCTGGAGGAGCCCAGAATGGTGTATCAGCATTGAATGTTACGTTTTCTACACTCCATAACTGAGTACCTGATGGATTTGCGAAGTAGGTTACGCTACCTGCTCGGTTCATGAAGATTGCTGCGAAAGCTAACATAAAGAGCACAACAGGGAATACTAATAAGTGAGCTATTACTCCTTTGAACCACTCTCCAAATCCTTCTTGCTGTCCGGGAATAGCCATAAAGAGGAATTTGAAAGGACTTAGTATTACTGTTAGCACTACTGACAAATATGAAGTAAGTAGCATGAAGAAGGTACGTATTACAGATATGAATACTGCAACCCACAATACTAATCTTGTGATACTGCCACCTGTTCCTAAATCTAGACTTAATACTGAAGCAATGATGTTAAACTTGTCATCAACTGAAGAAAGATTAGCTATAAGAACGTCTACATTATATAGATCTTGGAATAATTCAAAGATATTTGCATTGAGAAGGTTGTTTATCTTCATTGTTTCATCTTGAGGAGTTACGCTGCTTGGATTAGCTAAATAACCAGCTGCTTGAAGTGTCGAAACTCCGATTCTAGTTAAGACGTTTACTGCATCAATCATTAGTCCGACTATTGCATAGCTGAAGAGTACTAAGAATAGAGAGATAACCATTTTTGGAAGGGCTTGTTGTACTGTAATAACTGTTCGAGGATCAATTTTATTTCTTAAGATAATCATTATCCCGATTATTACCATAATTATAACGAATCCGCCTAGTGCTATGTTTCTTGAAAGCTGCCATAACTGAGCAATAGGACTTAATGCTCTGAAACCATAACCTTGTGCGTATGCTGGTTTTACGCCTAATACATTTTCTTTAAACATGGCGATTGCTTCCATGGTAGATGCGGGCTTTTCTTTATAGAGCATTGCCATCATACCTAATGCTTGACCTGTAGCTCCACTATTTCCTGGACCAAAACGATTACCGTAATCTGCGATCAAGGCGCCATTCATATTAGAAGTTGTGGCATCAAGACCATTTTTGGGTGACCAGATCCCAACGTTGGAATAGCTATTGGGAACAGAGTTGCCAGGTACAATACACATAGGATTAGCTCCTGTGGTACAACCCCAACCCGGGTTTGCTTGACAGACTCCACCTGCACATGGAATTCCTTGCGCTTGCGCGTAGTTAACATTTAACACAAAGAAATTAGCAATAATGAAAACTATGAAAAGTAGTTTTTTTGCCATATGTTTAAAAACCTGTCAATTTAAATACTCTTACCTGTACACCTGTAAAAGCTTCTATTAGTAATAAAATTGTAAAAGATAATGCAAAAAATGCAAGCCCCGCAATGGCCCATGTTATTGTTCCCTTGGCAGCTTGAATAGCTTTGGGATCACCACCAGAGAGTAGGAACTTCATGCCTCCCATTATCATCATTACGAAGAAACCTAATATTAACAGTATACCTGAAACTGTTACAATTGAAGTGAAGACTTCTTCTATGTCAGATATTTCAGTCACTTGCGTTGTATTGAAAGGACACGGGTTTCCTGTGGTAATCTTTCCTACAGCATCAATACATCGAACAGCATATGCATTGGTCGTAGCGAGCATAAAACTGAGTGCAATAATTGTTATTATTTTTTTCATATTTATTAGAATCCAAATCTATCGAGTCCAAGAATATCTACTCCTATTACTTGCATGATAGTTACTGAGAAGATAATGAACACTAGTCCAGCTACTGCTGATGTTATGATTTCTTTTCCCTCAGTGATGCCATCGGGGTTACCTTTGGATGTCATTGTTTTGAAACTTCCATAAATTAACATGAGGAAGGCAATTCCTGAGCCTATACTTACGCCAATTAGAATAACTTGATTTAAGAACGGTCCATATTCGAACTGCAGTCCTCCAAATGAAGTATCAACACAGGTACCACCGTTGCATGGAACGGTCTGTGACACTACCGGTAAAGCAACGCATTGATTTATTGCCTCATCGCATGCTTCACCAGGAAAGTTGAGTGTGTCGTTTGGATCTCTTGCTGCACATTCATATTTTTTAAAACGGAGGGCTCGATTACTATCGCAGTACGCACGGAATTTAGCGGGAGTGTTCATTCCGGTAACGTTTCCTAGCCATCCAGGATCACAAGAGTTATATGCTAAACAGTTATAGCAATCTTCAAATATGCATTTACCTAAGAATGGTTTTTGCGGTTGGTTGCCTGCACTAAATCCATCAATATCAACTGCAAACTCTCCAGAGCAACATTGGGCACCAGGAGCGGCTTTGACTTCTGTAGGAGGTTTTACTATTGAGATCGAGCAGAGTGTGAGTAGTATTGTCAGAATAATAATGATTTTTTTCATAGATACCTCTTTTAACTTTTTCCCTGTAAAGCTGCTGCTTTATTTTTTTCTAAATCCTGTGGCTTGGTTGTGATGATTTTGTGTTCGTCTGGTGAGGCTACGACGCGCATAGCAACGTGGTTTGGTCCTGCAAAGAAAAGACCTTCTCCGACGTCTGTGGAGAGTAGGAAGTGCTTTTCTCCTTCGGAGAGGAAGAATGTTTCACCCACTTTTGGAATAGCGGCAGGGGATTGTTTGAGCAATATTTGGATAGAAGAGTTTGTTACGATAGCTTTACCATAGTCGGAATCCAAGAAATCTTCAATATCCTGTGTGATGGTTGTGAGACCCATGTAATATTTACGGCAGCGTTTGGCGATGGAGTAGAGTGCCATAGCTGAGTCTGGATATTTGATCATGTACCATGCCTCGTCGACGATGAGGATACGGCGGCGCATATCTTTTTTGATCTTCGTCCAAATATAGTCAGTGATCATGAACATCGCGATAGGACGGAGTTCTTCTTCGAGATCGCGGATGGAGAAGACTGTGAATGGGTTTTTGAGATTCACATTGGACTGAGAGTTGAAGATACCCATGAGTGATCCACGAATAAACTTTTCGAGACGGTTTGCAAGACTTCGTGCTTCAGATTCTTCCATACCCATGAGTGCTTTATAGAGATCTTCCATGAGCGGTGGTGTGTTTTTCTGTGTTTTTGGATCGGGTGTAATACCTTTCATGCGGTAGGTATTGATGAGCGCGCGATCGAGAAGTGCGTCTTCGGATGGTGTTAATTGTCCCATGATAATGCGGAAAAGCGTATGTAGAGAGAGGATTTTAAGACCTAATTCGTTTTCATCTTCTTCATAGACACCGGAGAGATCGAATGGATTCATGATGGCGCCAGAGTTGAGTGAGAAATTGATATATTCTCCGCCGATTGTTTCTGCGAGGGTTCGGTATTCGTTTTCTGGATCGATAGCGATGACTTCAGTACCGAACATGATGGATCGCAGTGCTTCTAGCTTAACCATATATGATTTACCCGCACCGGATTTTGCGAAGATAACCATGTTGGCGTTTTCCATAGTGAAGCGGTCAAAGATGATGAGGGATCCATTGTGTTCGTTGATTCCGTATACAACTCCTTCATTGGCTGTGAGCTCTGATGAGGTGAAAGGGAAGGTTGTTGCTAAGGATGTGGTGTCCATGTTGCGCAATACATTGATGCGATCCATACCGAGCGGCATGGTGGTGATAAAAGCTTGTTCTTGGAGGAGTGTAGCTGGCTTGGAGATGATGATAAGAGATCCAAGCATTGACTCGACTTGTTTTGAAATAGTTTGGAGTTCTTCGAGTGTTTCCGCTGGGATAGTGACGTAGAGTCCGAATTGGAAGAAGCGCTCTGCTCCTTTGACCAATTGATCTTGGAGTTGGAGTGCGTCGTCGAGCGCTACTTGTACTGCTGGATCGATAACACGACCTTTTTGCATGTCTGCGTTGATGGTTGCTTCCATTTCTCCGATTTTTCTGCGAAGGTTGTCCAAAATATCTTTGGACTGGACAGGGTAGTGGAACATTGAGATCTGTAGGGTGTGATCAAAGTTGATTAATGGTGCTAACCAGTTGGCTCCAACGAAGCGTGGATAGCCGATTACAAAAAGTGTTCGATAATATGTAGAACCTATTTTAATATAGTCAAAATCTACTTCGATAGCAGGAGGGGCAATAATGTCTTTAATAGAGACCATACCTGCGGCTAGAGTATTAACCGCCATTTGTTCTGTGGATACAGCTTGAGCTGGTTTGGTGTCATCAGGTTTTTTGGATAGGAATGGGATCTGCAAAGCCATACAATGTAGTATAAATGGTATTGTACAGAGGGTAAAGAGGTATATCTTTTTTACTGTTTAGTAAAACCCGCGTCAGAGCCAGGAATATTGGCAGTGTTTTGTGTACCATTGACTCCGCCGTTTCTGCGACGTGCTTCTTCAATTGCTTTTTGTAAATTTAAAATCACTTGATCAGGGTTGTTAGTTGATGGCTGTACCTGAGGTGCTGTGCCAGGCGATGGAGCCTGTGTCGGTGAAAGAGATGGCGACATTTGGACTCCTTGGCTGATCGGAGGAGTAGATGGTTGTGGTGGGTTAGGTGCTGCTGGCCATGGCATCTGGGTATTTTGAATAGTCTGACCCCATGGGGTTTCAGGTAATTTCGTGGTTGGTGGTGTTTGCATAATTTGTTGCTGCATTTGTTCTTGTTGGACTGGTGATCGACCTACTGCATCACCGAAAATTGCCGCAGGGCTCATCTCAGAGGCTAGTGCATCAGGTTTTGATTGATCGACTACTGCTGGTGCACCGTTGCTGTTTTGGCGGATTTCAGCGGCAGAGGATACGATTGGTGAAAGGTATTCTTCTGTACGAGTAGCTAATCGTTGAGCTCCGGTTACGGAAGGATTATAGATGTCGTAGAAGAGTTCTATGAGTTGTTGTGTTGATAATTGGGTTGCTTTTAGACCTAAACGCGTAAGCTGGCGGATGAGATGGTCGCGTTTTGGGAGTAGGATGTTTTTTGCTCGATCGACTATATATTCCTTAGAATATTTTGGACCTTTTTTGCCACCACCGAATCCTACAGGTGATGTTTTGCCGAGTCCTAGTTCTTCAGGGAACATGGCGATTACTACATAGAATTTTTTATCTAGTACGTTGTTTTCGCGAATAGTTGAGGCAATGAATTCACGGTATTTTTTGATCTGAATGCGAATTTTTTCGTTAACTTGTTTTTGTTCCCATTTGATAAGGCTTTCTAAATATGAAGATACGTCCATGCGCTTGGAGCGGACAACTATTTCGATCGGGAAGGAAAGGGAGTTAAGGAGTCCTGCATAGGCATAGATAATGGCGTCTTGTTCAGTTTCTGAGAGAAGACCGAAGTTTACCGCAGTAGTTTGGATAACGAGAGCAGCACCACTGCTTTTAGTTATGACCAAATCATCGAAAATATCTTCGATTTCTAAATGTTCTTGCGTTGATGCTCGTATTTGTACTTGCTGAGCCATTATTCTTTCTCCTTTATTGCAATTGGAGCGACGACACTGCCTGTTAGTGTTATTTGATAGATATCAAATTGTTTTTCTTCTTTGCTGTCTTCAAACTCCATATTATACGCTCCGTTAGGGAGCGGTGTTGAGATAGCAAATTGTCCGAGACGATTGGATTTTAGCGCACGAACAGGTGTTTTTTCGGTATCCTTAACTATTATAATAACATTTGGTACCAAATTTCCATTGGCATCGTAGACTACACCGTTAATGACGTTAACAAGACTGGTGATAGGTGGAATATTTGCAGTTTCTAATTCGGTTATTATATTGACTGTAGCTTTTAGTTTTTGAGTTCGTGCTTTTTGTTCTGTCTGTGCTGTTTGGGCTGCTTTTTCAGACACTAAGGCATTTTCGGCTTTTGTAATACCTTCAGCTTTTCGTGATGGAATTTTCTCGGTTTCTTTTTGTAGCTGACTGGCTAGTGTTTCTAAATCATTGGTCTTAGACTCGAAAACAGCCGCTTGTTCAGTTTGTTTGGTTGTTATTTCTTGCTGTCTAGTTTCCAGAGACTTTTGTAATTCATCAAGTTTTTTTCTTTGCTCTTCAATCTCTTTGTTTTGTTTCTGCATTTGCGCTTTCTCTTGTTGGAGAGCGGTTCGGTCTTTTTGTAACTGGACTTTTTGTTCCTCAAATGTTTTCATTTGAAGCTCGAGTTCTGTTTTGAGTTGCACTTCTTCCTCTGTTTGCCTTCGTTGTTCTGATACCGCTTTTTCTTGAATCTTCTGCTGCATTTCCTCAATCTGATTGTTGAGTGCTGTTACTTCTGCTTGTGAGGCCTGACCGGCAGCAGTATTGGTTTCGAGTATAGTTTTTTCCTCAATAAGTGTTTTGAGCTGAGCATCTAATTCGGAATTATTTTTCTCGTACAGTTCACGCTTTGTTTTTTCTTCATCAAACTTTTGTTGCATTTCTCTGAGATATTTTTCTTCTTCTGCGGATTTTAGTTCATGCCTTGCTTCGATCTCAGCGCGCTGTTTTTCAAATGCATCTTGTATGTTCTTTATTTCAGCATCTTTTTGAGCAGTGAACTCTGTTTTTTGTTTCTCAAGATCTTGTTGTTTGCGCTCGATATCTACTAGACGAGCTTTGAGTTCTGCTTTTTCTTTTTCGTCGTTGGCGCGCATATCTCGTAGTTCTTGTAGGAATTCGCGTTCTATAACTTGAATAGTAGACCAAAGCTTCGGTGATTGTTGTGCTGGAGCTTGAAGAGTTGGCACTGGTGCTGTTGGAATAGGTGCTGCGATAGGCTGTTGTGGAGGAATAGCTGGTTTAGTCTGTGGCATAGGCTGGGCTTGCTGGATAGGTTTCGGTGTAGGTAGTGGTGCTGCTGGTGGCAATGGTGTTGGTGCTGCTTTGACCTCCGGTGGTTTAGGAGCTTGTATTGGTTGTGGTGCAGGTTGCACTGGCTTTGGCGCTTGTGTTGGCATCGGAGGTAATGGCTGTGGATTTGGTTTGGCAGGCATAGGTGCAGGTGGTGTTACAACTGCTGGCTTAGATTGTGGAACCGGTGTTGGCATTGGTTGGGGCGCTTGCGTTTTATTGGCAATAGGTGGCATGTTTTGAGCGAATGGAGGTAGGTTTGACTGAATTGGTGCGGATTGAGTTTGTGTTGGTTTTGGTAGTGGAGCCGTAATTGGAGCCGTAGGAGGTCGTGGTGGTTCTGGCGCTTTGGATGCTTGAGAAGGGAATTGTGGAAGTGGTGGGATATTGGAGGCAGGCGTTGGTTTAGATGGTTGTGGTGTAGGAGCAGGAGTAGACATTGGAACTTGGGCTGGTTTTGGTGGTACAGGAGCGGTAGGAGGTAGTGCTTGAGGTGGATTTAAGGGTTGTCTTGCAAATGGTGTGTTAGCTAGGCCAGGCGCTGGTTCACTGATAGTAGATAGAGCGGATGATTGTTGGAGAGATAGTGACTGCAATTTTTGGTGCTCGAGCGCGTCGAGCGATGTGCGCTTCTGAGTAGGAAGCGTTTGTAAATATGAGCTGAGAACGGTGCGATCTTCGATGAATTTTTTTTCTGGAACAATATTTGCGCCTGCAAATGCGGTTGTAAAATATGATGGTGCTTCAGAGCTTTTGATCCATACGCGTTGAGTAGGTGAGAATATTGCTTTTATAAAAATAAATATCCATCGGTAGAAAGGTATATTTTGAATAGATCCAAAGGCAAGCAGTACGCCTAGCCCTACAAGGAATATGACTACTACTATTTTGAGAACAAAATTTTCGATCGAGAGGAAGGATATGAAAGCGAGTACGCCGCATGTTGCCAGCATGGCGAATTGTTTAAGTGTCAGGAATCCGACGATCTTAAACTCGAATGAAGTCACGTTTTGAGGAACTGCGTGCTGTTGCATACTAGTATTTTAACATTCTTATATCGATTTTAGGTGTAGTTTATCTCTTAGTATAATACATGGTGAACGGGGATTTAACTACTGTTACTTCTGAAGCTTTAAGTTATTTAGACCAAATTACTTTGGTGTTTTGTCCGTAGTTTTTGAGATGTATTCCGACTACTGTGAGTGCGAGCGCACCAATGATTAATCCTATGAACTTGAGATAGGTGTAGATGGATTCTTCGTTGAATTCTGACCCTGTTGCAGGGAGTGCTTGTTCTTCTGTTGCTGCGATAGGAGCTGGAGTGACAGCTGCTTTAACGACTGTTGTCTGTGTGCCGGTGGTTGCAGCAGTTTTTACTGTTGGAATATATCGGTAAGTTACCTGAACCTTTGGTCTTTTAGCATTTTTCATCCAGAAAGACACGTACAAGTCATGGTCACTTGGTTGGGTAATTGTAAATGTTGTACCTACTGATACAGGGAAGTTAGGTATTCTATATCTTCCTTCACTGAATGTAGGCTGCATGGTTGTGCCATCAGATTTTCGTATAGTGTATTGGGACACGCTGGCAAAGCGCAAGTCATATGTAGCTGACGTGTCTGAAGAGCTGTCAAAGGATACGAATGTTGTTTGTTTAGGTAATATAAAAGTACAACTGACGCCGATCAAGCATTGTTTGTCTTTAGTTGTAGTGGTTTCTTGAGCATGGACAGTAGACACACTTATTAAGAGAAAGAGCGTTGCTAAGACGATGTATTTAGTGGCAATTGTTACCTTTTTTAACATGAGAGTAGTATATCATGATTTGAGGTAAAAAGCAACCGTATTTAGTTTGTTATAGGATGCGTTTAGATACAAAAAATCCCTACTACCTCTTCTTATTACTTTACCTAACTTCAATCTCGATGATTGAGTTGATATTGTACTAAGCGACAAAGAAATCCGTATATAGAGAGCATACCCTCTCTATATTAAAAACGTCTCGAAATAGCTGATTTGCTATTCAGAGTTGCTCCCAGGTATGTGGGAAGGTGTCTAGTCCTCGTCAGGGTCAGGTGTGGATGGGCGAGGAGCCTCGGGTAGATTGTTTGGTGTGATTGGCTCGACGACTTGCTCGGTCCTATTGCTCCGGCGGGTTGGTCTCTCCTTTGCTTTCTTCGGGCCCCTTCGGCGGATCAAAACCACTACTAGAACAATGATCAGGAAGGTAACTACGCCACCGAGAATGAGGATTGTTCTCCTTAGTTCATTTCTCTCGGTCGACACTGCACGACGCATGTCGCTACCTTCCATGATCTGTGGGACAGGTGCTGATGGGTTGGCCGTTTGAACGGTAGCTTGGATAGTTGGTGCATTAGCTACCGAGTCGTTTGCAATCTGCGGCGGCGTGTTCGATGTGGCACTTGGGATAACCTGTGCGGTTGCCGACGGTTCTGTTTGTGAGACAGCTACTGTTGCCGAAGCCTTTGCCTCAGTTGGAACTGTTGTTGCGCTTGCTGGAATGGCCGTAGGCTGTGTCGTCGGCGGAATGTTGGTTGGTATAGTCGTTGGTGTTGGCGGGATGGCCGTTGGAATAGCGGTTGCTGCGACAATTGGTTCGGTTGCCGTCAGGACCGCCTTAAATTCCAGAGCATCTTCGCTCTTGAAGAATGCTTTCAGCTCGTAGGACGATTGGATCCAGATTGTGGTAGTTGAGCCAAAGCTGGTCGTTTCTGACTCGTTACTGCCACCCACCATTTCGGTTTCGAGTAGTTCGCTTTCGGACGGTGGAGTGCCTGCATTGCTGTAGACTTTAAATTCAACAGCTCCAACAGCCCTGAACCGGACGTTTCCCTCGCCGTTCAAGTTTTGAAACGTCATTTTCCAGCTTCCGGCCGGAAATCCGAAGGCTGCGCTTGGAGAGCCGCCTCGGTTTCCCGAGACCGTAGTTATTGTGCGAGTTATTGGTTCTGCTTGCTGCCCGAAGGTCGTGTGGATTCCCAGTGCGAGCGCCGCTGCGATGAGCAGGGCCAAGAAAGGACGGACTGTGTGGTTCATTGCGTCTCTCCGTATGAATTGTTGGCTTTGGGTCATTGGAGGTGAGAATGAGTTCAGTTAGGATTTCTCAGCTCAAAAGACCCAAAGTATAGGAGAGGCTAGTTTGTTATAGATTTCTTGTCATATGAGGTAGTAGGGAAGGTGTAGAGGCTCATATTTGGCCTTTTATATAAAGGCTAATTAAACCCCTGCGATTCCCTACTAACGTGTTTTTAAGGTGCGATTGAGTTAATGAGTAACCTCTATTTTAGCACAAAATACCCTAAAATGCAAGCTATAGGACATATTGAAGGTACAAAAAAGCCAGACAATTGCTTGTCTGGCTTTTGAGCGTAATCTTTTTACTATTCACTACGGTGCACGCAATTCGATAGTATCACCTGGGGCGATACCTACGAAGTTTGCTAAGATCGTATAGATAGCGAAGGCTACCGCTACGATGATAATACCTACTATAGCGCCTGTGAGTTTACCACGAGCTGCTTCGGTACCTGCTTTATCTCCACCTGAAGTGATCCATTGGATACCACCCCATACGAGATAGATAAGAACGAGGATAAGCGCGAAGAAAAACGCTAAGTTCATGACGCTGTTGATTGCTTGGTTTATATCACGGAAACCGTAAATACCAGTGTTTTCTGGAACAACAACCTGAGCAAAAGCTGACGTCACGAGAGATGTTGCTACTGCAGTACCTGCTGAAGCTACACCGATTAATTTTGCATATGCTTTTTTGAACATTTTTTATTTCACCTCCCTTCAATAAGTATTAGTATACCACTTTTAAAATTTAAATACTATGGGTCTACTGAAAATGTTATCTCTTTTACTATTATATATATTGCCCAAGCGCTTGCTATTATTATAAATCCTACCGCGCCGCTGGTGATTTTTGACTTCGCGCTTTCTACAGCGGCTTTATCTCCTTGAGAGGTGAGCCAGGTGAACGCTCCCCAGACAAATATGAGTACGAAAACTGTTGCGGCAGAGCCGAGTGCAAAATCTACAAATCTATTTACGATAAGATTTATAGTTATGCTGCCACCACCACCGCCAAAACGTTCGCCAGGATCCAGAAAACCGACTCTTGTTCTATCTTGGGCAAATGCTGATGGGATAGCATAAACGCTTAAAATTACTGTGGTGATAAATATTTTTAATTTTTTCATATTTTTATGGGATTGGTGGGGGAGGTGCGGCAACCGGTGTGCCTAGTATTGCTTGGAAAATTCCTCCCATGGCATAGGCTGTTCCTAATAATATTATACCAATAATTGCACTGGTCATGGCAGATTTAGCTGCTTCCATTATCTTAGGATCGCCTCCAGCCATAATCCACCGGATGCCTCCGTAGGTTAAGTATAAGGAGGAGCCAATTAATCCTATGAATAGTGCAGTATTGATCACTGTTGCTGCATAGCTTGTGAGCTTTTCAGCACCAGTTTCAGCACCAAGTTCTAACTCTGGAACACCAGGATTGGGAGTTCCTATAGCATTCTGAGCGTCTTGAAAGGTCTGTGCGTGCACCGGCATAACCGATATAACCAGAAGTGTGATTGCAATTAATATTTTTTTCATTTTAAAATGTTTGTAACAGTACAAAGCTTAATGCTTGATACATCCAATAGGATAAAAAGATAATTATCATTCCTGCAACTGCCCATGTAAGATGTCCTTTTGCTGCTTGGATAGCTTTTGGATCTCCAGCTGATACGAGCCATCTATACCCACCCCAGATTAAATAGATAAAAACTAAGAGTAGTGCAATCGTATAAATTTGAGGAATCATTCGATTTACAAACTCTCCTAGTGTTTGTGGAGGTGTAGCTGTTGACATAGGATCAAACCCAAAGTTTATGCCAAATGTGTCTCCTATATCTACTTGTGCTTTTAGTGTGTTCATATTTTTAAAAATCTATTGCTATGTTAAACAATGATGCAATTAATCTGGTTATTAAATATGCGGAGAATATAAAAACAAGTCCAACTATAGTATAGGTTAACCGTTGTTTGGCTGCTTGTAGCATTTTAGGATCGCCTTTACTTGTTAAGAATTCAAACCCTGCCCATAAGAAAAACAAAAATCCAATTAATCCTGCAACTGGAATGGTGAATAGGAAGAATTGGGTAACAGTATTTGCTAAAGCACCATCTCCATATAGATTTGGTTTCATTCCCGTTGGTTGGGCGATACATTGCCCTCCCAGACAAAGTTGATCTGCTCCAGGACATGCAACAACGTCGTTACACCTTTGAGCATATGCAGCTCCAGTGTATACAAAGAAGGCAAAGATGATAGGGATAACGTATTTAAGTAATTTCATAATTAGGTTTATTTTATCATAATGATCTCGTAATTGATCGATCAGAGCAATAGGGAAGTTTTGTGCTCAGTGAGTATTACCTATGTTATTATAAAGGTAATGAAGCGGTCACTTTTTTTGTTCTTTTTGTTTGGATTTTCGATAGTTTTTTTCACTCTATTTTCAATTGCGCGAGCTGACGAACTGGATGATATCGAGAAGCAGCTTGGGGAGTTGTCAAAGGCTCGGGAATTGTCTGTGAATGCAACGAAGCCGTTGGAGGGACAATTGGGTTCTTTAACGACTACGCTTCGTAGTGTGCAGAGCACTATTACTAAAGTAGAGAAACAGATTACTCAGAAAGAAGCGGAATTGAAGAGACTGCAAGCCTCTATTGCAGAGGGCGAGGGTCGGATGGGCGAGAAGCGGAAAGTATTTGAAGATAAAGTGCTTTCCTACTATATTACGACTCAGAGTACTTCCAGCTTGTCTATATTTCTTGCAACCAAAGATTTGGGAGAAGCGACAAGGAAAATCGCATACCATGAAGCAGTATTGGAAGAGCAAGAGCGTGTGATAAAGGCGATAGGCGCGGAGATTGGTTCGTTGAATCAGGATAAGACGGAAGAAGAAGTTTTGAAAAAGCAGTTGGAAAGTGAGAATGTGCGATTGGCCGCTATCAAGAAGAAGACGTCGGAAGAAGCGAAGTTTTATGAAGCAGAAATTGCTAAAGCTAAGAAGTATCAGGAAGAGTTGTCTGGGAAGATCGCTGCTCTGTCTGCGCGACAACAGTCGCTTTTGGCAGAGCGCTCAGGCTCGTTTGTAACGGCTGTTGGTGATGTGCCTTTGACTGACGATCCGAATGCGAGTCCAAATTATAATCCAGGATTTTCCCCTGCGTTTGGTGGTTTTTCGTTTGGTGCGTATACCCATCGTAAGGGTATGAGTCAGTATGGAGCTAAGGGGCGTGCCGAGTCAGGACAGAGTTCTAACCAAATATTGAAAGCCTATTACGGTAAGGAGCCGAGCGGTTCTGATACTGGTGGAAGTATTAGTGTAGAGGGTGTGGGATCTATAGATTTTGAAGGAAAGTATTTGCTGGGTATCGCTGAGATGCCTGGAAATTTTCCTAAAGAGGCTTTGAAAGCGCAGGCTATAGCTGCGCGAACATATGCGTATCGGTACAAAAAAGAAGGAAAGACTATTTGTACAACACAGTCATGTCAGGTGTATCTAGGGTCGAAGGCTGCTAATCCTCCTGCAACATGGAAGTCCGCGGTTGAGGAAACTAAAGGACAGGTCATTGATGGAGTTGTGACATATTACTCTTCAACAACTGGAGGATATAGTACAACAAGTGGTTGGGATACAAAGTGCGGTAATCAAGGTTGTTGGACAGGAGATGCGTATGAGAAGATTGCTGGCTCACCGTGGTTTTATAAGGGTTGGTATACCGAGAGTTATTCAAATGGTTCGGCTAAATGTGGACGTTCGTCTCCTTGGCTGAAGGAAGAAGAGTTTGCGGATATTATTAATGCGTGGATAGTGCGAAAGAATGGTGGAGATAGCGATCGGATTTTACCTGTGACTATTTCGAGCTGTAATATAGGCGGCGGTGGCAATCCGTATTCGATGTCTGAGTTGCGTGATAAGGCTAATGGCTATGGTGGGGCAGTGACGTCTGTGTCTGGAGTTTCTGTAAGTTATAGTTCGGGGGGCTCGACAGGGACTGTAACGGTTCAGACGAATCGAGGGAGTTTGAGTATTAGTGGATCTGAGTTTAAGGACACTTATAATTTGCGGGCACCAGGGTATATATCACTGAGAAGTCCGCTCTATAATATAGAGAAGAAGTAGAAATCCAGTTGTTAGTTGCTATTTTAAGTTTTGTTATATAATAGGTGATAGAAGATTATGCACCTACCTCATACATCACAATCAATTACGGGCTCGTTTATATCATCACCTAAAAATGTGCATTTTGAGAGTCAGTACGAGCACGAGGAGCTTTATTTGCTTTTGCGGCCGCATGAGATTACTAACGTGCCTTGGGTTTTGTTGGTTTTTGTGATGCTTTTTGTGCCAATGTTGGCTGGGGGAGTGATTGTCGCAGCTTTTCCTGATTTTTTCGCGACGTTTAGCCCTTTGTATAGTTTGACGTTGTTTTTGTTTTGGAACATGATCGCGTTGATGTATGGGTTTTATCGTTATTTGATTTGGTTTTTTAGTACTTATATTATTACGAATACGCGACTAGTGGATATTGATTTTGTAGGACTTTTGCATAAGGATTATACTGAGACTTTGGTTGATAACGTGCAGGATGTGACTTCAAAAATTGCAGGTCCGTTTAATGTGATGTTTAACTATGGTTTGGTGTATGTACAGACAGCTTCAGAGCAAACTGAAATTGAATTTGAAGATGTTCCGCAGCCTGATGTGGTGACACGTATTTTGGGTGAATTAGTAATGGAGAAGGGTGGCATGTTGAAGAGCCGAGGTAGTTCGGGACATTAAGGATATATATGGATTTATTGCAAAATTTTTCTTTCGATAATGCATCTTTCTTGTTGGTCCGTGTGATCACTATTTTTGCCGCGTTTTGCTTTCTTATTTTTTCATTGATTGTAAGCCGACAAGTTCAACTTATGAACCGCGTACTTACTACGAAACTTGCACCAGTTTTTCAAACAATTAGCGTGATATTTATATTCGGTGCAGGCGCCATTTTGCTCCTGAGTGTTCTTTCTCTTTTAGGATAGTA
This sequence comes from uncultured Gammaproteobacteria bacterium, assembly GCA_964525495.1. Classification (GTDB taxonomy): domain Bacteria; phylum Patescibacteriota; class Microgenomatia; order JALYQM01; family JALYQM01; genus CAZGHS01. Next base: position 22,938 of record CAZGHS010000014.1, read on the forward strand.
TTTTCTCCTCATTTCTTTTTGTATCTGATATAGTACTTCTAGATGGATGTTTTATTGGATTTTCAACCATTTGTTTTTGGTTCATCATCTCAAAAAGGTGCATATGTTGAGTCGTTGCCTTTGAAGACCCCTATTTCAGATTTGCTTGCAACTCATGGAAGAATTTTTGGTTTATTTAGCATGATGTATTCTGAGGTTTTTCCTTTGGATAGCGTTGCTAAAGAGATTTTGCCTTATTTTGAACAACAATATTATGAGCATGAAACGGACTCTGTGCATTCGCATTTAGTTGCTGCGTTGACTGCAACGCAAGTTTATTTAGAAAAGCGAATTATGGAGATGAATGCGAGTGAGAATGTTGATTTCTCTTTGCTTGTAGGATGTGTGTGGGGATCTGTGTTGTATGTGGCTCGATGCGGCGGGAGTAGTGCGCTTCGTTTGTATCGTGCGGATACGTTTGGTCATTTGTTTGATATTCATGGGCTAGAAGGGTCGAGTGCGGTGAATAGTATGTCTGGTTTTGTACAGCCAGGAGATGCTGTTGTATTGTATGATGCTTCGATCGATGCGAAGAAGTTTCCTGTGACTGCGAGTGCTTTGCGAGGCCTTGATACAAATGTTATTTATTCTAAATTGTCTCAGTTGTTTGACGTGGTTTCTGATTCGACTGCAGCAGGTAGTGTGTCCGGCTTTTATATTCGTGAAGAGTTTGTGCCTGCTCCCGATGAAGACCGAGTTGTTTTTGCTGATGTGAAAAACGAGCGGGATTTGGATTTACAAAGTGCTATGAATTTGGAGGAAGAAGATGAACTAGCGGTTGGTGATTCACCTACGCGAACAGATGCTCCGGTAGTGTTTCAAAAGATGTCTGCGATGCCTGGTGCGTTGCAAAGTTTTGGATCGAAAATATTTTCTCAGTTGGGTTCAGATCCGCAAGGACGGTTTTCGTTTGTGAAGCGTGTATTGGGATTCTTTTCGCGTACGAGAGTGTTTATCTTAGGATGTATGTTTTTGATTTTATTTGTTGGGTTTATTGTGATGGGACGGGATTACGAGAATACTTTTAAGAGTGAGAAAGAGACAAGTCAACTGAAAGATGAGTTGCTTCCTAAAATTGAAGAAGCATATAAACAGAGTCAGTATTATGCGGAATTGAACCCTGATCGAGCGAAGAAATATTTACAGGAAGCGAAGGACTATTTGGGACAGTTTAACCAAGAAGGATTGCAGGATGTTGAGGTGAAGAAGCTTTTGCAGTCGGTACAAGATACGTATGCAGTGGTGACTAAGACGTATACATTTGCAGATATTACTCCCTATTTTGATCTGACTGTCGTGAATCAGCAGGCGGCTGGCTCTAAAATTTCTTTGTCGACTCCGTACTTACTCATATCTGATACTGTGCAAAATGCGGTGTATCAGATAGGAATCGAGAATCGTTCTGCATCGGCGATCATTGGGCGAGATGATGTTGAGGGATTAATAGGTGCCGAAGGACAGGATGGTATCGCTTATGCTGCGAGTACTCGTGGAATTGTGCGAACGGAGAAAGATAGTTCAGCGATTATAAAATTGTCGGGTCCGCAAAGTGAGTGGGGAACGCTTACAGATATGCAGGTTTATGGAGGAAGCGTGTATTTGTTGGATCAGGCGAAGAATCAGATATGGAAATATATCCCTGAAGGAAATGGTTTTGGTCCAGTGAGAAATTATGTTTCGACCGAAAGTCCTGTGAACCTATCTTCTGCGGTTAGTTTTGCGATTGATGGTAATGTATGGATAGGTTTGTCTACTGGTGAGGTAATTAAGCTTTATTCTGGAAAGCGAGATGTGTTTTCTTTAGCTGCTTTGGAGATTCCTTTTTCTAGTTTGCAAAGCGTATATACGGATGAACTGACTGATTATTTGTATGTTTTGGATGGAACTACAGGGCGAGTGGTGGTGTTTTTGAAAAAGGATGGAAGCTATGTTTCTACCTATGAAAGTGAGAGATTTAAAGGTGCGAGTGATGTCGTAATCGATAGTGAAAATAAGCAGTTGTATATATTGAATAAGAATCAAATATATAAAGTGGAAGTACGAGAAATCTCACAAATTGCTGAATAATCCCTTTGTTATTTATATAATTAAGTATTGACAATGTTATATCATTGATGTAATATAAATCTATACTTATTTTGAATAAGTATTCATTCGTTCCTTTCAACTGAATGACTCGCAAACTTTGAGATATTTTAAGGGGCACAATCATGTCCCGTGTTTTTCTCAGCACAAGTGTCGGTTATTTGGTGGAGGGAACAGAAAAATCCCACTGAAGTTTTTTACTTTGGTGGGATTTTTTTATTTCTTATACTCTCGAGTGACTTGTCTGAGTTTTGCGTCGAGTTCGCGTTTTTTGATAGAAGCTCTTTTGTCGAATTGTTTTTTACCACGTCCTATGGCGATCTGTAGTTTGATTGTGTTGTTTTTTTCGTACATGGAGACTGGAACTATGGTGATGCTTTTTCCGCCAGTTTTAGCGGCTAGTTGCTCGATCTGTTTGCGGTGGAGGAGGAGTTTACGTTCCCGGCGAGGATCGTAGCTGCGATTGTCAGCGAAATTGTATGGGTTGATATGGGCGTTGAGGAGAAATGCTTCGTTGTTTTTGAGGCGCACGAAACTATCCACTAAGCTGACTCTGCCAGCACGGATGGATTTGACCTCAGCACCTGATAAAACCATGCCGGCTTCGTAGGTGTCTTCGAGGAAGTAATCGAATTTTGCGCGTTTGTTAACGGCTAAAGTTGCCATATTAAGGGGATTATATCAGAAAAATGTGGTATAATGCTTGGGTAGGTTTGTGCCTACGTACACTCATGGGGATGTGTTGTTTCGATGGGATGTGCTCTTTAAAAACTGCATAGCCGACTTTGGTCATGAGGAGTCGTTAAAACGTGACTAACTATAGATGCAAAATCTAATTTAGCATCACCTCTCGCTAAGATGCTCGACGACGCTACAACAAATGCTAACGCTTTTGTTGCTAACGCTTTCGGCACAGGCAGAGTAGCTTTTGCAGCAGCTTAACTTTTTTTAAGTTGATGTAAAGCCGTTTTATATTTCTTTTGCAATTGGGCGATATAAGGCGATAACACAGATTGCATGCGGAGTTTCCTTTTGGTTACTGGAGATTTCAAAGTAAAAATCAACCTGTGTATCTCTTCTCTTGTTAGTAGGATCGTTGAGATGCGAGATTTAAGTACTAACTATGCTATGTAGATGTTTTTGAAAGTATTTTCCAGACCCGATTTCATAATCGGCATCTCCACATTTTTATACGCTGCTTTTAGTGGCGTATTTTTGTATTTATCCATTGGCTATGACGAGGGCGATGATATTCTTTGCTCCGGCTTTTTTGAGAGTTGTGGCTGCTTCTTCTAGAGTCGTGCCTGTAGTGGTGACATCGTCGATAAGGAGAATATTTTTGTTTGCTATATCGGCGTTATTTTTAATTTGGAACGCATTGGATAGATTGAAGAGCCGTTCGTTTCTTTTAAGAGACATTTGGGCATTTGTTTGGTGTGTTTTTTGAAGAATTGATTGATATGAAATGGTGTAGTTTTTTTCTACCCACTTTGTTATGAGTAGGGCTTGATTAAAGCCTCGTTGGTTTTGCTTAAAGTGGTGCATTGGAACCTCAGTGCAGAGTTCGATTTGTTGTGAGTGGAGGAAGGTACCAATTTTTTGAGAGACTAATGTTTTCTCAATTAATTCTTTGAGAATGTCATATTTGAGTCCGTATTTAACTCTCACTAATGCTTTTTTTACTGTGTCTTTGTATTCGGTAGCTATGATTATATTGCTGAGAGCCGTGGCGTTCTGGCAGTATTCGTGTGTTTGACCGTAGAGTGATGTTTTACGACAGACTATGCAGATTTGTTTGTGGCGTATGATTTTTTGAGTGCATATTGTGCACAGATACTCACCGAAACTATTGCAATTGATGCATTGTTTTGGAAATATGAGATCTAGTAGATCCATTGGCTTTATTTTTGAATAATCTTTACGGCTTTGGTTACAATTGATAAAGGCAATAGTCGTGCAAACTGGATCATTAGTTTGTTTTTGAGTCCATGGATAGCGATTCGTTTACCGTTCATCATTTGTTTGAATCCATATTCTGCGACTTGTTGTGCTGTAGGTATTTTTTGTTTATTGAAGAGTCGTGTATTTTGTGTGTTGGCTATTTTTGAGAACTCAGAGTTAGTAGGGCCTGGACAGAGCGTTGTGACGGTAATGCCTGTGCCTGCGAGCTCTGTGGCGAGTGCTTCAGAGAAGGAGAGTACGAATGCTTTGGTGGCATAGTATATCGCCATGTAGGGACCTGGAAAAAAGGATGCTGTGGAGGCGAGATTGAGAATTTTACCGTTTTTGTTTTTGAGCATGTCTGGAATAAATAACCTGGTGAGGCTTATTAGTGCTGCGATATTTACTTGGATCATATTGAACGAGTTGTTAATGTCAGTGTCTTGAAAGAGTCCGTGGTTACCAAATCCTGCGTTGTTTATGAGTATATCTATGTTTATTTTCTGCTTTTTTAACTCGTTATATATTTCTTGTGGTGAAGCGCTTAGAGATAGGTCTTTTGTAAGTATATATACTTTTATTTTGTATTTTTTCTCAAATTGTGATTTTATTTCTTCTAACTTTTCTGAGCGACGAGCTACTAAGACTAGGTTTTGATTGTTTTCTGCACAGATTTTTGCGAGTTCGTATCCGATGCCAGAGGAGGCGCCGGTTATGAGGGTATAGGTTGCCATGATTATTTAATTACCGTTGTTGGAAATGCTGCGCAAGTTTGGTTGTGCTTTTCGATGATTGCGACACCTGGATCGTTGCTGCTCATCTTGCGGCGGGCGAATGCTGATTGGAGCTTACCGTGTTCAGAGTAGACGTTATTAACGCACTGGCGCATGGTATTTGCTTCATTGAAAGCGTCATCGCACATTTTGCGAGCACCGGGAGCTTCTGGGGAATAGTTTTCTGTAATACGGCTAATATTTGTTTGCGCTTCGTTATAGCATTTATCTAGGGCTTCTTGAGAAGCTGCTGTAGTGGAAGAGAAGAGAACGTAACCGACTCCGACTACTGCTATGAGTGCGAGGAGAATTTTTACAGGTGTATTCATTACTATTACTGTATACCTTTTGATAAGTGTGTCAAGAGTTTTTAGACCTTATAGGGTGTCTGGAATAAATTTTAGTGCTAATGAATTTATACAAAACCTTTTTCCTGTTGGAGCAGGACCATCGTCGAATACGTGTCCGAGATGGCTTCGACATTTTTTGCTTCGTACTTCGACGCGTTGTTGGCCGTTAGTGTTGTCTTCGTGTAATTCGATTGCGTCTTCATTGATAGGGGCAGTGAAACTAGGCCAGCCGGTGCCGGAATCATATTTCTGATCTGAATGAAAAACTGGTTCTCCGCAATCTGCTGTGACGTATGTTCCTTTTTGTTTGTTTTGTAAATATTCTCCCGTAAATGGCGTTTCAGTTGCTGCTAAACGTAGTACTTCATATTGGTTTCGGGGAAGCAATTGTTTCCATTGATCGTTGGTGAGGTTTGCTTTTTGATCGATTGATAACGTGTCGAGCTGGATTGCTGCTTGAGGGAGCTTTTTTGTGCGGACTGGAGTTTTTTTGGTGAGTATGAGCAGCATGAAGCTTAGGCTGATAATGAGTCCAATGAAGAGGAGAGGATAGAACGGATTTCTGGTGGGGAATAATTTGGACATATATTTATAGTATATGCCAGAGATGAGAAGTTATACTAGGGGTTTTCTAGGGCGGAGGGAGTGGGATTCGAACCCACGAGGCTTTTTAGACCTACTCGTTTTCAAGACGAGCTCGATAAACCGGACTCCGGCATCCCTCCGTGAGATAAATATTAAGTAGTGGCTCTTTTAATTCGAGCTTTTCCTTATATTCCGACATATTATATCTTCTTAGCCAGCTTTTTTCTAGATAGTGTTCTTCTGCGTGACAATTTGGACAAATAAGCTCTAAGTTTGATGGTTCATTGTGAGTTCTATCCCTATCTATATGATGTATTATTAGAATCTCTGTCTTGCTGAAGCCACACCTTTGGCAGTTTTTTCCGCGTTCTATCATTAGGCGCAGTTTCAATCCATCCATATAAACAACCTTATCTCGTGGGCGATTTAGTTTATATTTTATTCCTGTCCTATGTTTATTTGAACACGCACGACTGCAGGTTTTTTTAGTAAATGAGGAAAAATATTCTTTTTTACAAACTAAACAAGTGCGTATTTTACGGCACGATCTTCCATAGCAGTTAGTACTACAGTAAGCCTTTTGTTTGTTTTTCTCTAATTCACCGGGGCGTCGGTATATACGCTTGCAGCAGATTGAGCAAACTATATTAGGCTTTCTCATATATCCCATGAAATTATTATCTATCTTCGGGTTTTGTTTGTCTATACTAAAATTTAATTAGAGAATAGGGATTGGTAAGATTTTATTTGAGCTTCGCAGGTTTGTTTTAGTTTTTGATTGATTGTTTTGCATAGCTCTTGAGCTTGGGTAAGGGATCCGTAGTGATTGATGTAGAGTCCGATCATGCCTAACGCGCATGCTTGTTGCTGATTTTCTTGCGCTTGAAGACAGAGCGCTTCGGCGAGTTTTGGTTGAGATATATTTTGTTTCATTGTTTCGCTGCCGACGCCTGAGATGCAGATTGGGCGGTAATCTTCTTCAGCTGTTTGGCACCAGTCTAGGGCTTTTGCGTATTCATTAGGGTGGAGATAGAGGTAGTAGGTAGGTGCGTAGAAAAAGCAGTCTGTTTTGTGTTCTTTTGCTTGTGTAGAGCAAGGGAATAGAGGATCCTCAGCTTTGAGGTAATTGGATTTGTGAAGTTTTTGGTCGGCAGTGAAGTTTTCCATGAATATGCCGTTGATACAACTACTTTTTTCAAATGGTGTTTCTAGGGTTGCACACAGATCAAGAGATTTTGGTAGGTCATTGGTTGTGTAATACATTGCTCCGTGGCCGAGGCCATGGAGACATTCCCAGGCCGTGAAGCTTCCGTTTTTGTAATCTTTGCAAAGGGTTTTCATATCTTCTTGTACGTTTTTGCTGTTTAAGAATTGGGATTCGATAATGCCGTGAATGTATCCTGAGTTGCAGACTTCGTTGTGATATCTAAGAGCTTCAGTAAATCCTTTATATTTTTTGTATGCGACATAGCCGATTTCATGAGTAACTCCGTGACAATTGCGAAGGAGGATGGTGTCTTTTTCGCTGTCTTTTTTGACTGCTTCTAATGCTACATACGGGTCTTGATCGTTAGTCAGGGCGATATATTTTTCTTTAGTTGATGGAGAGAGGGTCTGAGGTGAGGATGCCGTGAGAGTGATAGTTGGACTTTGTGTCGGTCTTTGAGTTGCGGATGGGGTACTACATGCTGTGAGCGTGATAGCTAGTGTGAGCAGTGAAATGATTTTGCGGATCATTTAGATAGTATAGCGTATCCTTATTATATATTAGCTGCGGAGAGGGAGGGATTCGAACCCTCGATACGGGTTTAAGCCCATATAATTTCTTAGCAGGAAATCGCTTTCGTCCACTCAGCCACCTCTCCAATGTGAACTCGAAATTCTTTTGGCAGTATATCATACGGAGCTAGGATTCGGTAAAGGAATTGCTTCTTGATAAGTATTTTCATTATCTGATATGCTTTGATCGGGTATAGATATTTTTCTTCTTTATGGATCAACCTAATACTGCACCACAACCAATTATAGAAACACCTACTCGTACTGTTGTGGAGCCAGTTGTTGAAGAGAAACGACTTCTTCTGGAATGGGAAGCTCCTTCACGCCCGTTCAAAAAACGCGACAAAGATTTTTTTACTACAATTACTGTCATGGCAATTCTTTTTATTGTGATCCTTCTTTTTATGAAGGAGTTTTTGGTTGTCTTAGTTATTGTTGCCTTTTTATTCTTGGTATATGTGCTTTCGACAGTTCCGCCAGAGAATATTAAGAATTCGATTTATACGACTGGTCTACAGACTGGCATTCACTCATACTCTTGGGCGGATTTAATGTATTACACTTTTGATTATAAGTGGGGACAGCCAATGTTGGTTGCTCGTACAAAAGCACGACTTCCTGGTGCGGTATACATGTTGCTTGCAGATCAGACTCGAGAGAAGTTGGAAGAGTTGATTGGGACACGGCTTCCTTTGCGAGAGGCTCCTGAGAATACCTGGATGGATCAGACAGCTACCTGGTTATCTAAGAAAGTTCCACTAGAAAAGTCTACTGAGCAATAGATTCCTTGTAATTACATTGTACTTATCTTGTTTTTAGGGTATACTTAGAACGAAATTTACGCACTCGTAGCTTAATGGATAGAGCATCAGCTTGCGGAGCTGGCGGTTACAGGTTCGACTCCTGTCGAGTGCACATATGGGAAGAATTTCTCCAGAAGATGTTAAAGCTAATTTTTCGAGAATGAAAGATTTTGAATTGCACTCCCGAATTGGGAATTTTCAAGAGGAATTGTCTCGACAGAGAGGGTTAGGTTCTCGACGTCGAACTACTGGCTTAACTAAGCGAGCAGTAAGGATTTGTACCGATATATTAGACGAAAGGTCGAAAAAGAATTAATACCCCTGGAGGGGTCGCATAGTGGCCGAGTGCTGACGTCTCGAACACGTCTAGGTGATGAGCCTCGTGGGTTCGAATC
>CAZGHS010000015.1:0-21913 GCA_964525495.1 uncultured Gammaproteobacteria bacterium
AGTTGCCGTTTCAATGGCCGCTACACTTGCGTTTTTCCAGAACACATCAACATTTGCTAACGATCCATCAGTTCTTTCAACAACTGGTGATGTTACTTTTGCAGCTGTGCTTACCACAGATAATGGTACGCCTACCGCATTCACCGCAAATATTTCACCGGGTCAAACTATTGAACGATGTTTGTGGATCCGCAATACAGGCGCTGTTCCTGCCCGATTTAAGGTTTATATGAAACCTGGATCAGAGGTCGGTAGTAATGCGCTCGGTAATGCTTTACGGCTCGACGCGAAAGCAACACCTGATTCTGGACGTTGTACAGATAATCCTCCACAGATTTCTGGCGCTTCAGGACAGTATACAAACTTTACTGACACGAACTGGATGGACGTCTTAGTTCGCGGCGGTGGTTTCTATACAGACGATACGACACCGTATATGTCTAACGCTTCAGGTGATGCCATGGGAGCAAATCAGTACTCTGTATGGCAGTTCGATTTACGCCTTCCAGAAACTGCTGATTCTTCTGTCGCTAACCAGTCGTATCAATTCCAAGGTGAGTTGTTTGCAATACAGGATGGTGGAGACTTTGGTCCAACACCGGCTCCAACTGCAACTGCAGCACCTACAGTAGCTCCAACAGCTAGCCCAGAACCAACAGCACCTCCAGAACTACCAGAACTACCAGAGGAATAGTGTTGTTTATTTTAATGTTGCGCAATGACGATTGCGCAACAGATTAAGTAAATAATATGCTAAAAAAAATGAGAGTGACCAAGATTTTTGAAGTACTGTATGTGGTATTTTTATTGGCAATAGCAGGAATCGCTGTTATTAACTTGGCGTCTCGCAATGTAGATAAATCCCCTCTTAAAATTCTTTCTATCGTCAGTGGCTCGATGTCCCCTAGTATGCCTGTGGGAACTGCTGTGTTTGTGCGAGAGGCGCCTGAGTATAGAGTGAATGATGTAGTGACATATCGGTTGAATAATAAGTTTGTGACGCATCGTGTGGTGTATGCGAACAATGATTATTATCTGACACAGGGCGATGCAAATAAAAATTTAGATAAATTGCCTGTGAATCGTGATCAGATAAGTGGAAAAGTTGTTTTCTTCTTGCCATATGTTGGATATTTGCAGGAAAGTACAAAGACTTGGTGGGGACTGATTGGACTTGTGTATGTTCCGACTTTGTTAATTGTGATAGTAGAATCGCGATCGATAATGCGAGAGTTTAATCGCGTCGGTCGGAAGAAAATAAATATGCAAGCGATTGCGCCTGTGGGCATGAGTTTATTTATTTTGTCTGGAATTTCATTTGCGTTTTATTCTACAACTATTGTGGCTTTCTCGGGAGATATTACCTCTTCGTTTGCGACCACGTCACCCTCTCCATCACCGAGTGGTTCGGAGGATCCAAGTCCGACAGTAGCTGGAACATCAGCGCCTGGACCTACAGATACTCCAGGGCCGAGTTCTAGTGCATCGGCCAGTCCAAGTGCTTCACCAACTGTTTTGCCAACTGCCACAGCGAGTGCATCGGCTTCCCCGTCGTCTTCAGGATTCCCGTGTGGAACGGGATTTATTGGGAATTGTGGTAACGGTGCGGGTTCAAATAATACGGTGATTGTGGGAAATAATAGTTCGACAGTTGTGAATCAGCAAAATAATTCTCAGGTTAATACTACCGTGACTGTTAACTCTAATACTGGGAATAATTCATCGAGTGGAAACACGAGCGGAACTGTACTGACTATTAATACTTCGACCGTTACTAATTCTTCTTCAGTCTCTGTTGGCCAATAGCATATTGCCCTTCTTTATAGGTTTAATATAATCGTATTAGTGGATACCGAACCAACACCTCAACAAGCTGATCGTTCGCCTGAAGATCTCAAGCGTATGGAAGATGTTATTACGCAAGGTGGCGAAGGATTCCTTCATTTTCTCCGATCGAATTATAAAGACACTAATGGCCATCCAGACAATCGACTTTTCTTTCATGATGAAGAGCACACACATGCCGTTGCAAGCCGAGTCGTAGATATTGTCAAAGGACTCCGTGAGTGCGGAGTGCAGGTTACGAAAGAACAGGAACTACGCAGTGTCTTGGCTGCATATGGTCATGATTTGGTTCAAAACTGGGAAGTGAACGAAGAAAATGGGAAGCGCAAAAGAAAAGTTGGTGATAATGAGAAAGAAAGTGCGGATATGGTGATTTTGTGGATGGATCATATAGATGCTGTAGGTGAAAAGCCAGTGTTTACGCATATGGATCGCGCGGTAGTGCGGGAAGCAATTTTGACTGCCGAGCCAAAATTTGGAACAAAAGTTACAATTAAAACAGCAAATGGTGATGAAGTTACGCATACTGTTGGACAGCCAAGGCTTGCTAAGGCACAGTTTCTAGAAAGCCATATTCTTGCCCTGGCTGACATTACGACTTCGGGTATGGCTGAGCCCGAAGTGATGATCCGTGAGGGACAAAAATTATTTCGTGAAGATAATCTGGAATTATCTCGTGCCCTTGAAACAAATACTGTTACACGAGAGTTGGAAACGAAAATGTCGGAAGAGATGGATAAGTGGCTCGAAAGCCAAGTCCAATTTACTCGCGCCAGAGATGCGTTACTTGATCCACAACTAAAAAGTATGGGATTGAATGAAACTCAGATCGCATATATGCGAGAGAATGTTTTCAACAAATTTGCTGACGTAGTGAAAGCAACGCAAGAAAGATCAGACGAGTTTAAGCAGATGTCGGCCGAACCATTCCAAAAAAAAATGGCGTATATGGGTTACTAACGATTTTCTATATCGTAGATAACTTTTCGTGTATGTCCGATCATGTCAGGTGAAACTGAGACCGAGGTGATTCCCCATTCGACTAATTTTTCTGTGATCTCTGGATAGACTGATGGTGCTTGGCCACAGATACCACAGATGACTTTGTGTTTCTTGCAAGTACGGACAATGTGTTCGAGCGCGAGCATCACTGCGTCGTTGCGTTCGTCAAATTCTCCCGCTACTTCATTGTTGTCTCGATCAGTGCCCAGTATAAGCATTGTGAGATCGTTAGAACCAATCGATACGCCGTCCACTCCGACATCAAGGAACTCATCAAGTAGTAGAACGTTTGAAGGGATCTCGACCATCATAAAGAGTTTGAATGTTGCAGAACGACGAAGTCCGAATTCGTTCATAATGTGTTTTACTTTAACTAATTCGTCGACTGTGCGAACAAATGGAATCATAACGTGCAGGTTTTTGTATCCGTATTCATTGCGGACTTTTTTGATTGCCTCGACCTCGAGTCTGAAAACTTCTGGATCATTGATATATCTGTAGCATCCACGATATCCAAGCATTGGATTGGGCTCTATTGGTTCAAATTCTTCTCCGCCTTCTAGAGAACGATACTCGTTAGTTTTGAAATCTGTGGCTCGGTAAACGATTGGACGTGGATTGAACGATTCGCAGAACTGTTTTAATCCTTCGGCGAGTTTGTCAGTAAATTCTTGACCTCTGCCATCTTTGATAAGCTTTTTAGGATGTACGCCAATACCTGCGATCATAAATTCAGCACGTAGTAACCCCACACCATCAACATGCTTTTTTGCTATATCTGCAGCGAGTTCTGGTTCAGCCAAGTTAACGTACACTTTGGTGTGTGTATGCAAGGTAGACGCAGCCTTTTCTTCTTTTTCAGATTCTTGCTTTTGGTTGCTCGCGTGCGCGATGCCGCCTTTGTGCACTGTACCCGCACCACCGTGGACTGTAACCATTTCACCTGGGATTAAGACTTTGGTGGCGGTATTGGTGCCTACAATACATGGGATGCCGAGTTCACGAGAAACAATTGCTGCGTGACAGGTGCGACCACCGAGATCTGTAACGATCGCTGATGCACGTTTCATGGCTGGTACGAAGTCTGGTGTGGTCATTTCTGTGACGAGTACATCACCTTCTTTTACTTTGTCGATTTCGGACGGCGAATGAATCACGACGACTGGACCTGCTGCAACACCAGGAGAAGCAGCAGCACCAGAGATGATCGGTGGTGTTTTGAGAATTTCCTGAATATTGAAATCTATGATTTGTGAATTTGCTTTGTCGACAGCTTTGACAGTAGTGATAGGTCTGGTTTGCACTATATATATCTGGCCGTTTTCAACTGCCCATTCGCTATCCTGGGGTTTGCCGTAGTGGGACTCGAGACGTCGAGAGAGATCTGCGAGCGGTCCTATGGATTCATCCCAGAGCTTTTGTGTGTCTTGCCACTCTTTGCCCACAGGTACATCTTCGTTACCGCCGTCGGCACGCTTCATGAGTTTGTGCGTTTGAGAAACGACTGTTTTATTTTTTATGTTGAGAGAACCTTTATCTACTTCGTAATGATCGGGATTAACGTTACCACCAACGATGTATTCGCCGAGTCCATAGATTGCTTCGATGATGATTGAATTGGTGTCATTGGTAACAGGATTAATAGAGAACATTATGCCGGAAACATCTGACTGGACCATTTTTTGAACCGGAACAGCGATGCCTACTTGGAAGTGGTCGAAGTGTTGCTGTTCACGATAGAAAATTGCGCGTGCTTCAAACAGCGATGCCCAACATTTCTGTACATTGCGTACAACGTCAAACTCTCCGTGGATATTGAGGAAGGTTGCCTGCTGTCCTGCGAATGATGCGTCCGGGAGATCTTCTGCTGTTGCTGACGACCGCACAGCAACAAGTAAATCTTTGCCATCAGCCATTTGACGATAAAAGTCTCGAATTTTTTCTTCGAGTGACTTTGGCATTTTGGATGACGTGATCAACCATTTGATTTCTTCAGCGACTTTTTGTAGTTTTTTGGTATCTTGGACATCGAGGCCTTCTAAGTGTTTCTTGATTTCTTCACGTAAGCCAGTGGCGTCAATAAACTCGTACCAACTTTCCGAGGTGACGATAAATCCAGGAGGAACAGGAATACCAGCGCGAGTCATTTCGCCGAGATTTGCGCCTTTTCCACCTACTAATCCGACGTCGTCTTTGCCGACCTCGTTAAACCATACGAGCAGTTTTTTCATAGTATTAGTGTTGCGTAAATGATGTTTTGTTTCAAGGGGTAAGTTACAAGCCGAGCTGTTTTTTGATTGTCACCCAGAATTTACCCCAGAATCCGGCTTTTCTATACTCTTGCCAGTACTGGTTCTTTTTTATATCTATCGAACCTGGAAGCGGCGGATCTATCCAGCATGAAAGGATCAGCCATTCTCTTTTTTCGTTTTGCGTAGCGATGATAGTGATGAGAGATTTGCCTACTCTTTTTTGGTATTCGGTAGTGCCAGGATTTTTACCTGGGAATGACTTATCTGCGTAGCGAAATGCTTGCCAGGCAAGATTTTGGGTGAGTCCACGCTGACCAAGTCGATCGAGTGCGTGGTTGGTCCAGATAACATCTCCGTAAATTCGTGCTCCGCTCATATTATATTAGCTCTAGTTGTTTTAATTTGTCGTTGAGTTCTTCTTTTTTCTCCATTACATAATCTGCTTGTGACTGGTATTCCTTGAGATAAACTGCTGTTTCCATTGCGCGATTATATTCCGAGAAACTTGTGCCGTTGTTTTGACTGTCATTATATAGGTTCATATATCCTCGTAGTTTTGCAGAAGCATCATCTGCGAGTGATACGATTTTTGCTTCGATTGTTGCTGGCACCACAGATGAGCCGTATTCGAGCTTTCCATGGTGGGAGAGGATGACGTGTTGAAGAAGCTGAAAACATTCGACGTCAAAGTCGTCTTGTTTGTATCGATCGATAATCTGTAAACCGATCTGGATATGTCCCAGCAGCTTTCCCCGATCGGAATACTCTATGGCCATATTTCTCCAGACTATCTCCTCTACCTTCCCGATGTCGTGGAGAATAATGCCTGCCTTGATGAGATCTACGTTGCATGGTTGATAGACATCCCACATTGGTTTGGCAAAATGGAGCATTTCAAGAATATGTTCCATCAAACCACCCACAAATGCATGGTGGTGTTTCATGGCTGCGGGAGTTTTTTTGAATTTAGTTGCGAGTTCTTGGTCTGCAAAAATGTTTTTAATTAATTTTTGTAGGTGACGGTCGCTGATGCCTTCGACGTGTTCCATGAGCTCTTTGTACATGTCCTCTATGTTACGTTTGGAAACTGGAACAAAATCTTCTTCAGCATAATCTGTAGTCGGAATAAGAATACTCAGTACCATTTGAGTCTTACTCATGAATTCACTGGCTGTCCCGCTTGCGAGAACTACGACCCCTTCTTTGAGCGCATCAGCTGAGCAGGCTTCGTATTTTTCACTCCAGACTTTGCACAGGATTGTGCCAGTGCTGTCGCCTATCGTGATGTCCATATATTCTTTTCCGTTTTTGGCGACTTTTTTTTCTGCTTTGATTACTACAAAAGCCACATTGGATATGGTGTGGCCAGGTTTAATATCTTTGACGTAAATTGCTTTCATGAGTTGTATTGTATAATAAAATTATGAAATTTGGTGTTATATCTGATACTCATGACAATCCTGAACATATCCACAAGGCTAAGCTCGTTTTTGCTGAACACAAAGTCCCGTATATTGTCCATCTTGGTGACTACGTTGCGCCGTTTATATTGCGTATGTTTGACGGCATAAAGCTTTTCGGAATCTTTGGAAATAATGATGGTGATCGAGTACGGCTTTTGAATGTGGCACGAGATATTGGTGCTGAGATTAAAGGCGACTTTTACGAGTTTACTGAACAAGGTGTTAATTTTGCTTGCTATCACGGCACGGAACAGCCAATCACGAATTCTTTAATAAAATCTGGAAATTATGATGTGGTTATGTGTGGGCATACTCACGAAGCGGCTCATGAAGTCATAGGAAAGACTGTTTTTGTGAACCCGGGGACTGCTCATGGGTTTGGAAAACGAGCTTCAGTAGTGATTTTCGATACAGATACCAAGATTCCTGAATTTATCGACTTATAAGCAACTCGTTCCCTCGGGTAGATTGGCACAGTGCGCATCTAACTCAAAAGTCCAGTATAAAAAGCTCGCCATAAACCAGGCAATCCCTAGGATAATGCATATAATGGCTATTCTTAAAGCTAATTCTTTTTTACTAATATTTGCCTTTGCCATGCTGTTATGGTAACATAGCTTCAGCTAAAGACAGTAGTTGCCCAGTCGGGCTTAATGAGAGTAATTTCGACTACCGAGGTGAACATAGGACTTTTATTATCCCTTTGTTTTACTTTGACCTCGAATACACCTTTAGTAAGGTGTTTTTTTGTATCTAGCAATAAAAAGAAAGTGAGGTGAAATTATGGCAATTTTAGCGCAGAAAAAAAGTTCCCGCGCAAAGAAAGAATTATCTTTGGCTGATATGAAAGAAAAGATCAGCAAAGCTAAGTCTATGGTAGTTACAGACTACCGCGGTCTTTCTATGGTTCAACTTCAGGAGCTTCGTGCTTCTTTGGGCGAGTCTGGAGAGTTCACCGTAACCAAAAATACTCTTTTAGCAAAGGCTTTGAACGAAGCTGGTGTTGCTGACGCAACTCCAGACACATTTGCTGGACCTTCAGCTGTTCTCTTCTCGTATGACGACGAAGTAGGACCACTTAAGGTGTTGGTAAAGTTCTCAGCTACGGCTAACGAGCTTCCTGCAATCAAGGGAGGAATACTTGAAAATGGTATTCTTTCTGCAGATCGCGTGAAAGCTTTGTCAAAACTTCCTTCCAAGGATCAACTCCGAGGACAGGTTGTGGGTACTTTGGCAGCTCCGTTGACCGGATTGGTCAGCGTATTAAATGGTAATATTAGAAATTTGGTCTATGCACTTAACCAAATTAAAGAACAAAAGAGTGCTTAAAAGGAGATTTTTATGGCAGATTTATCAGCAAAAGTAGAAAAAGTTATTGCAGCAGTTGAAGAGCTTTCAGTTCTCGAACTCGCTGACTTAGTACATGCTCTCGAAGAGAAGTTTGGTGTTTCAGCATCAGCTCCTATGATGATGGCAGGTGCAGCTCCAGCAGCAGCAGCAGACGCAGCTCCAGCTGAAGAAAAGACAGAATTCAATGTTGTTATTGCAGCAGCAGGCGCAAACAAGATTGGTGTTATTAAAGCAGTACGTGAACTCGTACCTTCACTCGGTCTTGCAGAAGCTAAGACTCTCGTTGAATCAGCTCCAAAGGCTGTTCTCGAAGGTGTTAACAAAGAAAAGGCTGAAGAAGCAAAGAAGAAGCTTACTGATGCTGGCGCAACAGTTGAGCTTAAGTAATTGTAATTCACATTACTTTACATTAAAGGATCGTTCGAGAGAACGGTCCTTTTTTGTTGCTACTATTAATTTTTTTAATAGTAGCTATATACTTATTGTAGATGAACTTAAACGTCGAGACAAAACCGGGATTAGCGTATTTTGTAGGTGGATTGATCGCCGCTTTATATCTTGTACTGGGCTACTTTCTTCTTTCATTTAATAATGGCGTTAATTTTCCCTTATTTCTATTCTTTTATGTAATTGCAGCGTTGACTATTCTTTTTATCTTGTCCAGAGTTTCATCATATCTGGGTCTAGGTTTTTTGATCGCTATTTTTGTTCCTATTTATTGGTTTTTGTTACTTGTTATTGAACTTACAATTCATCCGCCTAGTGAGTAAATATTATGGAATTATTTGCGATCCTAACTATCCCGATTTTAATATATTTATTGATATTTTATAGGTATATTCTGAGGCTAGTAAAAGATCCTAACAAAACTAAGATTGTTTTGACTAAGAATGTTGTATTTATAATTGGTAGCATGTTACTTTTTACCGTGCTGACTTATGTTTTTAATCTCGGCTCAGTACTAATTTTTATACTGCCTTTCCTCTATTTTGGTTACGCTTATAGAACAATCAAAGATTTAGATAATCAGAAAGAGGATAAGAATTCCAAGCAAAATAAATCCGGATATATGATGTAGCTGCCTTTCCTGAATTAATTTCTTTTTGAATATAGATAATAATTGTATTAATGTTAGCGCTACCAGCCCGATAAGTATGAGCGCGATTGATAGTGAGAACTGAGGAATCTGTAGTGCTATCAGGACTGCAGCTGAAGTACTTGCCACCAAGCACATTATGGATAATTTTTGAGGACCGAGTAGAACAGCTAGTGTTCTTTTTCCATAGTGACCATCACCCTCAATATCTTTAACGTCACTGTATGGGATAAATGAAGAATAAAACAAACAGAGCATCATTAGTTGGTAAAAACTCTCATTGTGGTAGTCAAAGTTGATTCCAGCTAACGCGGGAAGAAAAGCATACGCCAAGCTCATCGAAACTAGCTTTCCAAGCGGGTGATACGACAGTCGTATTGGTGGAAGTGAGTAGGCTAAACCGAGTAATAGAAGAATGCCGGTAGTCAAGGTTATCGCTACGGAGTTATCTGCTGTCATACTTATGCCCAGTGCGACGATGGATAAAATGACAGCCATTATTTTAATGTATTTTACGTTTGCGTTTCGGTCGGTTGGATTATATTTCTTGTTCTTTTCATCTATTAATGTATCTTGAAGAAAATTAATTAATGATGCGCTTGCATAGGCGAGAATAAATACTATCCAGACTTTTAGCGAGTTGAAAGTGAATATATCTTGATGTGAGGCTTTTAATCCGATTAGATAAAAAAGAATCATCGGCCTTGTATTATAAATGCGAAGAGAATCTATAATTGTCTTTTCTTTTTTAAGTAGATTTTTGAATGTGTTTATTAATTCAGTTTGCATACTTACATAGTATGTCCCTCTTGTTTTCATCTATCAAGTTTGATACGTTGTGATCATATTTGATATTGTTTGTTAGGAGGTCAGATGGCGACAATTGGTGAAGATCTTCCAGATTTGATGACTATCGAAGAGGTTGCGAATTTTTTGCGTGTTTCAAAAATTACTTTGAAGCGTTGGGGTAAGCGCGGAAAGCTTCCTGCAATTCGGATTAATCAACGAGGAGATCGACGATATAAAAAGGAAGCAGTGTTATGGCTTGTTGGTGAAATGTATAAAAAAACTGAGCCACAGAAGATTGTTGATGATTCAGGAATGAATCTACCTGAAGAGAGTTTGTAAAATATTCAAGTGGTTTTCCCACGCTATCGGTGGCAGATTATTTATATCGAACCACTCTATTGCACTGTTTTCCTCTTTATCAGAAATATCGTGTTGTATTGAGTCGTCGATTTCGACTTGATAAAAGAATCCTAAATGTCCCTCTGTGCCTGGGCGGTCGTCGTCAGTAACTTGAATAACATCAAGAAACTCCACTGTAGAGGCTTTATATCCTGTTTCTTCAAATATCTCCCTCATAGCTGCTTCGGAAGGGTGCTCTCCGTAATTAAGAAAACCTGCAGGCATCATCCATTTGCCTTTGTGGGGCTCCCTAGCTCGCTGGACAAGCAGTACTTTGTTGTCTTTAGTCACGACAGCTACCGAGGAAGCAGCTACGTGTGGGTAGTACACCCAATTGCATGAAGCGCAGTGTTTTTGATCATGTCCTTCGTGAGTTCTTATCGATAATGTTGTTCCGCACATGGGACAAAATTTGTAATCTGGGGGCTTAATGTTTAGCATGTTTCTTATTTGTGGGGGGCAGGAAAATTAAACTCAGTAGTTTTGCAACATAGATGTGCATAAATAACATACAGTAAAATACTGTTTCGCTTATTGTTTTGCCGTTTGTTGGTGTTCCACTGTCTTCGTACGTAGCAGTTTTTAATGAGACAAACATAATGACTAGTAGCACAATGTTTGCTATCAAAAATCTATTGGCGACATCGTTGCTTAGTTTCTTTTTAGTGTACCAATACTCTCCTACTATGGTTGCAAGTGTAAGCAAAATGATTGAATAGAAAATGACTTCACCGTTGTAGAGAGTGTCTGGCTTATGGCCAGTTGCCTGACTGATGAGCACGCTGAGAACAGGATTGAGAAATCCATATATAGATGAAAACAGCGCAATTACCAACAGGTTAGTTTTGGTTATGTACTGAAAAACTTTGGGCATTAATTTTATAGTACAACAAATAATAAAATTATGCGCGTATCAATGCTAAGAGTTCATCCCGCTTCTCTTCCATTAACTCTATAGTTTTAGCTTCCAGATTGAGACGAATAAGCGGCTCAGTGTTTGATCCACGGAGATTAAATCTCCAGTCGCCCATCTCGCAGGTTACGCCATCAACTTCGATGATTTCACTGGCGTGAGGTGCATACTTGTCTTTTATCTCGGCAATTTTTGCTTTGACGTCTGATACCTTGTTATTGATCTCCCCTGAAATATGGTAGTGTGACTCGTACTGGTCGACTGTTTCTTCGAGTGTTTGGCTTGCATTAGATAATAAGTCGAGAAGATACATGAGTGGTGCTACACCCGAGTCGCATTTGTAGAAATCACGGAAGTAGTAGTGCCCAGTTACTTCACCTGCAAATACTCCGTCTTCGTCTGCCATTCGCTTTTTGATGTATGCGTGTCCAACACGGTTATACAGGGATCTACCTCCGTACTTTGAAACGGTATCTGGAACTGCTTTGGAAGCACGAATATCGTAGATAATGGTTGAGCCAGGATTTTTCTGTAAGAAATAGTATGACATTATAGCGGTGAAGAAATCTCCTGAGATGAATCGTCCGTGTGAATCTATAACGAAGAATCGGTCTCCGTCTGGATCGTTCATAATTCCAAAATCTGCTTTTTCTTCCTGAACCTTTTTGACAATGTCATCGCGATTTTCTTCGTGCAGAGGATCGCCGCCATGGTTTGGGAAGTTGCCGTCTGGCTCGAAATACATTGGTATGAGAGTAAGCTGTGGCATGTTCTGGAAAAGTTTTACAAGTGATGGTCCGACCATACCATTGGCAGTATCAGCTACGATTTTGTATGGTTTAAAGTTTTTGTAGTCTGGAGTGAGAGAAAGAATTTTCTGAATAAATCCATCCATGACATCCCATTTTTCTACTGTTCCTGGTGTTGCGGCTTCTGGAGGAAATGCATCTGTTTCAATTATTTTACGGATATCCTGAATACCTTCGTCTCCGGAGAGAAGATACGGGATGCGTTTTACCATTTTGAATCCGTTGTATTCTTTTGGATTATGACTCGCAGTGATCATGATACCGGGAAGATCTTTTTCTGCACAGGCAAAGTAGTACATATCTGTTGAAACCATGCCGACGTCTATGACGTTAACTCCGACTGATGTTAGCCCTTTGACAAGGTTTTCGTGAAGTGCTGGGCTTGAGATGCGTGCATCACGTCCTACGACTACTGTAGTTGGACTTACTACAACTGAGTAGGCTTTGCCTACAGCAATAGCTGTTTGGTCGTGTAAGTTGTGACCATACACGCCTCGGATGTCATAGGATTTAAAAATTGATGAGTCAACGATCATATGTGTTCCTTTCTATTAATTTCTTCCGAAATCGTCTTGTAATCTGACAATATCTTGTTCGTCTGAAGGATTGTTTGGGTCAGTATGTTGCCAAATTTCAGCCACTACTCCCCAATTATTTGCACCAATAAGTCTGTGTCTTACGCCATATTCAATTTTGATGAGATCGCCTGTTTGATATTCTTTGGTTATGGCTTCATCATCTGTGCTGCTCAGTGCAGTTTTGACTGGACCAACTATCACATGCCATATCTCTTTGCGGCGATGATGATATTGCCATGAGAGTCTTTTGTCTGGGGCAACGAATAATATTTTTGGACTAAGGTTTGTTTCTGGTGGTATTGCACTGAAGTCTACCTCTGAGAAATATATTTCTTTGAATTTATTAACTTCAGAATCATTGAGGCGGATAAAACCACCCCACGGACGATGGCTATCTATTTCTGCAAGACTTAGGTTTTGAGTTTCAAGCTGGGATTTGATCGCGTCGAACACTTCTTGTTTGGATGTTGTAAGTGTAAATGAATGAATATCCATATACGATATTATATCATTTCTGATTTTGAATTTTGCGTTATTTGTAATCGTAGGAAAAATAGGAAGGGAGATCTAGTTGTTCCCACAGACTTTGGAGGGAGTTTTGTAGCCTTATATTCACCCTTGGATCTGCAGCAGGTTTACACTCATTAGTTTCGTTAAGAGTAAACGTAGAAAGATCTAACTGCATCAGTGGATTTTTTACTGAATCAATACAAATATTTTGATTGTTTTCGAAGATTTGAATTACTGCAGTTGTTGGTGGCAAAAATTTCTTAACCATCGTATTGATTTCAAGGTCTACTACATACAATTCCGGTCCAACCAATAGCAACTTATTCGCTTTAAAATCAAGGACAATGTCCTCAATTTTATCTGGCATGCGACTTTCAGGAACTATCAGTGTTTTTTTACCTGTTGTTGGATCGACTCGAACTACATTCTTATATTCTTCTGGGAAACTGAAATTGGCCTCATCATATAACGATTTTGCATCAGCAATAATAATGTTATTTAGCTTATCAATTCCAACTTCTCGGTCACCATCAATACAGCCTATATAGGTAGTTAACTCAGGATAGACTTTTTTGGAATCGACATCAAATAGTGCTCGATTTCTAAACCCACCACATGCGTCTCCGTCCCCGCCTTTAATCCAATATTGGCCATTTTCATAGGCTACCAGTCCATTGTTGAAGACTCCTAATTTATTAATATCTGAGTTCTCTCGTAGATTTTTGTAATAAATGTTAGTTTGTGCTTGATAAACGCCTTCGGAGATGAAGATTTCGTCGCCAATGATTTTAAGGGCATTTAGATACACACTATTATCATCTATTGTAAAGAATTCTTCCGTGGTCTGACGTGGAATGGAGTATTTCATAACTTTTGACTGGCCGTCAGGAATAAAATACAAATCCTCTTGATATCGGGCTATTTTATTCTCTGTAACTTTCATTTTAAAGAACTCTAGGTTCCTCTCGAAAATTATGAAAGAGTTTTCTTCAAAAGTTAGAACTGGTGCAGGAGTACTTGATGGAGTAGGTCGTTGAGTAGGTTGAATTACGATAGCAGTTTTTACTGCTAACATGTTGTCAACAATATATACACCAAAAATGAGAATCACGACTGCGAGGAGAAGTAGAATTGCACTGGCACCCGTTTGTACTTTCTTAACCATGTATTCATGATAGTGAAGATTGTGAGCTGTCGTCTAGTGTGACTTTTTAGACTTCTCTTCCCAAAGTACGAGTAATTGCGCTGCATTGAAGATTGATGAATAGGTTCCTGAAACGATTCCGACAAGCAAGGCTACTACAAACCAACGGATAGTTTCACCGCCGAAAAGGACGAGAGTAAGTAATACTAAAACTACTGTCGTGGATGTATTAATTGAACGAGCCAACGTTTCCCAAATAGAGAGATTTACTGTGTCAGCAAAGGTTGGCGCTTTTGACTTGATAAGGTTCTCGCGGATGCGATCGTATACCACGATAGTGTCGTGGACGGAGAAGCCAATGACCGTAAGAAGTGCTGTTACGAATAACGAGTCTACCTCGACATGCATAGTCCAGCCAAGGATTGAGAATACTCCCACTACTAAGAGTGCATCGTGTATGAGTGCTGCAATAGCCGTGAGCCCAAATCTCCAACTGGATGCTGGCTTGGGTACAGAACGGAAACTCCATGCGATATATAAGACGATGAATAAAGAGACGACTCCAAGTGCGAGTAGTGCGTTGCGTGTGAGCTCTGCTCCAACGGTTGGTCCGACTGTTTCAAATCTGAGTTCGTCTACTTTCTCGTATTTCTTTTTGAGCTGTTCTATTACCTGTGAGTTTTTTGATTGATCTATAGTTTTAGCTCTTATAATAAAAGAATTATTCCCTGACTGCTGAATAGAGGAGATCTCTACTCCCTGGTCTCGAATAGCTTTCTCTACTTCTGATCTCTTACTCTCGTTGAATTGCGGGCTGCTTATCTCCATGAGCGTACCACCCGTGAAATCGATACCCAAACGTAGGCCTTTTGTAGCCAGTGATATGAGTCCTGGGATAAGGAGTAAGGCAGAGATTATAAAGAAGATATTCTTATGCTTTACGAAGTCCATATTATTCTTTTCTGAGCCAGATTAATGCAAAATATATAAATAATACAAAAAATACTTGGGCTGCAATACTGAGTAACGCGGGCAAAGCAGGGTTATTTTTATTCATTGCTGCAACGACGGGTAAAATATTGATACAGACCATTACTCCAATGAGTGCTCCTGTCGCTTTCTGTGCGTTGTTGTATTTCGAAAGATCAAAGTTTTTCATAGTAAATCCTTTATTTATATATCATACGTAATAATGTTCTGGTTACTGTGATCGCAGTAAACATTGAGACAAGTATACCGATTGCTAGAGTGAGCGCAAAGCCACGAATTAATCCAGTACCGAATCCATACAGAATCATGCAAGTGATAAGGGACGACACATTTGAGTCGCGAATAGACGACCATGCTCGATCGAAACCAAGTTTGAGCGCGTCTTTTTTACCTCTACCCCATCGGATTTCTTCTCGCATACGTTCAAAGATGAGGATATTGGCATCAAGCGCCATTCCAATGGATAGAATAAATCCTGCGATACCTGCAAGTGTCAGAGTGACAGGAATTAACCGGAATATGACAAGTGAAATGAGCGCGTACAATGCAAGAGCAATAACCGCTAGCACGCCGTGGAGTCGGTACAGCACGATCATGAAGAATGCGACAATTGCAAATCCAACCGCCCCGGCAACAATACTTCTTTCGATTGACTGGGCACCGAGTGTTGCACCAATTGTGCGTTGCTCAATTACTTTTACGGGTACTGGAAGCGCGCCAGCGTTTAACTGAGTTGCTAATTGTTGAGCCTGTTGAACAGTGAAACCACCGGAGATAACGGCTCGTCCGTCAAGAATCGCGGTGTTTACCGTAGGAGCACTGACTTGTTCTTCGTCAAGATATATTGCAATTGATCTGCCAATATATTTACTTGTGAGCTCTCCAAACAATTTTGCACCTTCTGGATTAAATTCTAAACTGACTTGAGGTTCGCTTGTTCGCTCGTCAAAAGCGACTTCTGCCCGCTTGAGTTCTTTACCAGTCAAGGCAGTTGGTTTGTAGCGTGGTTGTGTCTGTATATACTGTCTCAGCATCGCGGCAGTGGAAGCATCCATACCTGAAAGCTGCTCTTCAAGCTGCGCTGACTGTGATGCAACCGCCTCTGCGCTTTGTGATGACTCATCAGGTTCTCGGAACTCGAGTCGAGCAGTCCGCCCAACTAATTCGAGTGCCTGATCTACGTCAGCAATGCCTGGTAATTCAACAATTACCCGATAGTCGTTTCCTGTTTTTGCTGACTGCACTACTGGTTCTGATACTCCGTACAAATTAACGCGGCGATCTATTACGTTTCTGACAGAGTCCAGTGCGTCGTCTCTATCACCCTCGCTAATATCCTTCATATCTGCTTGCAATGTAAGTTGCACACCACCTTGAAGATCGAGACCTTTTTTAATTTCCGTACTGCGACCGAATAATGGCCACCCACCTATGGATTTAATTTCTTTACCTGCAATTTTCCAGTTTACGTTTTGAGGCGGCAGGTTGTACGCAATGGTGAACCCAAAAAGGAATAGGACGAAGATAAAAAGTCCAAGTGGACGTTTGTTGACAGTCTTAGCTGTTTGCGGTGTATATTTTGAAGGCGTTTGCATAGTACTTGATAATTCGAAATTTTAACACTTAATATATAGCACGTCTAGCCATTAGATGTCTGCTAGCAATGCTTCTTCGTCACCTATTAGCATAACACGAGGTCGCTCGAGTACATCTAAGATGAACGGATCTCTTTTGGTTACACGGAATTTGTATTCTTCTTCAGTCATAGTTGTATAGTTTATTTCGCGATTTCGTTTGACCTCTTCCTGTTTTACCAATGAGGTTAACTCGGGTAGGACAATGGTTCCCACAATTAGCAGTTCAACATCCTTTGGTCCCGGAGTTTTCCCTCGCACAAAGCCGCCGGACAGAAAGACAAATTTTACTTTTCCGAGTTTGGCACGGTTCTGAAGGATTTCGCCGCCCAGTCCACCGGTTTTGTTCATCATGGCAAGTAGCTCAGGGTAGAAGAGATATTCTTTTTTGAATTCGTAGTACCGTCGATTTGCCCGCCATTCTGAGCGTACCATGCCGCCTTTTTCCATTCGGAGAAGCTCTCGACGAACTGCGTTAATTTCCTCGTCTACTTGTCTGACGATTTCACGGACGTGGAACATTTCACCTGGGTTAAGCATGAAAAGGCGGAGCATCTTGACCCGAACTTTAGAAATGAAGAGATCATTTAACATAGTCTTCCCTTCGGGCAGGGGTATTGGCGTGTAAGTATGCTATTTATACACTTTCTATTTTAAAAAGTGAATACAGTAATTATACAATATATTTTTTACTTGATTACTATAGCATCAGCACTAAATGTGGGGACTATGGAAATCCAGATTTTTCCTCGTTCGAGTGGGACTTCCTGATTATTAGAGTTATAGAATTTAGTGCGAGCAGTTCGACCAGACTTTGACCATGTGATCGGTTGTGCAATGCCGTTGTAGGCTACGAAGCCTTTGCCTGTCCCAATGGTTTTATACAGTAAGTGTAGATTGTTTGTATAGCCATCGTCAGCATTGCTTTGTTCTTGTAACAAAACAATTACATTTGATACTTCAAGTTGTCGCTCGGTATTTTTGTCGATATGTGGTCGACCTGCCATTTCGCGGAGATATGTTCTATTCTGCGCATTATATGTCCATTTCACACCGAATGTTCCAGCTGACTGATCCCAGAATTCGTATGCTAGTGTTGCTGCTGGTGTAGATTCGGATGGAGTGTATGCTGCTGTTGTATCAGTGAACTTCCACTTTTCAAATGTAGTATCCCATCGAGTTCCGTTTATCTCAGCATCCCATTCCCATTTTTCTTTTGCAAACTGGCGTAGGCGCTCAATATCTAAGTACATAGTATGCTCGGAGGCTACATCAGGTAGTCGTTGTCTATCGCGCTGCCATCCTTGTTTGATATCTTCAGAAAGGCCTTCGAAATCTTTAATTCCGTAATCGATTATTTGTTGTAGTGCATCTGCTGGTCCATCGGTGTTAGCTCCACCTACGTGAGTATAAAATGCGTTATATTCGCTGAGCCAATCAAGAAAATAGGTGCGCGCGCTTCGGACAGGACCTACTAACTGCGGTGCTTGATCACATAAGAAAACTCCCATGAATCGTGTGATGCCGCCCTCAGCAACAGCTTCATATATAACATCGGCTGAAGATAAACCTGATTGCGGACGAGATTCAGGGTGATTTTCGATCATTACGGCAACTGGATGCTTTGCTTCCCATTGCAATTGATCGTTTACGGCATATTTTTTACCATTAATTGGACAGTAGCTTTCTGCGTCTACAGGTTTAGCTGAAGCCGTAGGTGTGGCTTGTGCTAATGGATTTTCTTGAGTGTGCGGCGTGTTTATGTACTTTGTGACAGAATATCCGCCGAATATTGTTACACCGAAGACGATAACGCCTGTGACGAAAATGATTGCAGTTTTTTTCTGTGTCATATTTTTATACGCCTTTTTATGGTACGGATTGGTTAATTGCTTGTCAAGAAAATTAATCCAGGATATACTTCGTTCATGACAGAATCTTCTGAACACAAAATAGGTATATCTTTGAAGGATATTAAAACATCAAAAGTAGAGTCCCTGCCCTCATCTCAACACAATGCATCTGATATTTCAGCCTACGCAGGCGATGTTAAACGGTGTGTGCTTGTCGGGCTATTGGCCATCGCGCTTGAGCTTGGCATTTATTTCTCCGGCTTATTGCATTAATTCACTTGAAAATCCCGCTCTGTAATTGGGAAACTTCAACCAATATCCCGTCGACCGTAGTAGTTCATTCTTCGCCTGAATAGGTTGAATTACGGACTGACTATAGGTATCTCCCATAAGAAATGACGCAAATGATATTGGCAAGGAGATTGTCGTCGGCACTTTTTTTATGTGGGAAAGTATTTCAATCCACTGCTTCTGCGTTATCGGCTGATCGTCAACAATATTTACGAATGGCAAGTCTAGTTCGTGTGCGAGTAAATGATCGATTGCTCCGACTACGTCTTCACAATGGGAAAGCTGTACATAATTATTGGCGTCATCGACTTTTACATACATCGTTTCAAATAGAGTGGGGACTTCCGGGAAAGTCTCCCCTTTTGATGTATAAATAAAGTGACCTGTAATCAAGAGCGTTGTATTTACTTCTTTGTTACCTAATAAATGTGTGATTGCCGATTTATATAGCATGCCATAGTTCTGCGGGTCTATGTCTCGCGTTGATTTCTCACTTACTTTTGTTTCACCTCGCGTTGCATAATAAAATATATTGGCTAGCTGGAGTATGCGTTTTACTTTTCTTGATTTGGCTATGTAGGTAAGATTTTTTGTTACCTGCAACATGTATTCGCCTATTTTATTTTCTAACGCTTTCAGTGACACCCGAGCGGATATTGACGGATGAAGTAAATTTACTATGTAGTCTAGTTCGAGGGGCAGTTGGTCAATCCATGATCCGTTTTCTGATGGATCTGCGAGTATAGTGTGAGCTCCGTATCTTTGAAAATTTTCCTGGGACTCTTTATCTTGAACTATGACCCAAATGTCATATTTTCTTTGTGCAAGAAGTGGAAATAACGCCGTCCCTATTAAATTTTCACAACCTAAGACTAGGATTCTCATATATAATATCCTAGCATAGACACAAGTTAGAGGGAATCTGCGAACCTATACTGTAGAGACTCTGCTATATGTTTTTTGGTGATTATTTCTTCGTCACTGAGATCGGCAATAGTCCGCGCTATTTTTATTATTCTGTAATAACTGCGTGCTGATAACTGTAAACGAGAAATTGCTTGCGTTGCGAGCGATTGTGCATCTTCGTCGAGTTTACAGAATTTTTTAATATCATGTGTTGTCATTTCGGCGTTGGTAAGTAAATTGGATTTTACAAAACGGTTTCGTTGCAGAGTTCTCGCTTTTTCTACGCGTTGTTTGATATGTTCTGATCGTTCAGATGGCGTTTCGGTAGTCAGTTCATGAACAGGAACTGACTTTACTTTGATTTGTAAATCGATGCGGTCGAGTATTGGGCCTGAGAGTCTTTTTTTGTAACGCTGCACTTGTAATCCTGTACACGAGCATTGTTTACGCGAATCTGTACTGTAGGCAAAGCCACATGGACAGGGATTACATGCAGCCAGCAAGATGAATTTAGCAGGAAAGGTAACAGTTGTAGCTGCGCGCGAGATAGTGATTTCTCCGTCTTCGAGCGGTTGTCTGAGGGATTCAAGAATTATTTTTGAGAATTCCAAAAATTCATCAAGGAATAAGACTCCTCTGTGTGCCAGAGATATTTCTCCTGGTTTTGGAATAGATCCGCCCCCGATTATCGAAGGAACTGATCCCGTGTGATGTGGATGCCTGAACGGACGCGCGCTGACGAGTGGTGTATGTGCTGAGGTATTGCCGGATACTGAGTACAGTTTAGTAAGTTCGAGAGACTCATCGGAAGAAATGTCAGGTAATATGGTGGGGAAAGCACGGGCGAGCATTGTTTTGCCTGCACCCGGGCTGCCGATCATAATCATGTTATGACCGCCGGCTGCACTGATTTCTAGCGCTCGCTTAACTTGGAATTGTCCTTGAATATCTGACATATCTACAGTATGACCCGTTGTTCTTGTCGGGACTAATTGGCTTATGCGGATGTAATTTTCGAGATTTTGTTCGTGGTTAAGATACTGCACAATTTGCGCCAGTGTTTCACAGGCGTGAATGATAGGTCCTTCGATAAGTGAGGCTTCTTCAGCATTGTCTTTGGGTACGAGTAGTTTTTCGAAGTTCTGCTCTTTAGCCAGAATGGTGAATAGAACGCTTCCTGTACATGGACGAATACATCCGTCTAGTGAGAGCTCGCCATATACAAGCGTGCTAGATACTGGATCTTTAATCTGTCCAGAGGACAATAATATTCCTAATGCGATCGGAAGATCGTATCGTGATCCCTCTTTGGGAATATCGCCAGGAGCGAGATTGATAGTAATTTTTTTGTTAGGAAATTCGAATCCACTGTTTCTGATTGCACTTTTGACGCGCTCTTTTGCCTCGTCTACTGACTTGTCTGGTAATCCGACAATTATAAAGTGTGGAAGTCCTTGGGATGCTATATCTACTTCGATCGTAATTGGAATTGCGGACAAGCCAACAATAGCAGCGGAAGTAATTTTGGATAGCATGCTTTATTGTAGGCGCTGTTTGTGTACTGAAATCAAGATCTAAAAAGGGCAGTTTTACTTAGGAAGCGAGTAAGCCGGATTCTGTTCCTCTCTTTTAAGGGAGAGTGACGATAATCTATCTATGCTCCTGATTCGAACCTCGGCGAGCAGCCTGGTAACGGTTCAGTCTAGGATTGCAGCGGGGAGGATTGCCATATCCTTGTGGGATATAATCTACACCTTGCGGCTTTAGATTCTTTTCACCTTCCACTTCTTGCCTAAGCTTTCGACAAGAAGCTTAATTGTCTCTGCTGCTCTGACTAGCGCTTACGCGTCTCTGGATTAAACCAAAGCACCCTTGCTGTATGCTGTCCGGACTTTCCTAATATCCTTGTGAGATACTTAATCGTCCTGCTTCCTAAGCATAAAGAAGTATAATATATAACCCGAAACTTTTCAAGTATCTATTTGTTTTTATACAGCCTATAATTGTGCAATTTTTATGCTTTTGAGTAAGAATTGTAAAAATGAATACAACCTATATTTTCAGTTATGCCTTCGGGTTTTATACCCTG
>CAZGHS010000016.1:0-4638 GCA_964525495.1 uncultured Gammaproteobacteria bacterium
CGTCGTCGCCTTGGTAGGCCATTACCCTACCAACTAGCTGATGGGACGCAGGCCGATCAAAAAGCGCCTTGCGGCTTTAACCTTGCGGTCACATGCGGTATTAGCACACCTTTCGGTGTGTTGTCCCCCACTTTTTGGTACGTTCCCACGCGTTACTCACCCGTCTGCCACTATCCATGTATTGCTACATGAACCGTTCGACTTGCATGCCTTAGGCACGCCGCCAGCGTTCATCCTGAGCCAGGATCAAACTCTCAAAATTTTTAATCCCAAACTAAATGAACATACTGACATTTTTTTGCAAAAATTTCCGTATGATTTATTGTTGTTTTTTTTAGGAATTGACTTCCTATCACTATTTAGTTGTTAAAGGACTTATCAATTCTCTGTAATAGCACTCTCAAGGAGTTGGTTACGAAAGAAGAAGACGTTGATATACAACGTTTTGGACACAAAAAATCATATCCAAAATCTGAACATCAACAAGACTTTGTGCATAATACCGTGCGCACAAATATCTGTCAACACGTACTCAATGTAAAGGGCAACTTAGCGCAAAAAAATCAACCCGATTTCGAACTCCACCTCCTAAGCACATTTTAGAGATATCTACATTCGCATATCGCGTTGAATTAATTAAGAGGATAATATCACATAATACCCAGAAATACAAGCATATCCTATAGCGTTGACAACACCTCAACAAAAGCATAAAATACTATTTCATAAGACAGGCAAATCGCCAGCTTATGGCCTTCCCTCGCCTCTCTTATACATTCGTAACATCTTGCACATTGATATTCTATATTCAACCTAAACAGATAGTGAAAGGAGCATTCTACAAACTCCTGAGACAAGCCACTGATTGATCAGCTAGTCATGAAGGGAGAATCTGGATATGAGCACCCGAAGCAATGGAAGGCGGATTATTCGTGATCTAAAAAAATTCGTCAAAGGCACAGGAGGTGAAGTAGATCCAAAAAAGATCAGTAGCTACTTACAGACAGCTGAGGAAATTGCTAACGGGTCAAAATGGCAAACACCCTGGGTACAAGACAAAACCCAGCGCCATGTAGACGCAGTGCGTAAATTGACAGGAAGGCCGCCCATCGATCGAAAGACACCCTACAAATAGCACGCTTCAAGCCGAAAGGCTAATCGCATTCTATGAAGAAAGGAGGCCGATCCCATCGACTAGGTAACTACCATTGAATTCCGATACTGAATAAGGAGTACCCATTGGGACAACAAACAATAAGTCGTAGGCAACAACGAAGGCGTCGAGATCCGTTCTACAAAGGCCCTGGCACTCACAACTCTCCACAAACTAGCAACGAATGCAAGCGTACGCACAATTGCCAGGAAAGCACACAAGCGATGTGTGGAACACTTGGATCATCTAAAAGCATCGATCATCGATGCATATGCAGTGCATGCGGCCAACCGTTCTAAGGAGACAGTGATGTCAGACAAGAAAAACCAAAAGTCGAAACAACCATCAGGGATCGTCGTCGTCATTCTAATCACCAAACCAGCCCCAAAAAATGTTCACGCATGGTGGAAATCGGCTACAACAAGGAGAGGCTAGTGCAAAACGATCAGTCAACAGTAGGCAAGCCAACAACTGACTGTGGAGGATGTCTACTTCTCAAACATTGTCGGACGAGCCAAGTCCCTGGAACTGGAACCATATCCCTAACACCTCCCGAACCAGCACCAACTGCAACTGCTACTCCTGCGCCTCGCCGCCGACAGAAGAACAAGAAGACCACATCCTAACGCTCCTTAATTACCGAGCCCAAAGCTCACCCACAGCACACGCTGCGGGCTCGGTAACGTTAGGTTAAATAGAATATAGAATACAATGTGCAAGATATCCCATAACTTTAAATATTAAGCCATTTATGATATACTCTTTTTCCATGAGAGAGTAATCGACCCAGCTCTTATGGATCTCCTTACTTCCTCATACATTCTTAAACGTCTTGCACATTGAAAGTATCGTAAAGCAACTACCTTTTACACTCGAAGATTGCCAGAAGAGCAGATGTATTCCTACGTCTTCTGTTTTGGCAATCTTTTTTGATAAAGGAAGGATAAACCAATGGCGATAATCACCTACATATGTCCCTGGTGTAAAAGAGAAATCCGAAAAGAGGCGAATCCCAAAGCAGATCAAGACATGATCAGCTACGGTATTCATGCTTCATGCGCAGAAGCGCTTGAAGCCAGAGACAAGGCACTGCAAATCCTGAAGTCACTCGCTAAGCCAATTTGAAGCACCATTGCTTCAGCAGCTACAAAGAAGGAGGATCAATGTCCACACCAACGCCAGGGTCAGGTACGATTCCAGTCAAAAAAAATCCGCCGCCCGCCACTCCAGAAGAGGATCGTTGCCCGGCCGAAAACCCAAGCACATTAGTTCCAAAAGAAAAAAGGAGATGTGTTCGAAAACCAAACCATGCAGGCCAGCACCGCGATGAGCTAGGTAACCGCTTCACAATCCCCAAAGGAGGCGCATGATGACCACTGGTGACAGAAACCCTAAAGACCAACAGCGACCAGTCGTAACTCACCACCAGGCATTGAAGCCAGAGAATGATCCAAACCGCTGCCAGGCAAAACACGACGATTCACGCTGCGATCATCCACAATGCATCTTCGACGCTGGCCACACTACTCCGCACAAGGATGGAAGACTGCACGAATGGCGATAGATTAAAAAAAGGGCTTGAAGCCATCCCAACTATGTTGGAGCAACTTCAAGCCCACCGGCTTACATACGATACTCATTCAATGTGCAAGACATTTCTTTTATTTCTCAGGATCTTTCCTTCCAGTCAATCTTCTATACAAAGCTTTCGGTACAACCGGATCGTCATTATAAGGTCTTTCATATCCCCTTCTATTTTGTAGCGGCATGTTACCAAGCTGTTTTGATGTAATAGTTATATTCTTAAGCAGCTCAGCTTGAGGATTGTCCTTCCGCGCATAGTTGCGTATCCAATACTGAACATCAGCAGGATCCGTAATACCATATTCAGCTAAAATCTCTGGAGTTAATTTTTTTGGGAAAAAGCTGCTGGGTATAACTGGCGAACCTGGCCGTGGTTTTTTCTCACGAACACGTTTCTTTTTTAGGGGATTCTCCTCATTCTCAGGCTGACCTTCTTTTCCATTCGACATTTCAACACATATTACACGAAGCAAAAGCAATTGTCACTATTAATCAAAAACCTCGTATATAATGTCACTATGATCCCTGCACCACCACTTAATAACATCTCACTCGGACCCATCACTATTCACTTCTACGGAATTATCATCGCACTGGCAATAACATCCTGCTACTTCTTAGCCACGCGTCTCGCCAAACGCAAAAACATTTCCCTTTCAGACTTCGACTCATATATTTTCACCATACTTCCTATCAGTATTATCGGTGCTCGCATCTACCATGTCGGGACTAATTGGGACTATTACAAAAACAATATGACAGAAATTCCTGCAATCTGGTCCGGTGGACTCGGCATGTTCGGAGCAATAGTCGCTGGGATAATTACACTCTACATACTCACAAAAATAAAAAAACAATCTTTCACAGCTATCCTCGATCTCATCGCAGTCACTGTACCTCTCGGGCAAGCCATCGGCAGATGGGGAAACTATTTCAACCAAGAACTCTTTGGCAAACCGACCAGCCTTCCATGGGCACTCTACGTCGATCCAGAATTCCGCCCCCAAGGTCTGAACGCACAAACTACATACCATCCGACGTTTCTCTACGAATCACTCCTCAACGCTCTTAACTTTGCTATCCTCTACTATGCCTATACCAAAAAACAACTCAAAGCCGGATCCATCGTCGCACTCTATTTCATAAACTACGGCATCATCCGACTCCTCATCGAATCCATAAAAATAGATCCTGACATCAGCGCCCAGATCGGTCCCCTCCGCGTCCCACAATATATTTCACTTTTATTAATACTTGCTGGTATCTCGACCCTCCTTTACCTTCGAAGGCGTAAGTAATATCGAAGTATATTCTTTATTCGCCCGCGAGAGCTTCCGCCGAGCGCAGCAAATTGGCATCTGAATTGATGCCAAAGCAAGCAAGGATAATCACTACTACTAAGTAATGTATATCGCTGAATGTCGTTAAGGAATTCCGCCATCAGCTTGTCGAGCCAGAATAAAGAATATACGAGATATTAAGTATGTTAAAACGGTTGCAATATATATACTTATATGCTAATATATCTATATATTAATAATATAAGTATTTGAAAGGAGAACACCATGCAAACGATAGTTGGAGTTTTCGACAACAAAAGCGACGCAGAAAGCGTAATCACCGCATTAAAAGAAATGAGCATCGCTGATACAGATATTTCTTATGTCCGCGCAAGCGCAGACGGTGAGATGTCAGCACATGACGCAACTGGTGATGCAGCAGCAAACACTACCGCAGGTGCAGTATCTGGAGCAACCACAGGCGGAGTGCTCGGTACAATCGCCGGACTCGTTGTTGCAAATGGTATTCTTCCAGGACTTGGAACGCTCTTTGTTGCAGGTCCTATCGCAACAGCACTCGGACTCACCGTCGATCACCTCACTCGCTCCATGAATGATGGC
>CAZGHS010000016.1:4648-20733 GCA_964525495.1 uncultured Gammaproteobacteria bacterium
CAGCAGCTGGAGCAATGACAGGTGCAGCAGCAGGTGGATTAGTAGGCGCACTCGGTGGACTCGGTATCTCAGCTGATGAAGCTAAAGATTACGAACACAGAGTAAAAGAAGGCGGAACTCTTGTCACAGCTAAAGTAGACGATATGGACCAAGACGAAGTCCAATCAGTTTTCAGTAAATATGACGCTGATGAAGTAAGAATCTACAACACGTAATCAAAAATAATTAAGCTGCCAGAGAAAACCGCACTCACAAGGTGCGGTTTTTTTACACCTCAACGCCAAAATATGTCAGCACCAAATAATCGTCTCCGGTATTAATAATTTCATGCATCTCCTGCAAATCTACTCTCACACAACTTCCTGCTTTCACTTCATAGTCTTTGCCATCAATCCGAAACACCCCGCTGCCCGACTCTACCAAAAACACTTCATACATATCTCGATGCGAGTGCGCAGGAGCTGACTCACCTGGCGGGAATCTCGAACGAGAAAAATTAGTAATTCTTGGAATTTCACCCTTCTCGATCAAAACCTTTTTTTGAATATGAGGATTATGACTGACGGGCAATGCTTCAATATCAGAAAACTTCGTTATCTTCATAACTTCTTAACCATATGCGCATCACTATATGTCACTCCGGCTTTTTCCTTATGTATTGTTTTTACTTTTTTGAATCCGAACTTTTTGTACACTTCTTCCCCCAAAGGACTACCCTGCAATTCAAGTTCTTCTATACCACGATCTCGTGCTATTTTTTCTAAGTGATTATATAGTTTTCTTCCAATACCCTGACCTTGAAAATTCGGATCCACAAAAAACGTTCGCAACTCATTCCTTTTTAAACCAATTAAGCCTAAGATAGCGTGCTTCTCTGAGTCGCTATCAACAGCTACAAAATAGTCAGTATCTTTAGCTTTTTCAGTAAAATTATCCAGATTATATTTCTTACAAAACTCTTCAATAAGCATCGAAGGATAGATTTTTCCAAACGATACTCTATTCGTACGAATCAACATTTCACAAGCAAATGGATAATCTTCCGCAGTAATTGGCCGAATAACAATATTCATCTCAACATCCTAAGCTAACGCTCGTAAAATATCTATATTTTCTTTGTCCGGTCCACTCTTCCCATCCATACCAGGCACTTCAAGCATAAATGGCAGTTTTCGTAAACGTGGCTCATGCAACAAAGATTTAAACACATCAGTTCCAATTTTTCCTTGACCAATATTCGCATGACGATCTTTCTTAGAATCAAAATCTGTCATCGAGTCATTGCAATGCAGCACTTTCAATGTATCGATACCCACAAGTTCATCATACTGTTTCAACACACCAGCCAAGTCGTGCACAATATCATACCCGCTCGCAAACGTATGCTGAGTATCCATGCACGTCGCTATACGATGCACATCGGTTATGCCGGCACGAATATCTCGCAAATGTTCATATTTCGATCCAATCGTATTACCACTCCCTGCAGTTACTTCCAAAATGAGTGTTGTCTCGGCAGGAGTCTTACTCAACACCCAGTTAATACTTTTCTGAATAGTCTCGATAGCTATTTCATACGTAGTATCAGTCGATGAACCAATATGAGTGATAACTCCATCGGCCTCAAGCAACGCAGCCGTATTCAAATAATCCACTAAAGATTGTTTAGATAAATGATTGGTCTGTGGCTTCTGTGAAGCGAGATTCATCAGATATATGGAGTGGAAAAATAGCCCCTTCAGCCCAGCTTCTTTGTATTTTTCTTTAAACTTCTTCACCATCGCTTCATCCGGAGTCTTAAATGCATACGACTGGGGAGCACTCGGAAATATCTGCATCGCGTCAGCACTAATAGCTACAGCGCGATCCACAGCTTTATCCAAACCACCTGCACTCGAAACGTGCGCACCAATTATGACATCTGACATACTATAGTCCTTCCCTTTGCGCTGCTATTACATCTGCAATCAGATCATCTATCTCTACACCAAGCTCTGCAGCACCCTGCGCGATATCTTCTCGCGAAACTTTAGCTGCAAATTCTTTTGTCTTCAATTTTTTCTTCACACTCGACACTTCTAAATTATTAATATCCTTATCTGGTCGCACTAAAACACACGCACCCACAAATCCAGACAACTCATCAACCGCAAATATACATTTCTCCATCAAACTCTCACGATTCACACCAGTATGATTCCCATGTCCTAATATCGCACGCAATATCTTTTCATCTACCCCAAGCGTCTTCAAATGCTCCACACCCTTAAACGGATGATATTCCATCTCTGGATACCGCTCATAATCAAAATCATGCAGCAATCCCACCACTGTCCACATCACTTCATCCTCACCATACTTCTTCGCCATGTACTTCATACTCACCGCCACTGACTCACAGTGCTTGCGCAAACTAGGTGATTCCACCCATTCATATAATAGTTTTTGAGCATCTTCTATTGTCATCATATCTGTAGAATATACCATTTTCTCACCTGAGATTAAACTTGCAATTGTACCTCCAGAGCCCTACCATTGATACAATGATCCAAAAAGTTCAGAACAATATAAAAAAACACAAAAAATATATTCAGTGGATACTCGTTATCACACTCATGCTTTCCGGCGCACTCCTGATATATATCGGATATTTCGACAAAGTACTATTTGCCAAAGTACCTTCCAAAAACAGCAACCAGCTCGTACTCTACTTCCACAAAACCACACTAGGCAGCACTGTATGTAATAATCTTTATCCTACATACCGAACAATCAACCCGACAGAGAAAACCGTACAAAATATCGTCTCCATAGTTACGCAAGGAACAACAACCCAGGAAAAACGCCAAGGATATACCTCTCTTTATTCACACGAAACACAAAGCATAGTCAAATCAATCTCACAAAATGAAGACACGGTATATATTGATCTCTTTGACGTTCGAGAAATTTTTCCCAAAGACACGGATTGCTTACGTGAAGGCATTCTCCAACCTATTCAAAAAACACTTCAAGCAAATCTAGGAATTAATAAAGTAATATTCTCCATTGATGGCGACTCCAAAGCATTTTATAACTGGATCGATGTTGGGTGTAACCTCATAAACAACGATTGCTACGCAAGCGAGCTACCAAAAAATCAAGCCGAACCACAAACCACAGTTATCACCTCAGTCTCAGAAAAAGTAAAATTCGATCTTCCCACAAACTGGTATGCACAGATCGATGGATACGACAAAATTGAAGAATATTATTCAAATATTATTACCGCAACCCGCATAACCAACTGGAACGAGTTCGAATCAAAAGCGCTTCCTCAAGACGCAGTAGAGATGACAATCATAGAAATATCAGGTATAGAGACTTCAATAGATAATCTCTTAAACTGTACACAAGCAGTGCCTTGCACTACTGAAAAGCGCGGACCTTTCGAATTAAAGAAAAATACAATTCAAACAGAACGCGGAGTTTTTGAAAAATACGCATTTACAAAAGACAAGATAACATATGTAATTGAGATACAGTTTCCTTTTACCAATACAGCTAATGAAGAGTATCAGGTGACACAGAACATAATTAATGATGTAATAAAGAATATACAATGAAAAAATTACTACAAACTGCCCCTCTTCTACTCGTGTTAGTATTCGTACTAGGATACGCAGTACTCGACAGATCGCATCTTTTTCAGCTTAACCTCCCAACACTCAGTCAAGCTGCGGGAGAAACAAAAAAAGAAATAAGTAAAACTCCGCCAGGGTTTCTCTCTGGACTCAGCACGTTTGAAGATATTAATCCTCCAGACTATCTGTCCGTTGGTTCTGAATACTGGGTCAGATTAACCATCAACGGTAAAGAAAATGCACCCCCTCCCTATTCAGGTAGCGACATAATGCTTGTTTTAGACGTAACAGGATCTATGCGAGATAGCATGCCTGTCGGATCCAGTGCTCCAAACACTACTACTCCACGTATTCAAGCAGCCAAACAAGCACTTCAAGGATTTGCTGATGATGCCAAACCACAAGACTATATTGGATTTGCCACATTCACAGTCTGCATCCCGCGTAATGGACAATACACAGCAGCAGCAAACAACGTTCCACTTGCATGGGCATATGAAGACGCGCGCGGAACTCAAACACGAAGCGCACTAGGTTTCGTGCACCAACCACTACGTCAAGCATCAGATGGACAAATCTCATCGATTAACAGCCTCTTAGTGGATGCAAATTCCGGAGCAGCACTCCGATTCACCAGTGACAATATCATTTTCTGTCAAAACAACGACAATCAAGGTAACCAGACAAACCCGGGAGGAGGGTTAGTTGCTGGACTATCGCAACTTACAAACATAATTCAGAATCAAACACGCAGTGACAGCTCAATATTCCGAAACAGTTATGCAGGCAATTATGCTAATGCAACGTACCGGGCAGATAGAAAAAAATACATTGTGCTCGCCACTGACGGAGAAGAAAACGCCTTCCCTCGATCCTACGAAAACCAATCAATTATCCAACAACTTAATCAGACCGGCGTACAAAACGCAGTAGAATACGCGATCAGAAACAATATCATTATCTACACACTGTCTATCGGTCACGATGGCAATGAATATGCCTCGACATTACAACGAATAGCCAATGAAACCGGTGGAAAATATTTCCCAGGACGCAATCGCGACGAGTTAATCAGTTCATACGAGCAGATATACAATGAAGTTGAATCAACATCCACCCAATTGAGTATGACTGTTCACGAAGCCATAAATACATCTAACTTTTCAATACCAGATCTCGACCCTATCACCGGAGCTTACGAAAACAGATTTGCCGTTAGCAAATCACTCAACGGTGGATCAGAAGAAAACATGACCAACTCGGTCTGTCCCGGCGGAAACTGTATAACTAAAAACAGCAATTCAAGCTACGATTTCAAACTTCCTGCTATCTCCAGTAACGAAAGCTACTATATATATTTCAAAGTTGTAGCAACCAGCAGCACAACAACTCCAGTAAATGTTGATAGCAGCGAAAGTAACGTTACTTTTAGCGACAATACACAAACTCAAATCACTAACAAGTCAGTGTTGATCAATCAACCCAAACCATTCTTCCAAGCGACCCAAGGTGACGTCTACTCAGATGGAAATATGAGTTCACCACTCTTAGCAAACGAAAACTTAGTTACTAAGCCAGAAACAATCCTCTTCCATAACAGCGAGTTAAATCTAGGAGCAGGAAAATCCAGTTCTCTTGATAGAAAAACCTCATACAATATGGGCAACCAATCATTCTACTCAACCTTTGAATCAGCACTGAAGAGCCACACGGTAAACAGAACAGTAACAAATGGCAACATAAACAGAGCAAGCCTAGCAGTCACAAATTCAGTTGAAAGAATTTCAGTGGTAAAAATCTCCAGTACAACTCAAGAGTATGTATTCAATGAAACCGGCTCATTCAATGATGACATTACGCGAATTGTCTTTGTCGATGGCAATTTATACATCCGCAACGGAAACTACTCAGTCAGCAAAAATGGTGCTAATGCACTCGTCTTCATTGTCTCCGGCAATCTCGCATTTGATCAAGCAATTACTAAAGCTGAGGGAATATTCTT
Organism: uncultured Gammaproteobacteria bacterium; assembly: GCA_964525495.1. GTDB lineage: Bacteria > Patescibacteriota > Microgenomatia > JALYQM01 > JALYQM01 > CAZGHS01. The sequence goes on from CAZGHS010000016.1 coordinate 10,274, forward strand.
AGTTGATGGGATCGTAGATACGGCATGTGACGCCACAGGAAGATTCATAGCCGGTGAATGCTTGCCTACCCAAGCAACGGCACAACTAGATATCCAAGGTTCACTAATAGTCGGCAACGAGGGACAAATTAAACTACAACGCTACGGTAATCCATCTGAAGACCTCTCTGTCCGCAAACCAGGAGAAATCTTCACCTATCGCCCAGACATGGTCTGGCCAGTCGGAAATATATTAGGAAAAATCGTACGAAGCTGGAAAGAAGTAAACGACTAAAATTTTAATCTTAACCGCTGTAATCATATTTTAAAAGCGACCTTCTTCGACATACTTATTTGTCGAAGCAGAGTTTCTACGCGCATGCATTGCGCGAAACGTGTCGATGTAAAATATGTTACTGAAGGTTAAGATACGAATCTATCGTTCCCAGCGTGCATATATTCCCGTCGACAGCATTCGACCATTTTGTTGCTCCAGTGCAAGTTCCCCACACGTTACAGTACCCTTATGCGAAACAAAATCTTCCAAACTATTCTGTAACATCAAAGCAGATACACTCACTGCATACGCATTTACAATCATAAACATCGGATCAGGTGACAGCACAGCGCCACACGCTTCAAACAACTCAGGCATCTGCTCATGAAACTTCCACACTTCACCCTTTGCACCATGACCAAAAGCTGGTGGATCCATAATAATTCCATCGTAGGTACTTCCACGACGAACTTCACGCTTCACAAAACTCACCACATCTTCCAATATCCATCGTATAGAATCTGGTGGCAATCCAGACAACAGCATATTCTCTTTAGCCCAACCTATAGAAGGTTTAGACGCATCCACATGCGTCACTGAAGCTCCAGCCTTTGCACACACAACGCTCGCAATACCGGTATACCCAAATAAGTTTAAAATCTTTAACTTACGCTTTGATCCACTAATCTTTTTCTTCATCCACTCCCAATGCACAGCCTGCTCAGGAAATACTCCAACATGTTTAAAAGGTGTTGGTTCAGCATAAAAAGACACATCCTGCCACTGCATCACCCATCGCTCAGGCACTCGAGTATGAAACCGCCATTTACCTTTGTCCCCATCTCCTTGTTTCACAAACTCAGCATCACAGCGATTCCACTGCTCATCACTCAAAGATCGCTTCCATAAACACTGAGGATCAGGTCGTCGAAAAACATACCGACCAAACTTCTCCAAACGCTCACCATCACCAGAGTCAAGCAATATATATTCATCTTTCCAGTTATTTGGGAAAACAAAGAAATCAGAGGAAGAAACCTTATTCATATAATCATTCTACCCTTTTTACCCAGTTCTCGCCAGGCACAACAAAAGCTTATAGTTTTTACTAAAGGTTGAGTTATCAGCATCACTGTTGTATAATCCTCACAATTATTTCCTTGCGCTATTCACAAGTGAATACCCTCGCGAGAATAATTATTGAGCTCAAAAAGCTCAGCCCCTTAACAACAAGAGAAGCTACTTTCTTTCCAAATATTATGAGGCGAATTCTGTTTTCTAGTCCAACCCTACAGACCAGACCTCGCCCCATAATAGTAGTATCAATACAAGGAGGATCGGATGTCCGGACTCGCAGAAGGAAAAGTACTAACAACGTGCAGCAATTGCAAAGGACAATTTCAAGTTGCTCCCTTACTTTCAGGAACAATCCTAGGCAGAGAGATCAACTGTCCACATTGCAGCGCAAAACTACCACGGCCAGTACCTCCCACACGATACATTCCAACAGAAATGGCCACAATTCCATGCAAATGCGGATCTGATCTGCATGTATCCACCTATCACGGACTTCCCGCACAGGTTACATGCGGCAACTGCGGCACGATACACAAAAGACCACCGCCACAGAAATAAGTGCTGCAGGACTAGAGAAGCACTATACAAGGAGGCCTTATGTTACTTCCAGGTGAACTTACTGTCCAATGCAGACGATGCAGTAAAGTCTGGACCAAAATCTTACAAGTGCCCCCTGGTGAAACCCCACCCAAGCCAGGCTGCCCTGACTGTGGACATCTAAGCGCAGACTTAGTGACACAAGAAAGGCCTGCCGCAGGCAATCAACACCCACATCTAACCGATCGCCGCGGCAGATTCCGAGACAACTAAATAAAAACTACATCAAGAGAAGAAAGCAGCTACGCCCTCGGGCATGCGGTTTATACCGTACAGCTGTTCGCTTCTCTTGTTGTAGTTTCCAATTAACTCTTACCAGATACTTCCTCATGCGCCGAGTCCAAAAATTGTGCAGCTTTCGAGTAAATCTTACCCCGAACTCCTGGAAGACTTGGATCAACCTGCAATATGATGCGAGGAATCAACCCTGTCTGCTCAGCAACTTGAAACATTGTTCGTACTCTAAGTTTTAAAAGAGTATCCGCATAGCCTTCATCGAGATCTCGCTTATTTTCCTTACCAACATAGAACATAAAGTATCCATTTGTTTCAGAAACTACTCTATAAGCCTCTTCTATTACACTTTCATAAGTAAGCATATTAATTTCACCATCTTCAATTGCGCGCTCAAGTTTCCCCTGCAATTTATGATAATCATCCACACCTGCCGCCAAACCATCTACTTTTGAAGTCAGAAGATCACCCTGATCCGTACTGATTGGAACTCCGTCATTCGCATGCACCTTACGCACAACACGAAAACCAAGTGTATGAAGAAAATCTATATGACCTTCTGCATGATTACTACCCCAGTTTACTAACACATCTTTAGGAGAATCTATCTTTACATAATCTCTATCAGTTATCTGTTGTCCAGGCGACAACAACCGACGTATTCTGGCTTTTTGTCGTTGCTCATCGGCATACGAACCCGCTTCCCGCTCAGCGTCAGTCCTATACCATCCACTTTCACCAATAATGCCCTCAACCTTCTCATCCACAGCATAATCGTCTTCTATCGCAACTACAGATCTACCCAAATCAACCGAATCACCACTTCGTGATTCACGAGTCACTTTACGATGCAAAGCATGAGACATCAAAACAGTTCGCCCATCGAACACGCGTCTTCGTGCGCGACCACCATAGGTATACGTCGCGGAATTAACGCGGTATTCCATCCATCCAGGAAGGAACAAACCTGGAAGCTCAGAAGAAGCTCCCAAATACAATGAATATCCTCTTTCACCGCTATCCATATATTTCTACCTACAGCATCTCTCGTCTCTTCTGCAATTGATCCACCATACGATCAAGTGCACCATCCACAGCTTCATACAAATCATCATGACCATTCTCAGCAACAAGATCCGGACCGGGTATCTCAGCATGCATCTTCACATGCGCGCTTGGCTGTCCACCTTTACGATGCTTCATAAAATCCATAATAACCGTGATCATCACAATATCGTCTTCATACCGCTTCAATGCTTTATCTATAGCCTTCTCAACTCTACTTGAAATTGCTTCAGTTAAATCAAAATTTCTACCCTCAAGAGAGATCTTCATAATTATTTACCCTCATACATACTAATCTTAATATAACAATCATACTAAAAATGAATAGTAAATTAAAGTAAGGAACTGATTAACAAGTTGAAGTGATCAATTTATTTTTCTGCAGCGCAGGCTTCCACCGAGCGAGCAACTTGGCATCTGAATTGATGGCAAAGCGAGCAAGGGTAATCATTACTAATTAAACGTTGATGTAGTGCAAATAGTCTTTAAGGAATACTGCCATGAGTTTGCCGAGCAAATGAAAAATGAATTGTCACGAAAACTTAAAAATTAGAATTTAAAAAGCCTATTTGCAGTTTCAGTCGTCGCATCACACACTTCCTCATACGACACACCCTTTAGAGTTGCAACAAACTTCGCAGTCTCAACAGTATATGCTGGCTCATTCCGCTTCCCACGATATGGCAAAGGAGATAAAAATGGTCCATCTGTTTCCAAAACTATTTCATTAAGCGGCACACGCTTCGCATGCTCTTGTATAGTCTGTGCATTCTTATATGTCACATTTCCTGCAAAACTCACCACAAAACCCATTTCTCGACACGCATCTACATACTCCTCACTGCCACTCAGACAATGCAACACACCTCGAGGTATACGATCATCCTGCTGAACCAAAAAGTCTGTTGGCTTCTGCGCATCCAAAGCGTTTTGAGCCAACGATGTGTCGTATTCCTGCTTCAAATTCTTCAACGAGAACGCAAACTGTCGCATCGAGTAATCACTCTCCGGACCAAAATATTCACTCAAAATTTCCAACACATCTGCATACGCATCTTCTCGGTCATCTCGCACATGTAACGAAAGCGGCAACTCATGCTGGATGGCTAGCAAAATCTGTCGTTCAAATAATTCTTTTTGTAAATCTCGGAGTTCTTCTTTACGAGCACTCGTCAAACCTTCTGCTCGTTCTATCACATAGTAGTCCAAACCACATTCACCTATTCCCACAGTCTTAGGGTATTCAATCTCAGGCTCCAAAGCTTTCATCATCTGATGAATTCGCTCATCATTAAAGCCTTCCTGCAATACACAATCTGGATGATAGCCGACACATCGAAACACTTCATTATATTTTGTCACGAGCACGCGACTCTTAGTATTCGATGCCTCATCTGTACCGATCGTTACGATCTTCCCGACACCCGCAGCCTTCGCTCGGTCAACTACGGCATTCAATTCCTCTTGATAATCTTCCCATTCTAGATGACAATGTGTATCAATAAGCATATATGAAGTATACAATACCTAAGCAAGTCGCTACCGTTTTATCTGGCTTTACTATCAACATAGCTGCGGCATTCTTCATTATATCTCCTCTTACTTCAGACCCTATTTTATATTGCTATACGTATAGAGGAGTTAAAAGATGATTGATCAATATTTAACACCAGCTCATATAGCAACCGGACTCTTATTCATTGCAATAATGCTTGCTATCAGTATTTTCGGAAAAACACCATCCAAGAAATAAGCACACTTTTGACAACAATCCCATAAAAGAATAGTATGTGCAGACAATGAAGGATAAACTAAAAACGTTTAACCTATACAGTATCGCAATTCAAGTAGGCGATGGTATATCCAGTGGTAAAGACGTAAGATCAGTAGAACATCAATGTCTACTTAGACAAAAACGCAAATGTCCGGACCAAGACGCAGCACGACCTCCTTGCAACGATTGCCGTCACGCAGTAGCAGACCACGATAAACTTGAACAATTCTTTCGACAAAGTCCACCTCAATTTGAAGCACGCAGACGCATAAGTGCAACCGGAACTATTAGCAGTAGGTACGGACTACCAGAAGGCAAAATGATAGTTTCCAACCAATCAAAAGGCGTTAGAATAACCGAACCTGTAGTTACTGTAACGTTTGTTCGAGAAAAGAAAAAAAGCTAAATCCTCAATCCAACACCATTATCCTTCAACCATTTCTCACAAAGACGATATTCCGGCAAAATATTCTCCACCACTCGCCAAAACCGCTCAGAGTGATTCATCTCACGCAAATGCGCTAATTCATGCACCACCACATAGTCCAACACCGCTTTCGGTGCCAAGATCAATCGCCAAGAAAAATTCAAATTCCCTTGACTCGAGCAACTTCCCCACCTCGTTTTCTGATCCTTTATCGACAAACTATCATATTTCACACCCATCCGTTCCCGATACACCTCTATCGCCCCACTTATAACTGCCTTAGCTTGTTGTCTATACCATCGCTCCAAAATCTTCTCAGCTAATTCCGCTTTCACACAATACACCACGATCAGATCATCTTCGATCGCCACCGGCGGCCAATGCCTATTCCCCACCTCTACCACCAATTGGTACTCTTTCCCCAAATATGTCAGAGTACTTTTTTCTAGCAATGGCTGCATCACATGCTCAAACTTCACACGCTGCTTTTCCATCTTCTTCCACTGCTTATATATCCACACACGCTGCTCTTCTACAAACCGCACCGCATCCTTCAGTCGACCACGTTCTGGTAATTGCACCACAAATCCCTTCTCTAGATCGACACGAATTTTCAACCGTATAGACCGAGTCGTCGGCACCACCACATACGGTATCTCAGTACCATCAATCGTTATATATAATTTCTCTAGGATTTCATCTTGCATACAAACTATTTATGCGCGCGAAATGGATTGCCAACCGAATGCACCAAAGATTTTCGCATCGCAGTAAAAGAAGAGGCTGCTCGTTCACCATAGGTTTTCTGATGCAGTTCAAATTGTCCTTTTTTTAGCGCATGTACAATCTCACGCCAGTTATCTGTCTTAGGAATATTCACCTTCACGCGAGACAAACCCAAACTCGCCAAATTGTGCGCATCACTTCCACAAAGTCCGACCACATCCATATCTTTAGCCAATTTTGCTGACTTAGCATTCGCCAATTCTGTTTCAAAGCTATTAAACACTTCAACACCATCAAAATCTACTTTTTTCGCCTTATCACCAATGTATAAAGCACGAGCATACGAAATACAATACGGATGAGCAGCAACCGCAAAACCTCCAGCAGCATGTACTCTCGCCACAGTTTCCTCAAGTGTCATATGCGAATTAATCTGCTCCACCAGACCATACGCCAAAACATGACTCCGACGACGTAGAATACGCGATGACTTAGTCGAAACCTCAACTGCAGGGATCACCACAAGTCCGCGCTCTTTAGCATACGCATGCACCACACTAAATGCTTCTTGAGAATCGTGATCTGTAATGGCAATAAAGTCTAGTCCTATAGAAATAGCGTAATCAATAAGTTCGTGAGGAGAAGGCAACTTTGCGTGTGCCCAACGAGGTAAAGACAGAAAAGTATGACAGTGCATTTCACCGACCATACAGAAATTGTAACATAAGCTGCCCCTTTACCCTCGTATAATATATATATATACTCAAAACCATGAACATAGGAATACTCACATCAGGTGGCGACTGCCCAGGATTAAATGCAGTTATTAGGGCATCAGTACTCGCACTCAAAAAAAACGGCGATCACAAAGTCTACGGATTCATGGATGGATTCGAAGGACTTTACACTCCAGGTAAATCTATGGAGCTCGGTATACGAGATATCGAAAACATCGAGCGGATCGGTGGAACAATTCTTGGTACCACTAATAGAGGAGATTTCGGTGAAGTAGGATTACTCAAAGATCCATCACCTGCCGCACTTCAAACAATTGAAAAAATTAAACAAACCAAAGCAGCGCTCAATCTCGACGGACTTATTGTGACTGGCGGTGACGGATCACTCCGCATCGCACACTGGGTAGGCCAACAGACCGGACTAAATATTATAGGTATTCCTAAAACCATCGACAATGATTTAGCTAACACTGAAGTAACTCTCGGCTACAATACCGCAATCAACACTGCAACAGACGCAATCAGTAAGATCCGCGACACCGCACGTTCCCACCATCGCGTCATGATAGTTGAAGTAATGGGTCGAGATGCAGGATGGATCGCACTCGGATCAGGGATAGCAGGTGGTGCAGATTGTATTCTCATTCCTGAGATTCCATACAACTTCGATAAACTCACTGCATTTATTAAAGACAAAATCGAATGCGACGCAAAGTCAGTAGTAATTGTTCTTGCAGAAGGTGCTCGCGAAGTATCCCAAACAGCTCCACAAAAAGGAACCGGAGAGGCACTCGCAAAAAACATTCAACAAACAACATCAATGGAAACACGCCTCACTATCCTCGGATATATTCAGCGCGGTGGTGAACCAACGACTTTCGACAAAATTCTCGCTACTCGCCTCGGACAAAAAGCAGCAGAATTAATGCTCAGCGGTGAAACATCAAAATACGTCTCAATCAAAAACGACTCACTTACAGTACTTCCACTCTCAATGGCCGCAACCGAGACACGCTTCGTGCCAAAAGACCACGAGCTGGTTAATACAGCCAAAGCTATCGGAACATATTTCGGGGAATAATAAATTTGTTTGTTTCGGCTTCAATTCGCCTCATCAGATAGAGATAACTCTATGACAAACAACAACACAAAATATTACTTAAAACACCAAAGATAACTCTATACTTCCCCTCAACTGCGGATTTACGCCAGAAGATTTCTGTTCTTCTGTCTATAAAGCTTGCGCCTCATAAAAGTCTTTTAGCCCAGCGGCATTCTCTAGGGGTAGAGTTAGTTAATTACTTCTTGAAACGATCCATTGCACAAGTCGTGCCACATATTTTGTGGACAAACTTGTCGAACCGCTCTTCAGCTTCCCTAATCGGATTCGGTATGTACTGTGCAATGGTTGGACTTCCCTTAACATAAACAAGCGCTTGCTTGCCTCTGTTTGACGGACTATAAGTCCACTGTATCTCAGATACAGGAACCTCAAAACCATTCGGGCTATCCTGCCAGCGATTACGCTCATCGTCAGAAATTCCCGTTACGCGGACCATCCTGCGAGAGGCATCCACTGAAAGGACTTTAACCATGGATCCACGACCGACCGCTTCAAAATACCACAGAACTACTTTTCCGTAGTAGTGAGAGAACCCGACCTCGTTGCCGTGTCCAAAGCTCATCTCGTAGAAGCTCATATTATTCCTTCGCATGGTGCCTTCCTCCTTCTTTGCTATTGGTTGCATGTAGCTCAATTGCTACAGCTAACCTTTGAAAGGCCCTTTATACGCTCAACTTTGAGTCAAACACATAAAGAACCTTTCAAAATAACAGAAAAAGGAAGAAAATATTTTGTGCTGTTAAGGTGTTGAGCTTTCGCTCATACTTTTAATAAAAAATGAGCTCAAAATTCGAGCACAGCTTCATCAAAAGTACTTAATATTATAGCACAAATTGAGCTAAAAGTCAAATACTATAGGCCGTTAATTCTGGATAAACTATCTGAAGATATCTATGATTCTCACAACAATATATGCAATCAGAGCATAAATTCCCATCGCCACAAGCGTGGTGAATTCGAGATCATATCGCGCAACTGCTATACGATTCTGTATTGGTGAACCAAACAATCCCTGGAATGGATACGTGAATACCAACGTCGCATTATATAGGAATTGAATAAACACATTGTCTGGATCGCCACCAAGCAATTTAAAGATAAAGCGCAAAGCCAAAACAGACTCTAAAATTATCAAAAACAAATATACAAGCTCAATCATCTTAGATGCAACGCTTTTTCGATCCGGGATCTTCTTTGGCGCTGTCTGAGGGACAGCAGCTACCTGTTCAGCAAACGTTGAACCAGGTGTTTGCACAAAACCTTGAGGAACAGTCCCATAAGGTTGCACAGGTTGCTGATGAACTGGCTGCACAGGATAAACACCACCCTGAGGGGGTTGAGGATGTATTCCAGACTGCACTGGGTTATTACCATAAGGATTATCGTTGTGATCTTGCATATACCCAGATTATAGAGCTATTAAATTCCCGGAGTCAAGACACTACTATTGCATTCCTCCCTACAAGTTCATACAATGAAAATAAGCAAATAGTTATAATATACATATGTTTAAAAAGATCATCCCATTAATAGGCCTCGTACTGCTCATAACTGGGTGTACCTTAGGTAAATCCTCAGCAGGTTTAATAGTAAAATCTCAACCTGAAGGAAAGGTTTTCATTAACGACGAGGAAAAGGGAGATACCCCTTACGAAAACAGATCCATGGCTCCAGGTAGCTACACTGTTAAAATAAAATCTGAACAAGGCGAATGGACATCAAACAAAATTCGTATTCTCGAAAACACTATCTTTAATATAAACAGAGAACTTGCAGCAAACGCATCCGATCAAGCAGGTGAAAACGTCAGCATCGAAAAAGGAAAAGGCGTAACTGTAGTTACAATCCCTTCTCAAGTCGAAGTATCACTCGATGGTGAAAAACAAGGCAACTCCCCTTACCTTATCCCTACAGTAGAAGAAGGTGAACACGAAGTCACATTGTCCAAAGAAGGCTACGTCTCACGAAAAATAAAAATCCGAGTACGCAAAGACTTCAAAATAATCATCGAATCTCAATTAAAACGAGAAGGCGGTACCACAGTTGAAGCAACCCCATCACCATCTCCTGCAGCCAGCGCATCAGCATCACCTGCATCCAGTTCGCGGCCATCTGTTACTCCACGCGCATCCGCCACGCCAAGAGCAAGCGCGACACCACGAGCATCTGGATCACCAGCAGCCTCAGCAGCGGCAACATCTGTACCAGCAACGGGAGATAAAACCGTCACAATTCTCGAAACACCAACAGGCTGGCTCCGTGTCCGCGATAAAGCAGGAATCGAAGGTCAAGAAATTGCGAAAGTAAACACTGGTGAAACATTCGTCTACGAAGAACAACTCGACACAGGATGGACATCCATCGTCCTCACCGACGGCACAAAAGGCTTCGTAGCCTCCCGATACGTCAAAGTGAATAAGTAATTAATCTAAAGATATCGAAGT
>CAZGHS010000017.1:0-20497 GCA_964525495.1 uncultured Gammaproteobacteria bacterium
AGAGATAACTGGCTCTGGGAATGTTATAGATTCCAAAACAATTGGTTTATCTTCATCACATAAAGTATCCCCGGTATGTGTTTTTGACAAACCGACAACTCCGACGATCTCTCCTGCGTATGCTTCTTCAATCTGCTCCTGCTTATTAGCGTGCATCAAATACAAACGTCCAATACGCTCTTTATGTCCTTTAGTTGAGTTATACGCATATGAACCAGCTTTAATAGTTCCAGAATACACGCGGATATAGGTTAATTTACCAACATAAGGATCAACTTGAATCTTAAAAGCTAAACCAGAAAACGCGTCATCATTAGTTGTCTGACGAGTTATTTCCTCATCTGTCTGTGGATCAGTACCAGTCACATGTCCGACATCCACTGGAGATGGAAGATAATCTATAACTGCATCCAACAAAATCTGTACACCTTTATTACGCAGTGAAGATCCAGCCAAAACTGGCACAATCTTGTATGCAATACAAGCTGCACGAAGCGCTTTTTTCAACTCTTCAACTGACATCTCAGCGCCATCTAAAAATTTCTGCATCAAGAGATCATCTGTTTCTGCAATCTTCTCGATCAATATCTGTCGATGTTTCTCGATCTCTTCTTTCATCTCTTCAACAACTTCTGGAGCTTCAACAAATTTTGCACCAGTCTCATCACCCTGCCACACCCATGCAGTACGAGTCAAAAGATCAACCACACCACGGAAAGAATTCTCAGCACCTATAGGCAAATTGTACGCCACTGCTGGAGCTGCAAGTCGCTCGTGGATTGATTTAATTGTTGCAAAGAAATCTGCACCAAGCTTATCCATTTTGTTAACAAAACAGATACGTGGTACTTTATATTTATCTGCTTGTCGCCACACAGTTTCTGACTGTGATTGCACACCCTCTTCAGCGTCCAAAACAGTTACGCCACCATCTAGCACGCGGAGTGATCGCTCTACTTCTGCAGTAAAATCAACGTGTCCTGGAGTATCAATGATATTGATACGATTATCTTTCCAGAAAGCTGTGATAGCAGCAGATACGATAGTAATACCTCGCTCTTTTTCTTGCTCCATCCAGTCAGTTGTTGTATTACCTTCGTCAATATCTCCCAACTTATAATTCTTTCCTGTATAGAAAAGAATACGCTCGGTAGTTGTTGTCTTACCTGCGTCAATGTGCGCAATAATACCGATGTTTCGGATCTTATCGAGCGGATATAATCTATTTGTCGTAGCTTGTGCCATAAATTTTCACCTTACTTATTAATAATATTTATTTGACTCGTCTTAAAAATGGTATAACTCTAGCTTTTTTGTGCTTTTTCAAACCTCTATCTTCTAATTCTTCAATCACTCGTTCTCTTGCTATCCCAGGCAATTCACGTATATTCTGAACGGTAACACCGGTCCTATTCAAAATACTAATTACCTTCCCTCTTGTTTGCTCTTTATCGCTAGACATATGGTTAACCAACAAAAAACGCCACAGGTTTTGAAGTAAATTATACTACAAAATCTCTGGCGTCGAAATCATGTTCTCCTAAAAAAGGAACCTATCGAATTCGAAAAACCAATTCAATTTTACTACAAATCCCCGCAAACACAATAACTCATTATTGCTGACCACGTCTTTCTTGCTCTGTCAGTATCCTAAGCTTTGCAAGATTAACTGTTCGAACCGCAGGCTGTTGTTCCTGCTGCTGAAGCAATCTTCGGTCTGCGGCGGTAAGCTGATCCTGGTCAGGATGACGATGTCGAGACACAGTTCCTGGACGAATTTCTTGGGGTTGAGTCTTTTCTAGAATAGCCATTACAAAAAAAGTATACTGCTATAGAAGAAATTAACAATAAGAAAAATATAAGGATATTTTAGGAAGCTCTACGTAAAGTTTGAGGTACACGGCACTGGGACTGTTGCGCAGCTTTTACTTCTATACTAGAAAATCTATGATCTGAGCATCTAGCAGTTTTTGGGTCTCGGTGGCTTGGCTTTAAACCTTGATTGACTGAGTCAACTAAACGAATTTCACCTCGAAACTGACTTCCCTCTTCAACATTAGAACGCGCTCTGCGGACATCTTCACCGAAGGTACAAAGTCCATCGCTCTCTCTATAAAACCTACACAACTCAGCCATATTTAAATAAAACAGGCAGGTTGTATTCCGCCTATCTTACCATCTAAAATGTGCAAACGCTTTGTTTGCATCAGCCATCTTCAGCGTGTTATCACGTTTCTGGATTGCTGCACCAATATTATTCGCTGAGTCTAATAATTCAGCGACTAATTTGTCAGAAAATGTTTTGTATTCACGATTTGATCGAGATGTTGCAGCAGTGATAATCCAACGAAGCGCCAAAGCTTCACGTCGATCACCACGAACTTCCATAGGAACTTGGTAAGCAGCTCCACCAACACGTCGAGGACGAACTTCCATACGAGGACCAACATTACGGATAGCTGTTTCAAGCACAACCATAGGGTCTTTACCCATAGCTGTCAAACGCTCCATAGCGCCGTATACCACGCGCTCAGCGGTACTTTTTTTACCACTGATCATCACACGATTAACCATACGTGTAACTAAACGTGAGTTATACACTAAATCACTCTGTAATGTTCGTTTTCTTATTTTTCCACCGCGTGCCATATTTTTAAGAATTCCTTCTAGTAACTAATGTTATTTCTTTGCAGCTCCCTTAGCCGCTGCTGCAGCTGCGCCCTTTTTCTGACCATATTTTGAACGACCCTGCATACGCTTTGCAACTCCAGCCGCATCGAGCTTACCACGAATAATGTGATACTTCACACCTGGCAAGTCCTTAACACGTCCACCTCGAAGCATAACGATCGAGTGTTCAGCCAAAGAATGACCAATACCTGGAATGTATGCGGTAACTTCCTTCTTATTTGAAAGTCGAACACGAGCTACTTTTCGAAGAGCTGAGTTAGGCTTTTTAGGAGTCATCGTCTTAACTACAGTACAAACACCACGCTTCTGTGGGTTAAAGGTGTCGACCATATGTCGCTCACGAGAGTTAAATGATTGACGAAGAGCTGTAGCCTTAAGCTTCTTGCTTGGCGTCTTTCGTCCCTTACGTATGAGTTGATTTATTGTAGGCATAGCTTGTGATTATAACAAAGGCAAAAATAATGTCAACACGTGAGCGTGAGACACCCGCTTTACCTTCCCTGGTAAATATAAATTCCTCCCTATTATACACAAAAACCCGCACCTGTAAACCTAGGAATATCCTTACTTCTTTTTATGATGCCTCGTAGTCAGCACTACTCCGAAAATCAAGATAACCACAGCCTGGATCACTCCAATCGCAAGCAATCCCCAACGAGGAGCATTCCCTTCAGCCCCAGTCATAAAAAACCCTGAAAGACTCCCTGCCTCAGGTACATTAGCCGCAAGTTCTTCATAAACCACTGTCTTCTCAGCTCGCACTGCAGGCACGAGTCCGAAACCATTTCTATCCACTAACGCGAACTCGATCGAGGTGTTTCCCTTATTCATTCCGACTAATTCCCCACTTTCAGACGAGATCTTCCATACCCGATCACGAGTTTTAGCTACCAAATATCCATCCTCTGGTACACGGAAATCCTGCAATGCAGTTGAAAACGCTACTGTTTCACCCGGGACTATGGTATCTGGCAAAGACACTGATGCAATAGTCGGCACGTCCTCGACATACGTAAATGAAGACAAAGTCTCGATCACAGGAGAATATGGTCGACCATTCTCGGTATACAGGGCTACTCTGACTGTATGACGACCTGGAGTCAACGCTTGCTTTACCGTATACATTGCTGGAGTAGTCAATTCCTGTGAATCCCCATCCACCACACCGTCTATAAACACTTGATAATACGTACTCTGATCCTCAAATTGCTCTTTTCGAAAATCCAGCGCGAAAGTCGGTGTATCTGAATAAATAGTAGCGCCGGTCCTAACATTTGTAAGCTGTAAATACGGTGTCTTCTTCTGATAATGGACATAGACGTGCGAGGATACCCTCGGAACGATCGGCTCCCGATTGATCCCAACCAACTCAGCTTCTATCTTATGTGTTCCCAAACGAGGCAGTTGCACGACAGCTGAGTCAGTAGCCACATGAGTATAAAATTTACCGTCTAGATAGACTGCTATAACACCAGAGTTAGATGCTTCTTCAGGGCGAGCAGTCAAAGTAAAGTCAGAAACCGCAAACTTCAAATCAACTCGAAAAGATGTAACCGACTCCTCTGCGGGAGCGACAATAGATAGCTGCTGAGCCGAAACCACGGGGGTAAATACAAAAAAACTTAGAAACAACAAACCAACTACCAGAAAAATATTCCTCATACATATACTATAGAAACACTTGACCAAAAAATCTAGACAAAAAAAGGCTCCTGCTAGAGGAGCCTTTAAATAAGTGCTAAATCAAAGATATTAAGCTGTGCGGTTAAGGGCACGTCCGATCATCAATGCAACAACTGCACCGATTACTGCGACGAATACACTCCAAATGTTAAAGCCTGTCACGCCAGCGTTCCCAGTAAGGTTAAACAAAAATCCACCCAAAAACGCACCAACTATACCTAAAATAACATCTCCAAGCAATCCTTGTGAACGATTAGTTCCCATCACCAAGCTTGCAATCCATCCAGATAAAGCACCTAACACTAACCAAAGTATAACTCCCATATATCCTCCTTATGTATTACATTACTACTATAAACAAATCTTTTCCTAGAATATGCTGTCAGAGCCAGTTGAGAATGTGTCATCTGCTGCTGTATCTATCTTTTTCTTTGTACTCTTTACTTTCTCACCTGCTTCATGCAAGGCATTCCCTGCAGATTCTGAAGCATTATCTACCCATTCTGATGCCTTTTTCTGTACATCTTGAGTCTTTGCCTGAAGTTTTTTGCGATTATCTGTGCTAGACAGATATGCTGCTGCGGCACCGACTGCAGCGCCTACCAATGCTGCTCCAATTGTTGAACCAATAGCATTATTGGTTTTCGCTCTCTGTTCATCATCATGATTGTATTGCATGGAACCTCCTTAAATATTTATATTATTAATGTATAGTTACAGTATAACAACAGTTTATAGATTTGTCTAGTATGCAATTATGGAAAGGTTTAATGCAGGAGAAGTATCACGCGATCGTAATACAAAATAGTCAATGCAAGACAGAAAAGAACAAGCAACGGATTCACCACAAACATTTCAATCTTTCCACCTGTACGGATACGCATAAACTTAAAAGGAGGAAATCCAAACCGATATTTCCACGGCCACACCAAAGGCACACCATCTTTTGTTAAAAAATCAGCAAAAATATGCACCACAAACGAGATCATAAATGCATACCATAAGGCAGGAAGATCAAAACCATTCTCTGGTGGTATCCGAAAGATAAGCCACTTCGTTAAATACCCCATTATAAAAACACCCAGAATAGAATGCGAAATACTCCGATGTTTACCAAACACCCGTTCACCAATCTCAGAAATCACCTTACGCCCCGCAGGGACTAAAGTATAAATAACATTATCCTCATTATCCAAATCCGGAGCCAAACTCCCAAGCGACACACAGATCACACACGCGATCAGCGTCTGCATATTCATATCCACATACGGCCACACCAAAGCAAACGTATATAAAGCCGTAAATCCACACAATTGATGCGTTCTACCCACCATAATTATCCAGTGTACACTATGAGAAAATTTACTTAAAATATGCTATCCTAATCCCATGTCAGACCAAACACAAACACCCCCAATTCAACCACAACCAGAGCAGGTACCAACCCCACTTCCTCCCATGCCAACTACACCTCCTCCAGTAGTGGAACAAGCGCAACCAACACCAACTGCTCAAGTTGCTCAAATCAAGCCTGTTGTAGCAGAAGCACCTGCACCCATAAAAAAAATCTTAGAACTCAAACCAAACAGATTCGCTGAAGAATTACCAAACACCGCGGTCTCTCTATTCAGTTCGTTGGCATCTATCCCACGCGCTCCATTCTTTGAGAGACTCCAAGGACGACACCATTCCATCACCCTCGAGATTGCGACCATCAACCAGGCAATCCATTTCTTTGCAGATATGCCTCAAACATTTAAAACATTTTTTGAAAGTCAGCTGATCTCACACTACCCCACTATCCAAATATTCGAGGTACCTGACTACCTGCCTACATTTCTGGCACAACCACACCTTGCCTACGGACAACTACGCTTTACCGCGCCCTTCTATTTCCCTCTCAAAACACTCGCAGATTTTAAAGAAATAGATCCAATTTCAACCATCTTAGGTGTCATGTCCAAAACAAACCCAGGCGAAGGTATTCTTATCCAAATGACTCTCACCGCAGCGCCTCACAACTGGCAACGCACTGGGAGAAATGTCATTGCACGAGGTATACCTGGTTCAGAAAAAGGCACTTACCAAGCACATCCTCAAGCTACCTTGATTCAAACCAAGATCGATAGCAACGGACTACACCTCAGTATAAAAGTAGCATCATTCGGGGCTGATCTCGCAGCATCCCGATCCCTCCTATACAACATCGGAGGGGCGTACGGATCGTTCTCAACAGGTGAAGGAAATGGACTCATCCTTCGACAACCAAGCATTTTTTCCAAAAAATCATTCCTTATCAGCATGCAGCACAGAACCATCGCATTCTCACCTAACAATCACATTTTCTCAGACGAAGAGCTCGCCACTATTTGGCACATGCCAGGTCTTAAGCTTGCAGGTATCAAAAACATTGCCTGGGGAAAACGTCAAAAAGGTGAACCGCCACAAAACCTCCCAAATGCCAAAGAGTTAACTGAGGAAGAGAAGAGACAGGTTGTCTGGATGGGACGAACCGAATTCAAAAACCAAGAAGTAATTTTTGGAATTAAGAAAAAAGACCGTTTCAAACACATGTATGTAATCGGTAAAACAGGTACCGGTAAATCTACACTCATGCAAAATATGATCATTTCAGATATGCGCAACCGCGAAGGTCTTTGTATCATCGATCCACACGGCGAATTTGCAGACACCATTCTCGACTTCGTACCTTCATACCGCATCAACGATATCGTCGATCTGGATCCCTCAGACATGGAGCACCCATTCCTTCTCAATCCTTTTGAATTAGGAACCGTCAATGCTAGCGATCTGACAGGACAACGCGAACTCGTCGCAGCAGGCATCGTCGGTATTTTCAAAAAACTCTACGCCAACTCCTGGGGACCACGTCTTGAATATATCCTTCGCAACGTCATTCTAACCCTTGTCCAATTCCAAGACGCCACATTCCTCTATGTTCCAGAGATCCTCACCAACGAACGCATGCGCGGTGTCATCGTATCTAGACTCCAAGATCCAGTACTCCGCAGTTTCTGGGAACAAGAGTTTGCCAATATGTCTGACAAACTTCGTACCGAAGCGATCTCGCCTATCTTAAACAAAGTCGGACAATTCGTCAGCTCACAGTTCACCCGCTCCGTGATCGGTGCACCTAAGTCTTCCATCAGTCTTGAAGACGTCATGAATCAAGGCAAAATTCTCATCCTCAATCTCTCTCAAGGAAAAATTGGGGAAGACAATACTGCCCTCCTCGGTGCTATGTTTATTACAAAAATTCAAATCGCTGCTATGAACCGCGCCTGGCAACAAGCCGCTGATCGTAAAGAATTCTTCCTCTACGTCGACGAGTTCCAAAACTTCGCAACCGGTGCATTTGTCAAAATCTTATCCGAAGCTCGCAAGTATAAACTCGGACTGATCATGGCCAATCAATACTCCTCCCAGCTGAGCGAAGAAATCCGTGACTCTGTGTTTGGTAACGTCGGTACGCTAGTATCCTTTGGCGTCAGCGCGCTCGACGCAACATACCTCGCTCGTGAATTTGGAAATATCTACTCTGAAGAAGATCTCGTCGGGCTCGACAACTACAACATCGTCAGCAAGCTTAACATCGATAATCAGACCAGTTTACCTTTCTCGGCGAAAACCTTACCACTTCCAGAGCAGCTCAGGAACAAAAACAAGGAAAAAGTCCTCAAGAGTAGTTGGGAAAGATATACAAAAAAATAGTCAAATATGAGGCAGAATTTGCCTTTTTAAGTGTTGCAATTGCAGCCCAAATCTGGTATAATCTAATACCATAGGGTAGATGAATATCAGCTCATATGGTAACAAATCCCCTATAAACCAAAATCCTATTCTACTGAAAATTTTGAGCTCAAAACTCAGGATATTTCGGAAAAAATAGACCGTTCTTTGACATACCGTATATATAAGCTTGCATAGGCTATAAATATGGGACTAAATGTCGCTTATTTCTAACCTATGCAAGTAGCATCAGGTAGCGCAAATCTGCGCAGAAGCAAGGAGTGGATCCCATGGAATCAGTCATTAAACGAACCGCAGTCCGCATTTACACGCGCATGAAGATCATCTATGCGATGTGTCCGATCTGCAAGTGCCCGAAGGATTCGGACGGCAATTGCGGCTGCATTCGCGTTCGGTAATGAACTTCCGGCTACCCTGGTGAAAACAAAAAAGAATCCTAAACAGATTCGTTTTCACCAGGGAAAGCACTTTCACTTCTCTTTCTTTTTTACCTTAATATATACGGTATGTCTCTTTCTATTTCCTTACCTCACAATTTCTAACAAGCCAGATTTAGTCATGGTGTCGTTTACCGATTGTATAAATGCCCCATCAGCATCAGGCTCAAATCCAATGTAGGTCAAATATGGTGAAGACACATATAGTCCAGAAGAAAGCAATTCAATAACATCCCCCGACAAAAACTCTCGGTACTTAGACAATTCATTCTGCATAAGCGCTTTATCAAAAGCATTTCTATCAGTCCCTTTATGAAAATACTTGAGATACCCGTTATAAAAACTTCCTGGAATATGGTACGGCCCTTTTGGTTCAACTACAGGCAAATCTCTAACATCATAACCATTGGCTACCAACACTTCAGATAGTTCCTGTGGGTGTATTTCTCGCTCAAGACGCTCTTGTGCATGAGAATATCGCAAAAAGCGGGAAGCTGAACGATATGGATATCCAGAGAGCAATCCATATCTAGTATGAATGAGATCAGCCGTTTGAAAATCTAAACCCACCGCACGTCTATGCCATAAAAGCGTATTGCGTTCAAGCCATTCTGTGGGTTCAACGGAAGCCTCCGAAGGGAAAACCGCTGGATGCAAATCCATGATTCTACTTGCCTGAGCAATATTAATTATAGAAAATCGAGCATCGTCTCTACGATGAGGAATAAGCTTGTAATCCTCAATATATGGCGTTAACAAAGAATCAAATTCTTCTAATAATCCTCTCGTATGAATAGTAGACTCAGCTGATACACCCACAAAAGTCGCCTGTAAGAAAGGATAACCTAACATATATTTCCGTAAAGATGGGGAAGCTTCATGTAAAACCTGTCCAAATATCTGAGCTCCACGCCGAGCAGCGTCAAGGTCAGGCATACGGATAGATTCTGCAGTATCTGTCAGTCGTAAAGGAATTTCTCTAGTCATAATTGCCCGTTTTATATGGCTATGAATTATAACAAAAAGCCTATTAAAAAGCAAATATATACGTGTTCGGGGTATTTGAGAACAGTATACAAGAAAACATAAAAAAGTACACGAGGTGCTATAAGATTTTGATCAAATGGATGTACTAAAAATGGAGCGTGGAAAGGTGTGCACATAATGTTTTGTTAAACAATATGGCTTTCGTGCTTAATGCACACCTTCCACATCCATCAGACGTTAGCGCTTGTTTCGGTTTCGGTCTCGGTCATTCGGTCTCCCAGGCTGTGGGGTGTCTTGCCGGCTTGGCAACATCTCCCTGAGAATCTCGCCTGCGCGGCGCGACGTAGCGGCAGCGTCTCGAAGAGCGCAATCACAGCTGTAGCTACAATTACCCTTGTGAGAAACTGCTCTGCCACCAACAGAACGAAGTCGCGTATTGCAACGACCCATTTTGTTTTTTGGCTCGCTACGCTTCTTGCATGCCGGACACTCCTTCCCACACATCACCGTATCTTGATCAGGTACAGTACCCCGACCTTGCTGAGGTGATGTACTGACAGGCAACGAAGTTTTCCCACGAGGAGCCTCGCGACGATCGGGCGGTGGTCGCAGACTCCGTACCATAGGGCGCAAAGGCTGCGAGTCAGATCGCATCGCTGCCTTCCGGGTAATCTCGTCAGCCTTAGCTCTGACTTTGTCCTTTGCCGCTTCCCATTTCTGAACCCATTTTGACTCCGGACTCGCCTTGCGAAAAATAACTCCTTTTTTCGGAGTCTCTGGCTTCGGATCTTTTCCCTCAAACTCATCCTGATTGGACCTTCGTACGGTCGGCATAGCTTTACCTCTCACTACAACAAAATACAGCAGAAGCTGCCCATACAATGTTCAAGAAAACTCAAACACTCTACAGGCAACTCCTGCACTTTACGTCTGATGGTAAAGAGCAATTAGAAACACAAAACAAAGATATAAACTACCTTTACTTATGTTACTAATTAGAGGATTACATCCTCTCTTCATTTCACAAAAATTTATGAAACAAAGAGAAAATATAATTAAGCAAAATTAAAAAGCGCCTCGGGTAAGAGTAATAAGAAATAAAAATTTCTTACCCGAAGCAAACAACAGAAGATCTGCCACCTACTTAACCTGCTTTGCGCATTCACTACACACATACACTTCCTGTCCCATGACATTCTTTCGTGATTTGTGATTAGCACAAGTTGGCTTTTGACAGTTAGCGCATGTAGTGCTGATCGGCCGAAGGCTGTACTTCCGAATTCCTCGGGTGACCAAGCATACATGACATATCGTCGACTTGCACTTTGAACAGACGCGAGAACCATCGGATGGATCACCGCAAACTTTGCAGTGCCAGTCCTCAATTCTCAGCGAGTCATCCGGTTGACGGAGCGGCATAGTATCTCCTATTGTCAATGATTCGCACTACAGTATGGTTGTCAGATCAATTCTGCAAGCATAGTGCAGTGCACAGGTACGGCGATCATTCTAGATCTGATTGAAACTACAAAAATGTAGAACAATCACCGTACCAAACGAACAACCCACACGTCAGAAAGAACAGAATCTTATTTTCTGCTATTCCGGCGTACTGAGTTAAACCCTAAATTACCCTGTACCAGGCGTCGGAGAGAATTAACAATAGGTGGCACAACCCCCTTCTCTTGGCACTTTCTGCAAAGAAAGTAGTCTGGATGCGGCGCTTCTTGAGTGACCCGTATTGCATGCGTGCGACACAGGGTTTTACTACACCCATGGCAAACGGTATACCAATGCGCGCCACAAGGCTTGTCGCCAAACTCACACGTCTTTGCGTAATGTTGACTCATCGACAATCCCTTCTATCAAGTGGCACAAAACCGATGCCTTGTTCAATTTGCCCGCTATCGTTCAAAAACTTTCTTAACGGTCACCCTCACCTTCCCTTTCTCAACTTTAGCCGAAGGACGCGCAACGAGACTATTAAGAAGCTCACGACACGCAGTGCAACGACCAGAGTTAATGTGCTTCGAACAAAACGACAAACCACAATCTGAACAGCTAAACTGTCCTAGTGGAATGTTGTCGCCCTTAATCTTGGCACGACATATTGGGCAATCACCAGCCATTATCTTTCCTTACGCTACAATTCCCTCCTCCCTCTTCACAAATCTCTTTCTGAAGAAAGAGGAGGAAACAAAAAAATGTTAAAGAACAAAAGCAAATATTACCTTGATTCATCAAATCAATAAACTGATGCAATCAACCAAAGAAACATATTAAAAAAACTTAGAGGCAGAAGATGCTGTGTAAAACAAAATGCTTGCGCATAATGTAATTCACTTAAGCATCTCCTGCCTCAATAGACTCCCGGCAATTACCAGATTCGCGAAGTCCAGACTCATCGTCTGTCTTGCAATTTCTGGTTCTCACCAAGATCCGAATTCCAGAATGGCTCTGTTTTCCTCCTTCATTAGTTTCAACTAGAATCAACGACGCCCACCAGCGACAGAGCTCGTACATGCTTATCATTTGCATGCCTCCGCTGCCTGGCTGCTCCGATAACACGTCACCCTGCTGGTAACGGCATTAACGTAAGCGGGAACGTCGTTTTCAAACGACGGCGCGTATACTGGTATGACTGTTGCGACTGTGGTTAAGCCTTTCGTTGTATACTCTGTTGCTAAAAGCTTAAACCAGTCCTCAATTCCAGCATCCCAGCTATCATAGTCTCGAAACCGACCGTAGCAAGCGGTTGAACCAGTACATATGATGTTGCCAACATTGTGTGTCGACAAACCATTACCTTTCCAACCTGCCCATCTCGGATTCGTTCCTGCGCCACTCTCGTGGACAAAGAACGCGATTGCATGGGCGGCATCCAGGTTGTACTGCTTTGAGTATTTTACCCAGCTTACGCCGGTTCCAACTGCAGGTGAATTCCAACTCGCCAGGATCTCATCGATCCTCTCGGCGCTGATGCTGGAAGATCCAGTCATCACGTTTGGATCACCGCTAGCAGCGACAGCAGAACAATTCTGCTTCCACCACTCCTCGGGATCCACGTCTCCAGCACCATCAATGCTCTGAGTTGGCTCAATCTGCATATGAGTATGAAAATATAACCAGCGTGAAGCATACTGCCCCCCATCAGTCATATAGCCAACAATTGTTCCCGTAGGATACACCTCTCCTTGTCTAAACGTCGGCGAGTCCTCCAGATGTCCAAAGTAGAACATCAAATCTTGCTTCCCATCAGCGCTAACCCACCTAAACTGGCGAAACTCCCCATAACGATTCTCATCGTCATAGAAGCCTGCAGTATAGTAGGTCATTGCTTGAGGAAGCCTGACTGGCGTCATGTGGACACCAAGAATATCAACGCCGCCCGAATGACCATCCGTCCAAAACTGCGCACCGAGAACCGCCTTACCCATCATTCGCTTCGTCCTTGACTGCCATGAGTTCCCATCAGGGGATACTCCTGCGGCAAGCGAGTCAACGATATCAGGACAGGATCCGTAAGCAACAGTTTCCGTATCAATTGTCGGCCACCCTGTAGCTTGGTTGAGTGTTTTAACCCCCCATGCATAAAGATTCGACGGACCGACCATCATAATACCGACGATCACGATAGCAACGCCTAGCATTTTTAGAAACGACCAGGCAAAGCCACCGGAACTCCGTGATCCACTCGGATTGCCATTGACAACGATTACTTGAACAGGCGAATTGCGAGAAGAACTTCCAGGTTGTGCAATCCCCGCCTGTTCATCCAACAACTGTCGTAAAGCTCGTACGCTCTCATCAAAATCATCTGACATTGCTCGTCGTCCTTTCGGTTACTTCGGCGAGTTATCAGGAAGTTCGAGCAACTTAGCCAGAGTCTCCATACCAGGCTGCAGAGCCGGCCGAGAAGTATCAGAGGAACCCGTCGTGCCCCTTGATGATGACTCATCAGGCAACGCAATTGTCCTTTCCACAAGCAGCGCTACTTCCTGACCCGTCATTTGGGTATTCTTAACCTTAGCGACGACTGCGTCTAGAACCTGCGATTTTGCAGTCAGTTGCCTCGTCGCATGCTTGTACCGCTCTTTAGCATGTTCACCCTGAGCGGTCATAACCTCCATTTGCATTTCGATCAGCTTCGCGCGGTGCTGTTGCGTTGCATCTTGCATCAGCTCCTCAAACGAAACCTTGACAATAAAATACCCTGGCAGGACCATAGTCAGCATTAGATCAAGAACTGAACACAGAGGGATTGCCATAGGGGGCAGTCCTTGTGGCAGCTGGGAGATAAAGAACAATCGTGCTGCAAAGGCTTGATAGCCAAAAACAGCTACGAAAAGGGTCATCGCCAGCAGAAACTGGAAATGTGTTATTCCCATCTGCTCTTCCAACACCTCCGCCATGATATGGTCCTTGAAATGCCGAGGAACGATGAAGTAAAACGGAACGGACACAGCTATGCCGCCGATCACCGACCAGATGATATTCTGAGTAAGGTGGTAGTTCTCCATGACTCTCATCAGAATACCAATCAGTCCGATAAAGGCACCGACAGCAATATCAAGCTGACGGTTGCCTGGCAGCTGAGAGAAATTGGTCTGCAAGGTCCTAAACATATCTCCTCCTGTTGCCTTACGGCTGGCTATGATTCCGCACACGATCCAGATGGATCTTCAGCTCGTCATCCGTATAGGGAATAACTGATCGCCACACCCACCACGTATCGTCCCCTACAGTTACCTGTATGCAAGGACAAAATCCATCATAAGGCGGGTTGCCATACCTGCCGACAACGGTAAACTCTTGACCACCGACTGAACCTGGGACTTGCTTCGGATTACCCTCCGCGTTAGCGACAGGCTTGTCAAACCAAATCGCACCTTGAACAAGTTTCGGGGTCTCTGGAGTTGGAGTAGATGTAGGAGCAGGAGTAGGAGCGGCAGTGGACATAATGCCATTACCAACCTTACCATACTCCACTGGACGGACAAGAACCGGTTCCGGTACGTTCTGTGTGATGCTTTGTCCAATCTCGGGAAAAACCCACCACATCACACCGCAGAACGAAACAAAAACTGCATAGCGTCGAAATTGACGCGGTGCCTTGAAGTAAACCGCTGCACACGAAACCACTGCTGCGATATACACCATCAATGCCCAGTTCATAGAATCCTCCATCGAGAATCAAAGGCCGAGCCATTCAGCAAAAGCCTACCAGCTCGACCTTACACGAATCGTACACATCCTAGATAAACATCCCCGTGAACATCGGCCACGCTGCATCGAACAGATTGCGGCCATAGAGCCTGAAGGTGTCGATCGTCATGAGCTCTGATGTAAACAGACAGATACCCATGAACATCGTAAACACGATGACATTCTCAGCGATCAGATCCATCCATTCTGCCCTTGTTTGCGGCAACGCAAGTGAATATAGAAACCAGATGAACGCAAACGCGCCTATCCCAAGGACTATAAGCCAGGGATTGCCAGAAGCAATGCACCACAGAGCCAATGAGCCAAGCAGATACATTATTACTGCAGCCCACCCCGCGGCGCGCCCGCTTTCGCGTTCGTTCTCCCGTTGAAAAAGGAGAAGGATTACAACCAAAGCAGCCGTGAGAAGAACGACAGTAGGATGCTCGCGAAAACCTAGGGAAAAGTCTGCCCACAAGTTATTCACGAAGTCATCCGAAGTGATCCCCAGGCCACTGAAGTAGATCCAAATCTCGACAACTAGCGCACGTCCGCCCATCAAAAGAACCATCAGATACACGCCAAAGCTGATCGTCATTGTCATTGCGATATCATTCGCATAGTTACGAATCAGCTTACCAATAAAGGACTCGGTGGCTGGATCATGAAGCTGGCTAGTAAAGTAGTACTGCAGAAAAATGTGCAACACTACAACAATCAAGCCAAGCCATGCCCATGGAACGAAAACACTCGCCGTCAAGAGAAGCGTTGTTGCAATCGAGGTAGTCAGGTCCTGGGATGTCTTCCCTTTGGCCGTCTGACCGTTTCCTCGAATTTCTATGGCCATTGAGCCCCATTTAGTGAAAGGCATGACCAAAAGAAATAGGGCAAACAACCATGTTACGGTACTGACGATCAGCCAGCTAATCCCGCCTGCGATCTGAGTCATTGGAGTCCTCCTCTATTGTTGAGCTGTAAGTCCAAGTTCCCGAATTACAACGACCGCAGCTTGTCTGGAAGGAAAAGCCGCACCACTATTAAATTGTCCTATGTAGAAGCCGCCTTGCGTTGGTGAGATATCGTATCGGCCATCGATCAGCGTCCAGATGTGTTGGGGCAAGAAGGTAACGAAAATCCAGAAACCATTGTCACCGTCACCAACAAGCCGAACCACAGAAGTTCTTCCCTCTGGAGCCGGCAGTGCCTTCGCACCCTCTGCAGGTCCTGGATTCAACTTTCCTACCGGATCGATGAAAATCGGCCTACGTGGCTTGTGATCTGGATCAATTTCCGTAGGTCGATTATCCTGACGACGTCTACGGAATCCACGAACCCATGCTGCGGCCGATCGCGCGGCATTTAAGGCATTACCCAAACGATCGGGCTGCGCCTGCTCGTCTGCTATTTGATGCCTTTCCGGCACTCCCTCTGCATCCCAAACCGCATACTGCTCGGGATACTTGGACCGTGCCTTCGCCTCTTTCGCTCGTGCAGCAATCAGGGCAGCTTGAGCTTTAAGTTTTTCCGCGTTGGCAAGCTCTTCTTGAGCCCCTGCAGATCTATCTGCTGCTGCGGCTTGCGCGTACATAGCTCCAACCATTGGGTCGCCTCCTTGCTGCTGCTCCGCTTGCTCAGCGGCTGCTTGTGCAGCAAGTCTAGCTTTTCTGGTACTTGGCATTGTTGCTTCTCCTTGTCTACTGCGTAAACTAACCAATTCCTTGACACCCTCCTCCCCTCAATAAGCTCAAGGAGAAAACGGTGCCAAGGAAATCAAAGGAGTGTACAATATTAGAAAGAGATATTAAATTTCAAAAAATAAACTCATTTTTAAACTAATGAATTTTAGAACCATTCTGTTAAAGTGCCCTCTTGACACACTCTATCCTTTTATGCTATCATACCCTTCCGCTTTGAAAGCAGCAGATTCTGATACAGTTTGATACAAAGATAAAGTGTGCCAAGAGCGATATATTACGAAAAGTCCTACCTCAATTTAAACATTGCGGTTCTTTTTCGGAATAATAGCGTATTCTACCATATTATAGGCTCAAATGCAAGCCTATAATGTATTAAAATAAAACTCTATACCCTTACTATAAAGTTTAGGCTGAATTACCCATGAATCCGGAAAATAAAGGTCCGTTTAAGCAAGTTGCCATTAAAACAGCCCGAGGATATTTGCGAGAACGACTACAAAGAGCTACAAAGAAACACCATAGAATTCACGTAGAAACGCAAGACACCACTGCCTTAAAACAACGAATACTCGAACAAGAATACTGTACAAAATGTATTCATTTCCGAGTACTATCCGCACCAGATACATACCTACCCAATTTGCATACTATTAAGCTCGAATGTGCTCAAGGACGTAGTCCTGAAAACCTCTATAGGGGCACTCCTTTAGGCACAACGCCTGATTGCCCAGGTCATTGCACAACTAAACCTATAACATAAAATATAGTCTTGACACGAAAGCACCTATTTTGATATAAACACCCAACGTTAGACATGATCCAAATATACGTATTTAACGATCGTATCTAATCATAAGTACTTTAAAACACTATCCATTTCCACCCAACATGCAAAGAGTCCAGTGAGAGAACTCGTTTATCTCCCTCGACTCTTTGCATGCACAACACAATTTTTTCATAAAAAAAGTAACGAGGGGTGGGCGTTACAATGCATGCGGGAATGTTCAAGTCGTGTCGGATACTTCTTTTTGATGATATCAAGGAGCATTCAATGCCAAAGAACGGAACAGGAAAACAGGCATCGACGGTCGTTCAAGAGGAGCTGATTACCTGCGCGTGGCACGGCTGCAAACGAAAATTTCCTGCGAGCCAGGGAACGCATTGCGCACCGCACAGGCAACGGGCAGCTCGACATGAGGCCGCAGCTGGTGCTGGCAATGATCCGAATCGACGATCCCGCGGCGCGCAGAGCGGCAACCACCCCATGCGTCGCTAGCCATATCTGATCCCAGCAGGGCCCACCCCCTGCTACCCATGCAGTTAAGAGAAAGAAATAAGATAAAAATTAACTTTTTTATCTCCTATGGATGCTGTTTTAGAGTAAAAATCGTTGACCACTTGGTGACAAAAAACAAATAAAATCAATTTGTTTTCTCGCAGTAGCGAGCTAAATAATTTGGATTTAAATGTGTCACTGGGTGGTCTTTTTCTATATAAAATTAGGTGAAATAAAAAACACAACTCGCAGAAAAATAAATTTGCCAAACAAATGAATACGCGGTAGCCGCTATCAAAGCAGTTTCATGCTCCAATCACGGCTACCAACCAATTCTCACTAACGCTCAATATGAATTACGTTCATTTTTACAAGGTATTGGTTCGGCTGTAAACGCCGAACTCCATGCAACACCTTTACCGTAGACGAATCCTCAGTGGTCAAATGACCACCTGCCACAAGCCGTGCCACAAGCTGGCGAACACTCGGCACAGACTGAAAAGAAAACGGGCCCAGCTCAGCGTAACTATTCCTTGATCTTGCACTCTGAAGCATAACCCGGAGGGTTACAGCTTGCTGCAAGATAGGAGGCGTCACGATGTGAGGAACTCGTGGATACGATGGCAGATTAGCTGGCGGCGGCTGATTGTTTCGACCAACAATCTTACGACGGGGTATTCTGTGATCATCAAATCTACCTGGCATTGCTTCCACCCCTTTCTTTCCGTTCGTCTTCCAACGCATGCGCGTAAGTTCTGATACTCCTTTCACTTCATTACAAGGACGATATCCACTGCCTTAAACAAAGCATGGGATACCGTCCCTGTAATACGATTTTCTGCGAGTTGTTAAAGAACACAGCTGAATAGCTGCTTATAAGTTTACGAAAACACGCACATTTTCTAGCTGAAAAAAGCGTATTTCAAACGAATATATCACATAGTTTATCCCCAGTCAAAGGGATTTTCTTTGATTTAACCCTTGCCCACTACAAAATTCCATAAAATGTGTTATAATCCCTCCAACATATGCTATAAGCCTATGTATTTTAAGTTCGACAGTTAGGTTTCGACCTAACTCGTAGGACAAAAAATGGTTCCTTTACAGCATGCGATTGTAATCCAATTATCAAGGAGAACAAAGATGGGAAATCAAAGAGACGCAAGTGGGCCAGAACCAACGAGGAGAGAATTTACGCCAATTATGAATCAGGTCATCCAAGCCGGCGTACCTCTTACTCCAGCACAAGCTCAAACTGCGATGGACGATATCAGACGGAGGCTACTAGCACAATATGATGCTAGATCAGAAAATGATCTGAACCCTGGCCAACTAACCACATACCGTATGGGAGTAGCTCGCGCGAGGACACATCTTTACACCGTCACCAACACACCGCTTCCACCTGAAATGACTGGAAAATAACCCGCACCGCTGCAGGCAGTACACAAATGCAATTACAAATTTGCATCTACCCTTGTGTACTGCCTCCTTAGTTTTTACGCACATATACCCGATCTTTTTCATGATCCTCAACAGTCGACACACCTACATCCACAAATCCATTTTTCTCTAAAAATCTCCTTGAAGCCACATTATCTTCTGCAACAAACGCAGTCACGCACATATCAGCCCGTCCATTCACCACAGCATTACAAGCATCCTCCATCGCTCGAGACATGACTCCCCTAGGAGCGTCAGATCCTTTGACAAACGTCGCCGTCACAGCTCGACCCGCATCAGGCGATACACCGTGTATCACCGTCGCTAGTTCCTCAAAAGGTGCCGGAGAAAAATATATAAACCCTACACATTTTTCTGCACCACCTGACTGATCAATAACTCCAAAAGCTCGAAAACCATACGCACCCTTCGCTAAAATATCCAATGTATCATCAGACAAAGGTTCACCAAGCCACTTTCGCGCTTCATCCCCGGCTAAGATAGCTTTAACATCATCCTTCATTGTCGCAAAATCAAAAGATTTCACAACAGAATTCTGCACAACATACTCCACAGGAGCTGGCATAGTAATAGTATCTAACTGATCTTCCATAGATACAAATATAGTACAAAATTAGGAGAAAATAAAACAGCTCGTAGCACCAAATTAAAAATTCTAAAAATCCATCCCATGTGATAGTCAAAGATAGGATATATTTATCAGCAACCGATACAAAAAAGCAGCCCTTCGGCTGCCTTTTATTAGTTACTCCCTGCTCTTCGTCGTTTCTTAGCTTCTTGTTCTTGCCGTACCTCTTCTTTAATATCCTCAACAAACAGTAGCACCGCAGCTTCTGCTGCTCTTCCTAATGTTCTACGATACTTAGAATCTTTTTTTGCTTTGTGACTAATTTTATGAGCTTGTTTAATAAGCTGTTCGTCACCCGACCTAACTGCCAGTTCCATCAAAACTTCCGTTAATTTACTCCGCATCTGATCTCCCTCGCTTTGTTCAGGCGTTTTTCCAGCCATAAAAACCTCCAAATATCCAAAAAACTCCTCGCGTCAAACGAGGAGTAAATTTTTAATATATAGTGCCTTAAGCAACTAAAAAGTGATAGGAAGTACTCTATAAAATTGTCCGAGCAGGACTTTAGAAAATGCGACGTATTTTGCCTTTTCTCGAGCTTTTATTTTGGTGAAAGCTCTAACAAAAATCACTCTAGAGGCAATCGTGAGCCTCATAACTCCTTAGAAAGGAGGTGATCCATCCGCACCTTCCGGTACGGATACCTTGTTACGACTTC
>CAZGHS010000018.1:0-20380 GCA_964525495.1 uncultured Gammaproteobacteria bacterium
AATAGAGGACAAGGTTGGGAATGTGATAGACGATGTTGGCTTTTTCGACTGGGTCGCTTAATAAGTTCCAGAGGTAGTCTACCCCGGCTAGCATTTGAGGTGATAAGTTAGTCCAATTTGGTAGGTGAGAGACGAAATTGTCGAAGGTTTCTGGGAAGGCGGCAAAGAAAAATCCTAGTGCGAGTGATGCAGGAAGCGCTGCCTGTTTCAAGATAGCGATAGTTGTGCTGTCTTTTTCAGTTTTCTCGAATTGAAGGAAATATGTGATCTCTTCGGGAGTTAAAGACTGATGAGTGTCTATTTTTTGAGAGATCTTGATGAGTCTGGATTTGTCTTGTTTCATGGTTTAGGCATTATACAGCTTTAAACGTGATATTCAAGCAGCTCCGCGCCTTTCTTGTATAATCAATTTATGGATAGTACTCTGCATTCAGTTTTGGTAAATGGCGTTGTTTTTAGGGGCGATCGAGTGCTTGTTTCTCAGCGTAGTATGGAAGAGAAACATATGCCTGGAAGATGGACAGTGCCCGGTGGTAAAATTGAACGTACTGATGGAGATGTATTTAATATTGTAGAGAAGACTTTGGCGCGGGAGATCTTGGAAGAGACAGGTGTGGAGATAGAGGAGCGAGTGCAGCTGGTGACAAATAATACATTTATTCGAGAATCAAATGACCAGCATGTTATTGTTTTAGTTTTTAAATGTGAATATAAGTCTGGAGAAGCGCAGGCATTAGAGGATACAATAGATTGTAAATGGGTGGGAATTGAAGAAGTAAAGCAGATGGAGTTCCCTCCTAATGTACAGGGATATATTTTAAAAGCATATGAAATTTGATGTATTTGTTTTAGAAAATGAAGCGTCTCGTATTGGGATTAATCCTGATGGTGGGTATGTGACTTCGTGGCAGGCGAAACGTGGTGAAGAGTGGGTAGATGTATTGTATGTGGGTAGTGAGAAGAAGCGTGGTGGTATTCCTGTTTTGTTTCCATATTTTGGAAAGGCTGAAAAGTGGCCACAACATGGATTTGGTCGGAATTGCGTTTGGAGTGTGATAGAGCAGAGTAGTGGTCGTGTTGTAATGGAGTTACGAGCTGATGAAGTAAATGCTGAGGTACGGGCATGGTACCCTTATGATTTTATTTCACGGATTGAAGTAGAGATTGGGTCAGAAGGCGAGATGGTTTATTCATTGATGGTGGAGAATTTTGGCGATGTCGAGATGCCGATTTCGCCTGGTTTGCATCCGTATTGGGCAATTGAACATGAGCAGAAAAAGAATGTGAAGATTGAAGGAGTTGAGAATTTTGTTGCTTCAGAGTTTGATTGGGATACAGCTCCTCCAGATAATGTGTATGATTTTTCAAAGAAAGCTGTAGTTTGTTTGCCTGATAAAAAAGTGGTGATTGAGGATGCTTCTATCGTGCCGGTGGTGAAGCATGTGGTGGTGTGGTCACTGACTCCTGTGCGCGACCAGGATTTTGATTTTATATGTATAGAGCCGATAGTGGGGTGGAATTATTCTATAGATAAGGATCCTGTGTGGATAAAGTTCGGTGAGAGCTGGGAGATGAAAGTTAAGTTCTCAGTTGAATAAGTGACGTTTCAGGCGTACAATGCGCGTATATGAATAAAAAATATTTCTCTCTTTCCCTTATTGTTTTAGCTGTTGTGTTTGCTGGTTGTACAAAACCTGCTGCACAGAATTCTCCTGAACCAGGTGTGGAGCAGAATGTTTCTGATCAGCCTGTTCGTAAGGAAGTGATTACTAATCAGCAGCGGATTGCTCAAGCGATGGCGAATGGTACCTCCGTGAAGTGTGAGATGGTGAAGAGAGATACTAATGACACCATTGTATTTGAGATGAAGGGTACAAAATCTAAAGCAAGCGGTGCTGCACTGTCAGGTGGTAAGGGTACTGGATATATGGTGAATGATGGGGAATCTGTATATATTTGGAATGATGCAGATAAAAAAGGTGTGAAGATGAGTTTGGCAGCTATGCCAAGTGGATCAGCTCAGCAGTATCAGGATTTTACAAAAGAAGAAGTGGAGAAGAGCTACCAGGATTTGGGTTATACCTATACTTGCGATGAGGGAGTCGTTGCCGATAACTCATTTGTGGTACCAAGGGATGTTACGTTTACTGATATGGATGCGATGATGGATTCAGTGAAGCAGATGCAGGGTGGAAGTATGTCAGCTGAAGATCAGAAGAAAATGATGGAAGAGATGAAGAAGTATCAGGATCAGTAAATATTTTTGAAGATATTAAAAAGGCACTCCCATAAGTGGGTGAGTGCCTTTTTTGTGTTCGATTACGCAGATTTTGTGTAGTTCTCGTGGAATGATTTGAAACTTTTTACGAGTTGTTCTAGTTGGCGCTTCGGTGGAAGGAATGTGATACGGAAGTGAAATGTTCCGTGTTTCTGTCCAAATCCTGAGCCTGGAACAACGCAGATGCCTGTTTCTTCGAGAAGTTTGAGACAGTATTCAGCATTTCGTTTTGCATCGTGCATTATGCGAGCTTCATGTGTGAGATCCTTCATATCTTCAGTATCTGGAAGTTCGAATTTTACGAAAGCATACATAGCTCCCTGAGGGAGATCTAGTGATACTCCTTCAATTTCGTTTAAGCCTTCAGCTAAAAGTTTAGCGCGTTCGTGGAGAGAGTCGAGAATTGTGCTTTTTTCTTGAGCGAAGAGTTCGTAGCTTTCTTCACCACTGCGAGGTGGGGTGATCATTAAGTAAGTGACGAGTTGACCAGAAATATTTGAGCAGAGGTTGATGGACTGGAGTTTGATGAATTGATCGAGTACATCAGGATCGATGTTTCGGAATTCGACATAGCCGCCACGGTGACCGCATTCACCTAAATATCCCTTGGATACAGAGTGAAAACTGAAAAGTGTCACATCGTTTTCGTCTATTTCATGCATGCTTTTTGCAAATGAGTGAAAGTTGAGTGCTTCTCCGTAAATGTTTTCTTGATAAACCTCGTCAGCTAAGATTGAAATGTTGTGCTTTTTTGCAAAACGGATGATCATTTCAATATTTTCTTTTGAAAGCACTGCACCTGTTGGATTTCCAGGGTTAATAACTGCGATAGCGACTGGATTGATATTGTTTTTATGTGCTTCTTGGATACTTTCCTCGAGATGTTTTTCGTTTAAGCTCCATTTGTTTTCCTCGTCGAGATAGTATGGGATTTGGTGTCCACCGTAGAGAGTGAGAGTAGCGCTATACAGTGGGTATTGAGGAATTGGGATCATAACTCCATCGTTTGGGTTTTTGAGTAGGGCAAAAATAACGCTTTGGACGCCTTTGCTGGCACCGTCAGTAAGAATGATGTGATCTTTGTTAATAGGAGCTCCGTCTCTTTGGGAAATAAAGTCTGCTACTGCCTGGCGGATGAAAGTAATACCAGTTGAGTGTGAGTATGCTCCAGTACCGTAGGGATGATAGTCTAGTATTTGTTCTGCTCGTGTGACTATGTCTTGGGGGAATGTAGCTCGTGTGATGGGGTTTTTGAGTAATTCTGGGTACTCGATGAGGGAGAGAGTTTGGCGGATATATGTGAGGGGAAGTTGGCCGAGCGCTTGAGGGTTACCTATGTTGCAGTAGATGATTTCTCTACCTTGGCTTTCGAGGATTTGAGCTCGAGCGACTATTTCTCCGCGGACTGCATACTGAGTATCTAGTAATCTTTTGTTTAGCTGGTTTGTGGTTAACATAATTTTTGTGGGCAAAAGTAGTAATAAAAAGGGATTATATCATTTTCTTTTTTAAGACTCCTTTCAGGATGATCCTATATATTTAGATCATTGAAAGGAGGTGATAGATATTACACCAATTAAACAAAAAATAGTTATTTCAGCTTTAGTTATGGCTATTGCAGGAGTTGGACTTTTTACTACTGCGCAAGCGTTTGCTCAGGAAACAGGTACTTCAACTTCTTCGATAGTTCAGAAAATTGCTGACAAATTTAATTTAAATAAAGATGAAGTGCAGAAAGTATTTGATGAGGAGCATGCTGCACGACATGCAGAGATGGAAGTAAAATATACTGAGTATCTTAGTCAGGCAGTAACTGATGGAAAGATTACAGAGGCTCAGAAAGAGCTTATTTTAGCTAAGAGAAAAGAATTAATGGCAGAAAGGGAGGCTAAAATGGCAGCAATGAAAGACAAAACAGAAGCAGAGCGAAGAGCAGCAATGAAATCAGAGCGAGCTGCACTCCAAGAATGGGCGACACAGAATAATATTGACCTGCAATACCTTAGAGGAGGTATGGGCAAGGGTGGTCCAGGTCATATGAAAATGATGAAGATCAATAGTTAGGAATGAATCTTCTTGATTAAGCAGCTCTCGATTAGGGTCGGGAGCTGTTTTAGTATATACTATGGTCTTATGGATATCCAAAATTCTCTGTTTGTTTTGTTCGCAATAGTGATAGTTGGTTTCTTGATTGCGGATCTTGGTTTTTTTAATCGTAAGGATC
Organism: uncultured Gammaproteobacteria bacterium; assembly: GCA_964525495.1. Classification (GTDB taxonomy): domain Bacteria; phylum Patescibacteriota; class Microgenomatia; order JALYQM01; family JALYQM01; genus CAZGHS01. The sequence goes on from CAZGHS010000018.1 coordinate 4,503, forward strand.
ATAGGATTGAAGCGAAAGCTGCTTTGTATCAGTCGCTGTTTTGGGTAGCGATTGCGTTTGGGTTTGGGTTTTTGATTTTCTTGTTTATGGGTCGAGAGTTAGCAGCTCAGTTTATGAGCGCGTATGTGACTGAGAAGATGCTTTCTGTGGACAATTTGTTTGTCATAATGCTTTTGTTTAGCTTCTTTAAGTTAGAAGAGAAGTATCATCATAAGGTTTTGTTTTGGGGAATTTTGGGCGCGATTGTGTTCCGCGGATTGTTTATAACGGTGGGTGCCTATGTGATTAATCAATTTCACTGGGTACTGTATGTGTTTGGTGCGGTGCTTTTGTATACCGGCGTTAAGTTGTTTCAGGACAAGAAAGAAGAGCATGTAGATTTTGAGAAGAATAAGGTTTTTAAATTAGCGAAGCGGTATCTGCCGTTTACGACGAATCATCATAATGGGAAGTTTGTTGTAAAGGAGCAGGGGAAGTGGCATTTTACGATTTTGTTTATGATCGTACTGCTTGTGGAGACAACAGATATTATCTTTGCGATTGATTCTATTCCTGCGGCTTTTTCGATCTCTCAGGATCCTTTTGTCGTGTTTACCTCAAATATTTTTGCTGTGATGGGTTTGCGGGCGTTGTTTTTCTTGATTGAGAGCGTTTTGCATAAGTTTCATCATTTGCAAAAAGGATTATCTTTTATACTCATTTTCATAGGGGCGAAGATGCTTCTGGGTATTTTTGATATTCATATTTCGTCTTTAGCTTCATTTGCGGTGATAATGTTTGCGCTTGGTTTGTCGCTTTTGTTGTCTGTTTTGTACCCTAAGAAGATCTAGTTTGACCTCAGTTACTTGATTTTTATGTAGACTTATAGTATAATTATAAGGTTAGATCCTATTCAAATAGAGGCTATCTTTATTCAGAGTAGTGATCTTGTTGCACCTTTTATAGCTGAAGGAGCATGCTATGATGATGATTGACTTTCCGCCGTCTGAAGGGACCATTTCAAAGTGGGATGGCCTTTCTGGTGAAATCATTGCATCTAACGGTGATTGGGTTGGGGAGACCGTGACGTTCGTACTTTTGTCGTTGAACGACTCTCCCCAGAAAATAGTTGTTGGTAAGAAAGTACGATTTACTACGGGAACTTTTTTTGCTTTGGGTCTTAGTAGAGGAGTTGGCAATGTAGAAGTCACAGATTAGCTGTTGTTTCAGTTTGGGGGTTTGGCGCTTGTAGCAATTGATTGTTGCAGAGAATTTTTCTCTTCATCACTTTTGCTTACAAGCGCCGTTTTCGTATTTTGTAGTCTTTGCTATACTATTCTTATATGTTTGGACCTAAAGGACCGTTTTGCCAGAGTTGTGGAATGCCTCTTTCGAAAGATGAAAAAGGTGGCGGTAGTAATGGTGACGGCAGTTTAAGTACTGAGTATTGTAGCAAGTGTTACCAAAATGGTGCGTTTACTGATCCAGATATTACTCTTCCTCAGATGCAGCAATTAGTAAAAGGTAAACTTCAAGAGATGGGTTATCCTGGCTTTTTAGCTGGTTTGTTTACTAAAAATATTCCTCAATTGAAGCGTTGGAAAATTGCTTAGCTATTTTCAATTTCATATATATAGTAGCCTTTGTTGTAACCGTTTTTGAAAAGAAGGTGGCGAGCAACGTTGAAGACAGGGATATCTGTCGAGGTTTTTCCTTGGAGCGTGCCGTTGTGGGCGTGGCCGTGGAAGACTGCAGTGGCTTCGCGCCGGTTGATAGGTTCGATAAGCCGAGAGCATCCGAGGAATGGATAGATTTGCTCTGATTCACCTTGGACTGTGTCGCTTATGGGGGCGTAGTGGAGTATTACAATCTTATGTTTGGTGTTGAGGCGAGCGAGTGAACTGTCTAGCTTTAGAGATTCATCGACTGTTTCCTGAACAAATGCTTTGACTTGGGATTCACCCCAAGAGGAAAGCATGTGCGATCCAAAACCTCCGCCGAATCCTTTTATTCCTACAAAACCAATATCTTTTATGACTGTGGATTCGCCATCGAGTATGAATGTGTATTGTGAACGAAGTATTGTTTTAATTTCTTCTTGCTGATCCTGTTCATAATCATGGTTGCCGAGGACAGCTACCACTGGGACTGTGCAGGATGTGAGTTCGTTAGCGAGGATTTGTGCTTCTGTAACTGATCCTGTATCTGTGAGGTCACCACAGAGGATGAGGATGTCGGAGTGAATAGAAATTTCTTTGAAAAGATCTTTGTAGTTATTTTCATCAGTTGATTTGATGTGAATGTCTCCGAACGCTGCGATTTTAATTTTTTTTGATTTAGGTGCCATATTATATTGTGCTGTAGGTTAATACTTTATATCCCCATTCGGTTATCTCTGTTTCGTACTGTGTTTGTGAAATGAGTGGGCCACGACAGACTTTGGTTTCTGGAATCGGTAATTCAAATTGGTGTTGGAGTCTGGTTGATAGTTCGTCGAGTAGCCATTGGGGGATTTTTTCTCTCTCGGATGGATATACGAAGAGGAAGTTTAGAATTTGTGAGAAGAGAAGCTGCCAGTGTTGTTCCATGCGGAAGAGGAGATGTTTCCATTCAAGATTTTGGCCTTCATGGAGGATGACATGGTTCACATCGGCGCCTTCGTAACGGTAGCGATCCCACATAAATATTTTACCCCAGATGTATTCAACTGGACTAATGAGTTTTACTTTTGTATCGAAGATGGTTGTTTCTTGTGCGTGGTCAAACCAAAGATCGTCGACAGCGCAGATACCGTTAACTGTATTGAAAATGAAGTCGATGTGTTCATCTCGACCTTCTGCTTGATAAATTTTTCCAATCCAACGTTCGTCCTCGACGCCGCTGGGAAAATCTTCTTCCATGAATAATTTCATGAGGCGGGGATAGTCCCCAGCTTTGCAGAAAATGTCTAGGTCAGCTGTGTCTCTTTTTAGTCCGGTATATTGTTTGAAAGCGTACCCACCACCTACGAGAGCAGGGATTTCGCTGGAGAATATTTTTTGTAAGGCATATCGATAGAACGTTTCTTTGTCAGATGTTTTGAAATCTGTAGTATTCATATATCAATACTATAATATATTGTGATAATAAAGCAAGTTGATTTTTCGGAAAAAGTATGGAAAGACTCGCGAGATAGCGTGGTGTTATTTTGTGTAACACTATCTCGCGAGGAGAGACGGGTGGCATGAGCTAACGTCTTTGAGTAAGGCTGGCGAGCAGAATCAATAGTGGAATCCCCGGTAGTAGTAGTAAGACTACTGATCCAAAGAACCGTTGAGTCGCTGCGCTTTCAGGATCTGGAGCTAGGATTGGAATTATGGATATGAGTTGTTGTCCAATCCATTCGATGATTCCGGGTCCGCCGAATGTTGCGATGAGGTACACAAGTCCGGCCATCACAAGTGTGATAATCGCTGTGATGACCCTGCCGATACATCCAAAGCACACGGTCGTTGCCTTTCACTAAAGATTGCATCAACAAAGACGTAAAAGTGCCGTATTGAACGTACTGGTAACAAGGATTGATCAGTTAGACTGGTCAGCTTGTTAGATCAGTGCAGGTATTTTACTTCATTTGAGTAATTTTATCAAGCTATAGGATACTTTAGTGTGCGTGGTTTGTTGCTCCTCTAGACATCATGTTGAGTTTATTCCTACACTATAGATAGTGTCTAAAGGACTAATTATGCGGTTTTTTAATTTTCAAATGAAATTGAGAGAGAAGTTTATCTTCTTTACGGCTTTGGTGCTGATATTTTCATTTGTGGTTATTAATATTTTCTGGTTTTTTAATGCTCGCTCTGCTCTTCAAACGAGTACGAGGGAGTATATTGAGTTGGCCGTGGAGCAGGTTTCGCTTCAAGTTGACGGGTTTATCGATAGTAAGATGTTGGCATTTCTGTCTCACTCACAAGGCGCAGCTTTGTTGAGCGGAGATGCTGCGTTGATTCAGCTGGATTTGCAGAATTTAATGGCGCAGGATTCGGATATTGTTTCGTTGTCCTTTGTTGATACGAATGGTAAAGAGCTTATTCGTACACCAAAGGATGGAGAACTCCGGGATCTTTCTCAAAGTGATGCATTTAAGGTAGCTAATTTTCGGTTTGGCCAGGAGTATGTCGGTCCGGTGGTGTTGGGCAAGGATAATAAGCCGATGATTACTATTGCTGTGCCTGTGGAGAGTCCTAAGGACCTGAGTTCTTTGAGTACTTTGTCTAGCGGAAGTATTTTGCAGCGTGATGCAGAAGACTTCCGTGCATTTTTGATAGGCGAAGTGGATATGACGAGGTTGTTTGCAAACGTTGATTCTTTGCGGATTGGTAAAACAGGATACGTATACATTGTGGATCGAACTGGTCGAGTTTTATCCTATCCTAATCGTTCGAATATTGGTTTACAGATTCCTGAGGAATCTTCTACGAGTGCAAGTTTGGCGGTTCGTTCGAATACGTCAGCACCAGTTGCTCAAACCCAATGGATGGAGAACCAAAAGAGTATTGATAATACTTTGGTGAATGGCGCCTATCATGCCATTCGGAGAAACTCTTGGCTCGTAATAGCTGAACAACCGGTAGAGGAGCTTTCGGAAGAAATTAATACTATTCAGAGCTATGCAGCCGGTTTGTTTATTGTTCCTTTGGTTATTGCGTTGATTTTGTCTTTATATTTTGCTGGAAAAGTTACTGTACCGTTACAGCAATTGCTTGAGGGTATCACTGAGATTTCGCGTGGTAATTTTGATCGTGAAATATTATTAAAAACTGGTGATGAGCTTGAAACTATTGCTGATTCGTATACCCAGATGGCTCAGACCGTGAAAGCATCGCAAGAGCGTTTGCAGATTGAGCGAGATGAGTCTGAGTCTAAAAAGAATGCTTTGTCTACTATTCTTGCGAGCATCGCGAATGGTGTTATTGCGCTTGATTCAGAGCATAAGGTTGTTATTTTTAATCGTGCAGCAGAGACAATTACTGGAATACGAGCGGCAGATATACAGGGAGATGTTTTGGAAAAGCAGGTGTTTTTGAAGAATCAGGGAGAGATTGTTGCTATTGATTCTATTGCATCGGACCCTCATGCTGAGGTTGAGCCTACTCGATGCTCGATTTTTACTAATGCGATCGACCCTAAGACAGTTGATTTAAAGGTTGCCTATATTTCTTTGAGCGCATCAAGTACTATCCGCTACTTGCTTACTTTTGAAGATGTTACTAAAGAGCAAGAGCTTGAGAATATGAAGCTTGATTTCGTATCTATGGCGGCGCATGAGTTGCGTACACCTTTGACTTCGATAAAAGGATATTTGTCGATGTTGAATGAAACTGTTGGTGAAAAGTTGAATGACGAAGAGAAGGACTTTTTTACTCGTGTTATGTTGAGTTCTGATCAGTTATCTGGACATATTGAAAACTTATTGAATGTTACTAAGATTGAGCGTGGTGTTTTGCAAATTGAGTACAGTGATGTGTCGCTTATAGATATTGTGAAACAATCTGTGAATAATATTCAGGAAGTGGCGAATCAGCGACAGATTAAACTTTCGTTTTTAGATCCTAAAGAAGAATACCCCCGTATTCGTGCTGATGCGTTTAAGATTGGTGAGGTTGTTACCAACTTAATAGCGAATGCTATTAATTATAATAAGCCGAATGGACAGGTGCAGGTGAGTTTGGAATTGGGGCACAGTGATGTGATTGTGCATGTTTTGGATACTGGGTATGGTATACCAAAAGCTGCGTTGGGACATTTGTTTACAAAATTCTATCGTGTGGGTGGCCCTTTGGTGCAGGGATCTCGTGGTACGGGCTTGGGTTTGTACATTTGTAAGTCGATTATTGATCGACATAACGGGCAGATTTGGGTGGAGAGTGAGGAAGGGAAGGGGTCGAGGTTTAGTTTTTCACTTCCAATGATTTCTAGATAGTAATAACTCTTTAAATAGCGAACTCACACACGTTCACAGCAAAGAATTGTATAATCTCTCATATTTTTACTAAAAAATGCAAACTCGCTTCGCTCAGACATGCATTTTTCTTTACGCAAAAAGTATTCGATATATTGATGATTCTTTGAACGTTCTCTTTCGTGCGAGTATCGCTATTTAAGTTTATTTTTGAACTCTTTGAGGAGTTTTTGGATTTTGGGGTCGATTACTACCTTGCAGTAGGGATAGTTTTTGTTGCGGTCGTAGAAATCTACGTGATAGTCTTCGGCTTGATAGAAGGCTGTGAAGGGCGTTATTTCTGTGATAATAGGGTTGGGGTATTTTTTTGTGTTTTCTAGGTGTTGCTTTGAATTCTCTGCTGCGGCTTTTTGTTCGTCGTCGTGATAGAAAATTGCTGAGCGATACTGAGTGCCGACATCGGCGCCTTGTTGATTGGGTGTAGTGGGGTCGTGGGTAGCCCAAAATACATCGAGTAATGTAGTATATTGAATTATTTCTGGGTCGAATATTACTTGTATTGCTTCAGCGTGTCCGGTAGCGCCAGATGAAACTTGTTCGTAAGAAGGGTTTTCTCTTTTACCGCCAGTGTATCCGGGTAATACTGAGATAATTCCTTTGAGTCGTTTGAAGACTGCTTCAGTGCACCAGAAACAACCGTTTGCAAATGTGGCGGTTTGTGTCATGTTTCTATTCTATCATGTTACTATATTGCTATGCCCCCATCGGTTTTTGATCCACAACGAGTTGTATTTGGTGCTATGAGTAAGCGCAGTTTCTACTTGCGGGAGCATATTATTAAATTTGTGTTGGAACAAGGATTTACTCCGACCTGTGCTTTTATGATGTATTCGTATTTTTTACTTGATACTGTTGAGCGTGAGTTTTTGATACGGGCGAATAACGAATTAATACGAAGGAGTGATGAACTTTGGGTGTTTGGTCCTATTTCTGATGGTGTATATAAAGAGATTGAATTTGCCAGGAAGCTTTCGATGCCGGTGGCTTTTTATTCGGTGAGTGAAGATAAAAAAAGCTTTCGCGAGATTACTGAAAAAGAAGCAGAGGTTGAGTAGTTATGGCTATAACTGAAAAACAGCTATCTTATTTTGGACAGGGCAGCGTAGAGAATGTGCTAGAAGAATTGCAAACTTCTGAGACAGGACTATCATCACAAGAAGCTGAATCCCGACTACTTGCGAATGGTTACAATCGATTGATTGAAGAGAAACGAACATATATATTTGTGCAGTTTTTTTCGAATTTTAAGAACCCCTTAGTTATAATTTTATTGGTTGCGGCTGCTATCTCCTTTGTACTCGGAGAGCGAATTGATGCTGCTGTTATCTTTTCGATCGTTTTTTTGAGTGTTGTTTTGAATTTTTTTCAAGAGTATAGCGCGAATAAAGCTGCTCAGAAATTAAAAGATCACATGCGATTAACTGCTACCGTACTGCGTGATGGGCAAGAGAAAGAGATTCGTAGTGACCATTTGTGTGTGGGGGACGTAATTATATTAAACGCTGGTGATTTGGTCCCCGCTGATGCTCGTGTAATTGCTGCAAAAGACTTTTTTACCAACCAGTCGTCTTTGACTGGTGAATCGTTTCCTGTTGAAAAACATACTGAGGCATTGAAAGGCAGCGCGCTGTCGTTGAGTGATCTTCATACTATTATTTTTTCAGGAAGTAATGTGGAGACGGGTACCGGGAAGGCTGTAGTTGTTAAGACGGGTGCTTATACCGAGTTTGGTAAGATCTCATCGCGACTTGCAGAAGCACCAGAGGAGAGTGAATTTAATCGTGGTGTGGGCCAATTTAGCCTTCTTATATTGCGTATTACTGTTTTCTTCGTCGTATTTATTTTTCTTTTTAACACTTGGTTGAAGGCAGATGTGTTTTCGTCATTGTTGTTTTCCCTGGCTGTAGCAGTTGGACTTACTCCTGAACTGCTGCCCATGATCATGTCAATTACTATGGCTAAAGGTTCTGTTGCTATGTCTAAAAAGGGTGTGATTGTAAAGAAATTGAGCGCGATCCCTAATTTTGGGAGTATGGATATATTGTGTACAGATAAGACCGGCACTTTGACGCAGGATAAGATTGAGCTTGTGAAATATGTTGATTTGCATGGTGTCGATTCAGAGCGAGTCCTCGAGTCGGCGTATATGAATAGCTATTTTCAAACGGGAATTAAAAATCCAATGGATGATGCGGTTATTCGTTTTAAACATGTGCAGATAGATATGTATCGTAAGGTGGATGAGATTCCTTTTGACTTTGTTCGAAAAAAGATGAGTGTTGTGGTGCAAAAGTCTGATCAACTGCAATTGATAGCTAAGGGTGCTCCGGAGGAAGTTTTGAAATCCTGTGTTTCGATCGAACTGGACGGGGTTCGTATGCCACTAGAAGGGGAACATAAGCAGCAAGTGCTGGATCAGTACAATGCGTTGAGTAAGGATGGATATAGGGCATTGGCGGTCGCTGTGCGCGATATTTCTAAGCGTGCCGGTGTGTACACAAAGGAGGATGAGAAAGAGTTAACTTTGGTGGGGTTTGTTGCGTTTTTAGATCCTGCGAAAAAAGATGTGAAAGTTGTGCTTGAAGAGCTGGAGCAGATGGGGATCGAGGTTAAGGTTATTACCGGCGACAATGAACTAGTTGCTCAGAAAATATGTAAAGAGGTCGGGTTGAATGTTAAAGGGGTTTTGCTAGGGCATGAAATCGATTCGTTGACTGATGATGCGTTGCGTGTGGTGGTGGAACGGACAACAATTTTTGCTCGATTTTCTCCTGATGAAAAGAGTAGGATTATTTCTGTTTTGAAGCAGAATAAGCATGTAGTGGGATATATGGGGGATGGTATTAATGATGCGCCTTCATTGAAATTGGCTGATGTGGGAATTTCGGTTAATAATGCAGTAGATGTAGCTAAGGAGTCTGCGTCGATTATTTTAACTCATCATAGCTTGCGGGAACTGAGAGATGGTGTGTTGCTTGGGCGTGCAACTTTTGCGAATACGTTGAAGTATATAAAAATGGGTGTGAGTGCAAATTTTGGTAACATGTTTTCTGTGCTTGGTGCTGTTTTGTTTTTGCCGTTTTTGCCTATGCTGCCTATACAGATTTTATTGAATAACCTTCTGTATGATTTTTCGCAGATTACTATTCCCTCGGATTCTGTTGATAAAGAGTATATTGAGAAACCTCGTCGATGGAGTATGACTTACATTAAGCGATTTATGTATGTATTTGGACCAATCAGCTCGTTATTTGATTTTCTGACATTCTTTGTGCTGTTCTCGGTATTTAAGTTGCCGCAGGCTTCATTTCAAACTGGTTGGTTTTTAGAGTCGCTTGCAACGCAGACATTTGTGATTTACATTGTCCGCACTAAGCGAATTCCTTTTTTGCAGAGTAGCCCACATATATTGTTGCTGCTTTCGACACTGCTATGTGTGGCGATTGGGTGGTTTATGCCGTTTACTGGACTTGCGAAGTATTTTGGATTTGTACAGCTTGATATACGGGTATTGTTGTCTCTGGTTGGAATTGTTGTTGGTTATTTGGTGGTGGTGGAGTTAGCAAAGCGCGTGTTTTATCGCTATTATAAGGATTAGATCCCCATAATTACTTGTACTATACCGAGTCCTATCGTGATGCCACAGAAAAGTACTAAGGATAGTTTTACTATGGTACTTAGTGTGATTTTTTTCATTATATAAAGCTAAATTCTTCAAATATTATATCTTGCGGAGATAGGTGTAGGGCAATTGCCTGTTTGAGTAGGGCCTGCGTCATGACTGGCGGACCACAGAGGAAAATCTTTGGTGAAGGAGAGGAAGGTAGTGCCTTCCATTTATTTAACAGGATGTCTGTAGTGAGAAATCCGGATTCATTTGCTATCCATTTTATATAGGTAAGGTTGGGGAGCTTTTTGTTTAGTTCGGTAAGTTCTTTGTCGAAGACGGCTTCTTCAGGTTTGTTGAGTGAATAGACGAGAAGGATTTTTTTGTTTGTAGGTGCCATATATTCGAAACGTAGCATACTTAAAAAAGGTGTGATGCCGATGCCGCCACCAACCCAGATCATGTCACTTTTGCCTGTCGTGTACTCTTGACCGAAGCTTCCGAAAGGACCGTATATCTGTGTTGGATCTCCAATTTTAAGGTGCTCTTGGAGTTTTTGTGTGAAATCGCCAATTTTTTTGATGCTTAATCGAATATTAGGTTCTAACGCAGTGGAAGACGGCGAGAACGGGTGAAGTTCACTTCCGAGATGTGCAGTATTGAAGCGTATATAAATGAATTGCCCTGGGGTGAATTCTATCGGAGTTTTGGTAGGAGATAACGTGATATTCAGAATATCTCCGAGTGTTTCAACTGAGGAGATTGTGTAGGGGTAGTGTGATCCGAATCTGCGGTATAGTAGAATACTATAAATCGCACCAGTAAGACCTAGTATGATCCAGAATGCTAACCAGCCTGATAGAAAAGGACAGCGAAATAGGTTGCTTGGAGCGAGGTAGGCGTGGATCGCGCCAAGTAGAAAACTAATGCCTAGAAGTCTATGTGTGGTAAGCCAGTGCTGGTAGGGTATTTTTAGGAAGGTCATGAAGGTAAAAGAGAATATTGCAATGTATACGGCTGAGATTCCCAAATTGGCAGCTAGTCGTCCTCCGGGGAATACATACCCGAATGCTCGACTACTATCTGGAAGTGCGTGTAGTACGAGTAAAAGTGGATGCGCTATCATAAAGATGAAGGCAAGAGATCCGATGAATGCGTGGATTTTGTAGCTGATTGGCAGACCTCCGAGTAGTTTGTCGAGGAGCTCGATACGCATTGAGAAAATAAGAGATAGCGCCATATACACAACTGTGAGACATGCTATAAGTTGACTGACGAGGCGTAGAGGTGCTTGAGAGTTTTGGGGAAGCTGTGGAATTGACTGAATCCAGAGTATACTCGTTATGAGAGTTATGATCGAAATGAGTATTCGTATATTTGTTTTCACTAGATACTAGGATATATGAGTTATGAGAATTAATAAATATATTGCACAAGCAGGAATTGCTTCTCGACGAAAAGCCGATGAACTTGTGGTGGAAGGTCGGGTCAAAGTGAATGGTGATGTTGTACGGGAACTCGGTGTACAGATTGATCCTGCGCGAGATGTAGTTGAAGTGGATGGCAAGAAAGCGCAGGGAATTGTTGTAGATAAATCATATTATGCTGTATATAAGCCACAAGGGTATGTTTCTACTACTACAGATAGGTTTGGTGAAAAAACTGTTTTATCGTTGGTTCCAACAAAGGAACGACTTTTTATTGTTGGACGGTTGGATAAGGATTCCGAAGGCTTAATGATTTTGACTAATGATGGGGATTTTGCTTATGCAATGATGCATCCGAAACATGAAGTGGCAAAGACGTATCATGTGTTGGTACGAGGACGAATTAACGATGGTGTGTTGGATCATTTGAGAACAGGTATAGAGTTGGACGACGGAAAAACAGCTTCATGTGAAGTACGAGTTTTGAGACCAGAACAAGCTGACTATTGGTTAGAATTTGTTTTGCACGAAGGTAAGAAGCGGCAGATACGACGGATGTGTGCTGAGGAGCATTTATTCGTCAAACAATTGATTCGCGTTAAGATTGGGTTAGTTGAACTTGATGGATTAAAGTCAGGTGGCTTTCGTAAATTAGATAAAGGTGATCTTTCGATTATTTCTCCAGAATCATAAAGTATTCTTTTCTGTCGAGTTTTTCCTGAATTGCTAGTATCCATTTAATATCGTTTATTTGAGTTTGATGACAGTACATGGCTTTTAGACGGACATCCCAGACTTCTGAGATATCTATCACCGTGTCAGCTTGGTCTTCAGTGATGCCTTGAGGAAAGTAAACAAAGTAGTCTGTTTCACTGTTGGACATTTCCTTTTTTTCGGTGAAATAGTAGATTTGCTTGGCTACTGGGTTGCGCTGAAAGCTTTTAGTGACGGCTGATGCTACTGCAATATGGTCTAGATGCCCTGAGACTCCATTTAAGTTAAATGTGAGTAGTGTATCTGGTTGTATCTCGTTAACTTTCTGAGTGATTATTTTTTCTAGTTCGACCATTTGTATATTACCAATTTCACCGTCGATGTAGTCTAAAAATTGAATTGACTTAATGCCTAAGATTTTGGCTGAGGCCTCGAGTTCTTTTGCTCGAATTGTTCCTGTTGGTTGTCCTTCATTACAGCTACCTGCTTCGCCTTTAGTCGCGCAGAGAAGGTGAATCTCTTTGCCTTGCTTTGCCCAAAGAGCAATCGTTCCACCTGGACCGAAGGCTTCGTCGTCAGGATGGGCGAAAATGGCGAGTACTTTTTGCATATAATTGTTGTGAGATTATACTGTATGCTGGTCAATTCGAATAGACTTCTGCAAAATATTGTATGATGTACTGAGAGATGAAGTGGTTGCCAATATTTATAAGCTCTATTCTTTTTTTCTTAGTTGGTGTGTTGTTTTGTTTGTGGCAGTATGAGCTACTGGCCTCTTTTATTGGATCTTCTCCAAATATAACAAAAACTGGCTATTCTGAACTTCAAGTTCGACAACATGGTTATACTTTTATAAGTCCGCTATTGGAATGTGAAGCTTCCGAAGATATGGTGCGAACTGAACTTTCGGGATTTAAGACGGAGCTGCAGACTAAGATTGCAGCTGTTTTACGAGACGATAAAGATAGCGAAGTATCAGTTTACTTTCGTGATTTAAATAATGGTCCTTGGTACGGAATAGATGAGAATGCTGCCTTTACACCCGCTAGTTTACTAAAAGTTCCCCTGATGATTGCCTTGTTTAAACAAGCTGAGACTGATTCTGGTTTTTTGTCTCGAACAATTGTTTTTTCTCCGGAACTTCTGGCAGGTAGTTCGGTGCCTGCTCAAACAGTAGAACCTGCAGAGCGGCTTGAACCAAGTGTTACCTATACTTTGGATGAGCTTATTACGCGAATGATTGTCTATTCGGATAATGAGGCTATGTATATTTTGTTGAAGGAGATTGATGAGAAAATCTATGATCGTGTTTATAGTGATTTGAATTTACGATTACCCAATTTATCAGTGTCAGAAAATTATATGACAGTTAAAGATTACGCTAGTTTTTTTCGGATACTTTATAATGCTTCGTATCTTAATAAAGATATGTCGGAAAAGGCTCTAAAGTTATTAAGTAACACTGCTTACACAAGTGGATTAGTCCAAGGAGTGCCGGGTAATATAACTGTAGCTCATAAATTTGGAGAGAGAATATATAAAGATACAGGCGGCACACAACTTCATGATTGTGGGGTAATTTATCATCCTACCGTACCGTATTTACTGTGTGTGATGACTCGTGGGGATGCTATCGACAGAGAGTCAAAGATTATTGCTGAAATCTCAAAATTTGTATATGAAAGAGTAGATTCTAATTTCGTCGAGCGAAGTGTAGAATAGTCTATTCCTTTTCGCCCCATTCGCGCATTTTGCAGATAATATCGTTGAGGGAGTGTCCTTTTTTTGTTAGAGCATATTCGACGTGCGGTGGAATCTCGGCAAAGACTTTGCGAGTTATGAGGTTGTCCTCTTCGAGTTCTTGAAGGCGAAGGGATAGTGTGCGTGGACTGATGCCCTCGAGTGCTTTTTGGAGCTCTCCAAAGCGTTTTGGCTTGTCGAAGAACTGGTGCAGGATAAGAATTGTCCATTTACTCCCAATTATTTTAATTGTTTTTGTGACGCCACAGGTTTTGTGGTCGCCATTTGGACACGGTAGTGTTGCATTCATAGTAGCAGTATTATACTATGCTTTTTGATATATTACTATACTTATTGTAACTACTTTACTAAATGAAGTGATGAGAGTAGAATTAGATTAGAAATATTATTAAATAAGTAAAAACAGGAGATTATTGATGTCAAATAAACCACATATTCAGATTATTTTAGGCAGTACACGAAAGGGTCGACAGGGGGATAAAGTTGCAAAATGGGTGCATGAGGAGGCACAGAAGCAAGATGATTTTAGTGTTGAGTTAGTAGATTTGGTTGACCATCCGTTACCATTTTTTGATGAGAATCCTTCACCAGCATATTTGAATGGAAATTATACTCACCCTGAAGGGAAAGCATGGGCAGAATTGGTGGGTAAGGCTGATGGATACATTGTCGTGACACCTGAGTATAACCATGGATATCCAGCGGTGTTGAAAAATGCGTTGGATTGGGTATATAAAGAGTGGAATAATAAACCAATGGCAGTAGTGAGCTATTCTGGTGGTCCGATCGGTGGAGCGCGTGCGGTGCAAGAGTTACGAACAGTTGCAATTGAATTACAAATGGCTCCTTTGCGCGGTGGAGTGCATGTAGGTGGTGTGAGTGAAGCTTTTGATGAGATGGGTAAGCCAAAAGAGGAGCGGTATCAGAAGGCTTTAGAAAGTATGTTTACTCATTTGATGTGGTGGACGAAAGCTTTGAAAGTAGCTCGGGAGCAATAATTAGTTTGTTGTGATTTTTATACGAGATTGTGTGACTACTACTTCCTTTCGTTCTGATTGTTTGGTTTGAAGTTTGTAAAGCTTACTGCCTTCTAATGTGAGAGCTTGAGATGAAAGAAATGTTGCGGATCCACTAGTCGTGGAGAGATCTGATCCGATCACAGGTTGACTGTCGGTTATGTTAAATAGTCTGACATAACCGATACCTGTTGAGGATGGAACGCTGAAGGTTGCTTCAAAATTAATAGATTTAATATTTTCGAACTGATGCAGATTGATTGTTTTCTCAGCGTTAGGTAAATCACTCCAGTCATAACCCGCTGATTGTCCACTGCCGATTGCTATGAAGAACTCTCTTGATTGAGTTGGGGCGCTGGTTGGTGTTTGCTTGCTAATTGTGGTTTGTGATACTGGTCTGGTTGTCGCTAAGGTAATTGAGGCCGTTGCGCTTTTTACTATATTTTTGACACATGTTTCATCGCAGGCGATTGGAGTTAGTGTAGGTGTCAGAGTTTGATCTGACTGAGTGGGTGTTGGAGTTGATTGCGTTGGCGTGTTTTGTGAGGTTTTGTTATTCGCAAAAAGTGTGTAGTTAAGCGCGAGAAGGTTTACACCGATTAGTACTAATACAATTATGGTTATTATCTTGAATCGATCCATCTTTTTAGTATAGCTTATTTAAATTTAATTGTTTTAACCATAGTATCGAGTTGTTTTTCTAGCGCTGAATCTCGCTCTGAGGTTGTAACATGAACTCCAAATGATCCGTCGGAACTTGGATCCTTGGTGTAATAGTCGTAGCTAAAATATCCTTCACCGTGTCGTATCCATTTTTTGCCTTGATGGTCACCAATTGTGATATCTGATTCTTCTTGAAGATCGTTCTAAATTCAGCGGTGTAAACGAAATAGTGTGATCGGTTGAGTCCGGTATCCCAAGATTTATAACTTCTTTTACTGTGCCTGGTGTGAGGGGTTGATTGGTTGGATCCCAGTTGCTGGGGTAAGAGAAGGATATGGCTATCCCAGAGTACGACTTGATGGTAATAGGTTGATTAGGTGAGGCCGATGGTTTGGAACTTGAGTTTGGAGGGGTTGTAGGAAGAACATGAGGTGATTCGTCGGGGAGAATTTCCATAAAGGTTTGACCATTTTTAGCTCTACATTGGCGAGGATACGATTCCATGATTGGGTTACCTGCTTTCTCGCATTCTTCAAAGGAGGTTACAGTTTCGGTTGGTGTGTTGAGCACAAATGCGCCCGTGATTACGATGCCTAAGAATAGCAGGCCGGCGATGATGAGGGCGACTTTTTCGGTTTTGTGCATAGTTAATAGAATAGCTTAATAAGGAGAATATATAAACCCAATGCGTAGGTATGTATAAAGATCCA